>JAZUGV010000078.1:0-21130 GCA_045641385.1 Agathobacter sp. | reverse complement strand
TGTTGCACAGAAGACCATCTATGGTGGAAGCTATAACCTTCTTGCACACACCTTAACACAGTATGGAATTACTGCAACTTTCGTAGATGCACACAATTTGGACGAAATTAAGGCAGCGATTCAGCCAAACACCAGAGCCGTTTATCTTGAGACACTTGGAAATCCAAACTCAGATATTCCAGATATCGATGCAATTGTTGCACTTGCTCATTCGCAGGGACTCCCTGTGGTGGTAGACAATACCTTTGGAACACCATATCTCTTCCGTCCATTTGAGCATGGCGCAGATATTGTTGTTCATTCTGCAACAAAGTTCATTGGCGGACATGGAACCACTCTTGGCGGAATTATCGTAGAGTCAGGAAAGTTTGACTGGAAGGCTAGCGGCAAGTATCCAAACATTGCAGCGCCAAACCCAAGCTATCACGGAGTAAGCTTCTATGATGCAGTTGGACCAGCAGCATTTGTTACCTATATCAGAGCAATTTTACTTCGCGATACCGGGGCTACGATTTCACCATTCAACGCCTTCCTTCTTCTTCAGGGAACAGAAACCTTATCCCTTCGTCTTGACAGACATGTGGAGAACACCAAGAAGGTTGTTGAATTCCTTGCAAACCATCCAAAGGTAGAAAAGGTAAATCATCCATCACTTGCGGATCATCCAGATCATGAGCTTTACACCAAGTATTTCCCAAATGGTGGAGCAAGTATCTTTACCTTTAATATCAAGGGCGGAAAGGAAGAGGCTTGGAAGTTTATCGATAATCTTGAGATTTTCTCACTTCTTGCAAACGTGGCAGATGTTAAGAGCCTTGTAATTCATCCTGCATCAACTACTCATTCACAGTTGACCGATGAGGAATTAGAGGATCAGAATATCCAGCAGAATACCATTCGTCTTTCGATTGGAACTGAGCATATTGATGATATTATTGCTGACCTTGAAAAGGGCTTCGCAAGCATCTAAAATGTCAATGCTTGCAATGCATAAAAATGTGCCAATCCTCATCTGGAAAAGCACCGTTTTGATTGACAAAATACTGGCCTGATATTATGTTGGTAATACAGACATAAACAGGAGTTTATTAGCCGAAGATAACTCATTTGTTATTCTTCGGTTTTTTTCTGTAAAGGAAATTGGAACAATTTCTTTTACATGAAAAAGGCTTCGCGAGGATGCGCACGCTTTTGCAGATGAAAATTGTCGCATTTGCGACGCAAAAAGCGGCGGGAGAGTTTCTCCAGCGAAACTCTATTTTACGATAAGGAATAAAGAGATGAGTGAACATAAAAAAGTTGTTGTAGGTATGAGTGGAGGTGTGGATTCTTCTGTCGCTGCATACCTTTTAAAAGAACAGGGCTATCAGGTGATTGGTGTCACCATGCAAATGTGGCAGCCCGAAAATATGAAGGAGCTTCAGAATGGAAGTACCTGCTGCGCGGCATCTGCGGTTAGCGATGCAAAGCGCGTATGTGATTTGCTGGAAATTCCTCACTATGTGTTGGATTTTCAGGAGGAATTTAAGGCAAAGGTTGTGGATAATTTTGTGTCGGAATATCTTCATGCCAGAACTCCAAATCCGTGTGTTCGCTGTAACCGTCATATCAAGTGGGAGGCTCTTTTGGCGAGAGCAAAGGAACTTGGAGCGGATTATGTTGCGACGGGGCATTATGCAAGAATTGAGCAGCTGGAAAACAAACGGTTTGCGCTCGTGAAATCCATCACGGATAAAAAGGATCAGACCTATGCCCTGTGTCATTTGACGCAGGAACAGCTGGCGCACACGATTTTTCCACTTGGTGATTATGAGAAGGAGGAGATTCGCGCCATAGCTGCAAAAATCAACCTTCCAGTAGCGCAGAAGAAGGAGAGCATGGACATCTGCTTTATTCCAGATGATGACTATGGTCGCTTTTTGAGAGATACAGGTGTCAAATTGCCAGAACCGGGAGATTTTGTAGATACAGACGGAAACGTGCTTGGCCGTCATAAGGGGATTTATCATTATACCATTGGACAGCGCAAGGGACTTGGCATCTCAGCGGAGAGCCGACTTTTTGTGCAGCGCATAGATCCTGAGAAAAATCAGGTGGTATTGAGCAAAGAGGATGCCTATGGTACCGTGCTGTATTGCAACGAAATCAACCATATGGGAGTGGAACGCTTTGAAGAGAATACTGTGATTTCTGCAAAAATCAGATATGCGGCAAAGCCTGCAGAGTGCAGGGTCAGTTATGTGTCTGAGGATATGCTAAGATGTGAGTTCCTAGAACCAGTGCGCGCAATCACTCCGGGTCAGGCGGTGGCCTTCTATGATCAGCAGAGAGTGCTCGGCGGAGGAATTATTACAGGCGTATAGGCGCAAAGATTATGAAAGTGAATGAATCATGGATCAAAATATATTAGTCAGTGATGAGACAAAAAAGAAGGATAAGGTTTTGACATTTCAGGAGGAAGTTGAGCGCGGTATCCAGAAAACCTGGCATAAGCGTCTGTTTTCGCCTTTTGCGAGAGCAATCAAGACCTATGATATGATTTCAGATGGAGATCGCATTGCAGTATGTATCTCCGGAGGCAAGGATTCTATGTTGATGGCAAAACTCTTTCAGGAGCTAAAGCGCCATAGACAAAAGGATTTCGAACTTGAATTTATAGTGATGGATCCTGGATATCTGCCAGTTAACCGCGAGAGAATCGAGAACAATGCAAATAAACTTGGGATTCCTGTGACCATCTTTGAATCAGATATTTTTGATTCTGTCTTTGAAATTGAAAAGAACCCCTGCTACCTCTGTGCGAGAATGAGAAGAGGACATCTGTATGCAAAGGCAAAGGAGTTGGGCTGTAACAAGATTGCGCTCGGGCATCACTACGATGATGTGATTGAGACTGTTTTGATGGGCATGCTTTATGGCGCGCAAATGCAGTCAATGATGCCAAAACTTCACAGTACAAATTTTGAAGGGATGGAGTTGATTCGTCCAATGTATCTGCTTCGCGAGGAAGATATAAAGGCGTGGCGAGATGCTTACCAGCTTGAATTTTTACAGTGCGCCTGTAAGTTTACGGAGACCTGCTGGACTGTTTATGAGGATGGCAGCAGTGAGTCAAAGCGAATGGAGGTCAAGCATTTAATTGCAGAATTAAAAAAGACGAATCCATTTGTGGAGAGCAATATCTTCCGTTCCACAGAGAATGTTATGCTTGATACGCTGATTGGCTATAAAACGGGCGGTGTGCGACATCATTTTCTGGATCATTACGATTCTATGAGTGGGGAAGAACCACAAAAAGAAAATTAAGAATCAATAAAAAGGATTAATTATGTTACAGGAAAAATATAATCAGCTAAAAGAATATCTGCTTCAACTGGGAAGCGTTGCTGTCGCATATTCGAGCGGTGTGGATTCCACCTTTTTGCTGAAGGTGGCTGTCGACGTATTGGGCAGGGACAAGGTGATTGCGGTTACGGCAGCCTCAGGTGCTTTTCCGAGACGAGAGTATGAGGAGGCGGTTGCGTTTTGCAAAGAACTTGGTGTTTGTCAGGAAATCGTGACCATCAACGAGATGGAAATAGAGGGCTTTCGAGAAAACCCAGTCAACCGTTGCTACCTGTGTAAGAAGGCAATCTTTTCGGAGCTGATTCGCACTGCAAAGGAACATCAGTGCGCTGCAGTTGTGGAGGGCTCCAATATGGATGATAATGGAGATTATCGCCCTGGACTGATGGCAATTAAAGAACTTGGAGTCAAGAGTCCGCTTCAGGAGGCCGGCCTTTATAAATCTGAAATTCGTGAGCTTTCAAAGGAACTTTCGCTCCCTACCTTTAACAAGCCATCCTTTGCCTGTCTGGCATCGCGTTTTCCGTATGGGGAAACCATCACAACGGAAAAGCTTACAATGGTAGACCAGGCGGAACAGCTTTTGATGGATCTTGGCTTTGAGCAGTTTCGTGTCCGAATTCATGGGGAGAAGGATTTTGTCGCAAGAATTGAACTTCTGCCTGAGGACATCGCAAAAATGATGGACGAAGCTCTTCGGACAAAGCTTTATACAGCTTTTAAAGAGTATGGATTTGCGTATGTTTCTTTGGATTTAAAGGGATATCGCACAGGAAGTATGAACGAGACGATTTCGTAGCGTTTGAAAAATAAGATGGATATCCGATGGATGTCCAAGGAAAGAGGAAGAGATGTTAACTCAGTTTTCCAGAAGTGAACTTTTAATTGGAAAGACAGGCGTGGAAACGCTTGCAAAGGCGACGGTCGCTGTGTTTGGCGTCGGCGGTGTCGGTGGATATGTTGTCGAGGCATTGGCAAGAACCGGGGTGGGAAGCTTTGTGCTCGTCGATAATGATGAGGTAAGTCTGACGAACATCAATCGACAGATTATCGCTACCCATAAAACCATTGGACTGCCAAAGGTTGAAGTGATGCGGGATCGAATTTTAGAGATTAATCCTGAGGCAAAGGTGTCGGTGCATAAGTGTTTCTTTTTGCCTGAAAACGCCAGTGAATTTGATTTTTCGAGTTATTCATATGTCGTTGATGCGGTGGATACAGTGACCGCTAAGCTCGAAATTATTATGAAGGCGAAGGAAGTAAAAGTTCCTGTCATCAGCAGCATGGGGGCGGGAAACAAAATCGATCCGACAAAATTTGAGGTGACAGACATTTACAAGACCTCTGTATGTCCCTTGGCAAAGGTTATGCGTCACGAGTGCAAAAAGCGCGGCATCAAAAAGCTAAAGGTGGTTTATTCGACAGAGTTAGCGCGCACACCAATGACAGAGGATTACGATGTTGAGGCGGATCCAAACAGCGCAAATAAGCGTTCTTTGCCAGGAAGTCTGGCGTTTGTTCCATCCGTAGCCGGACTGATTATTGCAGGAGAGGTCGTAAAGGACCTTACAATATAGTGACTTTTAAAAGGCCTCACTATGATGTAAAAAGCAAAGGAGAGGCTTTCTTTACTGTATAGGAAATTGCTCCAATTTCCTATACAGTAAAAAGGCTCCGAGAGGATGCGCATGCTTTTGCAGATGAAAAATGTCGCATTGGCGACGCAAAAGCGGCGCGAGAGTTTCGCAAGCGAAACTCTATTTTTATACAGGAGATATTCTATGAAACGTAATTTATTTCATAAAACGATATATTTCATGGTTACATTGGCGCTGACATTTTCTTTATGCAGCTGTAGCTTTTTCGGCCGGAAAGATAAGAATGAGGAAAATACAGAGCAGAGGGGAGAATTTTCAGGTGCGGTAAACAGCGATTATGTGAGAACTGCTCCAGGTGTATCAGCGGATATGCTGGATCCAGAATTTTGGATTCAGGGAATGAAAGACCCTGACGCCATTATCATGAAAGAAGCGGATATCAAAGAGTTAAATGACCATATTGTAGCAGACCTGCTGGAAAGAGGACTGTTTGCGTTTGACTTGAGCAAGCCTGCGCAGGTATTTACGGATGGTCGTCGCAGTGACCTGGTAAAGAGCTGTAAGATTCCGCGCAGAGCCTATTACATGAATGGTGAACAGTTGCCAAAGAGTTACTGGAAGCCGATTATTGAGAATGCAAACGGTGCAGCAGTTCGTGCTAATCATTATCAGTATGGAATCGCAGTGGTTCGCTCTGATTTGCGCTCATATCCAACGGATGATTTGATTAACAGCACCGAGGATAATCTGGATTCAGATACCTTACAGATTTCGGATGTCCTGATGAATGAACCTCTTTTAATTGTACATACATCAAAGGATGGCCAGTGGTATTATGCTTTTTCTGAGATTTGTATGGGCTGGATTAAGTCCAGCGATGTCGCAATATGCGAGGACTATGAGGCGATGCTTGCGGCAACAAATATTGAGGATTTTGTTGTATACACGGGGAATACCACGGAGCTTTGTGTGGATGATTCACAGCCGGAGGTTTCAAGACTAAAGCTTTTTATGGGCACCAGGCTTGAGGTGGTTCCGGTTGACAGGCAGCCGGAGGTGGTTGGAAGAAGATATGTGTATGACAACTATGTTGTAAAGGTTCCAGTGCGCGGAGAAGGAGGAAGGCTTGAGTATCGATACACTCTGCTTCCGGTCAATGAAGATGTAAGCTTTGGATATCTGCCATATACTGGAAGAAATCTGATTGAATTGATGTTTAAAAGCCTGGGGGACCGCTATGGCTGGGGCGGAATGAATGATTTAAGAGACTGCTCCTTATACACCAGAGAGGTATATAAATGCTTTGGATTCTCACTTCCTAGAAATTCTGCAAATCAGGCAGAGATGGACTGTACCACCATCCATTGGGAGAAGGATACCACAAGCGAGAAAAAGTACTCGGATTTGGAAAAGGTTGAACCAGGAGCAATTATTCGATTGCCGGGACATGTCATGTTTTATTTGGGAAAAGTGGGAGATGAGCATTTTGTGATTTCTGCTGCCGGCAGTTTTGATCCAGATGGAGGCGGAGAAGCAATTCGAGTGAGAACGGTTGTGGTGAATAGCCTAGAAATGTACCGATCAGATGGTGGCAAGTGGGTGGATGCTATCACCGATGTGAAAATATTAAAATAGTTAATTGGGAAATCCTATGTTTTACAAAATGTAAAATCCATTGTACAATAAAGAACAGTATTATTTTTTTATGTGTAGCATTGGATGGGGATTTATTGTATGGAAAATTCGGTAAATGCTTCAAAAAGCAAAATGACCATGCGAAAGGTTTTGACAGCGCTATTTTGTCTTGTGATTGCTGTGTGTGTGGCCTGTGTTATGTTTTGCTTTTATGAGCCAAGTCAAAATGCTCTTGCTGCATTAAGCAGTGTTTGCATGGACATTCTTTGTATTATTATATTGATTGTATTAATCAGTAGCTTTACCTTTGGAAATTATGGATATTCTAAGACTTCAAGACTGTTTGCACTTCTGTTGCTTGCTGAAGTCTGGGGCCTTTTTATGGACTTTTTGAATTGGGCCTTTGATGGTTCCCTGATTTTAGGTCATTTAACCTATTGGTTTACGGTTCTTTCGCTGTGTATGGGCTCTATTCTTGCTCTGATTTTCTGCCTGTACATGTACAGTTACATGAGGGAAACACATAATCTTGTTCAGATGAGAGTTAGCGCATATATCTGCGCTGCCTTTAACGTGGTTTCTTTTCTGATTTCAGTTGTACTTGCGATTACGGGAAATGCGTTTGAGTTTGTGGACGGACATTATACCACTGGAACTTTGTATAGTGTTGTCACTGCAATTCCAGTCGTTACTCTTTTATATCTGACTTTTTTCATTATCAAAAATGCAAAAAAAGTGGGACTTCATGATGTGTTTGCTGTAGCAGGTTATATCCTGTTTATGATTGCGGGAGCATTGATTGAATCTGCCTATACCATTGGAACGACCTATGTGGCCGTTGCAATCGCGGATGTATATATCTATATCATGCTTCAGAACGAACTGATTGCAAATGAAAAGCGCAAGGTCCAAACCTGGATGGAAATATCAACAACGGACAGTCTGACAGGTTCCTTTAACCGTCATGCCTTTGAGCGAGATTTAAAGCAGCTGGTTGAGGATGGACTTCGCGATGATTTTGTATATGTTTCCATGGATGTCAATTCACTTAAGGCGATGAATGATTCTTATGGACACATTGTTGGCGATGAGCTTTTGATTGGAGCAGCAGAGTGTCTGGAGAAATGCTTTAATCCATATGGAAAACTATACCGCATGGGCGGAGATGAATTTATTGCTGTCATTTTTGCGGAGGATGAGTTGCTTGAACGCATCAAAAAGAACGTGAAGGAGAGCACTGAGACCTGGAGCGAAAAGACCGGACATAAGCTTAGTGTTTCCTGCGGATATGTTACCAGACGTGAGGCGAAGGATATGACACTTCGTCAGATTTCCATTCTTGCGGATCAGCGAATGTACGAGGAAAAGGATGAGTACTATCGCAGCAATGGTCTTGAAAGAAGAACGCATTAGGGAAAAAAGAAACGGATTATAATAAAGGAGGGTTTTATGAATCAGTTTCCACATTTATTTGAGCCTTTAAAGCTCAACAACAAGTTTACAATGAAAAACCGCATTGAGAGTGCGCCAATGGCTTTTGGTCTTATTGCATGTGATCCACATGCTGCAGACAAGTCTTTCCGTAAGCTTGAGAGCATTGCACGTGGTGGTGATGCAGTCGTTGCAGTAGGTGAAGTTGATGTTAACTTTACAGATGCCTGCCGTATTCCACTTCCACCAATTGACTTTACCGACACAAACAGCTTTGCCTGTGACCGCGTAGGAGAGTATGCTCGTCGTATTCATAAGCACGGTGCAATTGCAATCTGTGAGCTCGCTCACCCAGGTTCAGAGAAGATTCCTTTTGGACCAGGCGAAGAGGCAATCGGACCAAACGATGAGGTAAATAAGCTCACTGGAGTTAAGGTTCGTGCGATGAACGAAGACGATATGAAGCGTATCGCGAATGATTTCGTTACTGCAGCAAAATTTATGCAGGCTGCAGGCTATGACGGAGTTATTATCCATGGTGGACATGGATTCCTTATGACTCAGTTTTTAAGCCCACTTCTCAATAAGCGTACGGATGAGTACGGCGGATCTTTTGAGAACAGAACCCGCTTCCCTAAGTATTTACTTGAGACTCTTCGTAACGCAATGGGACCTGATTTCTTAATCGAGCTCCGTATCAGTGGTGATGATACCTACGAAGGCGGTATCACTCCAGAAGAGACAGGAAAGTTTGCTCATATGCTCGAAGGCATCATCGATTCCATCCAGATTTCAACAGGAATCTATTATGATGCAATTGTTACCCATCAGTTCTCATCTATGTTCGTAGAACATGGTTGCAACCGTTCTTTATCAAAGATTGTAAAAGAATATACTTCAATGCCTGTTGGTGTCATTGGCGGTATCAATGCTCCAGAGCAGATGGAAGATATCATTGCAAAGGGCGAGGCTGATTACATTGTTCTTGGTCGTCAGAGTCTGGCTGATCCTCAGCTTGCAAACAAAGCATGCGCTGGAAAGCCTGAGACCATCCGTCGTTGCTTAAGATGCTTTAAGTGCTTCCCTGGTTCTCCAGAAGAAGGATATACTGACCTTCCATTCGATAGTGTTGAGCTTGCAAGACACGTTGGTTTCTGTACCATCAACCCGCTTGCAAACCTTCCATTCGATCCATATGAGCTTGAGCCAGCAAAGACGAAGGAAAAGGTTCTTGTAATTGGTGGTGGCCCTGCTGGTATGCAGGCTGCAATCACAGCTGCGGACAGAGGACATGAGGTAATTCTTGCTGAAAAGAATGATTTCTTAGGCGGAATGCTTTTCTTCACCGATGTTGACACTGACAAGCCAGACCTTATGAATTTCAAGAATGTATTAATCAATGACGTTAAGACCAGAGATATTAAGGTTTGCCTGAACACAACCGTTGACAAGGCATTTATCGATGAGGTTAAGCCAACTCACGTTATGATTGCAACAGGTACTCTTCCTGCAACTCCACCAATTCCAGGTATCGAGAATGCATATCAGTCACTTGAGGCATATCGCGGAAATGTAACACCTGGCAAGAAGGTTGTTATGATCGGTGGTGGTCTGATTGGATCTGAGCAGGGTCTGTTCCTTGCAAAGACAGGTCATGAGGTGACCGTAGTAGAGATGCTTCCTCGCGTTGCAAATGAAGCATATGGTATGTACCGTGATGCCTTGGTTCGCGAGATGGCTAAGGAGAACATGACTCTTCTTGAAAATACAAAGTGTCTTGAGATTGGCAAGGATTTTGTAAAGGTAATGCTTCCTGATGAGACAGAAAAGGTTCTTGAAGCAGATACCGTTCTCTATGCACTTGGTATGAAGGTGGTTCCAACAGATTCTCTTGTAGAAGCTTGCGGAGATATCCCATATACCATCATCGGAGATGCCATCAAGCCAGGTAAGGTGGATCAGGCTACAAGCACTGGATATCTTGCAGCAGTTGAACTTGGCAAGTAAAAAGCGCGAAGCAAAAATTATGATGTGATTCATCAGAGCGAAACTCATAAAAAGGGTTTCGCTCTTTTTTTTGAAATTGTTTATAATAAATGTAGAGAACTGCGATATAATTGCAGCACTCGAGGATGTTATGAAAAAACAGGGTGATAAAAATGGAATATGCAAATTTAGGGAAATCAGATTTAAAGGTATCTCGCATGTGGAGGGAGCGGTAAAAGCTTTGGATTTGGCGTTGTCAGCCGATGAAATAAAGGCATTGGAAGAGTATTATAAGCCACATACATTGTCTGGAGTCATGGCGCAGAATACACCTGCTGCAAGATCTACAGAGCAGGTTTGGATAAAAAACGGAAAATACCAGAAGTGAACCTAGGGGACGGAGTTTGTGGTTCATTTATGAGGAGTGATAAAAAAGTTGAGTAAGAGGGATTCTTTAGAAAAAATCGAACAACAGATGGCGGCGCAGCGCGAGCACGTGGAGGGACGAATTGAGGAACATCGAGAACATGTTGAGGAGCGCCTAGAAGAACATCGAGAGCATGTCGAGGAACGACTTGAGGAGAGGAAAGAGCACATAGAAGAGCGTTTCGAAGAGCATAAAGAGCGTTTAGAAGAACACATTGAAGCGCAGATCGAACATGTGGAGGAAAAACTTGAAGAGCTTGGCTGGGAACTGGGGGAAAAGAACAGTTCAAGACGTTCAATCAGGGAAGCATTTAGAGAAATCTTTTCCATTAAGCATGACACTGCCGACTATCATATTATTCACGATCGAATTGTGGAAAGCTCAAATATAAAAGGCTCAAACATGTGTATTCTGATGCTGGCAATTATTATTGCATCAGTTGGACTTAACATGAATTCAACGGCTGTGATTATCGGTGCAATGCTGATTTCACCGCTGATGGGCAGTATCCTGTCCATGGCCTATGGCTCCGCAGCTCTTGATTCAAAAATATTTGTAAAGTCTCTTATTGGATTTGTGATTCAGGTGGTAATTTCACTTGCGGTATCCACCCTATATTTTTTGATCACACCGCTAAATACTGTAACCAGTGAATTGCTTGCACGAACCAATCCTACATTCTGGGATGTGCTGATTGCTGTGTGTGGTGGCTTTGCTGGAATTATCGGGATTACACGAAAAGAGAAGTCAAATGTAATTCCAGGTGTTGCAATTGCGACAGCGCTTATGCCGCCACTTTGCACCTGTGGATACAGCATTGCCAATGGTTATTGGAGAATGCTTTTGGGCGCAGGCTATCTGTTTTTGGTGAACACCTATTTTATTTTTCTTTCATCTGCAATTGTGCTCGCAATTTTGGAAGTGCCAAAGGTTGGAAATGTGCCTGAGAAGGTATGGCGAAAGATCAAATGGCGTGTGCTTCGAAATACGATTATTATCATTGTTCCAAGTATCATTATGGCAGCGCTTATGGTGATTGAGGGATAGAGGGTGAGCCAGGGGGACGGAGTTTGTGGTTCATTTTTGGCAGACGTGTAGCGAAAGAAGGAATGAGATGAAAAAATCCCATCGCGATTGCGATGGGATTTTTGATTTCAACTTGGAATTACTGAACATTCTTTAAGGCTTCTGCTGCCTCCGACATGTCTACAACGATTTCCTGAACATGCTCTACTAAAAGCTGGTTGTGTTCTGTGGTTGCGACTGTGTTGGTAGAGTGCGCTGAAATTTCCTGGCTTAACGCTGAAATTGTCTGGATGCTGTCCACGATCTCTTTGTTTGCTGCTTCAAGGTTTGTGACTACATCACTTAAGCCTTCAGAATTTACACGAATATTATTTGCACTTTCCACGATTCGCTCGATGCTCTGCGCAGTGACCTCAGCGAACTCGTTCTGACTCTTATTACTGTCGAGCAGTGTGCCGATGGCATCAATTACCTGACCTATTTCATTTGTTACGTTGCTGATTAAGGTTGTGATGTTGCCAGTTGCTGATTGTGTCTGTCCTGCGAGACCTGAAATCTCAGAAGCTACAACGGCAAAGCCGCGGCCTGCTTCGCCCGCACGAGCAGCCTCGATACTTGCATTCAGAGCAAGTAAGCTGGTTTGTGAAGCAACATTATTGATTAATGAAACAATGGTTCCCATCTGCTCGGTAGATTCCTTCAGTCCATCGACTACCTCTACAACCTGTTTTCCAGCCTGTTCGGAAACATGAGATAGTGCGAGGAGTTCCTCAATATTCTTCTTGCCTTCAGAGACAGCGGTAACTGCAGCGTCTACGTTGCTGCTAATATTTTCAGTTGCGTCAGAAACGGATTGTACCTGCTTTTGGATTTCTTCCGTTTTGTAGAGCTGACTTTGTACTGAGTTTGCGGATTCCTCGGTGCTGTTTTGTACCTCAAGCATAGAGGCTAAGGTTTCCTCAGAGGATGCAGATAGCTGACTCATCTGATCGGTCACATCATTTACAGAATCAGCAAGCTCTCCTGAAATGTGAAGAATATTGTCCAAAAGTGCCTTTGTTTTATCGCCTGCGTCTTTGATTTCCTGCATTCGTTCTTCGCTGGTTCGCACGAGAGCGTTACTGATCAGTACGGAAAAGAGACAAACTAAGATAACAGCTGCAATTTCAATTTCCGCTGCGGCAATTGATTTTTCAGAAAACTGATTGATTACCATAAATCGAATTGCATGTGGAACGGATATCACAGATACTCCGACACCAATGAAAACGGAAAATCGAAAATCATTGAACAGCATAACGCAAAGAATCATAGGAAATGCGTAGGTGAATACCAGCTGCTGGTCTGTCAAAAAGAAAACGGCGATACAGAAAATTGCATATCCAATCCCCATGATATGCTTAATTAACTGACTGTCCGAATTCTTTCTCAAAATGATTTCTTCTGCAATTACAGGGCCAAGCAAAGTGATTGTAAAGATAATAAAGACGCCAATTGGGGTTTCTTTCTTAACAACCTGAATGATGTAAGCGATAAAAAGAACAATTGATACAACAAGATGAAGCTGTACAGCAACTCCGTTGATGGATCTTTTTTTGTGTGGTGTAAAGCCTGCCATTTTCATAACCTCCATATCAATAAATTAAATAGAATCCCTTTTTTGTTAGAAAACGATTGACTTTATTATAACTAAAGTACTAGATTGTTGCAATAGATTTAGGGTGGTGGACCTAGGGGATGTACAACTGGAGTCGAAGGGGGTATGAATCCGATGATATGGAAGAGTTAATTTCATAATTTAGAATCAATTTAATAGTCGTAAGTGCTATACTATATATATATATAATGACAGGAGTACTTATAAATGCAAGATGTATTAATTGTTGTAGACATGCAAAATGATTTTATTGATGGAGCGCTTGGAACAAAGGAAGCTCAGTCAATTGTTCCAAATGTGAAACGTAAAATAGAAGAATTTGATGGCGCTGTTTTATTTACAAGAGATACCCATCAAAGTTGTTATCTCAATACACAGGAGGGACAAAATCTTCCTGTAGAACATTGCATAGAGGGAACAGAGGGGTGGCAAATTAGACCGGAATTAGAAGCGTTAAGAACCACTGCTCCAATTGATAAGATTACCTTCGGTTCTTCAGAACTTGGTTCATTGCTAGTTGAGATGGATCGCACCGAAAAAATAAAAAGCATCACATTCATTGGATTATGTACCGATATTTGTGTGATTTCAAACGTGATGATTGCGAAAGCATTTCTTCCTGAGGTCCCAATAATCGTAGATGCAAATTGTTGTGCAGGAGTAAGCGTGGAAACTCATGAGAATGCATTAAAGGCGATGGAAGTGTGCCAGGTGAAGGTGGTTCGTTAATTGCAAGAACTGTAGGGAAATGTATAAAGGGAAATATTTATATTATTTGAGACAGAACTTATTATAATAAAAGTAGAAGGTTATCAAATTAAGGGAGATTTTTATGAAAATTAAGTTGGCAAAGATATATGGAATTATATTGTGCATTGTAATTGCTGCAGTTGCAACAATACTTGGTGGTGCAAATATTGCAGGTGTTAAGTTGGATGTTATTGGAGCACCTGTATTTGCAATTATAATTGGTATGATCATTACCCTCATTTTACCTAAGGTTGCAACATCTGATTATATGAAAGATGGAATCAAGTTTACATCAAAAAAAGTATTGCAGTGGGCAGTTATTATTTTAGGGTTTTCGCTTAATCTTGGAACCATTGCTAAGGTTGGAATAAAGAGCTTGCCTGTAATTGTCTGTACTATTAGTACATCATTAATTGTTGCTTTTGTAATGATGAAGATTCTAAAGATAGATGGAAAAATCGCAACGCTGATAGGAGTTGGCTCATCAATATGTGGTGGCTCTGCGATTGCAGCAACTGCTCCAGTAATAGATGCTGATGATGAGGAAATTGCTCAGGCCATATCTGTTATTTTTCTTTTTAATGTTCTGGCAGCACTTATTTTTCCAACGCTTGGTCATATGATTGGTATGGGAAGTGAAGGATTTGCGGTTTTTGCTGGAACAGCAGTTAATGATACTAGTTCGGTGACAGCAGCTGCGTCAACTGCAGAGGAAATATATGGATGTAATCAGATTTTATCTACAGCTGTGACCGTAAAACTTACAAGAACACTTGCAATCATTCCAATTACGATGGTTCTGGCACTTTATAGAATGAAAAAATCAAAGGATGAGAGTACAGGTAATTCATTTTCATTTAAGAAAGTATTTCCTTGGTTTATTTTGTTCTTTGTTTGGGCATCGCTTATAACGACGGTTGTAGGTGTGTTGCCAGAAAGCGGATTTAGTATATTTTACATGGGAAAATTTGTAGGTTGGATGAAGTGGCTGGCTAAATTCTTTATTTCAATGGCAATGAGTGCAATCGGTCTTAATACTAATATTGTGAGTTTAATCAAAAAGGGTGGCAAACCTATAGCTCTTGGATTTTGCTGTTGGGCTATGATATCGGTAGTTTCAATTGTTGTTCAGTCATTAACAGGAATATATACGACTAATCTGTAGATTCTGTAAATATCGAAAATCTAAGAAAAACAAGGAGTTTTAGCATGATTAGGGTACTGTTTGTCTGCTGGGGCAGATTATGCCGATTCTTCTATAAAGTCAGTAATAGCAAGGCTTTGCGGGTAGGTACGATGAAAAAATAACACAAAAATAATACATCTGTAGAAACGGGATAGATTCAGTAGATGTAGAAAATGGAACTTGAAGACAATTTAATTGGGGATGTGGTAGATGATGAGGATCGGCATGAGCTGGTCCTTTTTTAATTACGTCACCATGGTCTCAACTTCGTCATTGAAATAAAAATGACGAAGTTGGACTTGAAAATGATGAAGTTGAGATATATAATACAATTAAGTCATTATATATAAAATGACGAAGTTGATTTGTTAATGAGGTAATTGAAATGAGAAAATTTGATTACACGGAGAAATGGAAAAAACTGCTTACTCCGGAGATTGTTGGATATCTTACAACAATTCATGAATACAAGGGCGAGCAACGATTAATTGCAGAACGTCATGCGGATGTACTGGAGAGTCTAGTTGAAGTAGCAAAGATTCAAAGTACAGAGAGTTCTAATAAAATTGAAGGCATTTATACTTCTGATGAGCGTTTGAAGAAGATTGTGCTGGATAAGACAATGCCTAAGACAAGAAACGAGCGTGAGATTGCAGGATATAGAGATGTACTTAATACTATACATGAGAATTTTCCACATATTCCAATCCGTGATACTTTCATTCTACAGCTTCATAGAGATTTATATAAATTTGAAAATTCTACTTCAAACGGAGGACGGTTTAAGAATTCAGATAACATAATTGAGGAAGAAGATGCTAATGGCAATAAATTTGTAAGATTTAGGCCTTTACCAGCATGGGAAACTCCAGAGGCAATTACAGAGCTTTGTGCTGCTTACAATGAGGCTATTAATAGAAGCGAAGCAGATGCTCTTTTGATTATACCTTTGTTTATTATTGATTTCTTGTGCATTCATCCGTTTAATGACGGGAACGGACGTATGAGTAGACTGCTGACTTTATTGTTACTTTATCAGAATGACTATATCGTTGGTAAATATATCAGCTTGGAGAAATTAATAGAGCGAACGAAGGACAGTTATTATGATGTTCTTCAGGAGAGCTCTCAGGGCTGGATAGAAGATGAAAACGACTATGAGCCTTTTGTAAAGTATATTCTTGGAGTTATTGTGGCTGCGTATAGAGAATTCTTCGACAGAGCACAGATTGTAGAGGAAAAGAAGGTACCTAAGCCTGATAGAATTGAGGAACTGATTAAGAATCATTTGGGTACGATTACTAAGACAGAGATTGTTGAGGCTACGCCAGGAATAAGTACGACAACGGTACAGAGAACATTAACTGATCTGGTAAAGGCAGAGAAAATAATAAAGATAGGAAACGGTCGTTATACAAAGTATAAATGGAACTGGGATAAGGAGCATTAGAAAATGATTACAGGTGAATTAAAAAACAGAATTGATAGTTTATGGGAGATTTTCTGGACCGGAGGTCTTACAAATCCTTTGGATGTCATTGAACAAATGACATATCTTATGTTCATTCATGATTTGGATGTGTCTGATAATACACACGCTAAGGAAAGTGCTATGCTTGGACTTCCGTATGAAAGTGTATTTTCCAAGGAAGTAAAAATCGGCGAGAGAACTATTGACGGAACACAACTTAAATGGTCCGTTTTCAGGGACTATCCAGCTGATAGAATGTATTCGGTAGTGCAGGAAATGGTATTTCCATTTATCAAGAATCTTCATGCTAATAAAGAAAGTGCATTTTCTAAATATATGGATGATGCAATCTTTAAGCTTCCTACACCATTGATGCTTTCAAAAGTCGTAGATGCAATGGATGATTTATATACACAGATGGCAAAATTGAATGACTCAGATGCCAGAGGAGATGTATACGAGTACCTTCTTTCAAAACTTGCTACGGCGGGTGTAAACGGTCAGTTTAGAACACCTCGTCATATTATAAAGATGATGGTTGAGCTTATGGATCCTAAGGCTGATGACGTTATCTGTGATCCAAGCTGTGGTACGGCTGGCTTCCTTGTAGAGTCAGGTGAATATCTGTGGGCTAATAAGAAAGATGAAATCTTCTATGACAAGCAGAAAAAGGATCACTTTATGAATCACATGTTCCATGGATTTGATATGGATAGAACTATGCTTCGTATCGGTGCTATGAATATGATGAATCATAGAGTAGAAAGTCCATTTATTGAATATAGAGACAGTTTATCAGATCAGAACCCTGATAAGGATAAGTATTCGTTAATTCTTGCTAATCCACCTTTTAAGGGAAGTCTTGACGCTGATATTGTATCTGCAGATCTGCTGAAGGTATGTAGCACAAAGAAGACAGAACTTCTTTTCTTGGCATTGTTTGTTCGTATGCTTAAGGTTGGTGGTAGATGTGCATGTATCGTTCCAGATGGAGTGTTATTTGGTTCTTCAAAGGCGCATAAAGACATAAGAAAAGAAATAGTTGAAAACCAGAGATTAGAAGCAGTTATTTCAATGCCTTCCGGCGTGTTCAAACCATATGCCGGAGTATCAACTGCGATTCTTATCTTTACAAAAACTAATTATGGTGGAACTGATAATGTATGGTTCTATGATATGCAGGCGGATGGATTCAGTCTTGATGATAAGCGTTCTGCTGTAACAGAAAATGATATTCCAGACATCATTGAAAGATTCCGTAATCGCGATGCTGAGGCTGACAGAAAGCGTACCGATAAATCATTTATGGTTCCTAAAAAAGAAATCGTGGACAACGATTATGACCTTAGCATTAATAAGTATAAAGAAGTTGAGTACGTAGCTGTAGAGTATCCACCAACATCTGAAATCATGGCTAATATCCGTGAGATTGAGATGGAGATTATAAAGGAAATGGATGAGTTAGAGAGATTATTAGGAGAATAGTAAATGGCGAAAGTGAGTAAAAGAGGAGGATTTTCTGATAGAAATGGAATAAAACCCATAAATAATGAAATACAGTTGAAAGATTTTGATAAACGTACAAGAATACAACTGCAAAATATGTTGGGTGAACTTTATGGAAATATATATAAAGATAAATATTGGGGAAGTGAGTCAGTACAGGAATTTCTTATATTTGTATTAGGAACAATATACTCCGAACCAGTTGATTCAAGAAAATCATATGATGATAATGCAATTTTTAAAATGATATATAAGACGGTTCAGGAAGATGACTATGATGATGTTCTGACTCTCATTGAAGCTGTTGTTCAATATTGGGATTTATATCTTAAAGATATTAGAGGCTTTGAATATTTTGATGGTTACAACAAATGCTACCGCAAAGGTTCTATTTTTGAAGTTGTGAATGTCTATTTTCAACGAGAGTATATAGGCTATAGATTCATAGATGAGCAGTTAACACCAATAAGTGACGATTATGAGGTTGAAACAATATGTGAAGCATTGGACAATCCATATACACCAGTATATGAACATTTATCTAAAGCAAATAAGCTACTTTCAGATAGAAATTCACCAGATTATGAAAATTCAATAAAAGAAAGTATTAGTGCTGTTGAAGCGATATGTGAGATTCTAACTGGAATAGCAGGAAAAGAAGCAACACTAGGGAAAATGTTAAAGAAATTAGAGGATAATAATATAAAAATCCATTCAGGCTTAAAAACAGCATTTAACGCACTATATGGATATACTTCTGATGCTAACGGAATACGACATGCTGGTGATATAGGTGGGGCATCTTCAACATTTGCTGAAGCCAAATTTATGTTAGTGTCATGTAGTGCATTTATTAATTATTTATTGACGGTTAGCGCTAAATAAAGAAAGAAGGGGAAATTGAAATGAGTTTTTATGATGCTTTTAAAGACGCTTTAGACATTGCTCAAAAAGCAGATAATATTGATTTATATAGAAAATTATTGGATTTAAGTAAAGATGCTTTGGATTTACAGAATGAAGTCTATAAATTAACTGAAGAAAATAGAAAATTAAAAGAATCATTAGAAGAGAAAATAGTAGCAGAGAATTTAGAATGTGATTTACAACTTCAGCCGCAAGGATATTATATTCGAATAAGCGAAAAAAAAGAAGAAAAGAATACTAGATATTGTGCGGCATGCTGGCAAAATTATAAAAAATTGATGCCATATGTTAAGTCAATTGGCAATGCTAGCCAGTGTAGTAATTGTCATAATGTTATCCATTAATCGAAAACTAAGTGATGACATAAGACTAAATAGGAGATTGTAGAATATGAAAAATGACATAACTATAAGGTCGAGTGCTGCTGAATATTTGACCTTCATAACTGCGACAGGTGACAGTCAAGTTGAGACGCTATATTTTGAAGAAAATGTCTGGCTTTCTCAGAAAATGATGGGGCTACTATATGATGTCGAATCTAATACAATAACATATCATTTACAAAAGGCATTTAAGGATGGTGAACTTGATGAAGATTCAGTTACTCGAAAATTTCGAGTAACTGCCGCTGACGGTAAAAGTTATAATACTAAGCACTATAATTTGAAGGCAATCATTGCTGTTGGTAATAAAGTTGATTCTCCTAAGGCTGTGCAATTTAGAAAATGGGCAAATGATATTATTGAACAATATACAATAAAGGGATTTGCAATTGATGATGATAGACTTAAGAATGGTGGAACAATACTGACAAAGCAATACTTTGAAGAATTACTTGAGAGAATTCGTGAGATCAGATTGTCAGAACGAAAGTTCTATCAGAAAATAACCGACATCTATGCCACTGCAATAGATTATGATTCAAAAGCTGAAACAACAAAGAAATTTTTCGCGGCTATTCAAAATAAAATTCACTATGCAATACATGGAAATACTGCAGCAGAGGTTGTATACAACAGAGCGGATTCTACACAAGAACATATGGGATTAACAACGTGGAATGGAGCTCCGGCTGGGAAAATACATAAGTATGATGTTGTAGTAGCTAAAAATTATTTGTCAGAAAAAGAATTGTCTAATATGGCTCGACTAGTAAATGCGTATTTGGATTTAGCTGAATTACAAGCAGAGCGAAATATTCCAATGACAATGCAAGATTGGGAAATTCGATTAAATGGATTTCTTCAAATGATGGATTACGGTGTATTAAATGATAATGGTAAAATTTCTGCAGAAATGGCGCGTATTCATGCGGAAAGTGAGTTTGAAAAATATAGAACGATACAAGATGCAATCTATCAAAGTGATTTTGATCGTTTTATGGAATTGGAAGATAAATTAAAAAATTCGGATTTGTAGGGATGATGTAGATGAATAAATCATGGGAATATAAAAAGATTGGTGACGTTTGTATAGTAGAACGTGGTGGATCACCAAGACCAATTGATAAGTTTATTACAGATGATGAAGATGGCATTAATTGGATAAAGATTGGTGATACTTCTGATTCTATGTATATAACTGAAACTGCTCAAAAGATAATTCCAGATGGAATGAAGAAATCAAGGTATGTTAAACCAGGAGATTTTTTACTATCAAATTCTATGAGCTTTGGCCGCCCATATATATTAAAGATAGATGGCTGCATTCACGATGGTTGGCTTGTTTTACGAGATGAACAAGAATTATTTGATAAGAGATTCCTCTATTACTACTTAAGTTCAAAGACTACTTATGAAAAGTTTAAGTCGATGGCAGTAGGAGGAGTAGTAAATAATCTTAATAGTGAGATGGTACGTAATGTAGATGTGCCAGTTCCTAGCAAAGCTGAACAGGAAGATATAGCAGATTTATTTGACAAATTAAAGTCTGTTATTGATAGCAGAAAAGAAGAGTTGCAGCTATTGGATGATCTCATCAAAGCCCGATTTGTCGAGCTGTTTGGAGATATGATTCTTAATCCAAATGGATGGGAAAAAGTTTTATTAGGCGATGTTTGTGACGTAAGAGATGGAACTCACGACTCTCCAAAGTATTTTACTGAAGGATATCCTTTAGTGACATCCAAAAATGTTACTGGTGGAAAAATTGATTTCACAGATTGTAGTTTGATTTGTGAAGAGGA
>JAZUGV010000077.1:0-30238 GCA_045641385.1 Agathobacter sp. | reverse complement strand
GCACCCAGTTAAGAACTTGGCGTCTATTCGTGACACCATATTTCTCGGCAAGATAAGTATAGCCACCTTCTCCACGAAGATATGCTTCAACAACTTGTTTCTTAACTTCGTAGCTATATTTAGCCATAAAAATACCGACCTCCAATCGTTAGATTTTTAGGTCTAACTTTTGGGGGTCGGTACAGAATCGGTGCTTTTTTGTTTTGATGACCGCTAAACGGAGTGAAATATATCAGCAATTTTGGGGCCGACAATTTAGCTAAATAATGCTGGAAAAACCTTGAAAAATACAGCTTTTTGATGAGACCATGAAAGCTTGCATAAGTAGACAATAGGGCTTATTTGTGGTAAAGTAAAACAGAATGGATTTTTATAGAAAAAGGAATGACGTGAGATGAAAATACTTGGAATTTGCGGAATGGGTGGCTCTGGAAAAGAGATTCTTGAACTGGTAAAAAGAGTCAACGATTCCAGATGGGACCAGATTATTTTTGTGGACAAAACAGTCGAGGTAGAGGAGTTTCGTGGCTGTGCGGTGGATACCTTTGAAGGTGTCTGTGAAAAGTTTTCAAAGGATGAAATTGAATTCATTATCTCTGTGGGCGATGTTTACATCAGAGAAAAGATATATAAGCAGATTACAGAAGCTGGCTATGAGCTTACCACACTGGTTGCGCCGGGCGTTTACATTCCGGATTCAGTAAAGCTTGGACAGGGTGTCATTGTTCGTGACAATGTATTTGTCTCTGTTGACACCGTGATTGAGGATAATGCCTTCATTCAGCCAAATGCTGTCGTAGGGCATGATGTCACCATCGGAAAGCACACAGTGATTTCTTCACAGTCTGTTTTGGCTGGTGGAGTTTCTGTAGGAAGCAAAACTTATGTTGCACTTGGCAGTCTGATTAAGGAGCTTACCTCTGTTGGAGATGATACCATTGTTTCGATGGGAACCGTTGTCAATAAAAATGTTGATAGCGGTGTGATTGTCAGAGGAAATCCTGTTGAGGTTGTTTCAAAGAATTTCCTAAAGAGTGCATTTCGTTTGAATAATAGGGGAAAAGCTCATGAGTAAGAGAGTATTAATTATCGCAGAGGCCGGAGTCAATCATAATGGCGATATCAATATCGCAAAAAAACTGATTGATGAGGCATATAAGGCGGGTGCTGATATTGTAAAATTTCAGACTGGTATGCCCAAAAATGTAATGTCAAAATTTGCAAAAAAGGCAGAGTATCAGATTGAAAATACAAAGAAGGAAGACGAATCACAGCTTGAGATGGCAAATTCTTTTATCCTTCAGTATGAAGAGTTTGCAGAATTGAAGGAATATGCAAAGGAGGTTGGCATTGAATTTTTATCAACTCCTTTTGATCTTGAGAGCGCAGATTATTTAAAGAGCATTGGTGTGTCTCTTTGGAAGATTCCATCAGGAGAGGTGACAAACCTGCCATATCTCCGTCGCATTGGTTCATATAAGCAGCCAGTGATTATGTCAACTGGAATGTGTGAGATGCACGAGATTGAAGCCGCAGTTGCGGTATTAAGAGAAGCTGGGGCAAGTGATATTTCACTTTTACACTGCACCACCAACTATCCTACCGAAATGGAGGATGTCAATTTAAAGGCGATGTTAACCCTAAAGGAGGAATTTAAAACTCCAATTGGTTATTCTGATCATACAAAGGGAATTCATGTTCCTGTTGCTGCGGTTGCCATGGGAGCGGAAATTATTGAAAAGCACTTTACTCTAGACCGCAATATGGAAGGCCCGGATCACATCGCAAGTCTTGAGCCAGATGAACTCGCTGAGATGGTTCGCCAGATTCGCGATATCGAAACAGCTCTTGGATCTGGGGTCAAGGAAGTTCGCCCTTGTGAGCGGGCGAATATGCCAATTGCAAGAAAAAGCATTATTGCAAAGTGCAATATCAAAAAGGGGGAAACTCTTACAGAGGAAAACCTGACAACAAAAAGACCAGGAGACGGACTGAGCCCAATGTTATGGGATGAGGTCATTGGAACCAAGGCAATACGCGATTTTGAAGAGGATGAGAGAATCGAAGTATGAAAAAAATCGTAGTTCTCACTGCTACCAGAGCAGAGTATGGACTGTTAAAACCAGTCATTTTAAAATTATTGCAGCAGAAAGATATTGAGACAAAGGTTGTTGCGACTGGCTCACATTTGTCGCCAGAACTTGGAATGACTGTAAATGAAATCGAAAACGATGGAATTCAGGTTGACCGTAAAATTGAAATTCTTATGAGCTCTGATACAGCAGTAGGGGTATCCAAAGCGATGGGACTTGCCATGATCAGCTTTTCAGAGTATTTCGAGAGCGAGAAGCCAGATGGACTGGTTGTTCTCGGTGACCGCTATGAACTTTTGGCAATCTGCGCAGCTGCGATGAATGCGCGCATCCCTATTTTTCATCTGTACGGTGGAGATACAACGGAGGGAGCCGTGGACGAAGCAGTGCGACATGCTGTGACAAAGATGAGCTATCTGCATTTTACCTCGACCGAGCAGAACCGTCGTCGTGTTATTCAGATGGGAGAGCATCCAGACCGTGTATTTACAGCTGGCTCAACTGGCATTGAGAATATTCTGAATACCAACTGGTTGGACCGCTCGGCAATTGAGGCACGTGTGGGTCAGACAATTCCAGATGACTATGCGGTAGTTACCTTTCATCCAGTTACCCTGGAAAACTGTTCGGCAAAGCAGCAGGCAATGGAACTACTAAGTGCGATGAAGGCCTGCAGTGAGATTTTCTTTATTGTGACCAAGGCAAATGCGGATGCTGAAGGACGCACCATCAATGAAATCTTAACGGAGGGTGCAAAGGATGCAGACAATATTGTAGTTGTGGATTCACTCGGTCTTCAGTGCTATTTAAGCGCAGTGAAATCAGCAAAGTTTGTTATGGGAAATTCCTCAAGTGGAATTAGCGAGGTGCCATCGTTTAAAATTCCTACCATCAACATTGGCGATAGACAGAGAGGACGTGCTCAGTGCAAATCCATCATCAACTGTGTGCCAGCCAAAGATGAAATCATTAGAGCAATCGAAAAAGCCTGCAGTAGGGAATTTGCAGAAGAGATTGCAGATGTGGTAAATCCATACGGCGACGGTAATTCTTCTGAGATGATTGTAAATACAATTGCGAAGGCTGTTTTGGAAAATCAGATTGATCTGATGAAATCCTTTTATGAAATAGATTTTTAGAGAGGCATTGAAATGTCAATAAAAGATAGATTTATAAAAACGATTTGCTCTTTTGACAAAGAACTTATCTTTGTTTATGACGACAAGAAAAAACTTGAATATACCTACGAGGCTTTTGCAGCAAAGTGTATGGCACTTGCAAGCAAGCTTGAGGAGACAGAAGGGCAGAAGGTGGTTGCCGTTTTTGAGAATTCTGTTGAGTTAGTCGAGTTGTATCTTGCCTGCATCTTAACGGATAAGACGGTTGTCGTTGTCGACCCACAAAAGGGAGAGGCAGAGATTCATGCAATCGTTTCTTCACTTACTGATTATACGGTTTTAACACCGGAGTTTTTTGAGGCTGCAGATGCAAATATAAAGCCATTTGATACAAAGGGCTTTATGGAGCGCCTGGAAAAGCGAGACTTTACAAAGCAGTATCTGATTACCTTTACTTCAGGAACTTCTGGCAATACAAAGGGCGTTTCACATTCGATTGAGACCCTGCTTGGCTCTGCATTTGCACTTGCTGACAAGGTTGGAATAAAGGAACGTGGATGTCTCTTACATGTGATGCCAATGACATACATGGCTGGAATTTTAAATTCCATTTTGTATCCGTTAGTATACGGGGCGAGCATTGTGGTAGGTGACAGATTTTCTGTCATCAATGCTAGATTTTTCTGGAGCAGAGTTGAAAAGTATCAGGCAAATCTTTTTTGGTTATCCCCTGCGATGCTTATGATGATTGACCAGATGGATAAGCTTGCAAAGGGAAAGGCCTACTGCGATACGCATGAAACTCTGTTTCTAATTGGAACAGCGGCATTGACCAGCAAAACAAGAGATGCCTTTAACAGCAAGTACGGTGTTTCGGTATATGCCAGCTATGGTCTTTCGGAAACACTCTTTGTCTCTGTTGAAACACCTGAGTCATTAAAGACCTCAAAGGGGGATAGTGTTGGCGACCTTTTGGATGGGGTTGAATATCAGATGTCAGAGTCTGGCGAATTTTTGATTCGTGTGCCTTGGATGTTTTTGGGCTATACCAATGAAAATACAAGTGAGTACTTTGCTGGAGATTACTATAAATCAGGAGATGCGCTTTCCATTGAGGATGGAAATGCCTATGTTGTAGGGCGCGTGAAGGAACTGATTGTTAAGGGTGGTATGAACATCAGCCCAGCCTTAATGGAAAAGGTTATATTAACAGTTCCAGCAGTTGTGGAATGTGCAGTCATCGGAGTTAAGGATTCCGATGGGGAAGAAAAAATCTGCTGTGTATATGTGAGTGAAGATAATGAGGCTTCCACAGAAGAGGAAATCAGCAGCACTGTCCGCAGGGAATTGGGCAAAAACTATATGATTGATTATTTCATGAAGCAAAAAGCTATGGTTCGAAATATCAATGGCAAGTTAGATAAGAACAAAATGAGGGAAATTTGGGAAAATGAATTTAAAAAATAAGACAGAGATTATGGATGTAACTCTGCGAGACGGCAGCTATAGCATTAATTTTCAGTTCTCTGAGTATGAGACTGGCAAAATTGTTCAGGGGGTGGAGCGCTCTGGTATTTCATACATTGAAATTGGTCATGGCGTTGGCTTAGGTGGAAGTACTCCAGAAAATGGTCTTGCACTCTGCAGTGACGAGGAATATATTGCTGCAGCAAAAAGAGTTATCAAGGATGCCAAATTCGGAATGTTCTGTATTCCTGGTACTGCAAAGATAGAAGACCTCTCCGTCCTTTCCAATGGCGGAGGATCCTTTGTACGAGTGGGAACCAATGTTACCGAGGTACATAAGTCAGAGGCCTATATTAAGGAGGCAAAGAGACTTGGCCTTGAGGTTATGGCGAACTACATGAAATCCTACACTGCGACTCCAGAAGAGTTTGCAGAAAAGGTGAAGCAGTCTGAGGCTTATGGTGCAGATGTTGTTTATCTTGTCGATTCCGCAGGAAGTATGAATGCGGATGATGTCAAAAGATATCACGATGCAATTCGCAAGGTGAGCAAGATCAGAGTTGGTTTCCATGGACATAACAATTTGGGACTTGCAGTTTCAAATTCGCTCGTTGCGATGGAAGAGGGCTATGACATTGTAGATACCTCACTTCTTGGCATGGGTCGAAGCGCTGGAAATGCAGCGACCGAACTTGTAGTTGCAAACATGGTGAAAAACGGAATCGATAAATATGATTTGAAAGCCCTTTTGAACTGTGCAGAACATTATGTGAAGCCTCTTTGGAAGCATCAGGCAAATTCGCTCGATTTATATTGTGGAATTGCAGAATTCCACACCAGCTATATGAAATATATCCACAGATATTCCGCAAAATACCAGGTAAATCCATTGGATTTAATCATGGAGTATACAAAGTTTGACAAGGTCAATATGGATGTAGAAAAGCTGGAGGAGATTGCAAGAAAGATGCCAGTGGATGAAAACTGTATCCTGACAGATTTTGGCTTTAATGAATATATTGGAAACGAACAAAAGAATTAGAAGGTGTGATTATGAGTTGGATTGATTTAACATTAAACGTTGAAACTGATATGCCAACCTGTGGAACAGCATGGCATCAGACCGTAGAAATCAGCCGCATGGGAACCCTCGCAACAGTGGGCAGAAATACCTCCCGCATTGTGTTGGGAAGCCATTCTGGGACACATATGGATTCCCCACTTCATTTTATTGATGGAGCAATTGATATATCACAGATGGATATCAATGTGATGTGTGGCGAGGCTTCCGTGGTAGACCTGACAAGGATTACTGGTGGAATGATGGTAACTCTTGATGATTTAAAGGATGTTAAGGTCACCGAGAGAATGGTATTTAAGTTTGGCTGGTACAAGAAGTGGAAGACCAGTGAGTATTATCAGAAGTTCCCATATTTCTCTGAGGAAGCAGTACAGTATCTGATTGACCAGGGTGTGAAGCTGATGGCATTAGATACACCATCTCCAGACGATGGAAGTGCAATTACTGATTTGGATAATGATTCTCCAAACCATAAGATGCTTTTAAAGAATAACGTAATCATCGTTGAGTATCTGTGCAATACGGATTGCTTAGATACCAATAAAAAATACGAAATATGCGCTCTGCCATTAAAACTGTCAGGAAGTGACGGTTCACCGGCAAGAGTTGTGATTAAGGAGATTTAAATGGCTAAGAATTGGATTATTGAATGGTTTGTAGGAAAAGGAATTTCAGAGGACGAGGTGAAAAGCTCTTCTTCAGAGAATTATTTAGAGCTTGAATGGATTGACTCCTTTGGCTTTTTAGAGTTGATGAGTGCAGTCGAGGAAAACTTTGGCTTTGAGTTTACTGAGGATGCCATCAACGATGACAGAATCTTTACCGTTGACGGTTTTGCAGAGATTGTTGAGGAAATGGTAGGATAATAAAATGTTTGATTTAAATTCGTTTATTTCAAGAAAAGTAATCATGCGTGAGCAGAGCATGTTTTGCGCTGATATCGAGAAGAATAAAGAGGCTTTAGCGGAAAAAATCAACGGAAAATCATTTTTAGTCATAGGTGGAGCCGGAAGTATTGGAAGCTCATATGTAAAGGCAATTTTAAAATTTAAGCCAAAGACAATGGTAATCGTTGATATCAATGAGAACGCATTAGCTGAGTTAACAAGAGATTTGAGAAGTTCAAAAGAGCTTACTGTGCCAGAGGATTATGTAACCTATCCAATGGATTTTGCTTCTGTTGTATTTGAGAAAATGTTTCGAGGCAGAAATGGCTTTGATGTTGTAGCAAATTTTTCTGCGCACAAGCATGTAAGAAGTGAAAAGGATATCTATTCAGTGGAAGCTTTAATTCGAAACAATGTTTTAAATGCAAAGCTTCTTTTAGACCTTTTGGTGGAGTTTCCACCAGAAGAGTATTTCTGTGTTTCAACAGACAAGGCTGCGAACCCAGTGAATATCATGGGAGCCAGCAAGCGTATTATGGAGGATGTAATTTTCTCATATTCGCAACACTTCCCTGTTAAAACCGCGCGCTTTGCAAATGTGGCATTCTCAAATGGATCTCTTCCAGATGGCTTCTTAAAGAGAATTGCAAAATTACAGCCACTTGGCGCTCCAAGTGATGTTAAGAGATATTTTGTATCACCTGAGGAGAGTGGTCAGATTTGTATGCTTGCCTGCATGCTTGGCAATAACAGAGAAATCTTTTTCCCTAAGCTGAAGGAAGCACAGATGATGACCTTTGACAAGATTGCAGTGGAGCTGTTAAAGGAGCATGGCTATGAAGTACTTGAATGTGATTCTGATGATGCTGCCATCGAAAAGGCAGATGCATTAAAGGCTGGAAGCAATCAGTATCCAGTACATTTTTCTGTTTCAGATACCTCGGGAGAGAAGGATTTTGAGGAATTCTTTACAGATGAGGAAGATGTAGATCAGAATCGCTTAAATGCGTTAGGAGTGATTATAAACAAGTCTCTTGTTTCTATGGACATGATTCAGGGACTGTTTCAAAAGTTAGAGGGTGCATTTGAATCTGCAGATGTATCCAAAGAAGAAATTGTTAACATTTTTGCGGAGTACTTACCAAACTTTTCGCATATTGAAAAGGGAAAGTCTCTTGATTCGAAAATGTAGGAGGGAATTATGGATCGATTTGTACCATTGTCTATACCAAATTTTGAGGGCAATGAAAGAAAGTATGTAAATGATGCAGTAGAGCAGGGCTGGGTTTCCACCGGTGGTGCTTACATCACTCAGATGGAAAAGCAGATGGCAGAGTTTTTACAGGTCGAAGATGTTGCTGCCTGCCAGAGTGGAACCTCGGCACTTCATCTGTCTTTGATCGAAGCTGGCGTGCTTCCAGAGGATATGGTAATTGTTCCAACTTTAACATTTATTGCGGCAGTAAATCCTGTGAAGTATCAGTTTGCACATCCTGTTTTTATGGATTGTGATGACAGCTTATGCATGGATCCTATTAAGCTTAGAGCCTTTTGTGAAAACGAGTGTACCTTTGAAGAGGGAAAACTGGTTCATAAGCAGACGAAGAAGACTGTAAAGGCTATAGTAGTTGTTCATGTCTTTGGCAATATGGCAGACATGGAACAGATTATGGATATTGCAGAGCAGTATAAGCTTTATGTCATTGAGGATGCAACCGAGGCACTTGGTACCAAATATACCTCCGGAAAATATGCAGGTAAATTTGCTGGAACGATTGGACATTTTGGCGCATATTCCTTCAATGGAAATAAGATTATTACCACTGGTGGGGGTGGAGCGATTACTTCATCTATTCCAGGAGAGGTTGCACATTTAAGATATCTTTCAACGCAGGCGAAGGACGATCCTCATTTTTACATTCATGATGAGATTGGCTTCAACTATCGTATGACCAATGTGCAGGCAGCAATGGGCTGTGCACAGATGGAGGAACTTGCAGAGTTTATTTCGCGCAAGAATAAAAATTATGACCTTTACAAGGAATTGTTAAAGGACGTCAAGAACGGAACCCTGGTAGGCTTTCGAGAGGGCACAAGCTCCAACAAATGGTTTTATTCTTTGCAGCTTGATTTAAGTCAGGTGACCTGCGATATCAGAACCCTGATTGAGGATCTTCAGAACAGAGGAGTTCAGACAAGAGCCATCTGGGGACTGATTCATGAGCAGAAGCCTTATGTAAATGAGCTGGCATATCAGGTAACCAAGGCAAAGGAATATAGCAAGTGCATTATTAATCTGCCTTGCAGCACTCAGATTACAGAAGACGACATCAGATTTGTTGTAGATACATTAAAAGAAGTCATAGGGTGATTATTGATGGAATACAAAGTTAGCAATTATATATCTACGAAGGATACAATCATTACCGACGCAATGAAAAAAATTGATGCCGGCGCAAAAGGGATTTTATTTGTTGTAGATGATGATGAGCATTTGATAGGATGTGTGACGGATGGAGATATCAGACGCTGGCTGATTGAGACCGGAGATCTTTCCGCAACCATTCAGTGCTGTATGAGTTCTCATCCAAAGTTTGTTACCGAGGAAGTGGATGCATCGAATTATTCGTCGATATTAGACAAGTATCAGATTAAAATGCTCCCGGTGCTTGATATCAATCGAAAGATCGTTGATATCGTATGCGAAAAAAAAGGACCGGAAAGTCATCGCGATGTGAACGCAAAGTCCTTAAGAGATGTTCCTGTTGTCATTATGGCTGGTGGAAAAGGCACAAGACTGTATCCATATACAAAGATTTTGCCAAAGCCATTGATTCCAATTGGGGATGTTCCAATTATTGAGAGAATCATAGATCGTTTTGCTGCATATGGGGCTGATAAATTCTGGCTCACTGTAAACTATAAAAAGGGCATGATAAAGTCCTATTTTGATGAGCTGAATCCTTCCTATGACCTTGTATATGTCGAGGAGACACAGCCACTTGGTACGGGTGGAAGTCTCTGCTTAATTGAGGAAAAGTTCTCAAAGCCTGTCATTGTTACAAACTGTGATATCTTGATAGAAACAGAGCTGGATGATATTTATCAGCAGCATGTGGAGGAGGGAAATGATATCACGATCGTTGCTGCCATGAAAAATACGACGATTCCATACGGCGTATTAAATATCAAGGAGCAGGGCGTAGTAGAGGGCATTGAAGAAAAGCCAGTTTACTCTCATCTGATCAATACAGGCATGTATGTTGTGAACCAGGATATGTTAGATCTGATTCCAAAGGATAAGTTCTATCATATGACAAATCTTGTGGAGGACGCAATCAGCCGCGGCTATAAGGTTGGAATGTATCCAGTAGGAGAGGATTCCTTCCTGGACATGGGCGAAATCGAGGAGATGAAGCGCATGGAGCAGAGATTATTTAAAGGCTAGATAGGGGATTGCTTTTGTTATGGAACCAAAGAAAAAATATGTTATTTTTGCGAATACTCTGTTTAATGTAATCATTGCGGTTCAGATACGTAAAGGATTATTTCCAGACGAAGAATTTGATATCGTATTGTCGAATCAAACCTCTGGTTTGGACCGTGTATATGAGAATGGATATTTAGAGAATGTGTTTGATCACATTTATTTTGCAAAAATGGAAAGACATACTCGCATGCAGCGCATGGTGAGCCTGATTGATCCAGGTGTCATGTATAAGAGTTTGTTGGGAATTAATGAGATACCACAATATACAGATATCTTTATGTGGAATCCTGATCGTGTCTTTTATTCTTATTATATGCATGCAAATAAGCATCATTTTGATTACAAATTGCATGTTTATGGCGAGGGAGTATGTGGATGGTTTAAGGAGTCTCCGGATGAGCATGCCTGCTATACTTTGTATTCGCGAGAGTTTTTGAATCGTTATCTGCGCAGGAAATATAATTTTATGCGTGTCAACGATATGGATTATGATTACTATACCTTTAAGCCGAACTGGGCAGTATTTGATCGTAAGAAAGAGGTTATAGAAATTCCATCGGTAGATATCAATGATGAGACGACAGACCTATTCAATAAAATCTTTGATTATCCTGCGGACTTAAAGATTGATGAGCCAGTTGTTTTTTTGGCTACAGCATGGAACGAAGAGGATACGGAAGAAAATGCCCGTATTTTTATTAATCACCTGATTGAACAGGTGGGACGTGATAATTTTATCATCAAAAGACATCCAAGAGATCAACATCTTTCGATGTATGAGGAGCTTGGCGTTAAGCTGGTGAAGGATGTATTTACCTGGGATTTATATTGTTTAAATAACAATATTGATGATAAGATTCTGGTTGCTTATCCAAGTGCAAGTATCATGGTGCCATGCGCAGTATATGGAAATAAGCCTACAGTCTGCATGTTTAAGAGCAAGCCTTGGATTTCAGGAGTGACCAAAAATCTTTTAGAGCCTTTTGTAGAAAAAATGCAGAAGGAAAATCCAAAGGTTAAGCTGTTTGAAAACTACGAGGATTTATGTGTCTATGCTGGAGAAGCATTAAGACAGAGGCAATAAAAATCATATAAAATGGTATAAAAAAAGTATCTGAGTAATCAGATACTTTTTTACTGTATAGGAAATTGCTTCAATTTCCTATACAGTAAAAAAGCTCCGAGAGGATGCGCACGCTTTTGCAGATGAAAAATGTCGCATTTGCGACGCAAAAGCGGCGCGAGAGTTTCGCAAGCGAAACTCTATTTTTATTTCCATTATTTCATTAAATTTACAGATTCCATTAGCATAGGCTTAATAGAAGCATACTTTGGTTTATTTAAAAGCTTAAGACATTTTTCCTTGGTGCATCTTTTCTTTAAGGCAGAAGCAAAATCAAAGATTAATGCAAGCTCCTCAGGAGATTTTACATCGTCAAAGCCGCCCCACTTATTACACCAGTCATACTGTTCCTGAGAAATGGTCTCTGAATAGCCTTCAAAGATTTCCGCACACTCATGATATAACTCAGTATGTCCAAGGGTTTCACCAGGAGTGTCCAAAACACCACTCGACATTCTTTTCTGCTGTCTTCCCAAAACGTAGGTTGAAGGAATTTTCATATAAACTGCCTGTACAATGCTCGCCATGGAACCCTGTGCAATGACATAGTCAGCGAGAGAGAGGATGGTTTTTGCATTGTTACCAAAATCTCTGTTTTCATTGCGGCCAGCAGTAACAATCTTCCAACCAAGCTTTTCGTATTTCAAATAGGTCTGATTTAAAATGTCTGCGAAGTATACACAGCAGATGACGGTATCGTAATGATACTGTTCCTTAATATTGTTAACGTAATCGATGAACGCGGTAATCTTTTCTTCCTCGCCTTCATAGAAGCTGTTGACATTGTTGTGCTGTGGGTAGACAAGCAGGGTCTTTCCAATATTCTTCTTGATGCATTCTAAGGTGAAGTCATCATAAATACTCTTTGCATAAGGAATATAGAATGGACCAGCTGGAATAATCAGCTTATCCGTTAATGGCTGAATAAAATCACGACGGAAAGACGAACTGCTTAATACAACCGGGTAAATTCCATCGCGATACTCAATTTCGTTGTTGGTACGGTTAAAAGCAAGAGAGTGTTCAACATCGCTGTTTATTTCTCCTGTGTATCCGCAGTAGTTACGGTAGGTAGCACCAATTCCGTAGCCTTTCATACGATAGTTGGTCCAACCCTGCTCGAAGAAGGTATCAGGACGTTTCTGTAAAGCTGTATGATAATCAAAAATATCTTCTAGGGTAGGGATATAGTTGTGTTCAACAAAATACTTGAAGTATTTCTCTAAATGAACAGCCTTCATTTTACGATGAATTCGTTTAAAAATGTTTTTTGACATATAAGCCTCCTATCATCTGCATTAGGAATTTAACAGATAATAATCTTATTTTTAGATGATCTTTACGATATCCACAACAGTAGCATTATAATGTTATTTTCTAAAAATGTAAACAGATTAAATGTGATTCTCGGGGGCGACTGTTTACACAGAGTTATGCCTGTGTTACCATAAGGAAACGGGGCAAAAGGCCTTAAAAATAAAGATTTAAACCAATCATCAGGAGTTTGAAAATGATATATTTAAAAATGAGAGGCAGAATTGGAAATCAGCTCTTTATGCTTGCGACAGCGTATATGATTCGTGAGCTAAAGGGAGGGAAGGATGAAATTGTAGTAGAGGATTACGAGAACATCGAACTCAATTATCTGAATTCCTTAAAGTACTATCCAACAGAAGGTGTTACCTACGTCTCTGATTTGGATTTGTACAATAGCAAGCGCTTTTTCTGGCAGAGAAATGCATACCGCTTTATCACTCATTTTGAGAGAGGGAAGAGTTATCGTGGCATATATAATTTGGATAAGCGCATGCAGTTTTTTATGAACTTCTTTGGTCTGTTTCATATACAGGATGGCTACGTGAAATATCCAAAGCATTTCCGTAAAGATGTTTTGCTGGACGGTTTCTTCCAAAGCGAGGATTTCTTTAAAGAGATTTCAGGACAGGTGCGTGAGAACTTTGCATTAAAAGAGGAAGTGCTTGCATCAAATTATCCAGGCCTGGATAAGATCAGAAACCGAAATACTGTATGCATCAGCATCAAAGTGCAGCATAATGTTGGAAATCCGATGTACGATGTCTGCTCGATGGAGTACTGGGAGAAGGCAATCGCAAAGATGACAGAGATGGTTGAAAATCCGCTGTTTTTCATCTGCTCTGACAACGTTAACTATGTTGCTGAAAACTTGATTGATACCTCAAAATATGATATAGTTCTGCAGGATTCAAATTATCCGGTGCACATTTCACTGGGAGTTATGGCTCAGTGCAAGCACTTTATTATAGGAAATACTACCTTTGGCTGGTGGGCACAGTATCTGTCTGAAAATGAGGACAAGGTTGTCATTGCTCCCTCCCGCTGGTATGGAACGGATGTCCCTTGTGACATTTATCAGGACGGCTGGACCTTAATCGAAGTATAGAAAGTTGGGAAAAAATGATTCGAGTTACAAAAAAACTTCTTAGCATATTGTCAAAAAAGCAGCGTCACTTTATCTGGGTGTTAGGCCTGTTAATGTTGATTGGCGGTATCATGGAATCGCTTAGTATTTCGCTGGTGTTACCTTTGATTTCCGCTGTTATGGATGAAGCTGGCTGGAACCAGAGCTGGTATGGAAAAATTCTGTGCAGCATATTCCATATTGAAAACCATCATTCGTACATTAAGCTGCTTCTTATTATTTTAATTGTAATTTTTATCGTAAAGAATATTTATCTCTACATTGAGTATCATATTCAGTATACCTTTATCGCAAAAGGCAGATATGAGATGCAGAGTAAGCTGATCATGAAGTACATGAACAAGCCTTATTCGTTCTATTTATATGCAAATTCAGGAGAAATCCTTCGTATTATCAAAACAGATACTGCTCAGACCTTTATTTTGCTGACCAATGTCATTAATTTCTTTATGGAGCTGGTCGTTGGTGTAGTAGTAGCAGTCACAGTATTTGCAATTAATCCTGTCATTGCAATCATTATTGTAATTGTTTTGCTGGCAGAGGTGGTTGTCATTGCAAAGGTTGTAAAGCCACGTTTCAGAAGATACGGCGAGGTGGTTCGTACCGCTTCTGCAGATGCCTCAAAATGGGTCATCCAGTCAATCAACGGTATCAAGAGTATCAAGGTGGAGCAGCAGGAGGAGTACTTCGCAACTCAGTACAAGAAGCATTTATATCAGGAAATCTTTATTGGAAAGAAGCAGCAGGTGCTTGATAATGTTCCAAAGCTGATTACAGAATCCGTTACTGTAGCAGCTGTATTGTCACTTCTTCTTGTTTACCTTATGAATGGCTCAGAAATGTCTGTGATTGTTTCTCAGCTTTCAGCGTTTGTAGTGGCTGCAATGAGATTAATGCCTTGTGCAAACCGAATTTCAGCATCAATTAACCAGGTTCCTTTCTACGAGGGAGCTGCGGATAATGTCATTCGAAACCTTGAAATTGAAGGCCGTTATGTAGACGAGGCTGCTGAGACCATCGCAGAAATCACTAATGATAAGGATGGATTTAAGTGTGAGGACAATATCGTATTTGAAGATATTTCCTTTGCTTATGAGAAGGCAGAGCGCAAGATTTTAGATCACGCAAATGCAGAGATAAAGATTGGTCAGTCAATTGGTGTTGTTGGTTCTTCAGGTGCTGGTAAGACGACTGCGATTGACCTGTTACTGGGACTTTTGAAGCCACAGGAGGGTAAGGTTTTAGTAGACGGAACTGATATCAAGGAAGATATGTCTGGCTGGCTGGCAAATGTTGCCTACATTCCACAGCAGATTTTCATGGTGGATGATACGATTCGAAACAATATTGCCTTTGGAAGAAGCAAAGAGGATATTGACGAAGAGAAGGTATTAAGAGCAGTGAAGGAGGCTCAGCTTGAAGAATTTATAAGTGAGCTGCCAAATGGTCTTGATACAAGGATTGGAGAAGCCGGTGTCCGTGTCTCTGGTGGACAGAGACAGCGAATTGGAATTGCGAGAGCGCTTTACAATGACCCTGAGGTTATGGTGTTTGATGAAGCTACCTCAGCGCTTGACAACGAGACAGAGGCAGCCATCATGGAATTCATTGATGGATTAAAGGGTAAGAGAACATTAATCATTATTGCCCACAGATTAAGTACCATTCAGAATTGCGATATTGTATATCGAATTCAGGATGGAAAGATTTCAGTGGATAATGAAATTAAAAATCAATAAGAAAATAAATGAGAAGGACTCCCGTTTTTTCGGGAGTCCTCTTGTTAACTGTATAGGAAATTGCTCCAATTTCCTATACAGTTAAAAGGCTCCGCGAGAATGCGCACGCTTTTGCAGATGAAAAATGTCGCATTGGCGACGCAAAAGCGGCGCGAGAGTTTCGCAAGCGAAACTCTATTTTTATGGTGACGAGGAAAATCTCCTTGCACACTTGCAATATCGAACGAATGTTTGTATAATGAATTTAAAGGAGCGAACAGATGTACGATATTCAGACAAACCAATCAATTGAAGAAAAGCTTGCAATCTTAGGAGATGCTGCGAAATACGATGTGGCCTGCACAAGTAGTGGTGCAGACAGAAGAGGAGAACAGGGAAAACTGGGCAACTCCATTTCGGCTGGGGTGTGTCATGCGTTTTCTGCTGATGGCAGATGCATTTCTCTGCTCAAAATTCTTATGACCAACCACTGTGCATATGACTGCAAATACTGTAAGAACAGAAAGAGCAATGATATTCCTAGAGCCACTTTTACGCCAGAGGAAATCTGTGAGCTGACCATCGAGTTTTACAAGCGCAATTATATTGAAGGATTGTTCTTAAGCTCCGGTATATTAGAAACTCCGGACAATACCATGGAAAAGATGTGTCAGACGCTTCGACTGCTTCGCACAAAGTATCACTTCAACGGGTATATCCATGTTAAGGTAATCCCAGGAACTTCGCAGGAACTATTGTATTCCGCAGGATTACTGGCTGATCGTGTCAGTCTGAATATGGAACTGCCTACACAGGATTCGCTTCAGGCACTTGCCCCAAACAAGCATATGAACAATATTCTTCGCCCGATGAACCAGGTGGCAGAGACAATTGCTGCTCATCGCATCGGTATTGGAAAATCTGCCCGCATGGAAAGAGCAGGAATCAACCAGCATCTGGTAAAGAGTATCTGGGGAACAAAAACTCCGGAATTAGAGCAACGTAAAGTGCAGAGTCAATTGCTAGCCTCATCAAAAGAGTTACTTCTTCCAGCAGAGCTGAAAGATAAAAATTTAAGTCGTCCATTTGCCACCGCTGGTCAGAGCACGCAGATGATTATTGGGGCTACCAACGAGAGTGATCTCGAGCTGATTCGCACGACACAAAGTCTATATCAGTCTTTTGATTTAAAACGTGTCTTTTACTCTGGCTATATTCCTTTGAATGAGGATGAGGCACTTCCTGCACTTGGAACTCCAGTACCTATGCTGCGGGAGCATAGGTTGTACCAGGCAGACTGGCTGATGCGCTATTATGGATTTTTTGCGGAAGAACTTCTCTCTGAAAGCAATCCATATTTTGATGACAAGCTCGACCCAAAATGCTTTTGGGCAATCAATCATCTGGAGAATTTCCCTGTGGAAATTAACACGGCTTCTGCGGAAATGTTATTGAAGGTTCCTGGCATCGGACCAACAGGAGTCAAAAAGATTTTATCGGCCCGACGATATGGAAGTGTTAGTTTTGAGATGCTAAAGAAGATGCATATCGCATTAAACAGGGCTCAGTATTTTATTACCTGTAACGGGCGAATGCTTTATCGTATTCCAATCGAAGAGAAGTTTATTCGCAATCAGCTGACCGATTTAGAGAGAACCAATGTAATGCAAATCGAGGGAAAAGAGGTTTCTTATCAGCAGATGAATCTGTTTTCTGATTTTCGTTTGCAGACGGCAATGGGATAGGTGAGGATTATGGTTTATTACACCTGTGAGCACAATTTAGAGGCGATGTTTACCTGTATATACGAAGCCTGGAGCAGTAAACTTGGTCACAAGAATGTATATCTTTTGCTGGAGCCGGTAGAACAGCAGACTCTTTTTGATACCTATATTCATGTGGATGCTGATCCTGATAAGGCAAAAAAGGTGATTGATGCAATTCATTTAAAGCTGTCAGCTCGGTTTTATCAGACCATGGTTTATACGGCAATGGGCTATGAGGCGGATGCGCTGGACAATATTTATCGTTGCATGCTTCTTGGCTTTGCCTACGGTCCCCAGATATTAAATACTATTCAGTATAAGGATATCATGCGAAATCAGCAGATTTGTACAAGAGTCGAAAAGGAGATTAATCGTTTTCAGGAGATTCTTCGCTTCCATCAGATTAAAAACAATACCATGGAGCAGACCGACAGTGTTTATGTGGCGCACTTTGAGCCGAAGAGTAAAATCGCAGTAGCTCTTGGACCGATTTTTGAGGATCGAATGCCCTCTGAATATTGGATGATTATCGATGACGTGCACAGAGAAGCTGTCATTCACCCGAAGGATGCGCATTTTTATATTGTATCGCTGGGCGAGGAAGAATTTGAGCGCTTAAAGGAGACTGAAAAGGTGAATGATCAGATGACCAATTTGTGGCGCATCTATTTTCATAAGATTGCAATTGAAGAGAGAAAGAACGAAAAACTACAACGCAATATGTATCCGCTTTGGACCAGAAAGCACGCGGTAGAGTTTGGATCTGTTTCACTATAAATGATTGAAATGTAAGACCGGATTGATTAAGATAGATTCGGATATAGCATACGTTATGGTTATATCCGACTTTATAACATGTTGATTAGAGGTTTATATTATGCATTCGGTCATGCGTCCTATCGTACGCTTTATGAAAAAAGAAATCGTTCTTGTGATTTCACTGATTCTTGCGGTTGTGTCGATGTTTTTTGTGACACCAAGCAAGGATTATCTTTCCTATATTGACTTCCGTACGCTTGCCATTTTATTTTGTCTGATGACAATTATGGCAGCGCTTCAAAAACTTGGGATATTTAACCAGCTGGGCGAACTTTTGGTTGCAAAGGTAAGCAATGTGAGAGCAGTATCGCTCATACTTATCCTTCTTTGCTTTGTGCTTAGTATGCTTATCACCAATGATGTCGCGCTGATTACATTTGTTCCATTTACAGTGATTGTCCTGCATCTGTCGGACAAGTCGAACTATTTAATCCGAGTCATAGTTCTTGAGACGATTGCAGCGAATCTTGGAAGTATGCTGCTTCCAATGGGCAACCCACAGAATCTTTACCTTTATTCTCTGGTGGGACTTGGATTTTTAGAATTTATTGCTTTGATGCTTCCATATGCTCTTGTATCGTTGGCGTTGATTTTCATAAGCACCTTTTTCTTTGTGAAAAAGGAGAGTGTTCCACAAATTCAAAAGCATGAATATACACGGAACAAACGGGAGAAGATTAAGCTTACAGTGTATTTTGTGCTGTTTGTCGTTTCTCTGCTTGTTGTCATTCGTGTTCTTGACTATCGCATCGGTTTTTTGCTAGTCCTTGTGATTGTGTTAGTGATGGATACGAAGATTTTTATAGAGGTCGATTATTCACTGCTGTTTACGTTTATATTTTTATTTGTTTTTATTGGAAATCTGAAGCAGATTCCTGCAGTACATCAGCTTTTATCAAGTCTTGTGGTGGGAAATGAGGTGACAGCCTCAGTGCTTTCAAGCCAGGTTATCAGTAATGTTCCGGCGGCCATTCTTTTGTCGGGATTTACTACCAATATAAAGGCCTTAATCGTAGGAACCAATCTTGGTGGACTTGGAACTTTGATTGCCTCCATGGCAAGCTTAATCTCTTTTAAGATTTATTCTGCGTCTATCGAGGCAAAAAAGGGAAAGTACCTTCTATGGTTTACCTTGGTAAATGTTGGTATGTTAATCTGTCTATTGGTATTTCACTTTGTATTTCATATATTGTAAAATTTGAGTTTTCTATACAGTAAGAAAAGGGCCACCTCAAAATGTGAGGTGACCCTTTTAACTTAAGCTTTCACGTATCCGAAATTAGGATTTGGGGTATCTTCTGTAAAATCAATTTCACTTGCAAGCTTATAGAGCTTTTGCGCAAGCTTCTTGCGAAGTGGATGCTTTTTCACAGGAATAACCTGTGATGAGAAGCCCCAAAGTTTATCTAATCCAACACACTGCTCATAATGTTCTGCACATGCCCATGCAGGTACAGCATTATTTTGTAAACGATTAATATCATTAAAATTATTATTCCACTGCATAACTGTTTTCCTCCCAATGAAATGCTTAACCAGTTGTTAAGCATATACTATCACTCATAAATTTCACTTCAATAGATTTCAAGCGAGAGGTCATTTGCTTAAACTAAGCGGTAAAAATCTCCTCGCTTGTGGTATGGTCTGTCTTTGTCATTGACATGATTCTTTACTCCTTTCTTTGTAACTAGTTCATTTGCTTCGGTCAAACAAGATGTTCGGTAAAGATGTCGCTTTTCGCTACGATATTGATATTATAGTTTGGATTGTGTACATGTTGATTGCCCATAGGGCAAAAAAATAACCGTAGCGATTGCCACGGCATAAAGATCTCAGATGAATATTTCAACGTGTGAGAGTATGAAATATTTAAAAGAACTTACAGATATTATCTGCACATTACCGAGGTAATCATTTTGTTTGATTCAGTTGTCTGGTTGTAAATTAACATTGTCATAATTTATTACCTCGCTTTCTGTAGATTTGTTTTTCAACCTCTATTAAACTAACACTCCTTAAACGTTTGCGCAAGCCCTTTTTTTATAAATATTTTATATTAAGAAAATCTTAAAAATTGCACCGATGGAGAAAAAAGCCTATAATGTGTTTGGCAGATTAATTGAAAGAAATATTAATCTAAGGAGATTTTTAGAATGCATACAGAATTAAAAAGAACCTGGGCTGAAATCAACCTGGATCATTTAAAATATAATTATGACATTTTAAGAAAGCGCATAGGAGAGAATTGCAGATTCCTTGGTGTGGTGAAAGCGGATGCCTATGGACATGGTGCGACTCAGGTGGCTGCACTTTTGGAAGAGGCAGGAGCAGATTATCTGGCCGTTTCAAGCACAGATGAGGGACGAGAACTTCGCGACGCGGGAATCAGAATGCCAATTCTAGTGTTGGGACATACCCCAAAGGATCAGGTGGAAACCTTAATTCGTTACGACATTACTCAGGCGGTTACCTGTGAGAGCAAGGCCTTAGAATATAATGAAGAGGCTGCAAAATTAAATCAAAAGCTAAAGGTGCATATCAAACTTGATACAGGAATGTCCCGACTTGGATTTTTGTGCGATGGAAAGCATTTTGAGCATGGTGTCGATGCCATTTATCATGCGGTTACGTTGCCGAATCTTGAGGCAGAAGGTGTATTTACCCATTTTGCACTTTCCGATGAATACACCGATTTCGCTAAGAAATATACGAAGGATCAGTTTGATCTGTTTATGAAGACCATTCATGCAGTTGAGGAGAGAGGCTTTTCTTTTCAAATTCGACACTGTGCCAATACTGGTGCGGTGGCAAATTATCCGGAAACCTATCTGGATATGGTTCGTCCAGGGTTGCTTTTATATGGATATGGTCCTGAAGCAAAGCAGCTTGGCCTAAAGCCTGTCATGGAATTAAAGACGACTGTCAGCACCATCAAAATTTATGAGCCTGGAATTTGTGTGAGCTACGGAGCAACCTTCCAGTGCGAGCGCAAAACGCGTATGGGTGTTGTGCCAATCGGTTATGCAGATGGTTTGTTCCGAAATTTGTCGAATCATTATGCGTTTTCATGTGTGGATGGAAAGACGCCGATTCGTGGAAGAATCTGTATGGACATGTGTATGATTGATTTGACAGATGCGCCAAATGTGTCGGTGGGGGATGAGATTACCGTTTTTGGAAAGGATAACAGTCTTGATGAAATGGCACTTGCAGCTGGAAGCATCCCTTATGAGCTTACCTGTGCGGTTTCAAAGAGAGTTCCACGCGTATTTATAAAGGATGGAAAGGTAATCGAGAGAGAACTTAAGTTGAAAATCATGACGGAATAGTCTGGTTATAAAAATATCAGTGATAGTGAGGGAGTTAAAATGGCAAGAAAAGACAGTGTTGAGCGTGCAAATGCAAAGGCCGGTGGTTTTGCATCTGCAAAGAAAAATATTACCATTCAGTATCAGGGACGAGAGCGCCTGGAAGAAAATCTGATGGCGCAGATTCGTCGTGATGCATTAAATCAGGGAATGAAGGATGAGGAAATCGAGGTTGTTGATGTTTATATCAAACCTGAGGAATCAGCGGTATTTTATGTAATCAACAAGCAGTTAAACGGAAAAATTGATTTTTAGGGGGAAGATATGATTGTATTTGTAGTAGCAAATCAAAAGGGTGGAATTGGAAAGACCACAACAGCAACCAACCTTGCTGGTATTTTAGGAAAAAAGAAAAAAACCTTGTTAATTGATGCGGATCCTCAGTGTAACAGCACACACACCTACGAGGCAAAGGTGGAGGATGTTGCAACCTTATATGATGTGATTATTGATTCTGAAAAGCTTCCAATTGTCGAGGCAATTCAGCATACAGAAAATGGTGACATTGTTGCATCAGATCCCCTTCTTGCAAAGGCGGAAAAGCTTTTAGATGGGGATGTTGAAGGCTTTTATCGCTTAAAGGATGCCTTAGATGAATTGAGTGGATATGAATATGTTGTCATTGATACAGCGCCATCACTAAATGTGATTTTGTATAATGCACTCATCGCTGCCGACCAGGTGATTATTCCAGTGACAGCTGATTCTTATGCGATGCAGGGAATTGATCAGTTAAGTGAGACGATTATGGCAGTGAAGCGCCGTCAGAATCGCGAGCTTGAAATTGCAGGTCTTCTTTTGGTGAAGTATGCAGGGCGCAGCAATCTCGAAAAGACTACGAGAGAGGCGATTGCAGAGCATGCAAAGGCTATGGGCACAAAGCTTTTCGCTACAACCATTCGTGAGTGTGTAAAGACAAAGGAAGCGCAGGAGAAGAAAAAGCTTCTGGTTGATTATGCGCCAAAGTGTAACACCTGCGTTGACTATATCGAGTTTTCAAAGGAACTGTTAAAAAAGAAGAAGTAAGCGTATATTTGTCATTTTTTGACAGAATTTGTCGGGTTTTGAGTATTCACTTGAAACCCGTTTTTGCTGGGATAAAATAATCCTAAAGAACGAAACCAGAGGGGGATTATTATGAAGATTATTCGTGCAAAAGACTATAATGATATGTCAAGAAAGGCTGCAAACATTATCTCAGCGCAGGTAATTATGAAGCCAAACGCAGTACTTGGTCTTGCTACCGGAGGAACTCCAGTAGGTACCTACAAGCAGCTGATTGAGTGGTATAATAAAGGTGACATTGATTTTTCTGAGGTGACAACCATCAATTTGGATGAATACCGTGGTTTGCCTAGAACACATGAGCAGAGCTACTGGTATTTTATGCATGATAATTTCTTTAACTATGTAAATGTTCCAGAGTCTCGCATCCATGTTCCAGATGGTGCAAATCCAGATGACAAGGCTGCCTGTGAGGAATATGATGCCATCATTAAGGCATCTGGTGGAATTGATTTACAGTTACTTGGAATTGGAACAGATGGACATATTGGCTTTAACGAGCCAGGTCAGGCGTTTGAGCTTCAGACACATTGTGTGGATCTGACCGACAGTACCATCAAATCAAACCAGAGATTTTTTGGGGAGGACGAAAATGTGCCAAGTCAGGCATATACCATTGGAATTAAGACCATTATGCAGGCCAGAAAGGTTCTTATGGTCGTAAATGGAGCAAACAAAGCAGAAATTGTGAAGCAGGCATTCTTTGGACCAGTTACGCCAGAGGTTCCAGCATCAATTTTGCAGATGCATCCAGACTTTATCTTAGTAGGAGATGAGGAAGCACTTTCACTCATCGAAGAATAAATGGATTGGGAAGTAATATGAAAATAACAGGAGCAAAGGTATTTAAAGAAAACCATATATTTGAAATGGGAGACCTTCTTGTAAGTGATGGGGTTGTGGTAGCGGAGGATAAGTTAGCGGCTAGCGATGAAATTGTCATTGATGCATCGGGGCTTTATGCAATTCCTGGTCTTGTCGATATTCATTTTCATGGTGCAGTGGGCCATGATTTTTGTGATGCCTCACTTGAGGGGCTTGCTGAAATCGCCGAATATGAGGCAAAGAATGGTGTCCTTGCAATCTGCCCAGCAACTATGACCTACAGCGAAGAAATTTTAGGTGATGTCATGGACTGCGCTGCCTCCTTTTTGGAAGAGCAGGAGAAAAAACTCGACCTCAGACAGGCAGAGCTTGTCGGCATTAATTTGGAGGGACCATTTATCAGTCCAAATAAAATCGGCGCACAAAATCCTAAGTATCTGACAAAGGCAGATGCGAAGATGCTGGCGCGTCTTCAAAAGAAAAGCAAAGGCCTGATTAAGCTTGTAGATATTGCACCAGAGGAAGAGGGCGCCTTGTCGTTTATCAAAGAATGTGCAAAGGACTATAATATTTCTCTTGCCCATAATGTGGCAACCTATGAAATCGCCTGTGAGGCATTTGCGCAGGGAGCAAGACATGTGACGCATCTGTTTAATGCGATGCCTGGAATCACGCATCGATTGCCAGGGCCAATCATAGCTGCCTATGAAAATCACGCAGAGGTTGAGCTAATCGCTGATGGAATTCATATTCATCCGGCCATGGTGCGCTTTACCTTTGATCTGTTTGATCAGGATAAGGTGATTTTAATTGCGGACAGCATGGAGGCGACAGGTCTTGAGAATGGACAGTATCAGTTAGGTGGCCAGGAGGTTACCAAAAAGGGCAATGTTGCAACTCTGACAAAGAATCCTGATACCATTGCGGGCTCCGTAACGAATCTTTTTGACTGCATGAAGACAGCGGTAAAGGATATGGGAGTGGCTCTGGAGGATGCAGTTGCCGCAGCTACCATTAATCCGGCAAAAGCGATTGGAATCGCTGATAAATTTGGGCGACTTGAGAGCGGCTGCTATGCAAACATTGTACTGATGGATGCGGAGATGAACATCAAATATATCATTCATCGAGGAAAAATATTATAAGGATAAGCTTTATAGCAAAAAGCTATTATTTCAAAAAGATATAATAACGACAGGAAAAGCGTCCACAGATGTGGGCGCTTTTCAATATTGTACAAAAAATTAGTTGTGCATTTCCTGCCTATGGTGGTCAAAATAGGCTTATGCGGTAAATTCGTTTTGTGTGGCGAGATCAATCTGTTGGATTGACCCTACAGAACCGTTTTCATATAAAAAGATTCCGTGACGTCGAACGATACCCTCTGTTTGGTTGTTTTGATTCGTTATGGAATAATCATTTTCACTACTTCCAAGATAGATGGCCCCGATTCCAGCAGTCTTTAAATCAACGAGCTGATTATTTCCATTTTCATCGCGGTACCAGACCTTAAGTTTGGAGAAGATATCATCTGCCTCATCAATCCAATTGTTATGGTCATGGTCATAGCCTGCAAGCTCAGCAAAGCCATTTCCGCTTTGCGTGCCAAAGAGCTCGGAGCCATTGTCAATGATACCATTTTCATCTTTGTCGTAGGCGAGGAAACCGCTTCCGGTTGGAAGTGCCTTTATAGATTCTTCTTCCCCATCACTGTCTAAATCAAAGTAAAAGCTCTGATCCGATAAGGTTGAAATTCCATTGCCAAGATGAATCACAAGTGGATCCACCAAGATTGGCTGACTGTAGTCAATCTGTGTGGAGGTCTGCTCCACAAAACTGCGAGACATCGTGAGATTGATTCCAAAGTTGATTTCTCTGCCATCAGCAGTCACAGCAAGTCCGGTCGTAGTAAAAGAAACCTCTTCAGACTCTCTGAATTCATAATAGGTCTCGAAGGAGGTGAGATTGGTTGCTATCATATATTCTCTTGGAGATACTGCATTTTCTGTTGATTCCGATACGCTATTGTCTGTCAGCTCATCAAAGCTTTGTTCTGGCTTATAATCCTTTCCAAATAGAATTTTTAATAGATAGTCAATCATCTGTCTTCGAAGCGACTTCATCTGATTTATTGGATTCGTCTGCAGTCGACTTTGAATGCGATTGCTGGTCTGGTTCATTTTATTTCTCAATAATTCTAAGGAATTCGAATCGGTGTCATTCGAATCGGAAGAATCATTGTCGTTTGTGATTTTTAAGGTGTCTGCGTTTTCTTCCGCAAGCTCGTCGGCTGTTTCTTTTTCAATTGTTTCAGCGTCTGATTTCAAAAGCCCGGCTCCAAGTGCCTTTGAAAATGCATCCTCCGTGATGGGTGCATTTGCTCCGTAGATGGTGGAACTTTTGAAGGTGGAGAGTGTGGTCTCACTCTTTTTGTAGCTTCTGGTGGAAGCCATGTTTACATTACTTGATGCGATAATCATAAATTCACTCCTTTAATGAGTAACGATGATTTTCTTTTTTGATTCCCTTCAAGCAAGAAAACAGAGATGATATTTGTTTCACAAATTTCACTCTGATTAGCGGTCGTCAAATCTCCTTACATGCCAGCATGCAGTCGATTTTCATCGTCGCTAAATCAAAAAAGGATGAATTCAAAAGAATCCATCCTTGGCGTTACATATGAAATTGTTGATGCTTTTCTCAGGATGACCACCAGTCCTGACGACAGTTCATGTATTCCCTTTCATGTCCTGTAACACATATATCGGACGCAAATGAAAAAACTTAACTGTTATAAAAGCCAATTATGTCATTAATATATTTATTGCAGCGAGGTGGAACACCACCGTTTTTCTGGACTGTGCCAGGTCCTGCGTTGTAAGCGGCTAGCGTAAGAGATAAATCTCCGTTATAGCGGTTTAAGAAATTCGCCAAAATAGCTGCTCCACCAAGAATATTTTGGAGTGGATCAAGAACATCCTTAACGCCGTAGCTGTCGCAGGCACTTGGCATCAGAGCCATATAGCCTTTTGCCGTATATTTGGTATTCTCTCGAAAACTTGATTCTCTGAAGGATACAGCCTTGATCAGCTTGACATCTACACCAGTGACTGCAGAGGCAACCTCAAAGCATTCCTGCAGTTCATCGGAGCAGTGCAAAACACCAGTGTTTTCATATCCACTTGATCCAACATGCGTTGGACATTTATCAGTATGATATTGGCTGACATCAATCGGTAGATTGTTTAAATCAATGGAACGGATATACTGACTCTTTGGCTGTGTATCTGTCACAGAAGCGTTAATTGCATCTGTCGTTGATCCGGCAGCGGCGCCTTTCGTCTTTTCAAAACTGTTAATCCATTTGTTTACCAAACCTAAATCGTAAGCCAGTTTGGAATCTAAATTGATACCGGTTTCCCCTTTAGATTTCAAGGAAACCAGAGCGGCATCAACGCTCATTGCTGTGAGAGTTCTCTTGGCCAAACTTAATGTTTCCTCAAAGGATACAAAGCTATTGGTGTTTTCAGGAGTCGCAGTCGTCTGATTAGCATTCACGACGTCATAGTTATTCAGATAATTGATAATGCTAAGATCATCCATGTTGACTCCTTTCCACGCAGCAGCGTTTGTTTGATAAATGCTATATCGGCATCTTTGAAAAATATATAAATATTATAAGAAATATTGCGATAAGACGCAACGAAGGAATGGATTCTATCATGACGATTGAGAATACCAGGTGATTTGTGCGAGTGCTGTTAGGAATGTTAAGTGAATTCCACGAAAAAGAGGAGGAATTATGCTTGAATTCCTATGTTTATAAACTTGAAAATAGCCCATAATTATTGTATGATAGCGACTAATGATGTACTACTGTATCACGGTAAAGTAAGAGGAGACAACAATGAAGAAACTTGCCTATGTAACAAAGGAACAGATTGAAGAAATCGTAAAGACTTATCCAACCCCATTTCACCTCTATGATGAAAAGGGAATTCGCGCAAATGCTCGTGCTGTAAAGGAAGCCTTTTCATGGAATCCTGGATTTCGTGAGTATTTTGCAGTAAAGGCAACTCCGAATCCATATATTTTAAAAATTTTACAGGAATACGATATGGGTGTGGACTGTTCATCCTACACAGAGCTCATGCTTGCAAAGAGCTGTGGCTTTGATGGCGCACATATTATGTTCTCTGCAAACGAAACTCCAGCAGAAGAGTATGTATATGCAAATAAGCTTGGAGCAATCATCAACTTAGATGATTTCACCCATGTAGATTTCCTTGAGAAAACCATCGGAAGTTTCCCAGAAATTATGTCCTGCCGTTTTAATCCGGGCGGAGTTTTCGAACTTTCCAATGGAATCATGGACAACCCTGGAGACTCTAAGTATGGAATGACCAAGGCTCAGATCAAGGAAGCATATAAGATTATGGCTTCAAAGGGTGTTAAGAAGTTTGGTATCCATGCATTTTTGGCAAGCAATACCGTAACCAACGAATATTATCCAGAGCTTGCAAGACAGTTATTTGAATTAATTGTTGAAATTGCAAAGGAAACTGGTGTGACCTTTGATTTTGTTAACTTATCTGGTGGTGTAGGAATTCCTTACAAGCCAGATCAGGAGCCTAACGACATTTATGCAATTGGTGAGGGCGTACGCAAGGCCTATGAGGCTGTATTAGCTCCAGCTGGAATGGGCGATGTGAAAATTTATGCGGAGATGGGACGCTTCATGCTCGGACCTTATGGCGCTCTTGTAACCAAGGCGATTCATGAGAAGCATATCTATAAGGAGTACATCGGTGTTGATGCCTGTGCTGCAAACCTGATGAGACCAGCTGTATATGGTTCATATCATCATATTACTGTTCTTGATAAGGAAGATGCTCCTTGCACTGAGACCTATGATGTTGTAGGAAATCTTTGCGAGAACTGTGATAAATTTGCAATTGATCGTAAGCTTCCAAAGATTGATATGGGAGATTACATTTATATTCATGATACTGGAGCACATGGCTATTCTATGGGCTACAACTACAACGGACGCCTTCGTTCTGCAGAGCTTTTACTTCAGGAGGATGGCAGCGTAAAAATGATTCGTCGTGCGGAAACACCAGCAGATTACTTTGCAACCTTTGATTGTTTTGACGATATCAAAATTACCGAATAATTTTGAAGGATTTTGTCCAAAATCTTCTTGCAACGGCCATATCGTTGTGTTAGTATAAATAGGCATTTGAAAATGCTTTGCCGGCGTGTCGGAATGGCAGACGATGCAGACTCAAAATCTGTTGTGGGTAACCACGTGCGGGTTCAAGTCCCGCTGCCGGCATTGTACAACAAAAAAGGAGTAGGTTTATACCTACTCCTTTTTTGTTGTAGAAGTGGGCGAAGACTTGAACCTGAGGTTCAATCTTCGTTCCACTTCGGTCGGCGCTGAACAGACGTCCACAGGATAATGTCATTAAGTTAACGTATGATCAGATTTCTATTTTGACAGAATTAAATCAACAGCGATATTTCCAGAAATAGTATGGTACGACAAAAAGACAGATTTTCATCTGCCTCAAAATAAGGTATTCTATTCATGTTGAATTATCTGTACAAGAAAGTTGATTTTTCTCGAATCTTAACTTTGCGAGGGTTAGTTCTTCCGAGACGAATCGGTAACATATACTTTTGTATTACAGTTTCAACATCAGGTGGATCCGTAGCATTTGTAGCAAAGAAATATCGACATTCTTTTATGGCTCTGGAAAAGTTTATTTGATAAGTATGTTTTTTCTTTTTCTGTTTATGAGCAACATGCATTGTTATTATTGAGCAGAAGTTGTACATAATTACTTTGGCGAAGATTTCTTGATGTATGTGATTCACCTTTTTTGAGTGGAATTTATTTAATGCAAGGGCATGTTTTAATTCTCGAAAAGATGTTTCTATACCCCAGCGCATACTATATAATTCTTTGATTTCATCAATAGAAAACTCTGATTGAGGCAGATTAGTAACAATAGCCTCATATCGATTGTCATCAATTAGAAAACGAACTACTCTAAGTGAAATAGGGTATTCGCCAGGAGTACTTACTGGTAAAAAATCAAACTTGACATTTGTGGCCATCGTTCGATATGCATCTGTATTATGTTTATTTATACTTTGCTTTAATCGAACTAGCTTTAAGTCATAAGAAGAATCTATTGTTGTAGTTGAATTATCGAAATGAAATGATTTTAGTATCCCATTGCTATGAATGTCCTTTGCTCTAATAAGAAAATATACCCCTTTATTTTGAGCATGAGCCATCACATTCCAACAGCAATAGTTACGATCAGCTATAAAAATAGTTTTGCGATTGTACTCATAATTATCAATAAAATTTACTAAAGCGCGTTGCTCGTTCTGATCATGTCGACCATCGATATTTATGTGAAGATATCTGCGATTACATAAATCATAAAGAGCATCTAAATGGATTTCGTTAAACCCCTTTTCCGCTCCAGGATTGCGATAGTATGTACTTGAATCATTGGGATTGTGGAAAATATTTATGTCTGAACCATCACATGCTAGCAGTTGATATCCTTTATGTTTATTTTCCAAAGGAAATTTAGAATTAAAGGCAGCTAAAAGTGTTGGGAATAGATTATCCGATAATTTTTCTCTTTGTTGAATTAAAGCTGAAAGAGAAGGCGTTTCGTCTTTATGATTAAAGAAATCCAGTATTTCATCCTGAGATGACTTATTAGATAAAGACATAATCAACTTAATTGTACTAGAAAGATTAAGTTTACGATTTCTTACAAAATCTTTGTTAGGATTTTTAACATAAGAAGCTGGATTTTTTTCATAGTAATCAATCAGTTCCAGCAAAACTGATTTGACATAAGATGCAAACTTCATAAGAAAAGCCCTCCTGAAATGTAATATATTCAAGGGGCTTCGCCGCATTTT
>JAZUGV010000076.1:0-19525 GCA_045641385.1 Agathobacter sp. | reverse complement strand
CGCGGAAATGCGGGCGGTTCCTGTGCCGTCAACTGTATAAGTAAGAGTAGCTGTCTCTGCAGGAAGATCTAGCTGTTCTGTCGCCTGCGTCTCTGGTGCCTGAGTTTCCGTGCTGCCAGCTTCTGCAGATGGATCCTTCAGCGTGAAGGTTGCTGTAGCGGCAGTCGCAGCTGAAATGGTAAGTGTAGGCGCCTTTACATTGCTTGCAACGAGATATTTGGTCTCTGAGGTTCCTTCATAGGTAACCGCCTGTACCGGAGCAACGGACTCTGGCTTCTTGTCCTCTGCCGCACTGTAATTTTCAGCATCGACATTATCAATTACCTTTTCCTCTGCTTTTTCCTTAACATTTCCGGCCACATAATACTTTTTATTCATGTATATTTTGTTCTTAACCTGGGCAGGAACAAGGAAAACTTCATAATCACCCGGCTCAAGCTTTGACTGCTTGACCTTGCCGTCCTTATTATCGTCCTTTAACGAAATACCACCCTGTTTTACAAGCTCTGCCTTAAAGGCATTCACTGCTGCCTGTTCCGCTTCGTTGGTACTGATGATAGTATCCTCATCGGTGATATCCTTCTTCTTAAAGACATTCAAATCATTCAGCGCCTTGGTGGTAGTCAACTTCTTCGCAGTTCCGGTTGGAAGAAGTAAAACCTCAAACTCAACACCGGTGATTTTTTTCTTGCTGTCGTTTAAGAGAGTGACCGTGATATCCTTTTCGGTAGAAGAAACTGTAATATTCACCGCTGTAAAATTCAACAGTTCGGTTTTTACCTCAGGCTCCGTCTCTGTCTCTGTTTCTGTCTCAAGCTCGGTCTCTGTTTCAATCTCTGTTGAAATATCCTCCGTATTGAGAGCAACCTCCTGCACTTCGCTTTCCTCTGAGTTCAGCAAGGCTTCTGTTTTGGGGCGGCTAATCTGCGTCATTGTTGCGGCTGACCCGATAGCCACAATCGCAATCACCGCACATATGATTGTTGCGACCTTGTGCGCAGCAAAAAAGGCTTTGATCATCTTCATTTTGATAACTCCCTAAATGATATAGATATACTAGTTTACATTATTGTTTATATTATATCATAACAGTTCTCATGATAATCACTATAAATTGTATTTTTTTTATTTTTTTCTAGTCATTTTATACTAATTCTAGGGATAATGCGCCTTGTTTCCATAATAAAAATAGAGTTTCGCTTGCGAAACTCTCGCGCCGCTTTTGCGTCGCTAATGCGACATTTTTCATCTGCAAAAGCGTGTGCATCCTCGCGGAGCCTTTTTACTGTATAGGAAATTGGAGCAATTTCCTATACAGTAAAAGGCCGCAGATAGATATTCTCATATCCATCTGCGGCTGTTTCTATTATTCTTTCCATGGATTTCCAGGAGTAGTATCGGTTGGATCCCACGTTCTGGTCGTCTCATCTGTCTCATCAATTGGAGTAAATGTCTGCGTCGCAATTGGGTCCGTTTCTGCATCATAGATAATGGTGACAAATCCCGTCGGGCAATTTTTATATAACCATAAAACGTCACTGCATCGCATACGGATACATCCAAGTGAAGCCGCGGTTCCAAGCTTATTATATTCCGGCCACTCCAAATCATCTGGATGTGCGGAATAATATGGAACCGAATGGAACAGATATGGACCGCTGATTCGAATACAGTATCTTCCCATGGTATCGTCCACCAGGCGATGCCATTCGTAGCGTTCTCTCGTGGTAAAGCGACCTGTAATTGTAGTATTGCCAGGCTTACCCACGCTACAACGGAAAGCAATCACTGGCACTGAATAGTCTCCACTTGTATCCTTGCCATATACGGTGACCACGTTGGTTGTTCTGTTTACGCCAACCAGATATGGCTGTCCTTCAATTCCTGTAATATCCCAGCCCATGGAGTTAAAGGTGCGTGGCTTTCGATAAATTTTGATATTTCCGGTAGATGAATTACCAGAGGCATCAATCGCTGTAACCTCGACTGTAGAAACGCCCTCTTCATTGATGTCACCAGAGGTAACTTTCATGGTAAGGGTTGGCTTTCCATCGGCATCCTCAGCCTTCTCCACCAAATCCCAGGCCGTAATTTTATCATCCACAGCAAAGGAAACCGTTCCAGACTTCATTACAAGTGTAGGCGGTTTATGGTCCACAACAAGCACGGTCAAGGTTTTACGCGCTTCATTTCCCTCTTTGTCCGCCGCAATGATATCCACCTTTGCGGTTCCTGTGCGGTCAAGTTTTCCTGAATTCAGTTGATAAGAAAGCTTAATCTCCGACTTTTTGGACAAGTTATCCTTCACGGATTCAACATAAGAAAGATAATCCGTCTTTTCGCCAAGCTCCACTTCGATACTATTTGTGCTAAGCGAAAGCTCTGGAGGAGTTCCGTCGGCAATTCGCACCTTTAAGGTTTTCACCACTGTATTGCCATAGGCATCTGCCGCAGTAATTTCAATCTCAGCATTTCCGAGCGTATCAATCGCGCCACTTAAAAATCTATGACTAAGCTGCTCGATTCCTGTCGCATCCTCCGCCGACTCAAGCACCATACCTGGGTCAAACTCCTTTGCAATGCTAACCTTCGCATTTTCCTCTATCAAATGAAGTTCCGGAGGCATTGTATCGACAACCGTAATCTGCTTTTTCCAGGTTCGAAAACCAACCTTATAGGAAACCTCATATTCCCCCGGCACAGATGTATCCACTGGATTGTCAATCGTCACGCTGACCTTTTTACGCCAGCTGTAATCCTCAATCAAATCTGATGCCACAAACTCGCAGCCAGCCTCGAGAGTAACATCGCCCTCCTTCAAATGAATCTGTGGAGAGCACAAAAAGAACAGGATTGCAGCCATGATGATTAAAAAAGCATCTCCGCACAATATTAACATTATATTTTTGTTCTTCAGCTTTTCTAACATGAAAAATCCTTAACGAAACAGGCTATGCCTCTTACCAATCACTGTCCCAGTCACTTCCGCCACTGTCCCAGCTGCTTCCGCTGTCCCAGTCGTAATCTGAGCCCGAGTCAGAACTACTTGAAAAATGGTCGTCATAATAGTCGCTGTCCAAAAAGTCTGTATAGGTATCAGACCATGAACTGCTGTCTTCCCATTCATAAACATCAGAATAGGTATCGAGATTATAGATGATTACATCGTCATATAATGGCCAGTAATCGTCGTAGTAATCATCGTAATAATAGTATTGTCCATGATATTTGCAATAAATATCATCCTCATAGCGATAATAGCTTACATGGTTGTACTTTTTGACAATCACAAAAATGCCAGCCACCAAAATCACATAGATGGCAATCCATATATACTTGTCGTATTTGGCATTCCATCTGCGGCTTTTTTGCGAAGGGCGCTTGCCCTTGCTACCGTTGCCCTCGATGATCCACTTAATCACGACAATCGCAAACAGTGCGCCACCACCGATCAGCAGACTCAAAAAGAGGTACTTAACCACTGGAAAAGCCTCAATAAGTGCAACAATCGTGATAAATCCAATCACATAAAGCGCTGCCATTCCAAGACCAGAAGCTGACTGAGCTGGTTTTCCGCGCTGAGCCTTAGACTTGGCGTAATGTCCGGAGCTAATATTTCTCGCCTTCTGATTTAATATTTCGCTCTTCAATTTCTGATAGAGTTCATTTACCGCATAAGCCTCATCCGTTCCTTCGTATCGAATCGCACGGGATCCGTCCGCCTTATTTTTGTAAACAACAAAATTTCCATTATCTGCGCGATAAATACCAAAGGCCTTTGGCTTTGTATAATTTCTTCCAATAAAAAATCGCGTCGTCTCCTCCGGAGGCAGCTTGCGATCTATATACCACTGCTTTAATTGTTCGATTGTCTGCGGCTGATCGCTCACTGCTCGCTGCATATTTTTATTGGCAGCACCACAGTGCGGGCAAACATCCGCTGTACCAGGAATCATGCTTCCACAGTACTCACACTTCATCTGCATATCTATAAATATCCCTTTAACTTTTATGGTCAAATTATTATATATTATTTTCGCATATTTGTGTATATTTTCACAAGATATTTACTGTAGAAACAATGCAAAAAGCCGAAGGAAAATCCTTCGGCTTTTTATTAAGAAAGAGTATAAATTAGGTATTAGGAACTGCCGTTTTATGGGCAGATTCTTCTGAATTTACGCAGTGGCTGCATTTTGCGCACTCGCCTCCGCTCGGACATCCGATGCAGCGCTTGCCACGCTTTTTTTCTTTTACAATATATCTAAGAACAACAAACATAACCACAATGATTACTGATAATACAATTCCATCCATCATAATGCTGCACCTCCTGTTTTTATTATGCGAAATATGATTTTATGTCTATTATGCATGCTCTGATAATGCATATTCTCTTTTCAGTTTCACTTCAGCTCTCACACACAGATATACAAGAATTGCCGCAAAGACAAGCACTGCGATGAGTCCACCCAAAAATCCTGCGCCAAGCGAACCTGTCACAATCAGAGTTCCAACCTGATACACCACAAAGCCAATCGAAAAACCAGTCATAAGCTGGAAGCCAATTGCGCCCCACAGCCACTTCTGAGACTTCATCTCTGAGTTCATTGCACCAAGCGCTGCAAAGCAAGGAGGAGTGTAAAGATTAAACATAAGGTATGCAAGAGCAGCAACCTTGGTAAGTCCCATAACTGCGGCAACTGTTGTTCCGCCGCCCTCCATGAGCGCAAGTTCTTCGGTGTCGATAAAGCTGGTCAGGCAGAATAAAGTTGCAATGGTACCTACTACATTCTCCTTTGCGATAAAGCCTGTAATTGCTGCAGCTGCAAGCTGCCAGCTGGCAAAGCCAACCACTGGAATCAGCAGATAAGCAAATGGTGCACCGACCAATGCAAGAATAGAATCCGCGCCATCCTCTGCCGCAACTGCGAAGCGAGGCGTAAAGGATGCCATCACCTGAACAATGGTATTACATACAAGGATGATGGTTCCAGCCTTGATAATGTATGCCTTACCACGCTCAAGCATAGATCTAAGCGCAAACTTAAGAGATGGTGCTTTGTATTCCGGAAGCTCCATAATGAAAAAGCTTTTTCTGTACTTCACACCAGTAATCTGCTTAATGAGAAGTGCGCCAAGAAGAATTAACGCGATACCTACAAAGTACATGACTGGCCCTACCCAGCTTGCCTCCGGGAAGAATGCTCCCGCAAAAAGGGCAATGACTGGAAGCTTGGCGCCACATGGCATAAAGGTACAAAGCAATGCCGTTGCGCGTCTTTCTCTTTCATTCTTGATGGTACGGCAGGCCATAATCGCAGGAACTCCACAACCGGTTCCAATAATCATAGGAATCACGGATTTTCCGGAAAGGCCAACTCTTTTAAAAATTGGATCAAGAACAACCGTTGCACGGGCCATATAGCCGCAATCCTCTAAAAGTGCAATGAGGAAATACATTACCATTACGAGAGGAAGGAAACCTACAACAGCACCTACGCCTCCAATGATTCCGTCCACTAAGATTGCCTGCAAAATCGGAGAGGAAGATTCCACCAAGCCAGCAACCCAGCCCTGGAATGCATCAATCCATCCTGTCAAAATTCCTTCGAGGAATTTTCCCAGGCCGATATAACTCTCTGCCTGAGAAATATAGAATACGAGCCACATAATCGCTGCAAAGATGATGAGACCAAGCACAGGATGTGTAATAATTCTGTCGATTTTATCATCTCTGGAATGATCTTTGGTAAAGGTATTTCTGGTTTCAACCATACCTACAATATCGTTTACAAAAGCAAAACGCTTGCGGTCTGCAGCTTCCACAGCCTTTTTGTCGCTAAGATCAATGTTCTCCTGCACAAAAGGAGCCACTGGCTTTTTCGAATCCGCCACAAGCGAAATTGCAGCTTTCACAACCTCCTTCAAGCCACTTGCCGAGGTTGACACCGTTTTTACAACTGGGCAACCGAGTTTTTCAGAAAGAAGTGTTTCATCAATCTGATTCTTCTTCTTATCATTCACATCACTCTTATTCAAGGCAACCACAACAGGAATACCAAGCTCTAAAAGCTGTGTTGTGAAGAATAAACTTCTGCTTAAATTGGTTGCGTCCACAATGTTGATAATGACATCCGGATGCTCGTTTTTCACATAGGAGCTGGTGATGCTTTCCTCTGAGGTAAATGGCGACATCGAATAAGCACCTGGAAGATCAACTGCGATTATCTCCTGCTCCATTTCTGCGTAAATTTTCTTTACCGCATATTCTTTTTTGTCGACGGTTACTCCCGCCCAGTTTCCGACATGTTCGTTTCTGCCGGTAAGGGCATTAAACATGGTAGTTTTTCCGGAGTTTGGGTTTCCGGTCATTGCAATTCTCATTTGTAATTCTCTCCCTAAAATATATATTTCACCGACTGCGTTCGGTTTTTTATAACTTATTACAATTAGTTATGTCTAACTCATCGTCAAAATATAATGACTGCTCTGCAGTCATATACATTTCTCTATTAAATTTCAATCGCCTCTGACAGCTGCTGATCCATATTGTAGCGTCCATCCTTGATGGAAACAACAATACCGCGCTTTTTCCTGCTAACTACAGTAACAGGCTCTCCGCTGTAGCAGCCAAGAGAAAACAAAAAGGAATTTAATTCCTCATCATTTGTATTTACGGTTTTTACAATATACTCTTTACCAACAGTAGCTTCATATAATGTCATCATCTTCATACCTCCTTATGCGCAAGTGTGTAAATGATTGTAATCCGATTATTGTGGCCAGCACCGCCAGCCGTTCTACAGCATCAATAGTTAATCACATATACCGCTTGTTATATGCAATTATCTTGTGTTAGCCTTTCCTAACTGCATTTAGAATACACTACCGTATCACTTCTGTCAACATCATTTTTTAAATTTTCATAAAACAGTTTAAAACTAACTATAGTTTGTGTTATTCTAACTATAGTTTCATACAACTAATCGCCTTATGAAAGAGGATTATAACTATGGATCGCACAGAATCACAGGAAAACTATATTGAAACCATACATATGCTCAGCCAAAAGAAGCCTGTCGTTCGCTCAGTGGACATTGCGAATGAGTTAGGCTTCAAAAAGCCCAGCGTTAGCATCGCCATGAAATCACTCCGCGAGCAGGAGCTCATCACGGTCACTCCAGAAGGCTACATTTATCTGACCGACGAAGGCTTATCCATTGCCCAAAAAATATATGAACGTCATCTGGTACTAACCAAGGCGCTCATCAATCTTGGTATTTCCGCCGACACCGCAGAAGCCGATGCCTGCCGCGTGGAACACGTCATCAGCGAGGAAACCTTCAGGGCCATCAAAAAGCTTGTAAAATCGTAAAACAAAAGACATCCTTCGGATGCCGGTAAAATGCAAACTTTCTCAAGGGACTTCTTTTTCAGAGGTCCCTTTTGTTGTGCATATAAAGCCACATCTTCCATACCCCTATTCTTTCGAGTGAACTCCTCGTTACTCAAAACCCTCGCAACGGATTGTTCTTCGCCTATACACGAATTTCGTTTCTCGAATTTTTCCGCGATGATTTTTCTAAAGCTTCCAGCGGCCTCTACCTTAAGGATGCCCTTTCGTTAGAGTAAAGTGTGCAGCTCTTAGTGCCTGAACGGCCTGATGCACCGCAACCACGCAGGGATGCGTGGTTAGACCTGCATAAGCCAAGGATGGGGGTTCAGGTCGTGCGGTGCAACATCAGGCTGTTCAGACACTTAGATCTGCTAGCTTTACGGCCACAAAGGCATCCTAAGGAAGAGACCGCTGGGAGCTAAGAAAAAGCACGCTCACCAAATTCGGACCGAAATTCGTTAGCGCGAAGAGCAATCCTACCTTGCGGGGTTTTTGAGTAGTCGTCGTAGTTTTCACTTCGAAAGAAGGGGTATGAATGATGTGGCTAATATATAAAAACAGAGGACCTCTAAAAAGAAGTCCCCTGCGAAAAGTAATATTTACCGGCATCCGAAGGATGTCTTTTATTTGAAGATTCGTTTTACAAGCGGAATCAGGATGCCCCCGACGCCGTTTCCGAGCGTCATGACGACAAGATATCCAAACGCTTTCGCAGTCCATGCTCCTGCTACAGAGAAATAGAACATGTTCGCAATACAGTGTTCAAAGCCGCAGAGAATGAATACACTGACGCAAAGCAAAAGAATAATTGGATTCTTTGTCTCTTTGTAGCCATCCACCGCGATAAACATAAGCATTCCACAAAAGATTGCCAATATAAAGGCGCTCCACAATGTCTGCGAAACCTTCACCTCGCAGGCAAGCTGTGAAGCCTCTTTCAGTTTGTCCCCGATGCGGGTGACAAGCATGAGCTGTGCTGCAAGAAAGGTTCCAGCCAAATTGCCAAGCCAGGTCACAAGCAAAGTGCATAAATATTTAGGCTTTTCATTTACCAGGTAACCAACCTTTCCTGTAAACAAAAACAGGCCATTGACAACAATTGTATATAATCCGACCGTAAACATCAGCGATCCTACAATTTTATTTTCCAGGGTGAGATATACAGCACCTCCAATTGCAATTGCAATTCCCGCTAATATCGCCAGTAAAAATTCTTTCAAATACTGTTTCATTTTTGTCCTCCTGATTTTGACTTATGTCATTTTAATATGAAGAGACGCGGAACGCAAGAAGGACCTTAAAAATTAAGCACCTTCAGGATTTCCTCCCTTGTAGAGGCAACCTTCCCACTGATCATCTCCGGCTTCCCTCCGCCCTTTGCCATAAGTGTAGTCGCAAGCTGTTTTTGCAGCTCCCAGACATCCTTTGTTTTTGAACCAAGAATATAGCTATAGCCAGCCTCGTCAGAACCTGAAAATACTGCTGCCACACCAGAATGTTCTGCTGTAAGCAGATTCACTGCCGCGCGCGTCAGATTCGTATCCTGCTTCGGATAAAATAAAACAACATTTTCCCTTTCCTTTGGTATTTGCTCAAGTTCCTTTTTCATCATCTCCATTCGAAGATTTGCAAGCTCGCCAGTCATGGAATAGTTCTCTTCCTTCAGCTGTTTCACCAGCGAAAGCAAGTTCTCACGCCCACTGGTAAGATAATCGGAAAGCTCATCGATAAGAGCCAGGCTCTCTCTATAATATTCCAATGCACGGAACCCGCAGAGGATGTGCACGCGCACGCCGCCCTTGTAATTCATCCTGTGGATGACCTTAAGCATTCCGATTTCGCCGGTGCGATGAACATGAGGAGCGCAGCAGGCGCAGATATCATATCCTGGAATTGTCACAATGCGAACAGGTCCTAACAATTCCTTTTTGCTTCGATATTCCAGCTCCTGCAAAGTCTTTTCATCCACATATTCTGCTGAAATTTCAAGGTTTCTCGCAATTGCGGTATTAACCTCAAACTCCACCCTTTTTAAGTCTTCATCGCTTAAAACACCATTAAAATCCATCGTCACAGAATTGTCACTCAAATGGAAGCCCACATTGTCAAATCCAAACAGTCTGTGCACAGTTCCGGAAAATATATGCTCCCCACTGTGCTGCTGCATATTGTGAAAACGATGATTCCAGTCAAGCTTTAATGACACCTGTGCATTTACAGAAAAGGTAGCTGCATCGAGATAGTGCGTAATTACTCCATTTCTCACCTGCACATCCAACACTTCTATTCCATCTATGGTTCCCTGATCCGGGCTCTGTCCGCCCTCCTCCGGGAAAAAGATTGTCTGATTTAAAACGCAGGCGTAGCAGTCCCTTTGTTTGTAGTTTGTTTTATCACAGGAGAGCACTGTCGCAGTCGCTTCCGTCAAATAAGCATCCTGATCAAATAATCGAATTGTCGACATCTGTTTATCCTTCTTCTAATTCATAATACTTTCGATATCTTCTCGAGTTCGAGGAATATCCGCAGACAGATTGATGCATCCATCTTCTGTTACATAGCAGTTATCCTCCAAGCGGAAACCGATTCCCCATTCCTCATGATAGATTCCAACATCTACACAAAAGGCCATATTCGGCGCGATCAGCTCCGGTGTTTTTACTACATCGTGTACATCAAAGCCAATATGGTGCGCACCTCCATGCCACATCAGCTTGGAAATTTCATCCTTTGACTTTAATACTCCGGCCTCCATCAGCCTCTCACAATTATATTCGCGAATGGTCGCGTCAACATCTGCCATTTTCATCCCAGGCTTAATGATGCCAAACATATAATTCGAGGTCGCAAGCGCGCAGTCATACAGTAGCGCCTGCTTCTCGGAATAGCGACCGTTGCATGGCCAGCCACGAGACACATCGGTAATCAGATGGTCATACTGAGCTCCAACATCATTTAATACCATATCGCCGTCGAGCGCCTGTCCTGTATACTCATAATAATGAATGCAGAAATTATTTTTCCCTGCGGAAATAATGGATGGAAAGCCTGGCCCTTCTGGTCCATACTGTCCCAGCGTATAATCAAACTCGGCTTTATACTGATATTCAAACATTCCCGGCTTTGATGCCTTCATCATCGCAAGAATGCCTGCCTTGGTAATTTTTTCGGCTTCCTTTAATGCCTCAAGCTCACATGGCTGCTTGATTAGTCTGAGCTCACGAATATAGATATTTGCATTTCCAAGCGAGAGGTATGGATAGTTCTGCTGTATTACGCCAAGAAAATGATGTGATGGATGCATGCGTTCGGTCAGCTCATCTCTGAATAAATCCAGATAAACGGATCCGTAATTACCACTCTCCGCGTGGCGCTTAAAATCGGCTTCAAAGACCGTGTTATATTTCACCTCGCAAACGCCGCTGATATCCGTTGCCTCCAGCGGCTTTACTCTCACGCCAGTCCAGCGCTCTGCAAAAGCATCCGGCGGAAGAATATAGAGTGTCTCGGATACACTTCCGTCGGCATCCTTTCTCGCAAAAAGCACCGCCTGCTTGCACTCAAGTCCTGTCAGATATACGAAATTGCGCTCTGCAAAGAAGGGATAGTTCTCATCGTTGGTCTTTCGCACTTCCTCTCCCGAAAAAAGGACAAGCATCGCTCCCTCAGGAAGCTTCTTATATAAACGTTCCCTGTTTCCCTGATAAAACTCTTTTCTCATTCCCCAACTAGCTCCTTTTCATCTCTCGTTATATTGTTCAGCCAGCGGAATCTAAAGAAGTGAATAAACACCACTGGCATCTTCCAATATTCGTCTAATGTCATCACAAAATAAACCCAAAGAGGAGGCCACTTCAGCCAGTAAGCGGCAATTGCCATAAGTGGAACTGCCACAATCCACATAAAGATGACATCCACAATCATGCCAAATCTGGAATCACCGCCACCGCGAAAGCATCCACAAATCAGACAGGTATTGACTGCCTCTCCGACGAGTCTCCAGGTGGTCATGATCATCAGATATCCCAAATAACTGAGTGCTGTTTTGGTCAGCTTATCGCTATAGTAAGCCAGAATAAATGGCTTCACTGCCAGAATAATCACACATCCCAACAGACTGACCAAAAAGGTGATGAAGAGCATCCTCTTTGCGTAGAGCTTTGCCTCCTCCATCTTATCCTCTCCGAGCGCGTTGCTGACTATAATGGTGGTTGCGTTTGCAAAGCCTCTGCAGGCGATTGCTCCAATGTTGACAACCATAACCGCAACCGCATTCGCCGCAACCATATCATCACCAATGTGTCCCAATATTGCTGCAAACACAGTGGTCGCGAGACTCCATACGACATCATTGACAATCGCCGGAATACTGATTTTCAAAAAGTCTGTGAACAGTATTCCTGTCTTGGCAAAAATCAAATGCAGATGAAGCTTTACATTGCTGAAAAAAACAGAATATGCGATGCACACAATCACCTCGACTGCTCTTGCAATCAAGGTACCAATTGCAGCCCCCGCAACTCCCATCTTAGGAGCGCCAAGCCACCCAAAGATAAAGATTCCGTTAAACACCACATTTGTCACCAACGAAATGATGTAGAGTGCGGAAGGGAATACCACCTTTCCAACACTGCGCAGTCCGCTTAGATACATCTGCGCAATTCCCATGAGCAGATATGAGATGGAAACCCATCGTAAATATTCACTTCCAGCCACAATCGTCAGTTCACTGTCCGTAAACAGACTTAAAATCTGGCGAGGGAAAAAGAAGCCCGCTGCAAAGAAAACGATTGAAATCAAAACAGACAAGCGGGTAGCAAGTCCAATCACCTTCTCAATCGTTTTGACGTCCCCCTTGCCCCAGTACTGTGCGCAGAGCACAGACGTACCTGCAGACATTCCATAGAAGAAACAAAACAGGATAAACGTAAACTGGTTCGCCAGCGAGGTGGCCGACATTGCGGTCTGATTGACGTAGCCTAACATAATTGTATCCGCTGTATTTACCAGTGTGCTGATTAAATTTTGAATCATAATTGGCAGCGCCAGTTTAAGCGCCAACCGAACAAAGGCTTTTCGATCCATACTTCCAATTTCCTTTTTTAATATGACTATGTTTACTAAACAGTATAACTTTCATTATTACATTTTTCTATTGTAGAAATCCTACATTTATATTGTATAATAGATATTAACTTCCAAAAGAGGTTCTCTTTTGGCAACCAGGGTTTAAGGAATATATAAATGAGCACCAAAACCAATACACATGACATGACCGAGGGGCATTCCCTCAAGATTCTCGTAGCCTTCACCTTACCTGCTCTCGCAGGAAATCTGCTAAATCAGGTCTATTCCATTACAGACAGTATCATCGTTGGACAATATCTCGGCAATCGTTCGCTTGCCGCTATCGGTGTGTGCATGCCAATTGTTCTTCTGGTAGCATCCCTGATTATAGGACTAAACATAGGTGTTGGCATCATCATGAGCCAGGATTATGGCCGCAAGGATATTGATCATTTAAGACATTCCTTCGCAAACAGTATATATGTCGCACTCGTTGTCGCCACTTTCGTGGCACTCGTTGGAGTCCCTCTTACGGTTCCAATCCTAAAGGCGATGGGAACACCTGCGGGCCCTCTCGCAGAGGCAGCTGTCTACATGAAAATCAATTTCATCACAACGCTGTTCCCGCTTTCTTATTTTTTGATTAACAACGTGTTTAGAGCCGTCGGAGACAGCCTTTCCGCATTGTATGTCCTGATTGTGTCCGTCATTATCAACATCGGCTTAGACTTTTTATTTGTGATGGGATTTCATATGGGAGTCGGAGGCTCCGCCCTTGCAACAGCGCTTTCTCAGGCGTTTTCTGCGATATTTGCAGCGGCACTTCTATATAAGAAGTATCCGTTTTTACATTTGCAGAAAAAGGATTTTGCCTTTGATATACCACTGATTGGTTCCATCAGTAAAATTGCCATTCCAATTGCTCTGCAAAATGGCTTTAACAATTTGGGAAGCATTATCGTTCAATCCTGCATCAATGGCTTTGGAGAATCCGTTATGGCCGCATATACTGCTGCCAGCCGTATCGCAACCCTTGCCATTTTACCTGCGGAGACGGTCGGCAATTCTCTTTCGTTTTTCTCTGGACAAAACTTCGGCGCGAAAAAGTATTCCCGCATCAAACAGGGCGTACGTGCTTCCTGGATCATGAACCTGTTTATGTCCACCGTTTTAGGACTGTTCCTAGTTTTTGCAGGAAAATGGATTATCTTAATGTTCATAAAAGAGCCTACCGCCTTAATTGTAAACGTTGCCTACCAAAACCTTCTGATTACTGCCGTTCCAAGTCTTCTCTGTGGAATGATGTGCATCTATCAGCAGGTGCTTCGTGGCTTCAACAAGACCAACGAATCCGTTGTCGGTGGATTTATGCAGCTTGGTGCAAAGGTTGGAGTTGCACTTCTCGGTGCAAAATATTTCCTGAACTTAAACATTGTATGGTTTGCATGGCCGATTAGCTTTATTGTCGGAGCCATCGTTCCTTATTTTGTATATCTTAACTTTATAAAAAAGAATAAGACCGACGGCGTCGAAATTGCATAACCTCGCCATCGGTAAACAGTGACGAAACACAACAAAAAGGACCTTCAGATTTTGAAGGTCCTTTTATATTCAGATGTTTGGTCTCATCCCAATTTGAGTCAAACAATGTCTGTAATTCTCCAAAACCATCTCCTCCAGCCGAAGCGCTCATTGCTACTTAGCTTCTTGCGTTTTCCACAAGTTCCTGCATCTTTTCTGTAATCTGTGAAAGCACCAGAGAATTCTGTCCCTCCTGCTGCTGAGCGCTTTCCGCCAATGCAGATACCTCCTGGGATACAGCAGAAATCTTTTCGACAGAATCTAAAATCTCATGATTTGCGTTGGTAAGTCGCTCCAGGTTATTAAGCAAAGCTTCGACATTTCCAGTCATCTCACCGGCATTCTGCTCAATCACACGGAATCCACTTTCTGTCTTTTCCGCACAATCGCGCTCCTCATCGATTTCTGTCAGCATCTGTTCAATTGCAGTTGTCACATTCACAAGTGCCTTTGATACACCGTCAATCAGCTCGACGATCTGGTCCGTTGCCTTTGCAGTTCGATTCGACATATTCGAAACTTCATCCGCAACAACCGCAAACCCTTTTCCTGCTTCTCCGGCTCGCGCCGCCTCCACATTTGCATTCAGCGCCAGCAAATTCGTCTGAAATGCTATATCAGAAATCAGCTTTGCCACGGTGTTCATTTCAGAAAGTCGTTCCTCTAATGTAACCAGCTTCTCCTTCACCTCAACAGAGGTCTGAACGGATGAATCCACATGCTGCATCAGTACACTCATATCGTGGCTTCCACTTTCCACACAGGAAACCATCTCCTTAATGCAGTTTGACATCTGTTCTGTCGCCATCTCAACATCATTTGTTCCGCTGCGAATAACTGCAGTCTGCTGAAGCTGCATGGAAACAGCCTCCGCTGTATCGCTTGTGCCGATTGTAACCTGGTCCATCGCCTCAGCCGTCCCTTTTGCAGAATCCACAAGAGTGCTGATATCCATATAAATACTCTCAATTCCAGACTCTGTCGCATTCATCATTGCATGAATTTTCTGTAGTTTCTGTTTTTCGTTAATATCAATCGTGCGGGCTGTCCAAACAGAGAAAATTGCAATGAGAAGCATTGCAACGTCCTGAATAAAAATCGATTCCGGATCTGTATATCCAAATCTGTGCGTAGTAAACATCAAAATCGTTTTAACCAGCATCTCAACCAGTACGCCGATGTTAATTTTGATGGTATACTTCACATCGTTATAAATCATAATGACAATGAGCATCGGGATGACCGACAAAAAAATCGTAGATAAATCCGAGCCAAAAATCACAATCGTATAGTAAACCGCAAAGCCGTAGCCCACAAAATGCTTCACCATCGGTGTATGCGGATCTTTTTTGTAGAAAAAGAATTCTGCCGCTGGTGAAAACAAACCTACAAGAGTGGAAATAATTGTAAATAGGATTACGGAAGTGGTCCTTACATTCATCAGATTAAGAATGGCTGGCACCTGAAAAACTATGATGGTAATAAGGTGCACCCGCATGCCGATATAATTTGTCCTTTGCAGGTCATCATAGGTTTCAACCTTAGCCCAAGTTCCCTTTCGTTCTTTGTTTTTGCCCATTTTATCACTCCTCCAACAAAAAACAGTTTCTATGCGTCCCCTGCTTTTTATTATATCCCTTTTGCGAGAAAAATACACTCTGCGAGACGAAACAAGGTCCAAAACCATGCGCATCACACATGATTTCGGACCTTGTCTATAGGTATCTATATACAATTTGACTCAACACATTTATTTGTGCATCGCTGCAAGCCACTCAAAACGTGTCGTTGGCTTTCCATCTAACATTACTGGCTGATGTTCAAAGTCGTAATTATGTTCATTTGCAAGACCGATTGGCCAGCATCCATGGTTTACCATTTCATTAAAAGGTGGTCTGTCATCGATGTAGGTCATATGCGTATTCTTAGCTCCTGCTGCCATGAGACGCTTGTAGGTTGGCACAGAAGTTGTTTCAGGATTCACGACTGCATCTGTCATCGCATGTAAAAACCAGATTGGCACATCCTTGATTGCATCAATCTGCTCGTCTGAAATGCAGTTGTCATACAACGCTTCGCACATCGGATATCCGGCAGCAAAATAATCTGGATGATCCACAATCATTCGCATGGTCATGAAACCTCCATTTGAACAGCCTCCAATATAAATGCGCTTGCGGTCAATCTCATGCGAGTCCACAAACTCCTCAATTAACGCGAAGAGAGCATCCGCATACATACTTTTTCCTGATTCTCCGTAGGTATGAGAACCATCATCCATCCAAAATGTAGGCGCGGTAGGAACGAGAACCCAGGCTCCATCCATAAAGCCCTGCATTGGCTCTGATGACAATGCCACCACATTATTTCCCATATAGCTGACTCTTGGGTCTGGTCCGCCTTCTCCTGCACCGTGCAACCATATAATCAGTGGTCTCTTTCCCTTTGCCTTTGGTGTGAAATAGCTATACTGCAATGGCAGCTTTTCGTATGAGGAAACTGCACTTGTATAATCAATCGTCTGTGGACAGTAGATTTCTCCCTGCTCATCAAATACCATTCCATCCAGCTTTCCAATCGGTGCAATCTGCGTAATACGGTAATCGGTATCCACAAAGATATTTCCAAACAAACTGCCAACCATAGCTCTTGCCTGCGCATCGGTCAGATCGAGTTCTAGAGTAATATACTCCCCCTCTAAAACCGGATTTCCTTTCTCATCACTGGTGTAAGATGCCACAATATTGCGATAACCTCTGGTAAGTGTCTCATGAGTGTCGTTCCACTTAATCTTCGTCATCAGAAGATTTCCGTCTTTATCCTTACGCTCTACATAAACACTAAACTTCTGGCCTGTCGCGTCTGCCATCGTAACCTTCTCTGGCAGATGAAGAATTAATCTTCTCACCATCGCACCGTCATCATTCACAAACCACTCAATATCGTATTTTAACATTCTATCTCCCCCTCCTTGCTCATATACGGTTTCATCGGAATTCCTGCTGCATTGAAAACATTCACCTCATAATAGGCCTCCCAGGCAAAGCATACTTTGGCAGGCTGTTTCACATGATGAATCACTATATTCTCATCTGTAATCATAAAATCATCAAAGTGAATGATTTCATTCTTTTCGTCATACAGAACGAGTGAATTCATTTTATCACCCTTTAAGTGTAATCCTTTTCCATTTTTAATATCCAGCGTTAATTCTGAATTGTTGTAGGTCGCCTTGCATATCTCTGGTGCATCACATTCCACAGAAACACCATATATGTTCTTGAGCGCTAAAAGGCCAAGTCGTTCTCCCACCGGCTTTTTATTCTTAGGGTGAATATCCCATTCCATTCCCACATCGCCGATGGATGCCATATAAGTATTTTTAAGCGTTTTACTTACACGATCCTGTGCTTCTCGTAGAATTGGATACGCAAAACCATTGGTGGCTAACCACTCACGAAACGGAGCCAGCTGCACAAACAAAAATGGTAAGGATTCATCCGCCCATAAGCTTCTCCAATTTCCAATAAGCTTGGTCAACACTGACTCATAGTTGTTTGGGTGTGCATCATCGCTTTCCCCCTGATACCATATAAACCCTCTCAATCCATATGGAGCAAGCTTTTTTAGCATAGTTTCATACAGTCCGCCCGGTCGTCTCTCATAGTAAGGGCCTATCACTGGTACGATTCCAGTCGGATCAAAGGTCTTCATCATCTCAAGCTGCTCTTCTCTTGAACGAGAAGCTTTTTCGATATCAAGTGAAATTGGATCATTCAAAAGTCCATCTCGATGATTCATCGGATTGCTTTTAAAATCCCTGATGTAGGTATCGATATCAAGATTTTTGGTTGCTTTCTCATAATCCAAAATCCATATATCATCTGCACTGTTCTCTAACAGTTTCGGATCAAGCCAACTGCAGGCGGTCGTTCCACCCCAATTACAGCCTATAATACCAATCGGAGCATCGACATATTCTGAAAGCTTCTTTGCAAAATACAATCCCACCGCAGAATAATTCGGCAAGTCCTCCTGAGAGGGAACTCTCCAAATTCCAGTATTTACATATTCAAATTCATCTATTTGACCTTCGTAGCTAACCTCAGGATAATCAAAGAATCTTATGTCTGTCTTTTTCTCTAACAGTTCTGCGATTGTCTGGTCACAATTGGCATCAAAATCCAGCGGAAATTCCATATTACTCTGACCGCCAGCTAACCACACCTCTCCCATTGCCACATTGTCTAAGACAACTTCTCCAGATTCGGAGGATATCCTGATTGAGTAATCCCGGCCAACCTCATGCGGACCTAATTCTACCATCCAATGTCCCAACTCATTCGCTAAGCCGGTCGCCTTTTCTGACAATTCTTTTTTAGAGTCAAAAATTTCAACCGTCACCAGCTTTGATGGTTCATCCTCTCCCCAGATCTTTATTTTCTTTTGTGCCTGCAAAACCATATTACTCTGAAAAACCAGAGCTGGTTTTAGTGAAATATCCTTTTTGTTCATGTTGATTGATACCCCCAACAATAGATTATGATGCTGCCGAAGCACGCTAAATTAATGATATATCAATTTCAACTTCGTTGCAAAAGAATAGCCCTTCTCTTATTTTTTCGCTGAATTCATTACATCCGCCCCGCATTGCGTATTTTCAAATATATTATTTCATACCGTTTCCGCATGTGCAATGCGTGGTTTTGTTGTCATTAGCAACTTGTGCATATTTTGCACAAGCTGAATAGTAGCATGTCGTTAGTTATCTTAATAATAAAATTGCAGATAACCACATGGATTATCTGCAATATAAATAAACAGTATAGACAATATGGACGAGATGGTACAGAATTTTTTACTCCTTATAAACGCCAGTTTATGAATAACTTATCACGCATTAACGTGCTAAATTATTAATGTTTAATCCTTTAATTCAGGTTCAATTTCTTCCATCGTAGGCATAGAACTCTTATAATCCCCTGGTATTGGAATATTGAGTTCATATTCTGGTATTCCATCTGTAGCAGCTATGTATGTACCTAACTCTCCCATGTCTCCGTCAAATTCTTCTGAACAGATATCAAATTTCTCATTAACCAAATATATTTTTCCATTAATCTCTACTGCTGCATAACCATTCATAAAACGAGATGCATTATCATATGCCTTTACTTTCTTTTTCGAATTATCATCCCCGTGCAGACCGTCTTCAAGTTCCTTTGAAACAGCAAAATAGCTGTCATCAAGGTTCAAAAATAAATATTATAATTTTTTAATCGGAACCATTTCGATATATCCTCTGCTTCCGATAGGTTCCAACTGAATCCGAGGGTTGCTGTCATCCCATGCATATCCGATAAATTCGGGATTGTACTGCCTTTCTGCTTTCCAAATTTCTCCTATTGCGTTAGCAAATTCCTCATCAACAAAAGGTTCTCCTCGGAAAAGAAGATACGTAGCAGCAGGCAGGTCAAT
>JAZUGV010000075.1:0-18582 GCA_045641385.1 Agathobacter sp. | reverse complement strand
AAGGATTTTATGAATTTAAAAGTATGTTAATTTTATACCAGTATTAACTGTATAAAAATGGATAACTTTTAAATAGAAAAAGTTATTAGTCAGTTATAAAAGGATAACAAACATCTTTTTAACAAGTTATAAAGATGTTATTAACAACTTATAAAAATGAGTTTCTTCCTATTATAATGTAACTTAAATATGAATTATTTTAGTTAGGATTAATCTTCTTTTTAATAGTTTCAATATTTTCAAAAAGGGATTGATCCTGTTCACATTCAACCTCAATACTCTTAACACCATGAATGATAGTAGAATGATCTCTTCCACCTAAAAGTGTACCAATTGTTTCTAGAGGTGAATCTGTTAAATTTTTACATAGATACATCGCAATCTGACGAGGTTTAGAAATATCTTTGGTTCTACTCTTAGAAATCATTTGATCAACAGAAATGTGATAATGATCTGCAACAACTTCTATAATTAACTGAGCAGTTATCTCCTTTGGTTTATCAGGAGTAATGATATTTTGAAGCTGGTTGATTGCAACATCCATAGTAATGTCTTCATTAGTTAAATTATTAAAAGCAACCAGTTTATTGAGGGCTCCTTCTAATTCTCGGACATTAGATTTAATGTTATTAGCAATGTAGTTTAAAACTTCGTCATCGATAAGAAGTTTATCATTTTCTACTTTTTTTCGAAGAATAGCCATTCTTGTTTCATAATCTGGCTGACCAATATCTGCCATGAGTCCCCACTCAAAACGAGAACGAATTCTTTCTTCTAAGGTTTCCATTTCTTTTGGAGGCTTATCACTTGTGATAATAATCTGTTTTCCCTGAAGCTGAAGTGCATTAAAGGTATTAAAGAATTCTTCCTGAGTACTCTCTTTACCTATAATGAACTGAATATCATCAATCATTAATACATCAACGCTTCTATACTTATCACGAAGTTTATTCATAGAATTTGAATCACCACTACGAATAGAATTAATTACTTCGTTTGTAAATTCCTCAGAAGTAACATAAATTACTTTGGAATTATGATTTTGGGAAATAATGAAGTTACCAATAGAATGCATTAAATGTGTTTTGCCAAGTCCAGGTCCTCCATAAATATAGAGAGGATTGTAAGTTTCACCAGGTGATTCAGCAACAGCTAAACTTGCAGACTGTGCAAAACGGTTATTATTTCCTACAACGAAGGTATCAAATGTATAATTAGGATTAAGATTTGATTTTTTGGCAGCAGATGTTGATAACTCTTTATTTTTACTTATCAACGCTTCATCAGAAGGTTTGATGTTTAGTGACTCAGAATGTGTGATAAATTCGATATCAACTTCCTGATCAAAGAACTCTGCTATGGTAACCTTGATTGGATTATAATATTTCTTTTTTATGTAGGTAATCTGGAACTGGTCATCGCCCACTAAAATATAGAGTACATTGTCCTTAAATTCATGTATTTGTAAGGGCTTTAACCACGTGTTAAAAGAAACTTCGCTAATGTCGTACTCTTTTTGAACGTTTTTTAAAATTTCGCTCCAATTATCCAATAATGTGTTTAATGTAATCATTTGTTTCCTTATATATATAGGTTATTTTTTTGCATACTACTACAGTGTTTATTTTACACTATTTGGGGTCTTTATTCAACTTTAATGGTGTTGAAAGTTATCCCCATATATAAACATTAATTAACAATGTTATAAAGTAATTATCCACAGGTTATCCACAATTATTGGATAACTTCAGATTATTGTTTATATAATGTGGATTATTTTTATTATTGACATCTAAACAAATTTTGATATAATTGTATCGATGTTTTTTAACTGTAGAGGAGGTGGATACCAATGAAGATGACATTCCAGCCAAAGAAAAGACAGAGATCTAAGGTTCATGGATTTCGTGCAAGAATGAAGACAGCAGGTGGACGTAAGGTTTTAGCTGCTAGAAGACTTAAAGGAAGAAAGAAATTATCTGCATAATAGATTTATTTAGGCCACATAACATGTGGTCTTTCTTCTTTTATTAAAGAATTTGTAATGAGGTGAGAAACGTATGAAATTTTCAGACTCATTAAAGAAAAATCAAGATTTCAGAAGAGTTTATAACAATGGTATATCTCATGCCAATCGCCATTTAGTTATGTATGTTCTGGAAAATGGTACCGAGAATAATCGTCTCGGAATTTCAGTTAGCAAAAAAGTAGGAAATAGCGTTATAAGACATCACATTACTCGTTTAGTACGAGAAAGTTATAGATTACACGAAGAGTTGTTCAATAGTGGTTTGGACATTGTAGTCGTCGCAAGAGTTTCAGCGAAAGATGCTTCATATCATGATATAGAAAAATCGTTGTTACATCTTGGATCTCTTCATAATATTATTAATCGTTAATTTTTGAAGAAAAGATGGGGCCGTTTTGAAAAAAATAATTATTGCTCTCATTAAATTTTATAGAAAATATATTTCTCCAATGAAAAGATATAAATGTCCATATTGTCCAACCTGTTCAACCTATGGCCTTCAGGCCGTAGAAAAATACGGTGCGATAAAGGGATCAGCATTGGCAGCGTGGAGAATATTGAGATGCAATCCTTTCTCAAAGGGAGGATTTGATCCGGTTCCATAAGGAGGGTTTACTCGTGGATATTTTATTAACACCTTATGCAGGTTCCATTTTAGGACCTATAGCAAAGGTACTTGGTAAGATGATGGAGTGGATTTATTACATCAGCTTTGGCAATGTAGGTATTGCTATCATCTTATTCACAATTGTAATTTATCTGATTCTTTTTCCACTTACTTATAAACAGCAGAAGTTCTCAAAGCTTTCTCAAAAAATGCAGCCAGAGCTTAAAGCTGTTCAGGATAAGTATAAGGGAAAAAAAGATAATGCTTCTATGCAGGCAATGAATGCAGAAACACAGCTTATTTATCAGAAATATGGTGTTTCTCCAATGGGTAGCTGCTTATATATGATTATTCAGATGCCTATTTTGTTTGCACTTTACAGAGTTTTCTATAATATCCCTGCATATATCGGATCTGTTAAGGATCAGTTTTCAGGTTTAGTAGAAAAGATTGTTGCAACAGATGGATATGCTACAAAGCTTGGAGATATTGCAGATAATTTAAAGATTGTTCTTCAGGATGCAAAGAATTTAGACTGGGCTGCGGAAAAAGGAACTACTCTTTCAAATCATATTGTAGATTTACTTTATAAAGCTCCTTCAACTGCTTGGGATACTACTGGAGAAGGAACAAAATATTTAGTTAACTATTTCCCAAAATTATCTAGTGATATTAGTGATACATATCAGAGTATTAAAGGATTTAACTACTTCTGCGGATTAAATATCTCTGATTCTCCATTAACTATCATTAAGAATGCATTCGCAACAGGTACCTATTGGTTAGCAATTATTGCAGTATTAGTTCCTGTTCTTTCATTCCTGACACAGAGAATTAACATTAAGTTGACTCCACAGACAAATGTTGGAGATCAGCAGGCACAGACCATGAAGACTATGAATATGATGATGCCACTTATGTCGCTCATCTTTGCAGTTACTCTTCCTGTTGGTCTTGGTATTTATTGGATTGCTGGTGCATTAATTCGTTCACTTCAGCAGTGGCTTCTCAATAAGCATTTCGATAAGATGGATTTAAATGACATCATCGAAAAAAATAAAGAGAAGGTTGCCAAGAAGAAAGAAAAGCAGGGTGTATATCAGAATCAGATTAGAAATGCTGCTGCAATTAATACAAAGTCTATTGATTCAAGAGCAAAGGTAAATGTTTCTTCTGATGCGGAAAATGTACTGGAAAATGCTCAGAGAATCAAGGAAAATGCACAAAAAGGAAGTCTTGCTTCAAAGGCAAATCTTGTAAAAGAGTTTAACGAGAAGAATTCACGTAAGTAATTCTTTTCGCGGAGGTTAATTAAAATGGAATATAGAGAATTTTCAGCAAAAACTGTTGAAGAAGCTATCACTGAAGCTTGTTTACAGTTAGCTTGCACCAGTGATGAAATTGAATATGAAGTTGTAGATAAAGGTAGCAACGGATTTTTAGGAATTGGTAGCAAGAATGCAGTAATTAGTGCAAAGAAAAAGGATTCTGTTGATAATGATGTTAAGAGATTCCTTTATGATGTATTTTCTGCAATGGATATGGATGTTACAATTGAACTTTCTATTGATGAGGATGATAAGAGCATCGATGTTACCTTAACTGGTGATGATATGGGAGTTTTAATTGGTAAGAGAGGTCAGACTCTTGATTCTTTACAGTATCTTGCAAATCTTGCTGTAAATAAGAAGCGTTCAGATCGTTATAAGGTTAAGATTGATACTGAGAACTATCGTGAGAGAAGAAAAGAAACTCTTGAAAATCTTGCAAAGAACATTTCTTATAAGGTTAAGAGAACTAAGCGTCCAGTTGACCTTGAGCCAATGAATCCATATGAGAGAAGAATCATTCATTCTGTTCTTCAGAATGATAAGTTTGTAACGACTCATTCTGAGGGTGAGGAACCTTACAGACATGTCGTTGTTACATTAAAGTAATAGGAACTTAATTATGAGGGGTGTCCAATTGTGGACACTCCTTTTTTGAAAATATATAATATAGTTGAATTTGTAGTTTTTCATAAGGCTTTTATAAAGAGATAAAGGATTTATGAAATACTATGATCTGTTTTCAAATTTGATATAAATAGTAAGCGATAATAGAAAAGGATATTTTTGATATGAAAACTGACACAATTTGTGCCATCGCAACTGCATTATCTTCATCTGGAATTGGAATTATACGTATCAGTGGAGAAGAAGCATTTGAAATTGCGGATAAAATTTATAAATCTCCAAAGGAAGGGAAAAAATTATCAAGCTGTGATACACATACCATTCATTATGGATATATTGTGGATGGTAATGAAAAGATTGATGAAGTCATGGTTCTTTTGATGAGAGGACCACATTCCTATACTGCAGAGGATTCTGTTGAAATTGACTGTCATGGTGGAGTTTATGTGATGAAGAAAATTCTTGAGACAGTAGTTAAGGCAGGAGCAAGATTAGCCGAACCAGGAGAATTTACAAAAAGAGCTTTTTTAAATGGACGAATTGATTTGTCACAGGCTGAATCTGTTATGGATATTATTGATTCTCAGAATAGCTTTGCGTTAAAAAGTTCCATGGATCAGCTTTCAGGTAAATTGTCTGATGCTATAAAAGAAGAGAGAGCAAAAATTCTTCACGAAATTGCATTTATCGAATCTGCTTTGGATGATCCGGAGCATTTTTCATTGGAGGAGTATCCGGAAAATCTTTCAAATATTATAGTTCAGGTGAGAAATCATCTTAATACTTTATTTTTAACCTCAGATAATGGAAGAATTTTAAAAGAAGGAATTAACACAGTTATATTGGGTAAACCAAATGCTGGTAAATCTTCTTTGTTGAATGCATTACTTGGATATGAAAGAGCAATTGTTACGGATATTGCTGGAACCACCAGAGATATACTGACAGAGCAGATTCATTTAAATGGATTAACTTTGAATTTGATGGATACAGCAGGAATACGTAAAACGGACGATGTTGTAGAAAAGATTGGCGTTGATAAGGCAATGAATTCTGCAAAGGATGCTGATTTAGTAGTGTTTGTTGTGGATTCATCAGATGAATTATCGGATGAAGATAAGGAATTGCTTGAATTTTTAAAGGATAAAAAAGCAATTATTCTATTAAATAAATCAGATTTAAAGGTCGTTGTCGATGTTGAATTGATGACTAAATTTACAGAATTACCTGTTCTTTCAATTTCAGCAAAGGAGAATATTGGTATTGATGAATTTGAGAAGGTTGTTTCGGATATGTTCTTCTCTGGAGAAATTTCGTATAACGACCAGGTTTATGTTACCAATGTTCGTCACAAAGCTTCTTTACAAGAGGCAATGAATAGTTTAAATTTGGTAATGCAAAGTATCGAATCACAAATGCCTGAGGATTTTTATTCTGTAGATTTGATGAATGCTTATGAGGAGCTTGGACTTATCATAGGTGAGTCTGTTGAAGATGATTTGGTTGAGGAGATATTCTCAAAGTTTTGCATGGGAAAATAAAGAGGTTTTTGAATGGTAGTTCAAAATAATTTTAAAGAAGAATTTTATGATGTTGCTGTAGTTGGAGCTGGCCACGCTGGTTGTGAAGCAGCGCTTGCATGTGCAAGACTTGGACTTGAGACGATTATCTTTACAGTTAGTGTAGATAGCATTGCTATGATGCCTTGTAATCCAAACATTGGTGGAAGCTCAAAAGGACACTTGGTTCGTGAAATAGATGCACTCGGCGGTGAAATGGGAAAAAACATTGATAAGACTTTTATTCAGTCTAAGATGTTAAATAAATCCAAAGGACCAGCGGTACATTCACTTCGCGCACAGGCGGATAAAGCAGATTACTCTATGGAAATGAGAAGAACACTTCAGTCTACAGAGCATTTAACGATTCGACAGGCTGAGGTCTCTGAAATTATTACAGAAGACACTGCCTGTGGTATGACGATTACTGGTGTTAAAACAGTATCTGGATTTATATATCACACAAAAGCAGTAGTTCTTTGCACAGGAACTTATCTTGGTGCAAGATGTTTGACGGGAGAGATGATTACTCATACAGGACCAAATGGTCTTTCTGCTGCAACACATCTGACAAAATCTCTTGTAGATCACGGAATTGAGATGCTTCGTTTTAAAACTGGAACTCCAGCTAGAATTGATGCAAGAAGTATTGATTTTTCGAAGATGGAAGAACAGTTTGGAGATGAAAGAATAGTTCCTTTTTCTTTTACAACGGATCCTGATTCAATTCAAAAGGAACAGGTTTCCTGCTGGCTTACATATACAAACGAGAGAACACATGATATTATTCGAAACAATCTTAATCGTTCTCCAATTTATGCTGGAATTATTGAAGGAACAGGACCTCGCTATTGTCCATCGATTGAGGATAAGGTTGTAAAATTCGCTGACAGAGATAGACATCAGATTTTTATAGAGCCTGAGGGTATTCATACGAATGAGATGTATATTGGAGGAATGTCTTCATCCTTGCCAGAGGATGTTCAGCATGAAATGTACAGAACACTCCCTGGATTGGAAAATGCGGTTATTGTTCGAAACGCTTATGCGATTGAATATGATTGTATTAATCCGAAACAGCTGAAGCCATCTCTTGAATTTAAGAAAATTTCTGGTTTATTTGCAGGTGGTCAGTTTAATGGAAGTAGTGGATATGAGGAAGCGGCTTGCCAGGGACTTGTTGCTGGAATTAATGCCGCAATGAAGATTCTTAAAAAAGATCCTCTTGTGATGGATCGTTCTGAAAGTTACACAGGAGTTCTTATAGATGATCTTGTAACAAAAGGAACTCGTGAGCCATATAGAATGATGACTAGTCGAGCTGAATATCGTTTGTTATTACGTCAGGACAATGCTGATTTAAGACTTACAAAAAAAGGGTATGAGATTGGATTGATTCCTCAGGACAGATACGATTGGGTTGTAAAAAAAGAGCAGTTGATTCAGGAGGAAATTGAAAGAGTTTCTATGGTCAGAGTCGGTGCTCGTAAATCTGTTTCAGAGGTTCTTGAAAAGTTTGGAAGTATTCCATTAACGACAGGACTAACACTTACGGATTTGATACGCAGGCCTGAACTTGATTACGATATGCTTGCAGAATTAGATCCAGAAAGACCGGAGCTTCCATATGATGTTCGTGAGCAGGTAAATATTCTGATTAAATATGATGGATATATTACGCGTCAGTTGAAACAGGTAGAGCAGTTTAAAAAATTGGAGAAGAAGAAGATTCCGGTTCCATTTGATTATGAGCAGGTTTCAAGTCTTAGAATTGAAGCAAAACAAAAGCTTACAGAACTTCAACCAGAATCTATTGGACAGGCTTCACGAATCTCAGGTGTTACTCCAGCAGATATTTCTGTGCTTTTGATTTATCTTGAATCATTTTATCAAAAACAGAAATAATATCTATTTGGATTTCTTTTAAAAAAGGAAAAGAGGATGAATTATAATACAACACATTTTGTGGAAGAACTTGAGAAAATAAATGTATTTCTTACAGATAATCAGATTTCTCAGTTTTTGACATTTTATGAAATGCTCATTGAAAAGAATAAGGTGATGAATCTTACAGGCATTACTGATTTTGATGAAGTGATAGAGAAGCACTTTATTGATAGTATTTCTCTAGCAAGAGTTGTGGATTGCTCAAATGCAGCTTCTGTTTTAGATCTTGGAACGGGTGCTGGTTTTCCAGGAATTCCTTTAAAGATAGCATTTCCAAATTTGGAAATTACTCTTGTGGATTCGCTCAACAAAAGAATTACCTTTTTAAACGAGGTGATCGATGCACTTAAGTTAGATAAGATTCATACGGTGCATAGCAGAGCAGAAGATTTAGGTCGAAACAAGGATTATAGAGAAAAGTATGATTTGTGTGTTTCCAGAGCAGTGGCAAATCTTTCTTCTCTTTCCGAATATTGTACTCCATTTATTAAGGTTGGAGGAAAGTTCATTTCATATAAGGGCGGTGACTGTCAGGAAGAGGTTTCAGCTTCATCAAATGCGTTTCGTTTATTGGGTTGTAAAGTAGATGATATTTGTTTCTTTGAACTTGGTGAGAGCTCTCGAAGTCTTATTGTAATTCAAAAAGAAGCAAGTACAAAAAAGGCGTACCCACGAAAAGCAGGTACGCCAACAAAAGAACCATTATAAATTAATACATTTCTTCTTTTAGGAAGTCTTCAATTACCCTTAACGTTTTCTCAGGAATTTCAAGTTGAGGGTAATTTTTTGCGCCTGAAAGCATAGTTACATCAAATTTCTTATTCGCCTTTTCATATTTTTCAAGAGCAAGACGATTGTTCTCGATATCTCTACTTCCAATTATGCAAACAGGTTTGTCAATGTTCTTTAGACAATGGCCAATGTTTACATGCATGTAATTTCCATAGATGCTTGCAAGTAGATGCTTTCCTCTGCTTTCCTTGAGATGAGCAGCTTCATAGTAGGTTTCCTTTAAGTCAATCGAAGCAAGCTGACCTCTTGAGAAATAGAAATCCTTAAAGATTCTATCTACATGAAGAGGGTTGCTCAAAACGTTGTACATAAAGGTTCCAAGAATCGGAGTGTTAAAGAAAAATTTCTTTAACTTTGAAATATGATTTGGCATTAAATCTAATTCCTTAATTGGTGTTGGATTAATGCAAATAATATGATCAAATAATTCCTTATCCAAATTGTTTGCGGCGAAGATAAACGAGGTGGACAAATTACTTGCGACAACATCTGTTTTCTCTTTGATAACTTCTTTGATAAAGGCGTTAATCATTTGAACATATAGATAGTTGTTGTAATCTAAACCAGGTTTGTCAGAACGACCACATCCAAGAAGGTCAAGGGTATAAACAGTATGATCTTTTGCAAGATGACGACTGATTTTACACCACTCCATTGAGGAAGCCATTGGATCAATATCGTGCACTAAAAGAATTGGAGATCCGTTTCCTTTTTTGGTGTAATAGATTTGTCCGTATTTCCATTCGAAGTACTGTCCCTGGGAATCTGGTAATTTATTTTTCTGAACTGCTGCCTTTGCAATAAAGCGATTGTATAGGTGCATTCCTAACAATACGCTTCCAGTGGCAAAAGCAAATGCTTTCCATTTTTTTCCCATACAAATTCCTCCTTATAGCACATTTTGAGATTAGATAATTTGTACTATTTATATTATATTCAATTTTAGATATATTGTACAATTAAATTTTTGATTTCGGTCTTTTCAAGGGTAAAAAATTGTTATATACTATGGTAGTACTTTAGTAGCAGTATACCCAAACGTTTGTTCGGTGATTATAAATGGTAAAAGAATATCTTGAAAAGACAAAAGAACAGTTCCACGAAGATAGGATTGTTCTTATAAAAAAGAAGTCTGAATATCAGGATAAGTTAAAAGAGAATATTCAGATGATACAGCTACTCGAAGAGTCTGAGGATCCAAATGTAGAAGCATTCACTCCTCGTGAAGTAAATCACTTCAATAAAGAAAAAATCAAAGAGTTAGCTGAAGAGCAAAAAGAAATTTCGAAACAACTTAAGATCGTAGATAGAGAACTTGCAAAGATAGACCGTAAGGTAGATGAGATTAATAGTGTCATTAAAGTATCAAGGGAAGATATCCTTCCTTTACTTGAAGACGCAGATGATGATCTTTCTCCAAAGTTTAGGTTAGCTCTTCTTGAGACACAGGAAAATGAAAGACAAAGAATAGCACGAGATTTGCATGATTCAACAGTACAGAATCTTACTTCTCTTGTTCATAAATCAGAGCTTTGTATGAAGCTTATGGATGTTGACATGATTCGGTGTAGATTAGAGCTTTCCTCAATGACAAAAACTTTGAGGGCAATTATCGATGATACTCGAAAGATGATTTATGATTTGCGGCCGATGTCATTTGATGATATTGGCTTTGATGTAACTGTTGAGAGATTCCTGGATAAGTTCCGTGTCCAAACGCCGCTTCATATTACCTATGAAGTTTTGGGGGATTCATATCCTATTAATAGCGTTATCTCTCTTACGCTTCTGCGAATTATTCAGGAAGCATGTAACAATGCTATCAAGCATGCGCAGGCGAATAATTTATCTGTTCAATTGAAATATTGCGAAGATAGTCTTCGCTTATTTATAGAGGATGACGGAAAAGGATTTGATATTAATAGCGCTCCGGAAACACCTCGAAATGACAATTCTGGTTTTGGAATGTCGATGATGAAGGAAAGGGTTTACCTGTTATCTGGAACAATTGATGTTGATTCAGAAGTAGGAAAGGGTTGTAGAATATCTGTATTAATACCAGTCGATAAGGAGGATGAGTAATGGCTGCTGTAAAAATTATGATCACAGATGATCATTCAATGATTCGTGAAGGATTAAAGAATTTATTAGAGCTTGATGGAGATATTAAGGTAATTGCTGAGGCTGAAAATGGCCAGGATTGTTTAGACAAGTTGGCAACTGTGAAGCCGGATGTTTTATTATTAGATATTAATATGCCTATTATGAACGGACTTGAAGTTCTTGCTGCATTAAAGGAAAAGAGAATTCGAGTTAAAGTATTAGTACTTACAGTTCATAATGAAGTTGAATATTTACTTAAGGCCGTTGATATCGGAGTTGATGGATATGTATTAAAGGATTCTGAATCATCAGAATTAAAGAAGGCTATCTTCTCTATTGCTTCTGGAGAAAGTTATATTCAGCCAAGTCTTATTCCAGCATTAAATGCAAAGATGATTGAAAAGAATGATGATGAAGCAAAGATTGATGAACTTACCAGAAGAGAAATTGAGGTATTAAAGCTTCTCTCTGTTGGTATGTATAATAAAGAGATTGCAGAGAAGTTAGATATTTCTGAAAGAACTGTAAAGAATCATGTATCTAATATCTTTAAAAAATTGGAAGTAACAGATCGTACTCAAGCTGCTGTGTTTGCAATCCGTAATAATCTTGTTAAAATCTAAAATTTCATATTTATATTTATTACATTTACGAAGGCGTATCCAAAATTGGATGCGCCTTTTTACTGTATAGGAAATTGCTCCAATTTTCTATACAGTAAAAAGGCTCCGCGAGGATGCGCACGCTTTTGCAGATGAAAAATGTCGCATTCGCGACGCAAAAGCGGCGCGAGAGTTTCGTAAGCGAAACTCTATTTTTATTGTTATGGCGACGAGGAAAATCGACTGCATGCTTGCATGCAAGGAGATTTGACGACCGTTAATCAGAGATGAAACCTGCTTCAGCTTCCTATGTGGTGAAAAGGGTTTGCTAGAATGACACGCGTTTGCAGATGATTGTTTAATTAACGCAAAAGTGGCGCGAGATTTTCTTAAATGTTATTCAAATTTATTGCAAGAAGATATTATATGATTCCTGCTTTATAGTTTGTGCTTTGAATTCAAAATTTTCACGTGAAACATGAGGAGTATAGTTATTTTATAATATGTGTTTCACGTGAAACATTTATAAAAAAATAAATTTTTTGGATCAATTCCACAACATATAGTTTTGCTCAAATTCAAGGGTACCTATATTTTGGAAATTGTCCCAAAATGTTTCACGTGAAACTTTTTTGCCTATAGAATTGAGAAACATTAAGTGATATAATGGGAAAGCACGAAAAAACAGAGGAAAAAACATAAAGAAGAGGTTGTTTTATGGGAAGAATTATCGCTATTGCGAATCAAAAAGGTGGAGTTGGAAAGACAACAACATCCATTAATTTATCTGCATGTTTAGCAGAAAAAGGAAAAAAAGTATTAGCTATTGACCTGGATCCACAGGGAAACATGACAAGCGGATTGGGCGTAGATAAATCAGAAATTGAAGATACTGTGTTTGAATTGATTTTAGGTGAATGTTCTATCAATGAAAGTATTCATGATACTGCTGTTGAACAGGTTAAATTGATTGCATCTACTGTAGACTTGGCGGGAGCAGAAATTGAATTGTTGGGAAAAGAGGATCGTGAATTTATCCTTCGCAGCAAATTAGATTATGTAAAGGACGATTATGATTTCATTATTATTGACTGTCCTCCGTCATTGAATATGCTTACCATCAATGCGATGACCACAGCAAATACAATTCTTGTTCCAATTCAGTGCGAGTACTATGCGTTGGAAGGATTAAGCCAGTTGATCCATACAATCAACTTAGTTCAGGAAAGATTAAATCCAGAGCTTCAACTTGAGGGCGTAGTCTTTACTATGTATGATGTTAGAACAAATCTTTCGAATCAGGTTGTAGAAACAGTAAAGCAGAACCTGGATACAACAATTTTTGAGACAAAGATTCCAAGAAACATTCGCTTGGCAGAGGCGCCATCCTATGGATTGCCAATTAATATGTATGATCCAAAGTCTGCTGGAGCTGAAAGTTATCGCGATCTTGCACAGGAAATCATCGATAGAAAAGGGGTATAAAATACTATGGCAGCAAAGAAGGGTTTAGGAAAAGGATTAGATTCATTAATTACGGATAAAGTTGCAAAGCCAGCAGTGGCAGAAAAGAAGCTAAATGTTGATGCGGTTGATGGGGCAATCGTGTTAGATATTAATAAGGTTGAACCTAATCGTGATCAGCCACGTAAGAATTTTGATGAAGACGAACTGTTAGAGTTATCTGATTCTATTAAAAAGGTCGGAGTGCTACAGCCATTACTTGTACGTCAAAAAGATGATTATTATGAGATCATCGGTGGAGAGCGTAGATGGCGCGCGTCTAAAATGGCTGGACTTGATAAAGTTCCTGTAGTTGTAATGAATGACTTTTCTGAGCAGCAAATTCTCGAGGTTTCACTGATTGAAAATATTCAAAGAGCTGACCTGGATCCAATTGAAGAAGCACAGGCTTACAAAAGACTTATGACGGAATTTGGATTAAAGCAGGATGAAGTTGCTGAAAAGGTATCTAAAAGTAGAGTTGCAGTTACAAACTCTATTCGTCTTTTAAAGTTGAATGAAAAGGTTCAGCAGATGGTTGTAGCAAAAATGATTTCTACAGGCCATGCTAGAGCTTTGCTTGGGATTGAAGATGCAGACCAGCAGTATGCCGCAGCGCAGAAGATTTTCGATGAGAAACTTAGCGTGCGTGATACTGAAAAGCTTGTGAAAAATCTCCAGAATGAAAAGAAGGATGCGCCTGCTGAAAAGAAAAAATTAAACCCTCAACTTGAAGCTGTATACCAAAATCTTGAAGAGCAGCTTAAGGGTATTCTTGGTACAAAGGTTTCTATTGCCGCAAAGAGTGAAAGTTCAGGAAAGATTGAAATCGAATATTTTTCTTCTGACGAACTTGATCGAATTATTGATTTAATTCGAACAGTTAATAAATAGTCAGAAAATAGGTACAAAAGACTATTTAAAAAGATCTGCATATTTACGAAAATATATATAGGAGACTTTATAGAATGATATCGAATTATTTAGGATTTGATTCTGATTATATCATTATCGGATTGGCAGTATTGGTATTAATCCTTTTGATTTTATGGATTGTTAATATTGCACAGATTAAATCTCTCAAAAAGAATTACAAGATTTTTATGACAGGTAAGAATGCTAAGTCACTTGAAGATTCTATCATCAAGAGACTTAACGAGGTAGAGCACTTACTCGATGCTAATGCTGAAAATGAGAAGAATATAAAAACTCTTTTTCACAATATGCAGTTTGCTTATCAGAAGGTTGGCCTTGTCAAGTATGACGCTTTTCATGAAATGGGAGGCAAGTTAAGTTTTTCGCTTGCGCTATTGAATGAAACAAACAATGGATTTGTTCTCAATGCTGTTCACAGCAGAGAAGGTTGCTATACTTACATTAAGGAAATTATTGATGGAAACTCCGTATTAGTATTGGCCGAGGAAGAGCAGGAAGCTTTGGATATGGCCAAGAATTCCAGATAGGTAATTCGTGCACTGGAAGTCATATCCTTGACGTGGAGCGTTGAGGTGTATGAACATGCGTACCGTAGACATTTTAACTGGGGGAGAAATCCTGGCAGAAGCAATTATGACAGAAGAAAAAAATATTCTGATTCCTAAGGGCACTGCGCTTAAAATTGACTATATTCCTTTAATTGAATCATTAGGTATCGAAAGCCTTATGGTTGAAGATCCATATGAAGATTTTGAAGAACCTAATCTGATTATGGATCGTGCAAAATTGGATACCTATGTGGAAAAAGTGCGCAAAATTTTAGAAAACCATGTTCATACAAAAACAGATGATTTTCGTCAGTTCAAAGTAATTGCAAATGAGATTGTTAAAGATATAGATGCGTTATCTGATGATGCTGTTATAGATATAAGTGAGCATTCGGCTGACTTATATGAACACACTGTCATGGTAACGCTTCTTTCTGTATTAATAGCAAAAAAACTCAAGTTGAAAAAAACACAACGTTATGCAGTTGCACTAGGCGCATTGTTACATGATGTTGGAATACGTTATATCACAATCAAATATGAAAATTGTGATTTGGAAAATGGAGATCCATTTGCTATTTTTGAATATCGTAAGCATACGATTTTAGGATACTGTGCTTTGGAAAAGGCAGATTGGATTCCAGACATTTCGAAGAAAATGATTTTATCGCATCATGAAAGATTAGATCGAAACGGCTTCCCAATGAAGCAGGCGAGCGATGAAATTGAATGTCGAATTATTCAGGTGTGCGATGCTTTTGATTGCATGATATCGGGAATGGAATCGAAGAGAACATCTGTTCGAAAGGCAATTGATCAGTTAAAATTAGATTCAGGTATCAAATACGATACTACGGTCATTGAGAAGTTGTGTTCTGCAGTAGCTTTATATCCGGTTGGAACAACGATAAAGACGAGTGATGCAGAGGATACGGTTGTTGTATCACAGACGGCTGATCCTGAAAGACCTATAGTAATGGTTTTAAACAGAGAAGAGGCTGATGAGGATGAGCGACCACGAAGAAATTTATTTTTAGAAAAAAACATTTCTATCTTACAGGTAATTTAGTGAGGAACAAATATGCATAAATTTCTGAGAGCAATTGGCTTTTCAGATTTACGCAAAAAAGATTTAGATCTTTTAATAAAAGATATTACAGAGCGCCCAGAGATTCTTAAAGTCACAACAGATTCAGAGGGAAACGAATTTGCAGAACTCTCTTGTGACTACGGACAGGACTTTGGAATTATGCTACGCGGAATTTATGATGAAAATGATGAATTCTGCGTAGATTATTATTTCCCATATCTTTATGCGTCTGAGGTCAGTACAGAAGAATATATCGAAATTGAAAAGCATGCGGATAAGGAATCATACGCTGGTGTTTGTGATGAATTGCGCCTGGGTGTTACGCTAATTTTTTATTTGCAGAATGTTGCAGATTATTTGGCCGAGAAAAAATTATATGGTTCAAAGAATACGCGGCGAGGTGCAATGCTAGCTGCTCTTTCAACAGAAGGGAAAATTTTACTTCCAATCGTTGAAAGAGTGAAAGATAAAAATGAATCCGATTTCCAGAAGAGGGAGCATAATCGTTTAATTGCTCAGGCAAGAGAAGGAAATGAAGAGGCAATTGAAAGCCTGACCATAGAAGATATGGACACGTACTCATTAATTTCCCAAAGAATTCATAATGAGGATGTTTTAAGTATAGTATCAACCTCGTTTATGCCGTATGGAATTGAAAGTGATCAATATAGTATCATAGGGGATATTCTCGAAGTAAAGAAGGATGAGAATAAACTAACGCATGAAGAGGTTTATGTTTTAAAAATATTATGCAATGAAATGATTTTTTCAGTATGCATTAATCAAAAGGATTTGCTTGGTGAACCACTCGTTGGTAGAAGATTTAAAGGAAGCATTTGGCTTCAGGGTTCTACCGTTTAGTTATAGAGGTCTCCTTAGTTAAATGGATATAACGGGGCCCTCCTAAGGCTCAATTGAGGGTTCGATTCCCCCAGGGGACATCATTAAAAGAAGAAACTATGTTTCATCTTTTTTTGTTATAGCGACGAGGAAAATCGACTGCGCGCTTGCACGCAAGGAGATTTGACGACAGCTAATCAGAGCGAAACTGCGAAGAGAGTTTCGCAAGTGTTATAGCGACGAGGAAAATCGACTGCATGCTTGCTTGCAAGGAAATTCATACGAGATAAAAATCCATAATATGTGGTATATGTACACATATTATCTGAATTATCCACAATATATAGAAAAACTGATTGAACTAAAATTCGAAATGTTTATAATTAAAGATAATAGGATAATTGTCATAGTATGTAAAAGTATACTCTCGGGGAGGTTGTTTCTATGGACAAGGGGAAAAAACTAAAGCTGCACATAATATGTGCAACAGTGGCGCTGGGAATTTTAGCAATTGCGTTACTGTTTACGATGATTCGATTAAGTGAACCGCTTGTATGGATTCTGCTCATCATTTTTGGTCTACTTGCGTTAGCAGATATCTTTTGGCTGGTTTCATCAATATTATCGTTAAACTCACTAAAAGAAGAAATTCAAAATGAGCAGTACGAGAGTATTTTTAAATCAGAAAAGGCATCGTATTTGATGTTGAAAAAATACTCTGAGGATATAACAGAACATCTAAACAAGTTAGAAAAGATTGTTTCAACTCCAACGGATAATATTATCAATGCGCAGAAGAGTATCGCAAAAGTAATTATCAGTAGAGAGCGCGAAAATGCAGAAGCAATTATGACATCTAATGAAATGCTAACAGAGCAAATCGAAGAGATGGAAAAGCGCTTAGAAGATAAAACATCAAGAGTTGAGAGTAAATGTGAGGAGGCCATTCTTTCGAAGCAGCAGGATTTAGTCCTTGCTCTAAAGGATATGGAGCTTCGACTAACAACTGCATTAAATCAAAGAGCAATGAGTACACCAATTGTTCAGGCAATGCCAATGCAGACGATGCCAGTACAACCAGTTGTGACTGCGGAAAGTGCTCCTGTTTCTGTATCTGCTCCTGATGAGCCAGCTTTTGAAAATATTGCGGTAGAAGAGATAGCAGCAGATGACATTGCAATCGAAGAAGTAGCGACAGATGACATCGCAATCGAAGAAGTAGCGACAGATGACATCGCAATCGAAGAAGTAGCAGCAGATGACATCGCAATCGAAGAAGTAGCAGCAGATGACATCGCAATTGAAGAAGTAGCGGCAGATGACATCGCAATCGAAGAAGTAGCAGCAGACGATATCGCAATCGAAGAAGTAGCGACAGATGATATTGCAGTTGAAGAGACACCGGCAGCGCCAGTTGCAGATGATCCAAACAAAAAACTCAATCCAGATGAAATTGCAGCAATGTTTGCAGCGGCAGATGCACCAGCAGAGGCCGCAACTGAGGAACATGTAGTAGAGGAAGCTCCAGCAGAGCCTGAAGTGCCAGAGGCACCAGTTGCAGACGACCCAAACAAGAAGCTCAGTCCAGATGAAATCGCAGCAATGTTTGCAGCAGCAGATGCACCAGCAGAGGCTGCAACTGAGGAGCCTGTAGCAGAGGAAACACCAGCGCAACCAGAAACACCTCCAGCGCCAGCAGCACCAGCTACAGATGATCCAAATAAAATGATGAGCCCAGATGATATTGCAGCATTAATTAACAGCATGGGAGCAGAGGCGGTGGCTCAAGTAGAAGAAGAAGCACCTGCGGAGGCAGAGGCATCAGATACACCACCAATGCCAGATTTGTCTGATCCAAATAAAACTATGAGTCCAGATGAAATCGCAGCACTGTTTGCAAATATGGGATAATAAGAAACGCCACCTCGTTTGATATGTACCCTCTTTACTGGACAAAGTAAATGTTCAGTAAGGAGGGATATTTTTATGCGCTATAGTTGTGAGTTTAAGTTAATGTGTGTAGATGTGTATAAATCTGGCAAATATCCGGACACACCTGCAGGATCTACAG
>JAZUGV010000074.1:0-11715 GCA_045641385.1 Agathobacter sp. | reverse complement strand
AATATAACTTGATAATCATGAATGTCACAGGATAAGGCAGCATCCCTTTGCTCCTGAATCGACTGTTCAAAAAATTCTTCATCCGAAATTACAGCTTTTAATATGGCCATAAATTCTTCTATTTTATCTTTTACAAACACGTGATTTTTGCTGATATAATTCTTGTTATGAAGTGTATCTTTAAATCCAAAGATCAACATATTATTCAAAAATGCACGATGAACGGAATCGATGATTTCCTTTTCCCTGTTAATATCCAAATAAATGTTGCATTTATTGAATAGCATTTCAATCATATGCTGGTCGCAGGAAGGATAAAGAAGTACATTTTCATTTTCTTCTAAGGCCATTAGAGTTGGCGACATTTCTGTTAGTGCAACTATATGAAAATTTAATTCTTTAAACTGATTTACAAAACGATTAATTTCAACAATCTGATCTGAATTGGTACAAATTAGGACATCCTTACCTGCGCAGTTACTTCTTTCAAAATCAAAAATATATCCAAGTTCTGAAACCATTTCTTTAGGCGCACCGAGTTCAATCAGTTTCAGATAAGCAGAATGTTTCTGCACAAATACCTGTTTTGTACGCAAACTTTTTCCATCAAAAATATATTGCATATTTAATGGAATATCATCTCTGGCATCCTCAGTCCAAAATAGAGCATCAGTCATTTCATTGCCCTTTAAATTTAAAGACAAAGCAAATGACTTAGCCAACGTATTATAAAATACATTTGTCTCTTCTACTTTTAATTCAGACAAAAAATATAAATAGAATTCATCTAATGATTTAAAGAAATAATCTTTGCTTTCTTTTGTCAGAACCACAGTATTTGTCACAAAATTTTCATGTACAGTTTCGATTCCATCAACATTAAAAAAAGTACGATTTACTTTTTGTCCCTTTTTATTGAAAACAGTCTTACAAAACAACGCGCCATACTGGTTGTAATGCTCACTAATTCTGACATACCCAGATTCATCTAACCAATCCACAATGGAAACATATCTTTTTTCTGATGGTCCAGCATAAAATATACGTGCACGCTCATGCTTGTGATTAAAAACTTTTGCACTTACTGCACTCCCCTGAATTTCCCAAAACTGCGGAACCGTAATCTGGTTAAAATATAACGGTTTTCCAGGACAATTATCGCTTTTACTAAAATCACCAAGATAATATGTAAATGGAGAAAGAATTTCCTTTGGTAAAAATCCATCATCTTCTAAAACAATTGCTTTCATTTCAGAAGATATCGCCATAAAAGATTTATATAAATTCTGACTCTCCACACCAAAGTTATCAAAAAGCAATGTTATTTTGTTTGATTTATTAATGTTTGCCAACGCTTTTCAACCTCACTTGTCAAATATTCATTCGCCTTCTGATAAGAATGTTGTTCGAATTTTTCTAAGCTTTCTTCTGAAAATAACTTTATAATATATTCCGTTAATTGATTGATTTTTGTCTTTTTATCCATTTCCCTGGTAAAAGGAATCAGATAACCATTTTTTCCAGAATCAATAAATGTCTGATTTCCATATCTGACATCAAAACCGATGATTGGAAGCCCTGATCCAATTGCTTCCATTAAGGTAAGTCCAAATCCTTCTGATTGTGATGCAGAAATATACGCTTCATAATTGATATAAACCTGGTCTAAATTCTGTTGTCCCATCAGGCGAATATAATCACCGCAATCGTACTCTTTTATTAAATCAAGCAATTGATTCTCCTGCCCACCTTTGCCATAAATATCAAGCGAAAGATCAGGAATCTGCTTTTTTGCTTCCGCAACTGCCAAAATCAACCAGTCACAGTGCTTTTCATTTGCCAGACGAGAGGCTGTAATGAGACTATGTTTTTTTCTCTTGCCAGGCTCTGACAATTTTATTGTGTCAATACTTCCAACAGGAATTGTTACAACATTAGCAGATTTATGATGATATTTTTCAAACTGCTCTAATAGTAATAGACGTTGCGCTTCTGTCGCGGCAACATAAAAATCAACATATTTTGATTGAGCAAAGGCATACTCATAAAAATTATTCCACAGGATATTATATTCATCAGAACGACCTTCACTAAAATGGTCTGCATGAATTATCATTCCAATTCTTGCATCATTTTTGTTTTCAAATACAGCCTGTGCAATCCCCGTTGAGCGATCAATAATCACTACATCCTCAGAAGTCAAATGGAAAGATTGTATCATATATCCAATCAGTTCTTCCTTTGAATATAAAACACGATCCTTGAAGCGATAAAGCACATGATCTTCATCAACGATTTCCTCATAGGCAACAGAGCCATCCTCATGAAAAAATCTTCTCTGATACAAATGTGCCTTGTTATCATAAGGCGCATAGTACTCAGAATAAATTCTGCAATAGGTATAATAATCTTTACGCACTAGTTTTCCGCCTGAAACAAGTTCAACTCGATGAACCAGGTCCGAGGTTTCATCTACCATATATGCAGTATAAAAATCCATATTTCCAAAATCAAAACGGCAAATTTTACCTTCACGCGAAAAAGAATATTCTCTTGTAAATGTTTTTTTCAAATCATCTAAGGAAAAGGAAACTGGCGCAATCTTAGTATTTGTAAAATAGGTATAGAGCCAAATGATTTCATCATCCAAAAAACTAATATTTTTTGTCATATGCTCAATATTGTCGTTTGGAAACATATCCATAAATACAAATTTCGCTTCTATTCCAAGTCTGCGAAACATATTTGCGCGATAGCTCTGTGCATATTCCACACCGCTACTTGCCCATCCAATTCCGAGATTCAAATTATAAACCATACTAACTCCTATGGGTAAATTACCATTAATTCGTGATCCTTTGTCAGACTCACATTACTTAGTAAGATGTTTCTAATAATATTTGCTTTTACTTCCTTTTCCGCATCAAAATAGGATTCAAAAGCTTCTACCTGATATTCCAAATTTACATTTCTCTGCGCGGAAGCACGGCCTGACACAGCAAACTTTAACTGTTCGAGATAATCTAAAAGCTCAACCCAGCCATCATCAACAGCTTTTAAGACAGCCTCTCTGACAAACTGATCGTAAACATCATCATCCATCAATTTAATTTCCTGGTCGACTAAACCATGTCGAACCTTCAACAGTAAATAGGATTTTACAGAGTCTCTATTATTTAAATCAAGCTTCATCAAATCACTATCAATTCCATAAGAAATATTATCAAGAATATATCTGGTTAATATAGAGACATCTAAAGTATTTTGCGCATCGATAAAGCGGTTAATATTTTCTCTTGCAATATCAATAATGGCTTTATATTCGACCCTCGTACCGCTTAACATGTTATCTCTGGTCGCATAGATAAATTCTCTTTGCCTCTGTAAAATTCGATCATATTGTACAGAATTCTTTCGATTTGCTGATTCCGTCTCCTCTTTAAATTTCTGAGCTTTATTTATGATTCGTTTTAAACGGGACTTGGATATTCTCTTTTTGCCATCAATATATTTTTCAAGTTTTGGATTGTCCTCAGATCCAACAACATCATCCTGAAGACTAACAAAAAACTGGCTAAAACCAGGGTCTCCCTGACGACCTGAACGTCCTCGCGTCTGTCTTTCCGTACGAATATTAGACATTCTGCCAACACCAATTACAGCAAGACCACCCAGTTCACGAACACCTTCCCCGAGCTTAATATCTGTTCCACGACCAGCCATGGAAGTAGCTACAGTGACAGCATTAATTTGTCCAGCTCCCTTAATGATTTCAGCTTCCCAAAAGGCATTATTCGCATTTAATACATTATGAGCAATATTTTGTCCCATCAAAAGTCTTGAAAAAATCTCTGTATCCGTCGAAGTTTCAAGCACAATTAAAACTGGTTGACCTGTCTTGTGTACTCGAATCGTAAGCCCCACTGCCTGATAAAACTGATTCTTCGCATCAGGATAATATAAATCTTTTCGATCCACACGAGCAATTGGACGATTCGTAGGAATTCGCACAATCTTTTTGCGATATATCTCAAACATTTCATCGGCTTCATTTGTGATGGTTCCACTCATGCCTGCCATTTTATCAAACATCAGGAATAAATTCTGAAAGGTTACAGAAGCTACGGTTCGTGTCTCCTGTGAAAGTTCCAGATGTTCCTTCATTTCTAAAGCCTGATGCTGTCCGCCTCTAAGGTTAACTCCGGGCATAATTCGGCCAGTTCCAGCATCTACCAGATTAATTTTATTGTCATCAGACACCACATAATCCTTATTATTATGAAGAATATGATGCGCTCTTAATGCCAGGGTTACATGTCTGTTTATCTCGAAATTTTTTGGACTATAAAAATGGTCAATTTTAAAATAGGACTCTGCATAACTTACGCCTTTTTCTGTTAACCAGACCGCTTTATCCTCACAGATAAAGTCAACGCCTTCCTTTAACGTTGTCACAAAGAAATCACACAGGCCATACAAATTTGACTGTACTCGTGGCACTCCCGAAACAACAAGAGGCATTACTGCAGAATCAAGAAGAACCGCATCCGCCTCGTCGATTATGACGTAGTACATATCCTTCATAAAACGGTCTTCTTCTTTTTTAATCAAATTATTAAACAGAAAATCAAATCCAAGCTTCCCATTGGTCAGGTAAACAATATTGGCCTGATACATTTTCTTGCGATCTTCATCAGATTGCTCTTCACTTAATGTATTTGGCGGCAAAAACTCACAGGTAAGTCCCATAAACTGATAGACAGGGCTCATCTCTTCGCCATCTCTGGAGGCCAGATATTCGTTTGTCGTCACTAAAAAGCAGGAACGGCCAGTAATTGCATTCAAATATAGTGGCATAGTAGCGGAAAGCGTTTTGCCCTCTCCTGTATTCATCTCTGCCAGATATCCCTTGTGCAAAGCAATTCCAGCCATAATCTGTACATCATATGGATGTTTTCCAAGAACTCTGGAATCTGCTTCTATAATGGCAGCAAAGGCTTCTGGAAGTAAGCTGTCAAGGGATTCGCCTTTTTTGTATCGCTCTTTAAATTCAGCAGTCTTACCAGATAAAGCGTCATCGCTTAATGCCTTCATCTGATTCTCAAGGCTTTTCACTTTTTTAAGTATTCTTTTTATCTTTTTTATTTCCCGATTCTCGCCCATCGAATTCTTCTTTGCTTACCTCTTTTAATACTAATGAATGAAATACAAAATCTGTCACTCCAGCATTTACAAGCTGAATTTTGTAATTATAAACTTTCAGTGGCGGCTTAAAATAATTCTCTTTGCCCCTTAAAATGACACTTTCTGCCTCAATATCATATCGGTCATAATAAACAATTCTAAGCATCAGCTCGGAATCTTCCTCTTGATTAAAATCAATATTTGCAGTGATATGATAGGCACTCTCTCCATCCATTAAAGGAAGTGAGGGTTCAAATCTCATCGACTGAAAATTTGTTTTAGAATACCATTCCTTAATAATCGTTCCAGGTGGCATCTGCGAATTACTAAATTCAACATGCTTTTTAGAAACATATTTCAAAGATGTCCCATACATATATGCATTTGCCGTAAATTCATTCCAATAAATCGTCCAACTAGCTTCCATTATCTAAAACCTTTTTCCAAATTCTTCTTCCAAAACAGATAAATATTGGCTTTTGAACCATTGCATTACTTCATAGGTATTGTCGTTATGACGACCATGAATCCCCTTGCCATAAACCTGAACACCCTCTGTCTTTAAGTGCGAAATCAAATCCGTATATCCATCTGGATCATAATCATCTTCATACATATACGAAATAATAAACTTGGTTTTACTCCAATCTGCTGCATCAAACTTATTCCAAAAACGAAGATTCAATTCATTTGCGCTCTCAATAGAAATGTCTCCATAGCTTTTCAAAAGTACATCAAGCGCAGTCGGGAAACCACCAGGTCGTTTGATTCTTTCGTTTAGCGCAACGTTGCCAAGATTCACCAATGGTTTTCCCAAAATAAGTGCATGCGGATTTATATCACAGGCATAATATAAGGCTCCAAAAGTTCCCATGGAACTTCCAGACATAATGACTTCATTTGAAGTGACATTTGCTTTTTTCATATAGGATTTGATGATATCCACAATCAGTCTTTCGTATTCATCATCTCCTAAATAAAACGCGCCGCCTTCTAATCTTGGGTCTGTAATCAAAAGAAAAGGACAGCCCATAGAGCGCATCATATAATAGCCTTCAAAGCCTTCCTGCGTACGGTATCCAGAGAAATAAACTGCCAAAGGACTCTTGCCATCTGCCGGATCAAAATAACAGAAGATCTCCTCTCCTTTTGAAGTCACATAGCGCTCTCCACCTGGAATAAAATATCCACAAGATTTGCGAGAATGTCTGTCATGTAAGGAAATTATTTTCAAATCGCCCTTCCCCTTGGCATAAACAGAAATAGAAAGCGGACCATAGCCCATACGATTTTCAATTCTAATTGGCTTCTTTAATTCTTCCCCGCTAAACTCCCATTTCTGTTGAATTTCAAATAAAGAACCCGCAACAAACTGATATATAATCAGCTTCAAATCCACACCACGCGATTTTTCGTGTTCAAAATACAAATCCAAACACTGATTTTCATATAGGGGGATATTATTTTTCCAATTTGCTACCTGTGTAAACTCAAATCCAAAATCTCCACTTAATGAAATGTCATAATTTCCCGAATAGCTGATGGCACCTTTAAATCCCTGATTTACTGCAAAAAACTTTGGCTGCAATTTTTCGCCATAAGGAACCTCATAATAATTTTCGGCTTCCTCCGCCAAAAATGCCTCTACATCCTTGGTATAAAGATACTGTCCACATTTGCTGTCAAAAAGCTTTTTTGCATGTCTTTCAATCTTTGCGTTTTCGGTAGCAAATAAGCAATATGCTCTGGTACATTTCATAAGATATGAAACTGCCTTTGGATTAATATAGGAATCAATGATTACAAGATCATAAAGCCTGGCATATTCAGTTTCTTCTAAGGGTGCGTAATGCGTCAACATTACATTGTCAGGAATGATATATAAATCATTCCAGTCCTTTTCCCCAATCTGTAATACTTTTATCTTATTCAAAAGACTCTAACACCTCTCTCCAGGAATCAATTAATACCTTGGTAGTGAATTTTTTTGATATTTCATAATTTGAAATTAAGGCCTGATTCCAATGCTCCATTTCATCAAGATAAAAATGGAGCGCATTCCTTATTTCACAGGAATCCGAAATAAGATAACCATTTTGCAAGTGTTCCATATACTGATTTTCTGACGAAGAAATCACAGGAACCCCCTTACTTATCGCCGTAATACTCAAAAATACATCTGTAACATTACGCATATCAAGAATGACGCGCTGTTCATGAATACATTTACTGATGGAACGTTCATCAATAAACTGATCAATCAGGACTCTTGGTTCAGAATCTTCATCCTCCTCCATTTTGTTTTCGCAGGTCAATGGATTTTTTCTGTCTAAAATCCAACTAGTTTTAAATCCATTCTTTTCAGCAAATGCTACCAGCCATTTTTCAAATTCAGATTTGAAATGATAAGAACCGTCTCTTGAAAAGAAGTTGGCAATTGCCTTATCATTTTCTGTTAAATATTGAAATACTTCATATACAATCTTTTCGAGTTCAAAATCTGCAATTCCATCAATTGGAATCAAAATATTTTGAACCTTTAACTGCTGGCTGATACCAAAATCAATTCGAGCATCATATGGAGAAATATCACGGATCTTTGAATCTGGACAATTTAGATACATTTGTATCAGCTGTGTCGTACTGTTTGAGTCTGTAATAATATAATCAGAGTGATTCAGATAATCCATCTCATCCTGTAAATCAGAAAAATTTAAGCGACTCTCAAAAAACGTAGCAATTGTTCTTCTGTTAAGAAGCGCATTCGTGATAATCTGTAAATGAAGTGGATGCATGGCTGTAAAAAATACATCCTTTTCATCCGTTGAACTGACATATCTTAAAAAGACTTCATCTATCACTTCTTCAATATTTGAATAAGTTCCTTTTTTATATGGATATTCCTTTACTTCTCCATCAAATTCCAATGAATAATTTGAGAAATTAGGATTCACCTCAACATGACCATCGTTTTTATATTCACGAAGCTTCCAAATACCATTTTCAATCAGGTAGTCTTCATATACCGGAAGTCCTCTATGATATATCACAGTAGATCCAACAAAGCCACGATCATCATAATGATTCAAACGACAAATCTGATTATCTTCATACATGGAGATTGCAATCGGATTCCCATCCTCTCCAAATTCAATCTGTGCATATTTCTCACCATCTTTCATCACTAAAATTAGAAATGGTGAATAGACAAATTCTACTCCAGTTGGCCAGGTTAAATCATGAAAAGAAAACACCGCTGCATTCTTTTTTGTCACCTGCATCATTGCATCAAAGCATGACCAGTACGAAGCACGAAGCATGCCCTGTCTATGTAAAAAATGTCTAAAATTTGGCGCATAACTCAGAAGCAAAACGCGATAAGGGACAGACATATTGCGATGAAACAGAGAGATCTGTTTTATCGTTTCATCAAACTCTGAACGCATTCTTCTTTCATACCAGAACTGTTCATGTTCTCGCCAAGTATTCTCTTTATACCATGCAGGAATAAAAAACAGCATAATAACTCCTATTAAATAAATGGTTTGTAATTCTCAAATTTACGATATACATCCATTTCGCGAGAGACCATAATCCAAAGGCCTGTAGCCATCATAATCGAACCTGGAAGCATTGCAAGCTTCTCGGAAATCAATCCAGCAAGCTGACAAAACAGCGGAACTCCAAGACAAATAATGAGTATCAATGAACTGAAAAATGATAAACGGAAAACGGTTTTGATCAGATACTTTCTTGTATTAATTCCAGCATACACATTAGGTATAGAATCTCCTGATTTCATCAACGAATCAGATGTTTTCCATGGATCTGCCATCAATAATGAAAATACAATCACTAAAATAAAAACAATGCAAAGATAAACTATAATACCTATCATTTCTGTCATTTTCATATTTTCGTACAAATATAATATATTTTGATTATCTGGAAATAGTTCCTGTAATAGTCCAATCAAAATCTGAGGAACCATAAATACAGCTGAAGCAAACATAACCGGCATAATTCCTGCTGGATTTAACTTGTAGGCAATATAATTCTTATCCGCATAAAGATTATGAATTGACACTCTCTGTACAGGAATTCTCTTTTCTGTTGTTTCTAATAGAATCATAAATAAAATCTCAAATACAGAGATCAACGCTGGAAGCCATATTTCCCTAATGGAATTACCATAAATCATAGAAAACAAACCAGAATATACATTGACTAAAAATACGGCCATTCGCCCACCAATCCCGTATTTTTGATTCTGTTCACAGAACCATATGACAACAAGCATTCCAACAATCAGTTCAATTCCAACAATAAACTGATAAAAAATAAGATTCATTCCAGAAACAAGAAATTCAAATTTTTGAACCTTCACAAATGCCTGAATTACTGCAATTATCATTGTGACAGTCAGTGTAATCTTATTAATTTTTTTAGGAGAAAGTTTAAATGACTTGTCATTTGCTTTTAATGCTAAAACAAACATAGACAGCATAGAAGCCAGCATATATGGCCACAAACCCAGAGTAAAAATGGATGAATTATTAAAATCACCGGTCATTGTCTGAACTAAAACTGACTGTGCATCTAAGGTAATCTCATCTAATGAGCTTACCTCAATTCCAACCAATGGAATTCTTCGGCCAATCATATATAAAATTAAAATCATAAAAGTGAACAGAATCTTATAATATAAAATACGGTCCTTTTTATTTGATTTGCTCATTTCATGCTCCTAAAAAATGTCAAAAAAATAGTGATTATCATATTTTGATAATCACTATAAATTATATCTTATTTACTATTTATTGGCTACTGCTCTTCAAATTTCTTTTCGTTTAATGCACCATCAATTAGCTTCATCAGTTCAAGCTCGGAACGAAAGAATACGGTCTTATCCTGATCAACCCAGGTAACTCTTCCCTGCCAACTTGAATGCTGTCTATGTTGTACACGAACAATAAAGGTTCCTTCTTCCCCATGTTCATTTAAAATTTTATCTTCTGCAGCCATTTCTCTCATATCCTTTCCATTCATTTCATTAATCATCTCATTTTCGAAATTTTTATCACTTTGACTAGCTTTTGGCATTCCTATGGATTCAAAAAAATGCTCTCCTTCAAGAAACATTTCATTGTACCCATGAATCAGTAATGGTTCTTCCTGAAATAGATGATATAATCTTCCACCGATATTCTGATTTTCGTTTTGATCAATACATAATACAAATGCAGCTTTTGTCCCTAAATAGCACTGCTTTTTATCAATCATATCCGTCTCCTTGTCGCCATAACCGAATCGAAACCTGGTTCGCGGGTTTCGCTCTGATTAGCGGTCGTCAAATCTCTTTGCATGCATGCAATCGATTTTCCTCGTCGCCATAACCAAAAGTAATCACCATCAATTCGATGGTCACTCTTTTATATTATTTATTAATTTTCAGACGAATCATCATCCTGGTCTTCAGCGTCTACTTTCTTTCTCTGAACATCATATACGCCCTTGCCAGTCATAGCAGTTGCTGCTGCAACAAGCCACCACCACCAGTTAGATAATCCATTCTTTGCAGCCTGTGCTGCTTCAGGAACTTCCTCGTCAGCAATAACTGTAAGATTTTCCTCATTGTTAATAGAAAGAGGAACTTCTTCATCCACTACATTATGTACAGCAGCTGGTGCATGTGGAGCCACTTCTGCAGCCGGACCAGCCTGTGGAACCTCATGATCATGAATGTAATCTAATGCCTGTGATAAGCTTTCGCTTGCATAAGTACTATATGATAATGACTCTGAAGTAGAAAGACTCTCTGAAATTGAAGTTGATTCAGAAAGTGATTCAGACTCAGAAATCGATTCTGAAATTGAATCTGAAACAGAAGTACTTGTGCTAAGTGATTCACTGGTTGATTCAGATGCTGAAATTGAATCTGAAATTGAAGTACTTGTGCTGAGTGACTCACTGGTTGATTCAGATGCTGAAATTGAATCTGAAATCGAGGTACTTGTGCTGAGCGACTCACTGGTTGATGCTGACAATGATAAGCTCTCAGATCTACTCTCTGATAAGCTGGTTGAAACACTTTCAGAGATACTTAAGCTTACAGAGGTGCTCTCGCTAAGCGAAGCAGATAATGACTCTGATGCTGAAAGCGACTCTGAGGTTGAAGCACTTGTACTAAGTGACTCTCTGGTTGATGCACTTGCTGATAAAGAATCAGACAATGAAGTACTTGCGCTAAGCGATTCACTTGTTGATGCTGATGTCGATAATGAATCAGACAATGAAGTACTGGTGCTTAATGATTCACTAATTGACTCTGAAATAGAAGCACTGGTACTGAGTGATTCACTAAGCGATTCAGATGCAGAAGCAGAAAGGCTTTCTGATCTGCTCTCTGATAAACTAGCCGATACACTTTCAGAGATACTTAAGCTTACAGAGGTGCTTTCGCTAAGTGAAGCTGATAATGACTCTGATGCAGAAAGTGACTCTGAGGTTGATGCACTTGTGCTAAGTGAT
>JAZUGV010000073.1:0-6846 GCA_045641385.1 Agathobacter sp. | reverse complement strand
AGAACTTCTTGCAGAAGCAAAGAGAATCGAATATCCAGACAGCGTAATTGCACGTTTGGTTGGAAAGACCGAAAAGGAAATTCGCGATTTACGTTACGAAAACAACATCGTTGCAGCATATAAGATGGTAGATACCTGTGCGGCTGAATTCGCAGCAGAGACTCCATATTATTATTCTGTATTTGGCAGTGAGAATGAGGCAGCAGAGACAAAGCCAGAGAAGAAGGTTTTAGTACTTGGATCTGGACCAATTCGAATTGGACAGGGTGTAGAGTTTGACTACTGCTCTGTACACTGTACCTGGGCTTTCGCAAAAGAGGGCTGGGAGACCATCATTGTAAACAACAATCCGGAGACTGTTTCTACAGACTTTGATATTGCGGATAAGCTTTATTTTGAGCCACTGACTGCAGAGGATGTTGAGAGCATTGTAAATATAGAAAAGCCTGACGGAGCTGTTGTGCAGTTCGGTGGACAGACTGCGATTAAGTTGACAGAAGCCCTTATGAAGATGGGAGTTCCAATTCTTGGAACCAAGGCAGAGGATGTTGACGCAGCAGAGGACCGCGAGCTTTTCGACAAGATTCTTGAAGAAACTCAGATTCCACGCGCAACTGGTGGAACGGTATATACGGCAGAGGAAGCAATCGAGATTGCAAACCGCATTGGATATCCAGTGCTTGTCCGCCCTTCTTACGTACTCGGTGGACAGGGTATGCAGATTGCCTTTAATGATGCTGAAATTGAAGAGTTCATTGGTATCATCAATACCATTGCTCAGGACCATCCAATTTTGGTTGATAAATATTTGCAGGGAAAAGAAATCGAGGTTGACGCAGTATGCGACGGAACAGATATTCTCATCCCTGGTATTATGGAGCATATCGAGCGTACTGGTGTACACTCTGGAGATTCCATCTCTGTTTATCCTGCTCCAACCATCAGTGAGAAGGCACGCGATATACTTGTTGAATATACCAAGCGTCTTGCGAAGGCACTTCACGTAGTTGGAATGATCAACATCCAGTTCATCGATATGGATGATGAGATTTATGTAATTGAGGTAAATCCACGTTCCTCAAGAACTGTTCCATACATTAGTAAGGTTACAGGTATTCCAATCGTTGACCTTGCTGCAAAATGTATTATGGGTCAGACTCTTCGTGGTATGGGTTACGAGCCGGGACTCGCTCCAACTGCTGACTATATTGCAATCAAGATGCCGGTATTCTCTTTTGAAAAGCTTCGCGGTGCAGAGATTTCTCTTGGACCTGAGATGAAGTCCACTGGAGAATGCTTAGGAATTGATAAGACCTTTAATGGAGCACTGTACAAGGCTTTCCTTGGTGCTGGAGTATCTCTTCCAAAGCATAAGCAGATGATTATGACGGTAAAGGATGCTGACAAGCCAGAAGCTGTTGACGTAGCAAAGCGTTTTGAGGCCCTTGGATACAAGATTTACGCAACTCGCAGTACTGCAAAGTACTTACAGGAGCATGGAGTGAATGCTCTCCGTGTCAACAAGATTTCTCAGGAATCTCCAAACGTTATGGACCTGATTCTTGGACATAAGATTGACCTTGTTATCGATACTCCTACACAGGGACGTGACAAGAGTCGTGACGGCTTCTTAATTCGTCGTAACGCAATTGAAACTGGAGTATACTGTATCACTGCGATGGATACTGCAAATGCCCTTGCACATGCCCTCGAGAATGCTGATCAGACCTTGTCTCCGGTTGATATCGCAACCGTGAAAAATATGTAATAAAAAAGAGCTCGCATTTGCGAGCTCTTTTTGGTTATAGTTTCGTTAGTTCTTTTTGAACATTCGCGTGATTTCCTTAAGACGCGCATCGGGGATGAAGTGCTTTAGTGTCTCTTCATCGATGGCGATACGGTTGTCCATCGTTTTCATGATGTCCTTAATCACATATTTGGACTGGTTTCCCTTTAACGAGAGGTCGTATACCTTGTTGTTTGCAATGTGTAAAATGACAGGGTGAATGAAATCTGCATCATTTTCTACTATAACAATGCCCTTTGTGCCGTTTGTAAAATCAACACTTGCGCCAACCGGGCAAATATGAATGCATTTCTGCAGAGCATCTACATAGTCTGGATGAAAATCGTTTGGGCGATCCATCAGATACTGCATTGCCTTGATTTCAGATTCAGGATGATGTCCGATGTTCATGGCGGTGGAGCGGTCAAACTGGTCAGCAACGCGCAAGATCATATGCATATGCTGTAAATCTTCATCAGGTTTTAAATCCCCGAGATGATCTGTGCCGTGATAAACAAAAACCTGAATTAATGCCAGCATGCGTGGAAAATAGTCGAAGGCTCCACGATAATTCGACAAAAAGTCCAACCCGCGTTCCAGGGAACGCTGAACCATGTCGCGCTCAGATGCGTCTAAATCTTCTCCTTTTTCGAGTACCAGCTTTGAAACATATCGAAAACCAAGGCCGTAAAGCAGGGCTGCGGCAATCATGATTTTTTGCTTCTGATAAGTGTAGCCTAAATGGCTGGTAAGCATAGTCACCAAAATTGCGGTGCTGATGGCGTGCTTGTACATAAAATCATCTGCACTGCGAAGATTCTGATTGAAGTTTACACGATGATTTAGTTTGCCATAGTGACGGATAATATCATCAATAAAGGAATTGAGGGTATCAAGTTTTTTGCGGGCAAGGATATTGTCCATAATCTCTCGAAGGCGGAAGATGTATACGGTTTGAAGCTGCTCAAATTCGAGGTCTTCTCTGGTCAGAGGTGGAACAGGCTCAGCAGGCTCAAGAATATACACACCAATCAGACCAAAATTTCGAATACTGTTGATGCCGGGAGTCGTAAGCTTTGAATCGCGTTCATAAAGCAGAACTCCATTTTTATTGTAGATTGGTTTTGCAAGGCGCATGCCAACCTTTAATTCCTCTGTAACGACGAAAACCATATAAATCTCTCCTTAAAAAGTGTATAATAAAATTATATATGATAGAAACTTTGAAATAAAGATATTTCTATTTAACAAATAGTCAATAAGTTCTATCTTTTCCTTTAGTTATTGTGTTTAAGAAAAAGAGTTGTTAAAATAAAACTGTTGTGAATATTAACGAGAAATGAGGTCTCTATGAAACGACGAATCGCCAGTGCGCTAGCGATAGTTTTATTGGTAAGTACAATTTCATATGGATCAAAACCTGCTACATTTGCAACCACCTCTGACGAGCTCCAGGATGAGCAGGATGAGATTGAGTCAGAGATTGCCGAATTGCGTGAAGAACTCGGCGATTTGGATTCGACTTTAGGAAAAGTTTCCGACGAAGTTGTGTCCCTGCAAAAGGACATTGGTGATGTTGAGGAGTCGATTGAATTACTGAATAAACAGCTGGTTCTTGCGCAGGAAAAGGCGGACCAGCAGTACGAATATATGAAGCTGCGGTTGCAGTATATGTATGAGAATTCGTCGACCTACAGTCTGTTGTATCTGTTGGAGGCGGAAACCTTTACAGAACTGAATAACCGTTATGAGTATGTCAGTGCTGTCTCTAAGAGGGACAGGCAGATGATGGACGCTTATGAAGCGACCATCAAGGAAATTGCAAACTGTAAGGCAGAGCTTGAACAGAAGAATACGGAACTTGCTTCCAAACAGCAGGCGCTTGAAAAGAAGCAGGAAGATCTTTTGGCTTCCATTTCTGATGTAAATAAGGACATTACAAAAAAGCAGGAGATTTCCGATGAGCTTGCCGAGCAGATTAAAAAGATGGAAGAAATCGAGCGTGAGATTGAGCGTCAGCGCATCGAGCAATTGATAAAAGAAGACGAGGAACGAAGGAAGCAGGAGGCTGCAAATAATCCAGGTGCTGTTGAGGGCGATGAGGAAAATCCAGGTGCCGTAATACCGGAGGCACCACTTGTAATTACGCCTGCTCCTGGTGGGGGAATGTTTGTTGGAAACGATCCTACCATTGTGGCTGGTTTCGAGTATCACAATGTCGGTGCGATTTCGATTTCACCAGGCGAAGAAGAGCTGTTAGCAGCGTTAATCTGGTGTGAGGCTGGAAGCAACAGCTATGCGCTCATGCAGGCCGTTGGTTCGGTTGTTGTGAATCAGGTGCTCAGCCCATATTATCCGAATACAATTACAGGTGTTATCTATAAAAAGAATGCATATACTCCTGCGCGAAGCGGACGTCTTGCGCTTGCACTGCAAAATGGACTTGCCAGTGATGCCTGTCGTATGGCAGCAAGAGAGGTCCTCTCAGGAAATCTGAGTGGCCGTTGGACCGCTTTCTGGGTATATACTGCGGGACTTCCTCGTATGGAAGGTTTCATTATCGATGGGTGTGTATTCAGGCTGAAATATTAGCCATAATCAAAAGGAATGAAAACTTTGATAAAAAATTAACAAAACCTATTGATACACAAAAAGGTTAGTGCTACAATAAGCATTGCCGACTGAAAATGTAACGATATGAGGAGACTCATTCGCGATATTTAAGATTAAAGGAGAAAAGAAAATCGCAAAAAAAGTTGTTTTAGCTGGTGCTTGTCGTACAGCTATCGGAAAAATGGGAGGAGCCCTTTCTAACATTCCTGCTCCAGAACTTGGTGCAATCGTTATTAAGGAAGCTTTAAATCGTGCAGGAGTACCTGCAGATCAGGTAGACGAGGTTCTTATGGGATGCGTTATTCAGGCAGCTCAGGGACAGAACGTAGCTCGTCAGGCTTCTATCAAGGCTGGTCTTCCAATCGAAGTACCTGCAGTTACATTAAACGTAGTATGTGGTTCTGGTCTTAAGTGCGTTAACGAGGCAGCTACCCAGATCTTAGCTGGACAGGCTGACATCGTTGTTGCAGGTGGTATGGAGAACATGTCAATGGCTCCATATGCTATGACCAAGGCTCGTTTTGGATACAGAATGAACAATGCAACTATCATCGATACCATGGTTAACGATGCTCTTACCGATGCATTCAATAACTATCACATGATGATTACTGCTGAGAATGTTTGTGAGAAGTATGGCATCACCCGTGAAGAGTTAGATGAGTTCTCATTAAATTCTCAGAAGAAGTGCGAAGCTGCTATGGCTGCTGGCAAGTTTGACGAAGAAATCGTTCCTGTACCTGTAAAGGTTAAGAAGGAAGTTGTTGATTTCGTTAAGGATGAAGGCCCACGTGCTGGAATGGAGATGGCAGATCTTGCTAAGCTTCGTTGCTGCTCTGGCAAGCAGGATGGTATCATCACTGCTGGTAATGCATCTGGAATCAATGATGGTGCAGCTGCAATCGTTGTTATGAGCGAAGAGAAGGCTAAGGAGCTTGGTGTTACTCCTCTTGCTACTTGGGTAGCTGGAGCGCTTGGCGGTGTTGAGCCTGAAATCATGGGTGTTGGACCTGTTGCATCTACCAGAAAGGTATTTGAGAGAACTGGTCTTACAATCGACGATATCGATTTAGTAGAAGCTAACGAAGCATTCGCTGCTCAGTCTATCGCAGTAGCTCGTGACCTTAACTTCGATATGAGCAAGGTTAACGTAAATGGTGGTGCAATTGCTCTTGGACATCCAGTAGGAGCTTCAGGATGCCGTATCCTTGTTACCTTACTTCACGAGATGAAGAGAAGCGGTGCTAACCGTGGTCTTGCAACCCTTTGCATCGGTGGTGGAATGGGATGCTCTACAATCGTAGAAGCTTACAAGTAAAATAAATAAGCAAATTATTATTCTCCTGGCATCAGCGATGCTGGTGCCAGGAACTTTTTAGCCAATTTTTAATCTTTATATATAAAACAGTACATTTTTTTTAAACCCATTGTGAAAAAGTTAACGTTCAGGTTAATTTTTTCACATGAAGATAAAACAATAAGATAAAGGAGAAAACTATGAAGGTAGGTATTATCGGCGCAGGTACAATGGGCCAGGGAATTGCAAAAGCTTTTGCACAGGTTGACGGCTACGAAGTAGCACTCTGTGATATCAAGCAGGAGTGGGCTGAAGGCGGCAAGGACAAGATTGCAAAAGGATATGCAAAATTAGTTGCTAAGGAGAAGATGACACAGGAAGCAGCAGATGCGATTCTTGCTAAGATTACTCCAGGTTTAAAGGAAGACTTATGTGCAGACTGCGATTTAATCGTAGAGGCAGCTTTCGAGAACATGGAAGTAAAGAAGACTACTTTTGCAGAGTTAGATAAGATTGCAAAGCCAGAATGCATTTTTGCATCAAATACATCATCTCTTTCAATCACTGAGATTGGAAATGGACTTACCCGTCCTATGATTGGTATGCACTTCTTCAATCCAGCAGATCGTATGAAGTTAATCGAGGTAATTGCAGGTGTGAATACTCCAGCAGCTACCGTTGATGCAATCAAGAAGATTTCTGAGGAAATTGGAAAGACCCCAGTACAGGTAAATGAGGCAGCTGGTTTCGTAGTAAACCGTATCTTAGTTCCAATGATCAACGAAGCAGCTTTCATCAAGATGGAAGGTGTATCAGACATCGCTGGTATCGATGCTGCTATGAAGCTTGGTGCAAATCATCCAATGGGACCTCTTGAGTTAGGAGATTTCATCGGACTTGATATCTGCCTTGCTATTATGGATGTTCTTTACAACGAGACTGGAGATTCTAAGTATCGTGCATGCCCACTTATCCGTAAGATGGTTCGTGGTGGTAACCTTGGTGCTAAGTCTGGTAAGGGCTTCTATGTATACAATGCAGATAGAACAAAGACACCTATTGACGCTCAGTAATAATGATACAGGCGGATTGAAAAATTTGTAGAATCGTGAGAGCTGAGTATCAGCGAAGTGATTCATTGTATCATTGT
>JAZUGV010000072.1:0-2303 GCA_045641385.1 Agathobacter sp. | reverse complement strand
TTGCGTCACATGGCGCAGAGGTCCGTTCTATTATTCGTAAGTCCGACGGAAGGGAAATGATGTGGCAGGCAGATGCCACTTTCTGGGGAAGAACTTCGCCAGTGCTGTTTCCAGTAGTAGGCTGTTACTTTGAAAAGAAGTCTATTTACAATGGAAAGGCTTATGAGATGGGGCAGCATGGATTTGCCCGCGATATGGAGTTTACTTTTGTGAATCAGACAGAGAATTCGCTGGAGTTTGAACTTCGTGAGGATGCAACGACGTTGGAAAAGTATCCATTCGCATTTTGCCTTCAGGTGCGTTATGTGCTGGAGCGCGCTAAGCTTTCTGTAGAGTGGACGGTGAACAACACCAATTCAGAAACTATGTATTTTTCAATTGGCGCACACCCAGCGTTTAACTGCGATTTGGATCGCGAGGTGCTTCGCTTTACCAAAAATGGACAACCATGTGACAGACTTGTTAGCAATATTGTTGCAGGAGATGGCAGCGGTTGTCTGTCTAATGAGCAGGATGAACATGTGCTTACAGACGGAATTCTGCCAATGTCAGATGAGCTGTTCGCAAAGGATGCCCTGGTCATAGAGGATGGACAGGCGGATGCGGTAGCCATTGTTAATCCAGAGGGAGAAACGCTAGTAACGGTTAGTTGTGAGACGCCATTGTTTGGAGTTTGGTCTCCAGTGAACAAGCATGCTCCGTTTGTATGTATTGAGCCGTGGTATGGTCGATGTGACAGAGTTGGTTTTTCTCAGAAGTTAGAGGATCGAGAGTACAACAATGTGCTTGCGCCGGGGGAGAGCTTCCGTGGTGGATATGAGATGCAGTTTTAGGAATACACGATTTTAATATAGTTTTTGATTGTTTTGGCCTTCGAGAATTCGAAGGCCTTTTTTGTTTCCTCTCTGTTCAAAAAAATTTTTTTAAAAAATATAAAACTTTTTCAAACCTATCTCTCTTTGGTCACGTCTTTGTAGGTGTAAGGGACAAAACCAAGGAGGTGATCATGTGGGATTAACCGCAATAGAAAAGTTTATCGCGTTGCTGAAGCATCAGCAGTCGTTACCTGTAAACCAGACGAGAATGAACCAGATTTTTCAAATCATATTAGCAAGTTTAAAAAATAAAAAAAATAATTAAATTTTTTCAAACCTAACCATTTTTCAACTCGTCTTACATGGTGTAGGAACAAAATAACATTTATAAAAACGGAGGATATTATCATGAGAAACAGAAATTATCAGGACGAAGAAGTTTTATTTGCAAACGTAATCGAGGCACAGGAAGTTATTGCACAGGGAAATCAGAAACTTGAAAAGGCCGGACAGGCAAAGATGATTGCATGGATTGGATCTGGAGTTTCGCTCCTCACCTACTTTTTGTTTGGTGCATCAGTAATTCTTGGAATTATAAGCTGGATTATAGCATTTGGATGCGCGGTTACTGCTTATGTTTTAGCAGGTGGTGTAGGCAAAGCGTTTAAAGCAGTTTGGAAGGTTGCAAAGTTTGGCTGGTTTGTCATTCCATATTTCCCAATGGATTTATTTATTGGTGCGCTTGCGGCGGGTATGGCTGCATATTTCTTCATTTGTGTGCCAATCGTTATCGTTTTAATCAGTCTGAAGCAGACCAAACGTGATGTAATGCACGCATATGAATATTTGCAGAAGTGCAATGTATATGGTACTATTTAACTATTAATTACGGGAGAGACGAGCTATGTTTAACAACTATTCAGAGGCTGTTGCGGCAGCGGTCAATGGAAACCAGGAAGCGTTTACCTATTTATATCAATCAACTTATCAGAGCTCATATTATACCGCGCTTCGTATTATGAATAACGAAGAAGATGCATATGATGTCATTCAGAAATCATATATCAAGGCGTTTGACAGCTTAAACACCTTGGGGAATGCTGAATTTTTCCCTAAGTGGATCAAGGTGATCATTACGCGTACCTCAATCGATGAGAAGAGAAAAAGAAAGGACCTGCTCTTTACTGATATGGAAACAGACGAAGAGAGTGGCCTTAGCTTTGAGGAAAACATTGAAGACGTGCGCGTGGATGCACAGCCGGAAATGTCTCTGGATCAGCAGGAAACACAGCGCTTAATACAGGAAATCATCGGGGATCTTTCTGAGGAGCAGCGTTTCTGTATCAATATGTTTTATATGGAGCAGAAGTCTGTCAAGGAAATTGCAGCGCTGCTTGGGGTAACTGAAAATACAGTAAAAAGTCGTCTCTTTTTGGGAAGAAAGAAGATTGAGGAGAAGGTATTAGACCTCGAAAAGAAGGGAACAAA
>JAZUGV010000071.1:0-29933 GCA_045641385.1 Agathobacter sp. | reverse complement strand
CAAGATCAAGGAGGAAGGAGTACATTTCCGTTCTCATATTGATGGAGCAAAAATTTTTATGGGCCCAGAAGAGAGCATGCAGATTCAGTCGAATCTAGGCTCTACAATTGCAATGGCCTTTGATGAGTGTCCACCAGCACTGGCAGACCGTACCTATGTACAAAACTCTGTTGACCGTACAACAAGATGGTTAAACCGTTGCAAGGCAGAGATGGATCGATTAAATTCTTTGGAGGATACCGTTAATAAGGAGCAGCTGTTATTTGGAATTAATCAAGGAGCTGTCTATGCCGATATTCGTGTGGAGCATGCAAAACGTATCTCCGAATTGGATTTGCCTGGATATGCAGTTGGCGGACTTGCAGTAGGAGAGTCTCATGAGCAGATGTATCATATTTTAGATGAGACAGTTCCATATTTGCCACAGAATAAGCCAACATATCTTATGGGGGTTGGGACACCTGCAAATATTTTGGAGGGTGTTGAGCGAGGGATAGACTTTTTTGACTGTGTTTATCCGGCACGAAATGGTCGCCACGGACATGCATATACGAAGTATGGTAAGTTAAATCTTAATAATAAGAAGTTTGAAAAGGATATGCGTCCAATTGAAGAAGGTTGCGGATGTCCAGCCTGTCAAAAATATTCAAGAGCATATATTCGACATTTGTTAAAAGCGGGAGAGATGCTCGGACTTCGTCTGATGGTACTTCATAATCTGTATTTTTATAACAATTTGATGGAACAGATTCGTGATTCTCTCGATGCAGGTAATTTTGCTTCATTTAAGCGCGAAATGCTTGATTCCATGGAGCATGGAGAAGATTCATAGAATTCATTCTAAAATCTTTATAAATAGTACGAAATGTTCTTGCGACACAAGAATTTCTTGTGTAAAATGGAACAAGTGATTTGAAATTTAGGAGGAAACGATTCATGTTATCAATGTTATTAAATGAAACTGCTGCGGCAGGTGGTGCAGGCGGGAGTCTTTTATCTATCCTTATGCTCGTTGTATTCTTTGCAATCATCTATTTCCTGATGATGCGCCCACAGAAGAAAGAGCAGAAGAAAAAAGAGCAGATGTTAAACGAAATTGCAATTGGTGATACCGTACTTACCACTTCAGGATTTTATGGTACCATCATCGATCTTCAGGATGATACTGTTATTGTTGAGTTCGGAAACAACAAGAACTGCCGTATTCCAATGACTAAGAGAGCTATTGCTGAGGTTGAAAAGCCAGAAGATTCAGTTAAGCCAGTAGAAACTCCTGCTGAGGATAAAAAGGAAAAGAAGTCTCGCTTCAAAAAGGATAAGGACGCTGAATAATTTTGTTAATTATTATATAGTTCATAGATTAAAGACCAGGTTCACAAAACCTGGTCTTTTCTTTTGCCTAATATACAAGCATTTTAAATTAATATATCCATTTAGGTAATAGTATAAACGACAGTTATAATGTTTGGTTATAAGGTGTATGAAAACATACGATAGCCAGGTTTATTGAAATGGCAGAAGGTATATTTTATTATAGAACAATAAAAATTTAACAAGATTATGAAAAGAAAAGGGGAATATTCAATGAACTGTAAAATTGGCGTAATCAAAGGTGATGGTATTGGTCCAGAAATCGTCACAGAGGCGCAGAAAGTATTAGATAAAATTGGTGAAAAATATGGTCATTCCTTTGACTATACTGATATTTTAATGGGAGGATGCTCAATTGATGCAACAGGAGTTCCTCTTACAGATGAAGCAATTGAAACTGCATTAAATAGTGATGCTGTACTCATGGGGTCGATTGGCGGAAATACAGCGACAAGCCCATGGTATAAGCTTGCACCAGAGCTTCGTCCAGAAGCTGGTCTTTTAAAACTTCGTAAATCTTTAAATTTGTTTGCAAACTTAAGACCAGCATATTTATATGAAGAGCTTGCGGCAGCCTGTCCTCTTCGTGCAGATATCATTGGAGATGGCTTTGACATGATGATTATGCGAGAGCTTACTGGTGGATTATATTTTGGCAAGAGAGAGACGAAGGAAATTGACGGTGTTATGACCGCTATGGATTCGTTAACTTATAGCGAAGAAGAAATCAGACGCATTGCAAAGAGAGGATTTGATATTGCAATGAAGCGTCGCAAAAAGGTTACTTCTGTTGACAAGGCAAATGTTCTTGATTCCTCAAGACTTTGGAGAAAAGTGGTTGAAGAGGTTGCAAAGGATTATCCAGAAGTTTCCTATGAGCATATGCTGGTAGATAACTGTGCAATGCAGTTGGTTAAAGATCCAAAGCAGTTTGATGTAATTTTAACAGAGAACATGTTTGGCGACATTTTATCAGATGAGGCATCTATGGTAACTGGTTCTATTGGAATGTTATCTTCAGCCAGCTTAAATGATACAAAGTTTGGGCTTTATGAGCCATCAGGCGGCTCTGCACCAGATATTGCAGGAAAAGGAATTGCAAATCCAATTGCTACCATTCTTTCAGCAGCAATGATGCTTCGTTACACCTTTGATTTAGACAAAGAGGCAGACGCAATTGAATCAGCGGTGAAGCAGGTATTAAAAGAAGGCTATCGCACAATTGATATCATGCCTCAGCCTGGAGAGTCTACGGAGGGAATCACTCAGGTCGGCACATCTAAAATGGGCGATTTAATTGCGGAACGTGTTTAAAATAATTCATCTTATAGTGTTAAAAGATGTTCATTTTTAGAGTGAATATTTTTGAAAAGAGTACTATAATAGTGAAATGTGGATTTCTATCAAATATTGAAGTATATAAATCTGTTTAATTATAGTTAGAATAGGAGATTAATTTATGGTATCAGATAACGCTAAGTCAGGTATGCAACAGGCACCTGCAAGAAGTTTGTTTAACGCACTTGGATTTACCAAGGAAGAACTGAAAAAGCCTATGGTTGGTATCGTTAGTTCATACAACGAAATCGTTCCAGGTCATATGAATATTGACAAGATTGTGGATGCAGTTCGTATTGGAGTTGCAGAAGCAGGTGGTGTTCCTGTTGTTTTCCCAGCAATTGCAGTCTGTGATGGTATTGCAATGGGTCATGTAGGAATGAAATATTCATTAGTTACCCGTGATTTGATTGCTGATTCAACAGAATGTATGGCAATTGCGCATCAGTTTGATGCACTTGTTATGGTTCCAAACTGTGACAAAAACGTTCCAGGACTTCTTATGGCAGCAGCTCGTCTTGATTTGCCAACAGTTTTTGTGTCAGGTGGACCTATGCTCGCTGGTCATGTTGGTGGAAAGAAGAGATCTCTTTCCTCAATGTTTGAGGCAGTTGGTTCTTACGCAGCTGGCACTATGACCGAGGATGATGTAGAAGAGTTCGTTGAGAAGGTTTGCCCTACCTGTGGTTCATGCTCTGGTATGTATACTGCAAATTCTATGAACTGTTTAACAGAGGCTCTTGGCATGGGACTTCGTGGAAATGGAACCATTCCTGCTGTATATTCAGATCGTATTCGTCTTGCAAAGCATGCTGGAAATGCAGTAATGGAACTTTGGAGACAGGGAATTACCGCTCGTCAGATTATGACAAAAGAGGCAATTATGAATGCACTTGCCGTTGATATGGCACTTGGCTGCTCTACCAACTCTATGCTTCATTTACCTGCAATTGCTCATGAAATCGGTTTTGATTTTGACATCAGCTTTGCAAATCCAATTTCAGAGAAGACTCCAAACTTATGTCATCTTGCTCCAGCAGGCCCAACCTATATGGAAGATTTAAATGAGGCTGGTGGTGTTTATGCTGTTATGAAGCAGCTTGCAGATGCTGGATTAATTAATACAGATGTAATGACTGTTACTGGTAAGACCATGGGTGAAAATATTGCAAATGCAAAGAATTTAGATCCTGAGGTTATTCGTCCAATGGACAACCCATATTCAAAGACCGGTGGTCTTGCTGTATTAAAGGGAAATCTTGCTCCGGACGGATCTGTTGTTAAGCGTTCTGCAGTAGTTGAAGAAATGCTTGTTCACGAAGGCCCAGCCCGTGTCTTTGATTGTGAAGAGGATGCAATTGCGGCAATTAAGGGCGGCAAGATTGTTGCTGGTGATGTTGTAGTTATTCGTTACGAGGGACCAAAGGGTGGCCCTGGTATGAGAGAAATGTTAAATCCAACCTCTGCAATTGCAGGAATGGGACTTGGAAGCTCAGTTGCTCTGATTACAGATGGTCGTTTCTCTGGTGCTTCAAGAGGTGCGTCGATTGGACATGTTTCTCCGGAAGCGGCAGTAGGTGGTCCAATTGCACTTGTTGAGGAAGGTGATATTATTAAGATTAATATTCCGGAAATGAGTATTGAACTTGATGTTTCTGACGAAGTGCTGGCTGAGAGAAAGGCAAAATGGCAGCCAAGAGAGCCAAAGGTAACAACTGGTTACTTAAGAAGATATCAGGCAATGGTTACCTCTGGTGCTACTGGAGCAATCATGAAGACTCCAGAATTATAAATCGCATATATTTAGCGAAAAACTAAGGAGAGATTTAAGTTTTATGGAATTAACTGGTTCACAGATATTAATAGAATGTTTGAAAGAACAGGGCGTAGATACTGTCTTTGGTTATCCAGGTGGTGCTATTTTAAATGTTTATGATGAGCTTTATTTGCATCCTGAAATTAAGCATGTTTTAACCAGCCATGAGCAGGGTGCGAGTCATGCAGCAGATGGTTATGCAAGAAGTACAGGAAAGGTGGGCGTTTGCTTTGCTACCTCTGGCCCTGGTGCAACCAACCTTGTCACTGGTATTGCTACTGCATATATGGATTCTGTACCGATGGTGGCAGTCACCTGTAATGTAGGTGTGTCTTTACTTGGAAAAGACAGTTTCCAGGAAATTGATATCAGCGGTATTACAATGCCAATTACAAAGCATAATTTCATTGTAAAGGATGTAAACAAGCTTGCGGATACCATTCGCCGTGCCTTTGATATTGCTAGAAATGGTCGTCCTGGTCCAGTTCTTGTAGATATTCCTAAGGATGTAACTGCAAATAAGGCTGAGTTTACGAAGATGACCATTGATTTGACAAAGAGAATCGATGAGGTAGATAAGAATGCAATTAATCAGGCCATTGAGCTGATTAAGGAAGCAAAGAAGCCATACATTTTTGTTGGCGGTGGTGCTGTGATTTCAGGAGCAAATGAGGTTTTAAAGGAATTTGCTGAGCTTGTAGATGCACCAGTTTGCGATACCTTAATGGGCAAGGGCGCTTTTGATGGAACAAATCCTCGCTATACGGGAATGCTTGGTATGCATGGTACAAAGGCCTCAAATTTAGGTGTGAGCCAGTGTGATTTATTAATTGCAATTGGAACCCGCTTTTCTGATCGTGTGCTTGGAAATGCAAAAACCTTTGCAAAGCAGGCAAAAGTGCTTCATCTTGATATTGATCCAGCAGAGATCAACAAGAATGTTGCAACCACTGCTCATGTAATTGGCGATATTAAGGAAATTCTTACTGAGATAAATGAAAAACTTCCAAAGCAGGATCACTCGGCATGGAATGATCATGTGAGAAAGTTTACTGAAATGTTCCCACTTTCATACAATGGTGACAAGCTGACTGGACCTGGATTGATCGAAGAGATTTATGGCATGACAAATGGTGATGCTATTATGGTGACTGAGGTTGGCCAGCATCAGATGTGGGCAGCTCAGTATTATAAGTACAAGAATCCAAGAACCCTTCTCACTTCTGGAGGACTTGGAACTATGGGATACGGCCTTGGTGCTACCATTGGTGCAAAGATGGGAAACAAGGATAAAACCGTTGTAAATATCGCGGGTGATGGATGCTTCCGCATGAATATGAACGAGCTTGCAACTGCTTCTCGTGAAAAGCTTCCTATCATCGAAGTGATTGTGAACAATCATGTACTCGGAATGGTTCGCCAGTGGCAGACCTTATTCTATAATCAGCATTATTCAGCTACCATTCTTGATGATGGCTGTGATTATGTAAAACTTGCAGAAGCTTTAGGCTGTAACGCAAAACGTGTTACAACGATTGAGGAATTCCGATCCGCTTTTGCGGAGGCACAAAATTCTGACAGACCATATGTATTAGACTGTATTATCGAAAGTGATGATAAGGTATGGCCTATGGTTGCACCAGGTGCAAATATTAATGAAGCTTTTGATGAAGAAGATTATAAGGCGAGAAATAAATAAGCTTATTTAAGAGGAGGACATGAAAAAATGAGCAGAGTTTACAACTTTTCAGCAGGACCAGCTGTATTACCAGAAGAGGTATTACGCGAAGCAGCAGACGAAATGATGGATTACAAGGGATCTGGCCAGAGCGTTATGGAAATGAGCCATCGCTCAAAGGTTTATGATAACATCATCAAGGAAGCAGAAGCAGATTTGCGTGATCTTTTAAATATTCCTGACAATTATAAGGTATTATTTCTTCAGGGTGGTGCTTCACAGTTTTTTGCTGAAGTGCCAATGAATATGATGAAAAACAAGAAGGCTGGCTATATTATCACTGGTCAGTGGGCAAAGAAGGCTTATCAGGAAGCAAAGATTTATGGTGAGGCAGTAGAACTTGCTTCTTCAGCAGATGAAACCTTTGCATATATTCCAGATTGTAGTGATTTACCAATTACCGATGATATGGATTATGTATATATCTGTGAGAATAATACAATCTATGGAACAAAATTTAAAACTCTGCCAAATACTAAGGGCAAGATTTTAGTTTCTGATGTATCTTCATGCTTTTTATCAGAGCCTATGGATATCACCAAGTATGGTGTTGTCTATGGTGGTGTTCAGAAAAACATTGGACCTGCAGGTGTTGTAATTGCAATTATCCGCGAAGATTTAATCACGGATGAGGTTCTTCCTGGAACTCCTACCATGCTTAATTGGAAGACTCAGGCTGACAATGACAGCTTATATAACACTCCACCATGTTACAATATTTATATTTGCGGCAAGGTGTTTAAGTGGATCAAGAAAATGGGTGGCCTTGAGGCAATGAAGAAACATAATGAAGAGAAGGCTAAGATTTTATATGACTATTTAGATTCTTCTAAGCTCTTCAAGGGAACTGTACGCCCAGAAGACCGTTCTCTTATGAATGTTCCATTTGTAACCGGAAGTGATGAGTTAGATGCAAAGTTTGTAAAGGAAGCAACAGAAGCTGGTTTTGTAAACTTAAAGGGACACAGAAGTGTTGGTGGTATGCGTGCTTCTATCTACAACGCAATGCCAACCGAAGGTGTTGAGAAGCTTGTTGCATTTATGAAGAAGTTTGAAGAGGAGAACGCATAAGATGTTTCAGTATAATTGCTTAAATCCAATCGCAGAAGTAGGTCTTTCATTATTTTCTGACGATTACAAGAAGGTTGATGATTTAAAGGATGCAGACGCTGCGCTGGTTCGTTCAGCAGCAATGCATGATTTAGAGCTTCCAGAAAATTTACTTGCAGTTGCAAGAGCTGGAGCAGGTGTTAACAATATTCCATTAGACAAATGTGCAGAGCAGGGAATTGTAGTATTTAATACTCCTGGTGCAAATGCAAACGGTGTAAAGGAACTTGTTTTTGCGGGTATGCTCTATGCATCAAGAGATATCGTTGGTGGTATTGAGTGGTGTTTAGATAATCAGAATGACGAAAATATTGCAAAGACAGCAGAAAAGCAGAAGAAGAATTTTGCAGGTACTGAGATTTCAGGAAAGAAGCTTGGTGTCATTGGTTTAGGTGCAATTGGAGCTTTAGTTGCAAATGCAGCAATCGAGCTCGGTATGGAAGTTTATGGTTTTGATCCATATATTTCTATCAATGCAGCATGGAGCTTAAATCGTTCGGTTAAGCATGTAACCAATGTTGAAGATATCTATAAGGAATGCGATTTTATTACAGTACATGTTCCACTCCTTGATTCAACAAAGAAAATGATAGATGCAAAGGCTATTTCTATGATGAAGCCATCAGCCATTGTTCTTAACTTTGCGAGAGACTTATTAGTAGACGAGGAAGCGATTGTTGATGCTCTTTCTGTAGGAAAACTCAGAAAATATGTATCTGACTTCCCTAATACAACGACTGTTGGAGCAAAGGGCTGTATCGTAACCCCTCATCTTGGAGCATCGACAGAGGAGTCTGAAGATAACTGTGCAATTATGGCTGTTCGTGAAATCCGTGATTTCCTTGAGAATGGAAATATTGTACACTCTGTAAATTATCCAGACTGTAGTATGGGCTCTTGTAAGAGTGTTGGTCGAATCGGAATTTTCCACAGAAATGTGAAGGGAATGATTGGACAGTACACTACCATTCTTGGTGAGGCAAACATCAATGTATCAGATCTTTCTGATAAGGGAAAAGGTGATTATGCATACGCATTATTAGATGTTGATTCACCAGTTACCGATGATGTCGTTGAAAAACTTCGTGCAGTTGATGGAGTTCTTCGTGTTCGCGTAATCAAATAATTATTTTCTATGGCGGTCTTAAAGGGGCCGCCATAGTTTTATAGGGAGTAAATTATGGCAGTAATAAAACCATTTAAATGTATAAGACCTTCTGAGGCAATGGCATCTAAAATAGCAGCCTTGCCTTATGATGTTTATAACCGAAAAGAAGCAAAAGCAGTCGTTGAAAAAAATCCAGATAGCTTTTTGGCAATTGATCGAGCCGAAACACAGTTTTCTGATGATGTAGATACCTACGCTGAATGTGTCTATGAAAAGGCGGCACAGATGCTAAAGGAATGGATTGCAGAGGGTAAATTCATTCGCGATGAGAGAGACTGTTATTATATTTATGAGTTGACTATGGGGCAAAGAACACAGACTGGAATTGTAGCCTGTGCATCCATAGATGACTACCAGAATTCGGTGATTAAGAAGCATGAAAACACACGTGCGGAAAAGGAAGCAGACCGTATTCACCACGTAGATTCTTTGAGTGCTCAGACAGGGCCGATATTTTTGGCATATCGAGCGAATGATATACTTCGTAAACTGGTTGCATCAAAAAAACTGGAGTCGCCTTTATATGAGTTTATCTCCGAGGATGGAATTGGACACCGTGTATGGGTAATTGCGGAAGCAGAACAAGTGAATTGTATCAGAGATACCTTTGCTGGCATAAATGAGATTTATATTGCAGACGGACATCATCGTGCAGCGAGTGCGGTCAAGGTTGGATTAAAGAGAAGACAGCTTCATCCTGATTATGACGGAACGGAAGAGTTTAATTATTTCCTGAGCGTATTATTCCCCGATGAAGAACTGATGATTATGGACTACAATCGTGTTGTGAAGGATTTAAATGGGCTTTCTGAGGAAGAGTTTCTTGAACAGGTTAAAAATCGATTTGAGGTTTCGGTAATCAATTTGAAATGCGACGATTCTTCAGTTGATGAAATTGTTCGTCCAGCAAATAAAGGAACCTTTTCGATGTATTTGAATCAAACCTGGTATTGTTGTAAGATAAAAAAAGAGGATTTGTCAGTCGACCCGGTAGAAGGTCTTGATGTATCTCTGCTTCAAAAGCTTTTGCTTAGGCCTGTACTTGGAATTGAAGATCCTAAGACGGATGCGCGAATAGATTTTGTTGGTGGAATCCGTGGAATGAATGAACTTGAAAAGCGTGCAAATACTGATTGTAAGGTTGCGTTTGCAATGTATCCAACCAGTATTGGGGAATTGTTTGCTGTGGCAGATGCAAACCTTTTGATGCCACCAAAATCAACCTGGTTTGAGCCTAAGCTTCGCAGTGGTATTTTTATTCACGAAATCTAGCAGATAGGAGATTATGATGTTACTTAATTCAACGGAGTCAGATAATATTTTATATAATCTAAAAGACTGGAAATTGTATTTACATAATTCGATTCCAACCGTGTTATCATTTGTTCTTGATGTGATTATCGCAGTACTTGTTCTATTCATTGGCGGAAAAATTATCAAATGGATTTTAAAAATATTGCGTAAGGCACTTGATAAGAGTAAGGCGGATGACGGAGTAACAAGCTTTGTCTGTTCCCTTGTGAAGTGGTTGCTTTATGCTGTTTTGATTATGATTATTCTTTCGCAGTTTGGTTTGACAACCGGCTCCGTCGTTGCTGTGCTTGGTTCACTTGGCTTAACTCTTGGTTTATCTCTTCAGGGAAGTCTGTCAAATTTTGCTGGAGGAGTGTTGATTTTACTACTAAAGCCTTTTGTTGTCGGTGACTATATCATTGAAAATGCATCAGGTCTTGAAGGAACGGTAAAAGAAATTACAATTTTTTATACAAAGTTGACCACCTTTGATAATCGAGAGGTTTCCGTTCCAAATGGAAATTTATCAAATTCTAGTATTGTCAATGTGACAAAAAATCCAAAAAGAAGAGTGGATGTGTCTGTATCTGTCGCCTATTCTACTGATTTGAAGCATGCAAAGACTGTGCTTTTGGAAACAGCAAAGGCGATGCCAAATCTTTTGCCAGAGGAACCAATCGATGTATTTGCTTCTGAATTTGAAGAATCTGGAATTATGATGAAGGTTCGAATTTGGGTAAAGACAGAGGACTATTGGGAGAGTAAATGGGCCTTAACAGAGGCTGTAAAAGAGGCTTTTGACCGCGAAAATATCATAATTCCGTTCCCACAGATGGATATTTTTATAAAACAGTCAAAAAATTAACAAATTTTCTATAAATTGATTGCAAAGGTTTATGCAATATGATAGATTTATAGTATCAGTTTAAGGTTTTTTTTAGGAGGTTTTACAAAAATGAAACAGGGAACAGTTAAGTGGTTCAATGCCAAAAAGGGTTACGGATTCATCACCGATGAAAATGGAGAGGAAGTATTCGTACACTTTTCAGCACTCAACATGGAAGGCTTCAAGGAATTGAAGGACGGAGAAAAGGTTGAGTATGAAGTAGTAGACGGAGATAAGGGCCCTCAGGCAGCAAATGTATCCCGTGTATAGGCACTACATAGATTGAATCCAAGAGACTATCGTATGATAGTCTCTTTTTTTCTGTATAAGTGAAACTCTTTTTTTATGCTAATTTTTATAGTAAAATAGGCAAAGAGCAATATTTAGGAGGCATTTATGTTTGATTTTAATAAATTAACAGAATATGAGTTAATTAAGGCGGAAGATTTAAAGGATATTTCTGCGGTTGGCTATTATGTAAAGCATATTAAAAGTGGCGCAAAGTTAGCCCTTATTTCGAATACAGATGACAACAAGGTTTTTTCGATTGCGTTTCGTACGACACCTACTGACGAAACTGGTGTACCTCACATCGTAGAGCATACGGTGTTGTGCGGTTCAAAAAAGTATCCATTAAAGGATCCATTTGTAGATCTCGTAAAGGGGTCATTAAACACCTTTTTAAATGCAATGACCTATCCTGATAAGACGATGTATCCAATTGCAAGCTATAATGATCAGGACTTTAAGAATCTGATGGATGTTTATCTTGATGCAGTTTTTGCACCAAATCTTTTAAAGGAAGAAAAGATTTTTAAGCAGGAAGGCTGGCATTATGAAATGGAAGATGAGGAGAGCGAGCTCATCATCAACGGTGTTGTTTATAATGAGATGAAGGGTGCATATTCATCAGAAGATGAGATTTTGATGAATCAGATTATGCGTGCATTATATCCAGATAACACCTATAGTCAGGATTCGGGCGGTAATCCAGAAAAGATTCCTGAGCTTACCTATCAGGCTTACATGGATTTCTATCACACCTACTATCATCCATCAAATTCATACATTTATTTGTATGGCGACTTTGATATTGAAGAGAGACTTCGTTATCTTGATCAGGAATATCTGTCTAAATATGATGTGCTTGAGATGCATACAGAGGTAACGCCTCAGAAAAAATATGATAAACCGATTGAGGTGTTATCAGATTATCCTGTTTCATCAGATGATAGTACTGAGAACAAAACCTATCTTTCCTATAACTGGATGGTGGGCGAAGCAACGGATGTTGCAAATGTTATGGCAATGGATGTGCTAGACTATGCGCTTGTTACTGCTCCAGGTGCACCAGTTATGAAAGCTCTTTTAGATGCTGGAATTGGTGAAGATGTATATTCAACCTATGAAGGCGGAATTCGTCAGGGATATTTTTCCATTGTTGCAAAAGGTGCGAACGATTCTGATAAAGAGAAGTTTGTATCGATTATAGAGGCTGTATTAAGAGATCAGGTAAAGAATGGAATCAATAAAAATTCTCTTCTTGCATCCATTAATAGCTCAGAGTTTCGCTTTAGAGAGGCTGATTTTGGCCGATTCCCTAAGGGACTTATGTATGGCATTCAGATTATGGATAGCTGGCTTTATGACGATAACCAGCCATTTGAATATATGAAATGTCTGGACATCTATGCAGACCTCAAGAAAAACATCGAAACTGGATTCTTCGAGAAGCTTCTACAGGAAATGCTTTTGGATAACAATCATAGAGCTGTTGTCGTTCTTTCTCCAAATCCAGGGAAGAATATTCGCGAGGAAGAAAAATTAAAGGAACAGCTTGCTCAGTTAAAGAGTTCAATGTCAAACGATGAAATTAAGGACATTGTTCGCATGACAAAGGAACTTCATGAGTATCAGGAGGCAAAAGAAGATGAGTCTATAAAAAATTGTCTTCCTATGCTTACACGAGAAGATCTCAAGAAAGAGACAATGCCAATTTCGAATATTTGTGAGACCAATGACGATGTTTTGTATGTGCGTCATGATTATGAAACCAATGGTATTGACTACGTATCCTATTATTTTGACATTGAGGACCTTGAGCCAGAAAAGCTTCCTTTGCTTTCGCTACTTACGACTGTGATGGGTTCGATGGATACTGAAAATTACAGTTATCTTGAGTTGTCAAACGCAACGAATATATATACAGGTGGAATTTCAATCAGTGCGCTTTCCTTCCCTGATATTAATGAAAAGAACAAAATGAATCTAAAATTTGGAATGCGATATAAAGTGCTTGAAGAGAATCACAATCATGCAATTTCTCTTATGGACGAGATCTTATATCACACCAGGTTTGAGGATACAAAGCGTTTGCTTGAGCTTGTGCTCCAGATGAAGTCGCGTCTTCAGACAGAGCTGTCATCAATGGGAAATACCACCTCAGCAGGTCGAGCAATGGCGAAATTCTCATGTTATGCCAAAGCTCAAGATGACTTACATGGTGTAGGATATTACCAGTTTATTTGTGAAGCAGAAAAGACTTTAAATTCTAGTCCAGAGAAATTGGTTGACGACTTAAAGGCTTTACATGCGCATATTATCGCTAAGGATCGTCTGATCGTTGGCCTTACCATGAATGAGAAAATGTATCAAAAAGCTTTGCCAAAGCTTAAGACTCAAATTTCAAAGCTTCCTTTGACAACAGAAAAGATGGCTGGCGGAGAAATTTTACTGCTTACACAAAACGAAGGCTTGACAGATGCTTCGCAGATTCAGTATGTTTCTAGAGCTGGTGATTTTACCAGACATGGATTTGAGTATGTTGGAACACTTCGTTTGCTTCGCCTGATTTTAAGTTATGATTATCTTTGGAATAACGTTCGCGTAAAGGGTGGTGCCTATGGCTGCGGAAGCAGTTTTATGAGAACTGGAGAATGCTATTTTTCTTCCTACAGAGATCCAAATCTTTCAAAGACGAATCAGATCTATGAGAAGATTCCAGAGTATCTTCGAAATTTTCAGCCGGATGACCGTGAAATGACAGGTTATGTCATTGGAACCTTTGGCGCGATGGATACTCCTATGAATCCGGAAGCAAAAGGACAGCGTTCCATGAATTCATATTTTACTGGAATTACCTTTGACATTTTGCAGAAGGAAAGAACAGAAATATTGAATGCAACACAAAAGGATATTCAGGCGCTTGCCCCTATGATTGAAGCTGTGCTAAGCGACGGCCATTTCTGCGTAGTTGGAAATGAAAAGAATATCGAAGATGAAAAAGAATTGTTTGATGTCATAAACAAATTATGTGAATAGGAGAATTATGAATAATCAATTTAAATCAGGTTTTGTTACAATTATTGGCAGACCTAATGTTGGAAAATCTACCTTGATGAATCGTTTGATTGGTCAAAAAATTGCAATTACCTCCAATAAACCACAGACCACAAGAAATCGTATCCAGACGGTTTATACGGATATGGAAAAGGGACAGATTATTTTCCTTGATACACCTGGAATTCATAAGGCAAAGAATAAGCTTGGCGAATTCATGGTAAATGTGGCAGAAAAAACCTTAAATGAGGTAGACGTGATTCTTTGGTTAGTTGAGCCATCAAACTTTATCGGTGCTGGGGAACAGCATATTATTGAGCAGCTAAAGAAGACAAAGACACCAGTTATATTAATCATTAACAAGGTAGACACGGTTGAGAAGGATAAAGTGCTCGAATATATTGATACCTACCGCAAAGCCTATGATTTTGAGGAGATTATTCCAACCTCAGCACTTCGTGGCCAGAATACGGACGATGTGATTGATACCATCTTTAAATATTTGCCATATGGTCCAATGTTCTATGATGAGGATACCATCACAGATCAGCCAGAGAGAGCAATCTGTGCTGAAATCATTCGCGAAAAAGCACTTCATGCCTTAAATGATGAGGTCCCTCATGGAATCGCTGTTGGTATTGATCAGATGAAGGAACGCGAGGATGGAATCATAGATATCGATGCCACAATTGTGTGTGAAAGAGACAGTCATAAAGGTATTATTATTGGTAAGCAGGGTGCAATGTTAAAGAAGATTGGCACAAATGCCCGCTTTGAAATGGAACGTCTCCTTGATACAAAGGTAAATTTGAAATTATGGGTTAAGGTTAAGAAGGACTGGAGAGACAGCGATTTCTTAATCAAGAACTTTGGATATCGTGAAGAAGACTAATTTGATTTGGATTGAGATATGAAATAGCTTATGAGTGATTCATTAACAGTAACGGGCATGGTTTTGACAGCCATGCCTGTTGGTGATTTTGACAAACGAATAACGATTCTAACCACTTCGCACGGTAAGATTACAGCCTTTGCGAGAGGGGCAAGAAGGCCGAAAAGCTCGTTGTTAGCATGTACAAATCCTTTTGCATTTGGCGAGTTTGAAGTGTTTCCTGGCAAAAATGCATATACCTTGCAAAAGGCAAGTATATCTAATTATTTCAGGGAACTTACGCTTGACCCTATGGCTGCCTACATGGGCTTTTATTTTTGTGAGTTTGCAGAGTACTGCTGCCAGGAAAACAATGACGAAAAGGAAATGCTAAAGCTTTTATATCAGTCGTTAAAGGCGTTAGCATCAGGGAATTTCGACAAACGTTTTGTTCGTGCAGTGTATGAGGATAAAGCGCTTACCATTGAAGGAGAGGGAATCAACGTTTTTCGCTGTGTGAAATGCAATAAAGAAAAACCTTTAATTTCTTTTTTACCTGACAGAGGAAGCTTAATCTGTGATGACTGTACTAAAAAATTATCCGGAATAGCAATTTCGGATTCTACCAGATATACGCTTCAGTATATTGCATCGAGTTCCATCGAAAAACTATATACCTTTAAGGTAACAGAGGAGGTATTAGAGGAACTGATTCAAATTATAAACATGCATTATCATAGAACCGTACATCACAATTTTAAATCTCTTGAGGTTATGGAAAATTTAGCATAAAATATGACAGATTTACTATATTTCATCGATAGTGTTGTATTGAAATACTTTGGTTAAATGTGTATAATAACTTGAATTAGAATTTAGTAATAAATTACAATTTTGTCGATTAGGAGTTATTTATGGCAAATACAAAAAGACGCAGAAAGAAAAAGAAGAAGAATAATAAACCACTTGCGCTTTTTCTTTTTTTCCTTGTCGTAATTGTATTTATTGTTGTTTTGGTAAATTACAATAAAAACAAATACAATGCAAAAGAGAGTACGATTTATGTAAATAAGAACGGTTCGGTTGTATGGACCGATGTACATAAGCTCGATTCCGATAAGTACCAGGTGAATGAACTTGAGGATGCTGTCGAGGACGCAATTAAAGATTACAATGACAGTGTTGGCAAAAAGAAGGTTAAAAAGCTTGCGGTAAAGGAGAAGAAGGGAACCTTCACTACCGTTGTGAAGTTTAAATCCGTTGAAGATTTCAATCAGTTTACTGGTTATCAGCTTTTTGTCGGATCGATTGACGACGCAATTGCCAACGGGTATTCCTTTGAAGGCGCTTTTGCGAAGCTTGATGGCAAAAAGGCATCTCTTGTAAAGGAGAATAACTTTGTATCTTCAAAGGATTATACAGTTGTTGCCTTATCTGGTGTTGATTCGGACGCACCATATCGAGTTAGAGTATGGGGCAATCTTACCTATGTATCCGTCGGCAATGTTGAGGTGTTAAACAAAGCGACGGTTAACTTTGGCTTAGGGAATAAGCTCGATGGTGTTGAATTAGCCGATGCCACCGAGCCAGAAACGACAACAGAAGAAAACACAGATTCTGCCAGCAATGGTTCTGTCGACGAAGATGAAATGTTCACAGGAGATGAAGATAATTATCCAAATTTTGTCTTTGAGGATGAACCGACAGATATTACAAAGATTGGCACAATGATTGTGTTATTTAAATAATCAATAATTTGAAATGTGAGGAATATATTTTATGGAAAAAACAATGGAAAAGATTGTTGCGGTAGCAAAGGCACGTGGTTTTGTATATCCAGGTTCTGAAATCTATGGCGGACTTGCAAATACCTGGGATTACGGAAACCTTGGTGTTGAGCTTAAGAACAATGTAAAAAAAGCATGGTGGAAAAAGTTCATTCAGGAAAATCCATATAATGTTGGTGTTGACTGCGCGATTCTCATGAATCCACAGACCTGGATTGCATCAGGACATTTAGGAAGCTTCTCAGATCCACTTATGGATTGCAAGGAATGTCATGAGCGATTCCGTGCAGACAAAATCATCGAAGATTTTGCAGCTGAGAACAATATTACCTTAGAGAGCTCTGTTGATGGCTGGTCAAAGGAAGAAATGGTAGCATTTATTGAGGACCATAAGATTCCATGTCCATCTTGTGGCAAGCACAACTTTACTGATATTCGTGAGTTCAACCTTATGTTTAAGACCTTCCAGGGTGTTACTGAGGATGCTAAGAATACCGTTTACCTTCGTCCAGAGACAGCGCAGGGTATCTTTGTTAACTTCAAAAATGTACAGCGTACCTCTCGTAAGAAGGTTCCTTTTGGAATTGGACAGATTGGAAAGTCATTTAGAAATGAGATTACTCCTGGTAACTTTACCTTCCGTACAAGAGAGTTTGAGCAGATGGAGCTTGAATTCTTCTGCAAGCCAGGTTCACAGGATGAGTGGTTCCAGTATTGGAGAGGCTTCTGCCGTGACTGGTTAATGTCGTTAGGCATCAAGGAAGAGGAGATGAGACTTCGTGATCATGATGCTGAAGAATTATCATTCTACTCAACCGGAACAACCGATATTGAATTTTTATTCCCATTTGGATGGGGTGAGCTCTGGGGAATTGCATCCCGTACCGATTACGATTTAACTCAGCATCAGAATGTATCTGGACAGGATATGATGTACTTTGACGATGAGTTAAATGAAAAGTACTTACCATATGTTATTGAGCCTTCTCTTGGAGCAGATCGTGTGGTTCTTGCATTCCTTTGCGCAGCATATGATGAAGAAGATATCGGAACTGAGGACAGACCTGATGTTCGTACTGTAATGCATTTCCATCCAGCACTTGGACCTGTTAAGGTTGGTGTGCTTCCTCTTTCTAAGAAGTTAAATGAGGGTGCTGAGAAAATCTTTACAGAACTTTCTAAGTATTATAACTGTGAGTTTGATGACAGAGGAAATATCGGAAAGAGATATCGTCGTCAGGATGAAATCGGTACTCCATACTGTGTTACCTATGACTTTGATTCAGAGACAGATGGCTGTGTTACTGTTCGTGATCGTGATACCATGGAACAGGAACGAGTTAAGATTGAAGATTTAAAGGCATACTTCGAAGCTAAGTTTGAATGGTAAAATAAACCGCTATTCCATTGGGGAATAGCGGTTTTTCTTTTTGAGAAATATTTATCAAAATTAGAACCATAGTATCTTGTTATTTCTAAACTTTGTGATAAAATAAACAAGGATTGTTTATAACCAAACAAAATTTTATTTTAGGAGGAATTGTCAAATGGCAAACAAGTGGGTATATACCTTCAAAGAAGGTAACATGACCATGCGTAATCTTCTTGGTGGAAAGGGTGCAAACCTTGCAGAGATGACCGAAATCGGACTTCCTGTACCACAGGGATTTACCATCACCACTGAGGCTTGTACTCAGTATTATGAAGATGGACGCAAAATTAATGACGAAATCATGGCTCAGGCTATGGAAGGCGTTAAGTGGATGGAAGAAGTAAACGGAAAGAAGTTTGGAGACCTTAAGAATCCTCTTTTAGTTTCTGTTCGTTCTGGTGCTCGTGCATCTATGCCTGGTATGATGGATACCATTCTTAACCTTGGTCTTAACGATGAAGTAGTAGCAGCTATGATCGCTGGAAACCCAGATCCTAAGTTTGCTCGTTTCGTATATGATTCATATCGTCGTTTCATTCAGATGTTCTCTGACGTAGTAATGGAAGTTGGTAAGAAGTACTTCGAGCAGCTGATCGACGAGATGAAAGAGAAGAAGGGTGTTAAGTTTGACGTTGAGCTTACCGCTGATGACCTTAAGGAGTTAGCTGGACAGTTCAAGGCTGAGTACAAGAAGCAGTTAGGTGAGGACTTCCCTTCAGATCCTGTTGAGCAGTTAAAGCTTGCTATCGAAGCTGTATTTAAGTCATGGGATAACCCACGTGCAAACGTTTATCGTCGTGACAATGATATTCCTTATTCATGGGGAACTGCTGTTAACGTAATGCCAATGGTATTCGGTAACTTAAATGATGAGTCTGGTACTGGTGTAGCATTTACTCGTGATCCTGCAACTGGTGAGAACAAGCTTATGGGTGAGTTCCTTATCAACGCACAGGGTGAGGACGTAGTAGCTGGTGTTCGTACTCCAATGCCAATCGCTCAGATGGAAAAGGAATTCCCAGAAGCATATGCTGAGTTCATCAAGGTTTGTGATATCCTTGAGAACCATTATCATGATATGCAGGATATGGAGTTCACCGTTGAGAACAAGAAGTTATACATGCTTCAGTGCCGTAACGGAAAGAGAACCGCTCCTGCTGCATTAAAGATTGCTTGCGACCTTGTTGATGAAGGACATAAGACTCCTGAAGAGGCAGTTGCAATGATCGATCCTCGTAACTTAGATACCTTATTACATCCACAGTTTGACGCTGCAGCTCTTAAGGCTGCTACTCCACTTGGAAAGGGCTTAGGCGCTTCTCCTGGTGCTGCTTGTGGTAAGGTAGTATTTACTGCTGATGACGCAGAAGCTTGGGCTGCTCGTGGCGAGAAGGTTGTTCTTGTTCGTCTTGAGACTTCTCCTGAAGATATTACTGGTATGAAGGCTGCTCAGGGTATCTTAACCGTTCGTGGTGGTATGACCTCACACGCTGCTGTAGTAGCTCGTGGTATGGGTACCTGCTGTGTATCTGGTTGTGGCGACATCAATATGGATGAAGAAAACAAGAAGTTCACCTTAGCTGGACAGACCTTCACTGAGGGATCAGAGATTTCTATCGATGGAACAACTGGTAACATCTATGCTGGTCTTATCCCAACTGTAGATGCTCAGATCGCTGGTGAGTTCGGCCGTGTTATGGCTTGGGCTGATGAAATCAGAACTCTTAAGGTTCGTACCAATGCTGATACTCCAGCAGACGCTAAGAAGGCTCGTGAGCTTGGTGCAGAAGGTATTGGACTTTGCCGTACAGAGCATATGTTCTTCGAGCCAGAAAGAATTGCTGCTTTCCGCGAGATGATCTGCTCTGATACTGAAGAAGAAAGAGAAGTAGCTCTTGATAAGATTCTTCCTTATCAGCAGGGAGACTTCAAGGCTCTTTATGAAGCTCTTGAGGGATGCCCAGTTACTATTCGTTTCTTAGATCCACCTCTTCATGAGTTTGTTCCTACCGAAGCTGCTGATATCGAGAAGCTTGCTAAGGCTAAGAATAAGACTGTAGAAGAAGTTAAGGCTATCTGTGACTCACTCCATGAGTTCAACCCAATGATGGGACACAGAGGATGCCGTCTTGCTGTAACCTATCCTTCAATTGCTAAGATGCAGACTAAGGCTGTTATCCGTGCAGCAATCGAAGTTCAGAAGGCTCATGCAGATTGGAACGTTAAGCCAGAAATCATGATTCCACTTGTATGTGAAATCAAAGAGCTTAAGTATGTTAAGGATGTTGTAGTAGCTACTGCTGATGCAGAAATCGCTGCTGCAGGTGTAAACCTTGAGTACGAAGTTGGTACCATGATCGAAATCCCACGTGCAGCTCTTACTGCTGATGAGATTGCTAAGGAAGCTGATTTCTTCTGCTTCGGTACAAACGACCTTACTCAGATGACCTTCGGATTCTCTCGTGATGATGCTGGTAAGTTCCTTAACGCATACTATGACACCAAGATCTTCGAGAACGATCCATTCGCTAAGTTAGATCAGACTGGTGTTGGTAAGTTAATGGAAACCGCTATTAAGCTTGGTAAGCCAGTAAATCCTAAGCTTCACATTGGTATCTGTGGAGAGCACGGTGGAGATCCTTCATCTGTAGAGTTCTGCCACAAGATTGGTCTTGATTATGTATCATGCTCACCATTCCGTGTGCCAATCGCTAGACTTGCTGCTGCTCAGGCTGTAATCAACAACAAGTAATAGACAATCGTCTTTTATATTAAGCGTAAGTAAACCACTAAGTAGTATTAATACTACTTAGTGGTTTTTCTTTATTAATTCCTATGAATTTTAGTAATTTTTAATAACACCATTATGGATATATAGTGGTATAATTAATCTGATAAGCCATATAATTTACTATATTTTGTTTTTCTTTGGCGTATCAGGGGGAACAGAAATGAATACTTTTATAAAAAGGTTTGTTATTTCAATATTATGCTTTAGCATGCTTGCGCTTTATATACCAGCGGCTCACGTTGAAGGTGCTATTCAATTTGAGCCAGCAGCATATGACCCTTCTACAGAACCAGATGCAGGTGGAGCACAGGCTCATGGTTCTGGAAGTTATCAGCTAAATTCTGTGGCTGGTGATTATCGTTTTTATACAGAATATTATGTTTCTGCTGCAAGCGGTAAAAAGTTTACAACTGCGGGTATTGAACGCCGTACCTCTATTCAGGTATATGCAAAGGCGGATGAAGTCATCCTTTTTGGTAGCAGTGTCAGCGACAGCTATATCGATGAAAACAATGTTTTACAAAATGCTGAAACTGGAAAAGACATTGTAATCACTACACCAGTGCTTGACTCAGATGGTAACTATATAAAGGAATGGTTTGATGTGATTGCACCAGGTCAAACAGATCCGGGTGGTACCTATAGAAAATTTGGTCATGGATATATTGCAAATCCAACGCAGGAGAAAAACGGTCCAATGGTAAACCATTCAGAAGAAAGTGCTGCTGCTGGACAGGAGACTTCTGATTATTATGTCCCATTAACCTATACTGCGCCGGTAGATGGAATCTATACCTTTGAATTTCATTCAAAAAAGGGAAAGAATGACGGACAAACGGTTAAACCTGTAAAAGCTTCGCAGACTGATTGGGATCAGAAGGAAATTGCGGTTGCAGCCTGGGATGTGACTGTACTTGGTAAGAATGATATAAATCCAACTGTATGGGAGGTTAAGTCTGGACGAGCATGGGCCAATTACCTTGCTCTTACAACAGGTGGTGCAGACGATAAGATATCAGACCTTAATGTTCATGTCTTAAGTCATGATGGATATGTTTATAAGGTTGATTTTCAAAAAGCCGTTCCTTTTGGATTTATCTTTTTTGCTAATAATACTGGATTTATGACGACCGTTTCAGATGGTGCGGGTCATGAGCTTAAGATGCCTGTTTATCATTCATTTTATGATTCTAATAATGACCTTGATAATATGGCAAACGAAAATATTACGTTTCATAAGCCAAACGAGCCAGATACAGATACAGAAGAAACCTACAAGATATTTTTTAATGCTCCGAGCTCAGATTTACCGTTTAAAACGGTTCCAGATCCTTCTGTAACGCTTACAGATTTGAAATTTACCGGAATCTCTGAAACTGAAAATGTTGCTCTTGTTGGTCATGGTGGACTTTTTACATTTAATTCCACAGGGGAAGCGACAATTTCGATTAGCTTAGATCTTCGTAAGGCTATTTTTGATTCTGGAATTTCTACAGCAGAATATGAAGGAAGTGGTATTGTTGAAATTACCGCGTTTGCTCACCCTGGTGCAAATAGTTTTTACTGGGATGGTAAAGACACAGATGGAAACCTTATTCCTGCTGGAATTTACGGCAATAATAATGTTGTGATTGCTTCTGAGGTCAAAAGAGGAGAACTTCATTTCCCAGTAATCGATATGGAAGGTCTGTATGATGGCTTAAAAATCGAGAGACTTACGAGGGCGAGCAATGAAGTGCTTGATGAAAATGGAATTGCAGTTGAAACAGGAGAAAGCCTTGAAGCTTATAATGCCTCTAAGCATAACCTGTATTATAATAATAATCCATTAGCTTATGGCACCATTGAAGGCAATTATCCAAAGAAAACATCTGGTTCCTATAATGTTCTTTCTGATGGAACAAAGTCTTTTAATGTTTCAAGTTCCGTTGGTGGCTGGAATTATTTTAAAAATTACACAGCCAATATATCTACATTAGTAAAAGATGATAAAGAATATTTATCACAAAAATTGTTTGGTTTATCTTATGCAGATTTAAGTAAGCCTGAAAATGCAACAATGAAAGCGATTATTGATGCTGAATTTGGCGTTGAAAAAGATACCTTTCATTTTGAACCTGTGGATTCCAGTGTGACTACCATGAAATTCAGCTGTGGTGGATCCAATGGTGGTGGTAATCAGGCTGGAATTGATGCATGGACATATTATTCTCAGGGAATTTCGCATGACACCATTAGTTTTGCCATGTTAGATGGTTCTAATAAAGGAAAAGTTACTGGTCAGATTTTCTATGATGGAGATAAGGATTCTGTGTATACCACAGGGGCAGCTTCGAATGACTATCCAATTCCTAATGTGAAAGTTCGACTCATAGATAGTACAGGAGCGCCATTATCATATGAGGGTAATTTGCCACAATTTGATGAATCAGGTCATTTTATATATAACACTGATGGCACTATTTATCATAAGAAGACAACAGTTTACTATGAAACTGTAACAGATTCCAATGGTGTATATAGATTTACAGGTGTACCTTATGATCCTGCAGTAGATACCAAGTATTATGTGCAGGTACTTCTCAATGATACACAAACTGAGGTTTTACGATATACATGTACCACCTCTGACTGGGTTAAGGCAAACCTGATTAGCACCCTTGATAATACGACACCATTTCATGGCAACACGATTACTGCTGACTATGGACCAGATGGTTGTAAGATGGAAGTGCCTCAGGATACACAGATAGCATCTTCCAAAATATATGGCTATATCTATAGTCGTGCGGCGAATAAGCTTGATGTGAATAAAATCGAGACAGTATTTGATAACAATAATTCAACGAACATTCAAGCGGTTACTTTTTATAAAGATAGTGCAGACGCTTCTTTAAAACCTACTGAAAATGGAATTCGAATGGAAACCTTTAAAAAAATAGGTTATAGTTCTGCAGTTCCTTTGAAAAACCAGTGGGACTATACTGTGAAAAAAGAGTGGGAGGGGACTACACATCATATTTCTGATGGACTTACTGTAGAATTATGGGTTTGGAATGATTCTGCAGTAAAGGAAGAAAACGAGGACCTTGCACTTAGCCGACGCAGAGGGGCGTTGATTGATACACAGGTAATAAATGAAGCAAATGGCTGGACATATACCTGGAAGAACCTTGATAACAGATTACAGTATTATGTTTTGGAATATTACACCAAGAAAAAAGCAAATGGCGATGTCATTTATAATGATAAGGGTGAGCCACGAATGGTATTGATTGGCGGCACAATGCCTATTTTCAGTGAAGTTCCATCGGATAAAGTTCCTTCTGCTGGTGGAGATGGAGTATATACGCAGGGAATTTATGGATTTAAAGAGAATCTGGGTGATTACCCTGATAAAATCAGTTATCGTGAAAATCCTTCAGATTCCATTGAGAAGCGCATATTAATTCAGTATTTTAATGAAAATGATGGGAAAGCAGTTGCAGATCATCTGATTCATTCAAACTCCATCACAGATAAGGAGAAACTTGAATCTGTAGAAAATAATGCCAGACAGTATAACGTAACATATAAATTGTCTTATGTTGCTCCGGCTTCTCCAGGTGTGGGTGGTACAAATATTATTACCCTTAATAATAACCAGGTGTATGACGACAGAACCTATTATGTTTGGTTGGACCATGAGACTGAACTTCCTGATATGATTGGTATGACCTATGTTAATCATGAAGGTGGAATCCATCAGTTAAATAGCCATGCAATTCCGTTGAAAAAAGATGGTGATGAAATTGTTGAAGGATCTGGAGAATACCGTATTAAAGGCTTATCAGTATCATCTTTGGATGCTGCAGATGTAGAAAATAAAGAAGGTAATGCAACAAATGCCTTTCGAATTAAAGCGGATAATGTAAAATCAGCATTGTTTACTGCAACGGAACATGGCAATTATAAAACAGGTACAGGAACACGTACCTATAAAGTGAAGTATGTAGTGAATGCTTCTGGTGCAAATGTAAATGAACCTGTCAGTGTTACTGTAAATAGCGCAGGTAAGCTGGTAACCAGTGGCGGAGTTGCGGTGGAAGACTATCCATTATTATATACAGTTTATAGTTGGTATATGACGATTCATGTATATAATGTTGTTTCGGATGGCGTGATTGATTATGACCCGGATGGCGGAGATGTAAATCTACAGACTGCTTTGGCAAATGGATCTCAGCTGTCTTGGGAACTGATACATGAAGATGCTCAAAATGAGAATAAAGTTACCTATAAGAGCAATGATACAAGAGAAGGTGGAATTCTAGATAATGATATCTATCGTGTGCCGTTGTATAAATCTGCAGAGGATCCTCATATGGGTACTTGTGCTGATCTTGTTGGAATTGCTTATGCGGAAGGTTCTGATCCAGACGCGGTAGATGTATCATCATTAGAATTTATAGATACCTATGAATCCAGATTTGGTTTAATGGCTCTTGCGAATGATTCAGATGGTGGCGCTAGTAGGTTAGTTGATTCTGATGGTGATTCAGACGATGACGATGGAGAGGCCAGTCAGGATGGAATTGCTATTGCATATGGCAATGGCGGTTATGTGACAATTAATCTTAATACGCATCGTGATTCCCATATCAATCGTACTCAGGATCATGCGAACTATGCAGATGTGACTTTTACGCCACAGCGTAAGGGAAGAGCAGCATCCACCGAAGATGTCTTTTTCTATAAGATTGTTGTACATGCGGAGGATAGTACATATAGCTATACAGATTATGATAAGATAGATGCTTCTGAAGGTGTAGTTATGTACACATACTTCACGATGAAGCCAACAAAGGATCCATCAGGTGGTACAGTGACTCCTGGAAAAGGCCCTGGTTCTGCTTCCGGTGATAAAAATGCGAATGGCGAAAGTATTGGACGACCATCGCCAAAAACAGGTGATGACAGTCATTTTGTTCTTTGGATTCTATTAATAATCTTAGCTGTAGTAATTATTGGTTTTGCATTTTTCGGAGGAAAAATCACAAGTAATATAAGGTATGGACTGTATGCATTAGGTGGAGTTGTCCTCTTATCTGCTGGATATATGGTTATATCACATCTTGTTGATTATAGGAAAGCAAATCGTTTATATGAAAAAACTTCTTCGGAATACGTTACGGTAAACGAACAGGAAGATTTAAATGGAAACGAAGATGAAGATGAGCGTGAAATTGATTGGAAAAATCTTGTAGATGTTGATCTTATCAACCTTCGGGAAGAGAATGAAGATATTGTTGGCTGGCTCTATTTTGAAAATGTAGATATCAGTTATCCAATTCTGTATTCTGAGGACGATGACACTTATCTGAAAAAAGCATATACAGGAGAAAATCTAAAAGCTGGCTCTATTTTCATGGAGGGACTAAATAATTGTAATTTTGATGATGTACATACGATTATTTATGGTCATAATATGAAAAATCTGTCCATGTTTGGTAAATTAAAATACTATCTGTCAGAAAAAGATTATTTGGCAGATCACGAGTATTTTCAAATTATTACGGAACAGGGAAAATACAGATACGAAATTATCTCGTGTAAAATAGTCGAAGATGACGATGATATATATACAGTCTATCATTATGGTGGTCAGGAGTTTATGTCATTTGTCGAAGACACGATATTAAAGGATAATAAGTTATCTACATCTACTGATGTGAATATGAGCGACCATTTGATAACATTGTCAACCTGCTATGGAAATGACAGATTGGTGGTATCTGCGATCAGATGTCGGTCGTAGCCGAGACGAAATGCAATTTTTTATAGCACCTGCTAAATCTTAGTTGGATTTAGCAGGTGTTTTTTATTTCAATTTCATTGACAAATTCTAAAAACTTGCGTACAATTCAATAGCGAGCAACTACACGAAAGAAATATAGTAGAGGTATGTAAAATGAAAAATTTAAAAAGAGCATACAAGATGAATATTTGTATCTTTTTATTAGAATTATTTTCAGTATTATGGATGTTTAGTGGCCTTCGTTTACCGGGAACTGGAGATGCTTTGACAGCAGAACGTATGGCAATGTTTAAGTTTTTTACAATTGATTCGAATATATTAATGGGAATCATTAGTCTGATTGTTGCGATTCAGCAAAAACGAGTTCTTTCGGAAAAGGTGAAAGAGCTTCATAAAGGTTATACTGTATTGGCATTAATGGGAACGGTCGGTGTTACACTTACTATGATTGTTACAGTATTTTATTTGGCACCAACATTCGAGAATGGATGGTTTGTTTGCTTTAACAATAGTAATTTTTTCCTGCATTTAATTAATCCGCTTGCAAGCATTCTTGCATTTACTATGTTTGAAAAAAGCACGAAATTAAAGTTTAAAGATACTTTGTGGGGACTTCTTCCATTATGTCTTTATGCTATATTTTATGTATCAAATGCGGCTGTTCATTCAGAAAACGGAATCGTGAATCCAGGCTATGATTTTTATGGATTTTTCATCTTTGGATTAAAAAGCGGATTTATAGTACTTCCACTTATTATTTTGATTACATTTGGACTGAGTGTTTGTTTATACCGATTAAATCACATAAAATATCAGAGAAATGCACTTGTCGCAACGGATGAGGCTTTTATTGATATCCTGCAATCTCAGCAGGGAGAAATCGATGCTGTGTTAATGTATCAGCAGCTTGCACGCAGATGCGAGGATGCTGAGATTAAAGAATTGTTGTTACAGACAGCTTCTGATGAAGGTGGACATGGAAGTGTATTCCATAAGTTGTCAGGGATTGAATTAAAGCCAAAGAAAACAAAAGCACGTCTTGTTCCATTTCTTGGGAAGATTATTGGAGCGCCTAAATTGTATCGCATCATTGCGAAACAGGAATATGCAGCTGAAAATGGATATGAGTTTTTGGCGAAACATTATGAATCGGTTCGTGATGTCCAAAAAGAAGAAAAAATTCACGGTGATCGCATGACCAAGATTAGTGATAAGCTTCAAAAAAGAAAGTAATTTTGTAAATATATTAATTTAATATAAGAGTATAAAGATAGGAGAATAAGATGAGTAAAGAAAAAGAAATAAAGCATCAGGTGGTAATTGATCAGGAAAAATGTGTAGGCTGTGGTCTTTGTAAAAAGGATTGCGTTGGTTTTGATATTGAAATTGTGAATGGCAAAGCAAAAGCAAACGGAAGCAGTTGCATATTATGTGGACATTGTGAGGCGATTTGCCCGCAGAATGCTGTGTCAATCACAGGATTTGAAGATGAAGTAACAGAGTTTGATGAGCAGGTTCGACTGAATCCAAATCAGCTTATGGCTGCAATCAAAACCCGTAGAACGATTCGCCAGTTTACAGAGGAAAAGGTTCCACAGGAAGTGATCGATATGATTTTTGAGGCGGGACGTATGGCTCCTACTGGAACAAATTCGCAGGGAACAAGTTACGTACTGTTAGATGAAAAGAAAAAGGACTGCGAAGCAGTTGCAGTAAAAATGTTTAGCAAGGTTCTAAACCTTGGAAAGAAATTTATTCCGCAGCTGGCATCCATGAAGATTGGTCCTGATTTCTTCTTTAAGAAGGCACCTCTTGTAATTGTGATATTTGGAAATGATGCGGTAAGTGCTTCGCTTGCAGCTGAAAATATGGCGTTTATGGCTGAGGCAAATGGTCTTGGTGTGTTATTTAGTGGATTTTTTACGACTTGTGTGAAATTAAATTCTAAAATTCGCAAGATTATGGGAGTCAAGAAAAAGCCAAAGGCCGTTACTACATTAGTAATCGGATATCCAGCTGTGAAATATCATAAGACGCCACACAGAAAAGCGCTGAAACTGAAGAGAGTTTAATGGATTATTTGTGTCCATAATGTGAAATTTTACTTGTAAAGTTGATTTTTTTGCATTAATTCTTTTCAATAAAATTTATTGTCGATATAATGAAATCAACAATGAATGTTGGAGGTTATTTTCATGAATTTAATAAAACTTGGTACTAGTAATCTTGATGTTTCTTCGGTTGCAGTTGGATGCATGCGACTTGCAGGAAAAACACCTGAGGAGATGAATTCTTTTGTTCACAGCGCGATGGATATGGGAATCAATTTCTTTGATCATGCAGATATTTATGGTGGTGGAAGAAGTGAGGAAGTCTTTGGACAGGCACTTTGCGACGATACATCTATAAAACGTGAAAATATGATTATTCAGTCAAAGTGTGGAATCCGTAAGGTTCCAGGAGGTACAGGATATTATGATCAGTCAAAGGAATATATCATTGCTTCCGTTGATGGTATTTTAAAGAGATTAAAGACCGATTATCTTGATGTTCTTTTGTTGCACAGACCAGATGCATTAGTAGAGCCGGAAGAGGTTGCAGCTGCTTTTGATGAATTAGAAAAAAGTGGAAAGGTTCGTAATTTTGGTGTCTCAAACCATAAACCTTCACAGATTGCTTTATTAAAGAAATATGTAAAGCAGCCAATTCATGTAAATCAGATGCAGTTTTCTATTCCTGTATCAAATATGATTGCAAATGGGATGGAAGTGAATATGACTTCTGATGGTGCAATTGATCGAGATGGAAGTGTGCTTGATTATTGCAGATTAAATGATATTACAATTCAGGCCTGGTCTCCATTCCAGATGGCAAACTGGAGAGGATGCTTTATTGATAGTGAAGAATTTCCTGAATTAAATCAGGTGATGAGTAACCTTGCCGAAAAATATAACACAAGTAAATCTACGATTGCAGCAAGCTGGATTTTAAGACATCCTGCAAAAATGCAGATTATTGCTGGAACCGCAAATGAGGCTCATTTGAAGGAAATAGCTGATGCTTCAGAAATTTGTCTTGCAAGAGATGAGTGGTATCAGTTATATCTTTCCGCAGGACATCCACTTCCTTAATCCGAGAATACGTAATGATTCTTCGATTAACTCCAATCAAACGATTTATCTAGCAAAAATCAAAT
>JAZUGV010000070.1:0-10962 GCA_045641385.1 Agathobacter sp. | reverse complement strand
AATTGTTTAGCCATAAAAAGCTCCTTCCTGATCAAACAAAGGCACCTTAAATATAAGCCTTTGCAAAAGCAGTTGCTAGTTTGCAATCGTAGTTGCAAGCAAAAACAAGCGTTTAAAAAAGCAATTAAAGATGCTTCGGGGTGTTTTGCTGTCCGCTTTTTAGACCATCAAACGGAGTATTATCTCATCATAGAAAACAGAGAAACAAAGATTTCGTATTTGAAAGGAGCATTCTATGAAAGGATATTACACATCAAACGGATATATGGGATTTATCGATGGCGAGTATATGTTGTTTTCCGATGAGCAGGACTACAGAGAAATGTTTGAGGACTAATCGTTCTTTTTAAAATAAAATCAGCCAGTGCGTATACACTGGCTGACATGCATGTTCATTTTATATAGGTATGGGTTTTATCCTCTGTAAATCGGAGTGTAGCTTGGCAATCCGTTGACAAAGAAGGTGTCGTATTCTCCCTGGATTAATGGGAGTAAGTATTCGATTGCTTCCTCTGTGACATCGTTGCCAGCCTCGTTTATGAATGAACGAGGAACTGCTTTTACCTTGTTTGCAATTTCATTTAAGCTTGCATGGCAGTAGGTAACTGCATATTCGTCAGTTTCATTTCTTGTGAGAGAAGACATTTCTCCGCTGATTCCGGCTTCTGCGTATTTAACAGCATAGCTTCCAAGGCGGAAGGATTCTTCGATATCAACACGGCTGGCAAAATGTCCGCCACATCGCTGAAGAATATTGATTTCTACAGAACGGCATTTGATTCCTAATTCGCGGGAAACAAGACGCTCAAGGGTTTTTCCAGCTCCAGAAAGCTGCGCATGACCAAATTTATCAACCGCTGCTTCGGTTGCGCTGATATATTTACCGTCCTTATCGCGAATTCCTTCAGAAACGGCAACAAGTACATTGTGATATTTTGCAACCTTTTCCTTTACATCCGAGATAAACTGCTCTGTGCTAAATGGCACCTCTGGAAGATAAATAAGATGAGGTGCATCTGAAAATTCAGTGCGCGCAAGAGCGGCAGAAGCAGTAAGCCATCCGGCATCGCGTCCCATGACTTCAACGATGGTGACGCTGTCAAGCTTATAGATTGCGGTATCATAAGCCATTTCAAGCATACTTGCAGCGACATATTTTGCTGCGGAACCAAATCCAGGGGTGTGGTCAATGAGAACAAGATCATTGTCAATGGTCTTTGGAACACCAATGATGCGTACATCCGAATTAATTTTCTTGGCATAGGCAGCCAGCTTCATCGCTGTATCCATGGAATCATTTCCGCCAATATAAAAGAAGGCTGCAACCTCATGCTTTTCAAAGAAATCAAAAATTTCTTTATAGGTGGAAGGATCCTGCTCCTCTGTTGGAAGCTGGAAACGGCAGGAGCCCAAATACATAGCTGGAGTTGTTTTTAGCTGAGCAATAGAAGCTTCCGTAGAAAACTGCTCTGACAGGTTGATGTAACGATTGTTAAATAAGCCTGTGATTCCATTTAATAAGCCGTAGATGTTGTCATACTCCTTGCTCTTTTTTACAGCGTTTATTACGCCAGCAAGAGAGGAATTGATGGCAGCGGTTGGTCCACCTGACTGTGCAACAAAACAATTTTTCATAGTATTATCCTTTTGAAATTTTAAATTAAACCTGTTCTTTGAAATAAGAACATTACTTTTGTTATGGCATATTAACGAAAATGTGCCTTGTGTATTTTCGTAGAAAAAATTCAATTTGTCAAGACTTTTCATGCCTCAGTTTTTATTGCGGGGATATAGTCAATTTTGGTAAGATAAAATAAAAAAGCTTAGGAGAATTCATGGCAGTTCAATTTGTTTTAGGCAGTTCCGGAAGCGGAAAAAGTGAATATTTATATAAACTTGTGACAGAGCAGGCGAATCTTCATCCAAAGAAGAATTATCTGGTCATTGTTCCTGAGCAGTTTACCCTTTCCACGCAGCAAAAATTAGTGGAACTCTCTCCAAATCAGGGGATTATGAATGTTGATGTCTTAAGCTTTAAAAGACTCGCATATCGTGTGTTTGATGATCTTGGAATGAGCGAGTTAAATCTTTTGGAGGAGACGGGAAAAAACCTTTTGCTTCGACGCGTTGCAAAGGAGCAGAACGACAATTTACAGGTGCTGCGCCATAACATGAGCCGTATGGGATATGTTGAACAGCTTAAGTCGTTTATTTCTGAGCTATATCAGTACAATGTTACCCCAGATATGCTAAAGGAGCTTTCTGCAGGCAAAGGGCTTTCCAAAAGCTTTCTTTTAAAGGCAAATGATATCTCTCTTTTATATGAAGAGTTTATGAAAAAAATAAAGGGCCAGTATGTCCTTTCCGAGCAGATATTAACGATTCTTTCGCAGCATGTAAAGGAATCAGAACTGCTAAAAGGTGCTGTGTTGGTGCTGGATGAGTTTACTGGTTTTACACCGATTCAGTATGACCTGTTAAGAGAAATTCTTCCAATTGTTGAAATGATGTATATTCCTTTGTCAATTGAGGCAAAGGAGGCATCGAATCCGACAAAGGGAATGGATGACCTATTCAATATGACGAAGGTGACCATCGATAAGATGACAAGGATTGCTTACGAAACAAATGTCGTGGTAAAGCAGCAGATGGTTATGCCTTCTCCAAGCGAGAGAAGATTCGCTGGAAGGAAGGCGCTTGCGCATTTGGAGGAAAATCTCTTCCGTCCATATTATTCAAAATATAATGAACCAGTTGACGAAATCAAGCTCTATCATGCGAAAACTCCAAAGGAGGAGCTTACTTTTGTTGCAGAAGAAATCAGTCGCCTGGTGAGAGATGAGAGCAATCATTATCGTTACTATGATTTTGCAATTGTGACTGGAGCTTTGGAAAATTATAGTGTATATGCTTCTGAAATTTTCGAAAAATATGCGTTGCCCTTATTTGTGGATGAGTCTTCAAATATTACTTACTCTACGTTTGTGGACTGCATTCGTTCTATGCTTCGTTTTGTGGCGTACGACTTCAATTACGACGAATTGATGCAGTTTTTGCGCAGCGGCTATCTTTCTTATAGAGATGAGGAAATTGATGAGCTAGACAATTATCTCATTGCGACAGGAATCTCACATGTCAGCCAATGGAAGAAGTCCTGGCTTGGAAGAAAAGGTAAGAGTAAGGATTTCGATTTGATTAAAATGGATGAGTTGCGTCTGTCCCTTTTAGAATTACTTCAGCCATTGCTTTTGGTAAAAGAAAATAAAACGTCCACGAATCACGATGCAATTGTGGCTATATACGCGGTTTTAAAGAGTCTTTCCATGGCAGAAAAACTGCATGAACAATCAGAAGAATATTTAAATCTCGGTATGCAGGAGAAATCCAGCGGTTACGCTCAAATTTACGAAAAAGTTATGAATCTTTTTGAAAAATATGATGAGCTGCTCGGAGATGAAACCTTCGATATGGATTCCTTTATTGAACTGTTTGATGCAGGAATCAGTGCGATTAAGCTTGGCGTGACACCTCCGGGCTATGACACAATCACACTTGGGGATATTGAGAGAACAAGATTAAATGGTAAGAAAATATTATTCTTTGTTGGAATCAATGATGGAATCATTCCAAAGAGTGAGAATGCAAGTGGAATTATTTCTGAGTATGAAAGACAGAATCTTTTAGACTCAGGCATGGAACTTGCGCCTGGCTTGAAAGAGAAAGCATTTATTCAGCGCTATTATCTTTATCGCAATCTTACTAAGCCTTCTGAATTTTTGTACTTAAGCTATGCAACGAGTGACTCGGACGGAGGAGCATTGTCCAGCTCTTATCTGATTAAAATGATTCAAAAAATGTTTCCGAATTTGTTGGATCAGTCTTATGAAGGTGCGTCTGGTCGAAATGCATTTTATAGTAAATCCGTAGCCTTGGAATATCTTGCGCATCATGAAAGAGATGACTGGTGGTATTCTGCCGCAAGTGCATTAAAGGAGGAGCCAATTGCGCAGGGAATTCTTGCCGCTCCGTTTAAGCGATACGAGCACGAGGCGATAAGCAAAAACGTTGCCAGAGTTCTTTATGGAGAAGACATGAACAGCTCCATCACGCAGGTGGAAAAGTTCTTTGGATGCGCTTATAAGTATTTTCTTTCTTATGGTATTCGCTTAAAAGACCGTGAGGAGGCGGGACTTTCTACAGGTGATGTCGGAAGTCTGTATCATAAGGCTCTTGAAAAGGTCGGACAGGAATTAAAGAAAGATGACAGCTGGACAAAAATTTCCGATGAAGATCGAGATGCTTTGGCGGACCGCGCTTTGGACGAGGCGATTTTGGAACTGAATCATACGGAATTCATGGAGAGTAGTAGCGCGCAGCTTCATCAGCTAAATCGTATGAAAGAAATATTCCGCAGAAATGTGTGGGTGATTGTACAGCAGATTTCCAGCGGTGATTTCCGTCCAGAACAATTTGAGGTCAATTTTGACGGTAAGGATAAGGATATGCTTTGTTATTCTCTTTCCGATGGCCGCCTGATGAATGTCAGAGGAACCATTGACCGCGTTGACACCTATCACAGCGACGGAAAAATCTATGTGAAAATCGTAGATTATAAAACTGGCTCCACAAAATTTAATTTGGATGAGCTGTATTACGGATTGCAGCTTCAGCTGGCTGTTTATATGAATGCGGCTACCAAAATGCAGGAAGCATATTTACAGAAGCATCATATGGAGCACACTGAGGTTTTGCCAGGAGCGATGTTATATCAGCATATAGATGATCCTGTGCTGGGGGAAGGCGGAGATTTCTTAAAGGAACTCAGACCAACAGGCCAGGTTCTTGACCAGGAAGAAGCCTATGTGGCAATGGACCATGAGCTGATGAACGAGAGTACAACCTCAAGAATAATTCCAGTATCCATTAACAAAGGAAATGTTCTTTCATATAAAAAATCCACTGTGCTGCCATCGGAGGGCTTTGAAATGCTCTCTGAATATGCAATCGAGAAGATGAAGGAAGCTGGAAATCGCATTTATGCAGGCGAGGTTTCCGTGAATCCAGTGGATGCAGAAAGCAGCAGCTGTAAATACTGTCCATTTAAAGGCGTTTGTGGCTTTGACCACAAAATTCCAGGATATGAGTATCGAAAGCAAAAGAAAATCGGTTCTGGTGAGGATGCAATGCTTGCCCTTGAAACGGAGCTCGAATTACTAAAATTACGCAACAAATAGTCATAATAAAGGAAATATATTATGGGAATAAATTGGTCTGATGATCAGAAAAAAGTAATTGATTTAAGAGACAGGGATATCCTGGTTTCTGCAGCGGCTGGCAGCGGTAAAACAACCGTATTAGTTGAGCGTATCATTCAGATGATTACTGACAGCAATAATCCAGTCGATATCGACCAGCTGCTGGTTGTTACCTTTACAAAGGCTGCAGCTGCTGAAATGAAGCAGCGAATTACCAAGGCGTTAGATGAATTAGTGGAGAACACTGAGGATGAAGAATTAAAGTATCGCCTACATCGTCAGAGCGCTCTGGTACAGCACTCGATGATTACCACCATTGACAGCTTCTGCCTGTTTGTCGTAAAAAATTATTTCGAGGAAATTGATTTGGACCCGAATTTTTCTCTGGCCGATGAAAACGAGGGGAAGCTTCTTGTTCAGGATATGGCGCTTGAGGTCTTTGAGGAAAATTATAAGAGAGAGGACAATGCGGCTTTTCTTAACCTGATTGACCATTATTCAGGCACTCGCAGCGATAAGAATGTCCGTGATATTGTAATCCAGTTATATAATAAGTCTTTGTCATCTTCTTGGCCGAAAAAATGGCTCGATGGTGTTGCAACCTCCTGCGCTATGATTGCAGAGAAGACGGAAGAGGATTTTCCTGCAGTTCAAAAAATTGTGGAAATGGCAAATTCCTATGTGAATAGCTGGTATACAAAAGAGAAAAAGGCGCTGGAAATCTGTAGTACTACAGCTGGTCTTGAACCGTATATGGATGCTTTTTTGTCTGAAATAGCTCAGCTAGAGGCTGGTCTTGAAATCTATGGCTATTCTGAGTTTCAAAAATTTCTTTTGGGAATTCAGCCACAAAGATTTAAAAGCGCAAAAACTGGTGCAGATGAATTTAAGAAGCAGGCAGTAGCAAATGTCCATAAATCTTTTAAAACAGAATTGGAACACTTGCAATCAAAATACTTTAACAAGTCATGGGAGGAGATTTGTGAAGAACAAAGTAAGATGACTCCGTTAGTAAATGAATTGGTGCGCCTTGCAAAAGAATTATATGATGCAGTTGCTGCCTATAAAACGAAGAATCATCTGATTGATTTTAGTGATATGGAGCATTTTGCGCTTCGCATTCTGGTAGACGAAGAGACAAATGAGCCAAGACCTGTTGCGGAGGATTTTCGTAAACACTTTAAGGAAATTATGATAGATGAGTATCAGGATTCCAACGAAGTGCAGGAGACCATTTTAAAAGCAATCTCAAAGGAGCCAGAGGGAAAGCACAATATGTTCATGGTTGGAGATGTCAAGCAGAGCATCTACCGTTTCCGTATGGCAAAGCCAGATCTTTTTGTTGGTAAATATGAAACCTTCTCAAAGAAGGACAGCAGTCAGCAAAGGATTGACCTTTCCGAAAACTATCGAAGTCGTAAGGACGTTCTTGAATTTTCAAATGTCCTTTTTGAAAATCTGATGGATAAGAGTCTTGGTGGAATTGTCTATGATGAGTCTGCAAGATTAAATGCGGCTGCCAAATATGATGAGACAAACGAGTCTTGTGCAGAGGTGCTGATTGCTGATTATAAGTCAATTAAGGAAGAAGCTTCGGAAACGGAGGACCTGAAAAAGGCTGAGGTTGAGGCCATCGCAGTTGCACATCGCATCCTTGAACTAAAGGAGAGTATGGTCATCAAGGAAAAGATTAAGGTAGACGGAGAGGAAGTGGAAGTAAAACGACCTTTGCGAAATTCCGACATTGTGATTCTCATGCGCTCTATTAAAACGACTGGGCCAATTTTTCAGGAAGTATTGCAATCGTATGGAATCAAAGCACACGTAAATTCCACAACCGGTTATTTCTCTGCACCGGAGGTTGCGCTGATCTTAAACGTTTTGCGTTTGGTGGATAATCCATTACAGGATATACCAATGGCGGCGGCCTTGGTTTCGCCACTTGTAGGCTATACCAATGAGGATCTTGCTGAGATTCATATGGAGATAAACGAAGAGCATAACAGCTTTGCAAAGGCAGCTCTTTATCATATGGAGGCAAATGAAGAACCGTTTAAGCGCCTTTTGGACGAGCTTCGAAGCAGAAAAGATCTTGCAATCCATGAGATGCTTCAGCTGATATACAGTCGCACAGGCTATGACAGCTATGTGGCAGCGCTTCCAGCGGGAGAAATACGTTATGCGAACCTTGAGATGTTAGTCAGCAAAGCGATTAAGTTTGAACAGACCAATTATAAAGGGGTATTCCATTTCCTTCGCTATATTAATCAGATGCAAAAGTACGATCAGGATTTTGGAGAAGCTGATACAGAAGGCGAGAGCGGCGATGTGGTCCACATTATGACCATTCATAAGAGTAAGGGTCTTGAGTTCCCTGTAGTGTTTTTGAGTAATGCGTCCAAAGCATTCAATACGGAAGACCTAAAGGGCGACTATATTATTCATTCTGATTTGGGGCTTGGCCTAAAGCTGATTGAGGGCTCACCACGCGTGAAATCAGATACCTTTGTATACAATGCAATCAGAAACTATGAAAAGCTTGAAATGCTTGGAGAAGAGCTTCGTGTACTCTATGTTGCTTTAACCAGAGCAAAGGAAAAGATTATAGTTACAGGCTCTGAGATGCCAAAGAATTTAGATAGTGCTGGAGCCTTAAGTTTTGACCAGAAGATTAGTTCAAAAAACTATTTGGACTGGATTGTTCCAGTTTTATATGCATCAGGTTTGTCAGAAATTGTAAAAGAGGTGGACTTTGATTATATTTCTCTTGAGAGCGAGCTGCAAAGAATTGAAACAGCATTGAGCTATGAGTCTGTGCTTGCCAATATAAAGGCAGCGGATGAGGAAAAACTTTCTGCAATTAAAGAAGAACTTTCCTATGAATATCAATATCAAAAGGATATTTCCAAAAAGGCAAAATATTCAGTTTCTGATATTAAGCACAGAGAAATGGGAATTCGTCTTGCAGAGAAACATGATGGTGGAGAAGTGCCTGATTTTGCAGGTGACCATTGGGAAGAATATGTTCCAAGCTTTGCAACAGCCCAGGAAAAGTCAAAAAATGGAGAGATTGTTTTTGATCCTTATGCTGGTATTCCAGCTGGAGCATTGTTTGGAACTGCGGTGCACCGCGTGATGGAGGTGCTTGATTTTGCTGCCTTCGACGCAGTACCGGATGCAGAGGAGGATATTCGTGCCTTCGCGGACGCGGAGATGAAGCGAATCTGTGAGAATGGTCTGTTAGAGCCTGCTCTGGCAAAGCGCCTTCACGGAAGAGAACTTGAGACCTTTTTACATTCAAAGGTTGCTCGTCGCATGGCAAAAGCGGATGCAATCGGTGAGCTGTATCGAGAGAAGCCTTTCGTTATGGAATGGGAGGACAAAACTCTGATGCAGGGAATCATCGACGTTTTCTGGAGAGAAGAGGACGGAATCGTTTTGCTGGATTACAAAACGGACAAAGTAGAAGAGGCGGAGGAACTTGTACTTCGCTATGAAGCGCAGCTTGATTTATATGAACAGGCGCTTCAAAAAATCTTTGGAACGGTCAAAGAAAAATTGATTTATTCATACCGATTAAAGGAGACCATAAATTTATGAGTATGATTATTTTGGCATCTGGGTCACCACGCCGAAAGGAATTATTAGAAACTATAGGATTAACCTTTGAAATTATTCCAGCGCAGGGGGAGGAAGTCATTACCGCTTCCGACCCTGCTGACGTAGTAATGGAGCTGTCCTCACAGAAGGCAACTGAGGTGGCAAGTGGGATTTATGCTGCAAATCCAGTGACGGATACGATGATTATTGGTGCAGACACAGTTGTGTCAATCGATGGAAAAATACTTGGAAAGCCAGTTGACGAGGAGGATGCCTTTGAGATGCTATCCAAGCTTTCGGGGCGGAGTCATAAGGTCTACACAGGGGTTACGATTGTGTTGATTGACCCTGATGGAAAGACTGGAAAACTGACCTTTTTTGAAGAAACCTCTGTGTCAGTAGCAAAGCTCAGTGAACACGAAATTCGTCGATATATTGCAACGGGTGAGCCGATGGATAAAGCGGGTGCTTATGGAATACAAGGCGCATTTTCGAGCTATGTGACTGGAATTGAAGGAGACTATCAGAATGTAGTTGGTTTTCCAGTATCTAAGTTCTATGCAGAGCTGAAAAAAGTAGGGATTGACATACTAGAGTGGTAATTTTAAAATTTCCCTATAATTATCTAAGAATCATTTTGGAGGTGCTTTTGTATGAACGAATATGATGATGCCGTATTAAAAGCGTTTCTTAAGCAACAGGATAGATTGTTTCCAGAACCGGTAGCAGATACCTTAGAAGAGGCAGAGTTCTTTTTGGAGGACTGTATGGCAACTGTCTGCAAAAATGCAAAGGAAGTGCTTATGTATTTTGAGGAGACAGGTAGCGATATTTCTGGAATGTCAAAAGAGGAAATTCTTGATGCGCAGGAAGTTTTTGCAATTGGCGATGGTCGTTATCTGATCGTTGAAGGATAAAAGCATTAAGGTGTTAGTTATTTATGAAATTTAAAATGAAACAGGCTGCCGCATTTATGCTGGCAGCTATTTGTGCGTTTGGTCTTACAGGCTGTCGCATAGGAAATACAGAAATAGTAATGTGGGAAAAGAAATTAAAGTCCAGTGTGATTTTTTCCCTAAATGACAAAGAGTGCTCATACACAGAGGCAAAATTTTATTTTGCAAACTACCATAAGGTTTACGGAACTTCCTTTGGTATGGAGCTCTGGGGTAGCGAGTACAATGAAGAAAAATTAGAGCAGTATATTCGTGATGTCTCTCTTTCAGAAATTGAAAGAGTATATGTGATCGTCGGTATGGCGGAACAGCAGGGAATTGCCTTATCTGATGAAGAAAAGGAAAAGATTACTGCCCTGGCAAAAGATTATTATGACTCGATGTCAAAAGATGAGAAGAATTTTACCGGAGTATCCTCATCGAATGTGAAGGATTACTTTTTGAGATATGCCCTGGCTGATAAAATGTATCAAAGTATGACCGTCGGTGTAAACGAAGAGGTTAGCGATGATGAAGCTCGTGTCGTTGAGGCACAGATTTTTTATGTGATCGATGAAACCAAAGCAGACATTATTGACGGAAAGCTTACAAAATCAAATTTTGTGACATTAGCAACCAGTTATAAGCAGAATGCGACCATTGATGCCTTTGTTGCGCGTGGCGATTTGCCAAGCGCAGTCGAGGAGGAACTGTTCAATCTCGATGATGGTGAGATCAGTGGAAAGATTACTACAGATACTGGCTACTATTTTGTGAAGTGTATCAATAAATTCGACGAAGAAAAGACGATTGAGAATGTTGAACTGATTCGTGTCAAAAAGCAGAAGGCTCAGTTTAATGATTTATATGATGCATTTGTAGAAGGTGCGGAGTTTCATCTGAATACAGAAAAATGGGATGAGATGTCTTTACTGAATTCCGATTATAAGCTTGACATGACTCCGTTTTTTGGCTTGATTGAAAATAGTACAAAATAGAAAGGTAAAATTAATATGACTTGGTATTTTGATTGGGAAATTCAATTCCTGGATTGGTTACAGACAACAAGAAATCCAATTATGGATAAGATTATGGTAGTTCTTTCAACATTAGGAAATGCAGGAATTTTTTGGATTTTAGTTGGACTGGTTCTTTTGATTCCAAGAAAGACC
>JAZUGV010000069.1:0-18169 GCA_045641385.1 Agathobacter sp. | reverse complement strand
TGGAAACATTCTTTGGAAGATTAAAAAACGAGATGTATTATGGCTATGAAAAAGACTATTCTTCTTTTGAGGAATTTTCTAAAGCTATTGAAGAATATATAGACTATTATAATAACAAAAGAATTCAGGCAAAAACAAAATGGATGACTGCTGTACAATACAGGAAGTCATCCATGTGTTCAGCCTAGTTCATAAATATGTGTTCAGGATTCTGGGTACATATCAAATTGTGGATGCTTAATTTTATATTTTTAAAGGACGAAATTCTCATCCATACGAAGCGCTGAACTTCCAACATCTTCCGGATTGGAATCTACAAAGAACTGATATTCCTGAAGCATATTGTCCTTTGCAACATCTGAAACCGCCTTCTGAACATCGAGTGAATTGATATCACTATCCACACCCTTTAAGTCAAAGGTTTCATCCGGCTTGTACTGCTGAGCAAAATCGTAAGAGCTGAAAGTCTGTGGCTTTCTCTCCTGCTTCGCAACTGCCTCTACCGCCGCAACTGGATTTTGGGTTTCCACAGCGGCATTCTGAGCATTCTTGCTTACAGACTCAGAAGCAGCAATCTGTGCATTACGTGCTTCGTTTAATCTTATGGAATTGTACTGATAAAAACCTGCATAAGGTCTTACTCCAGATACGTTCATTCCTGTCATCCTCTACTAATGTACTAATTACTGTTTGGTAAAAACTATATCGGCCCTAGTTCCGATAAACTTTACCCCTGTCGAAAATTATTTATCAAGAATTTTCTTTAACTCGTTCATAAAGGTATTTACATCCTTAAATCCACGATATACAGATGCAAATCGAACATAAGCAACTGGATCCAAATCCTTAATTTTATCCATTAAGATTTCACCAATGACCGTACTATCGATTTCCTTCTCCTCGCGGTTGAACAGTTCAATTTCAACTTCATCCACAAGATGAGAAATCTGATCCGCTGAAATAGGACGCTTGTGACATGCACGAAGTACACCTGCTTCGATTTTTGAGCGATCATACTGTTCACGGTTATTATCCTTCTTTACGATAATGAGCGGAATAGTCTCTACCTTTTCATATGTGGTAAAACGCTTATTACAGTCATCACAAAGACGACGGCGACGAATGGAATTATTATCGTCTGCTGGTCTGGAATCAATTACGCGTGTATTCTCGCTACTACAAAATGGGCACTTCATTTATGACACCTCCTCTACATATAGTATAATTGTAACTTTCTTTAAAATTGGTGTCAACACATTTGTGATAAGTAATAGTACCTATTTCCTAGATATTAAACATTGAAGAGGAACTCGATGATGTCACCATCCTGAACCACATATTCTTTGCCTTCTGTACGCTGCTTTCCCTTCGCTTTTACAGCCTGATAATCAAAGCCTGCCTCATCAAGGTCAGAATATGCAATGACCTGTGCACGGATAAATCCTCTCTCAAAATCTGAGTGAATCTTTCCTGCTGCACCTGGTGCCTTGGTTCCTTTCTTAATGGTCCATGCACGGCACTCTTTCTTCCCATCGGTAAGATATGAAATCAGTCCAAGAAGTGAATAAGAAGCCTTAATCATTCGGTCGAGGCCAGACTCCTTAATTCCGAGTTCTTCAAGGAATAATGCCTTTTCTTCTTCATCTAATTCAGAAAGTTCTTCCTCAGTCTTTGCACAGATTGGAAGCACAGCAGCGCCCTCTGCAGCAGCTCTTTTTGCAACGATCTGATAGTAATCAGAAGCTTCTGGATCCATCACACCGTCATCGTCCATGTTGCAGGCGTAGATGATTGGCTTCGCTGATAAAAGTCCCATCTCCTTCATTGCGTTTGCGTAAATTTCATTGGTCTCATCGTACTCGAAGGTACGAGCATTTTTGCCTTCTTCCAAATGAGCCTTTAAACTCTCGAGGAATTCTACTTCTTCCTTTGCGTCCTTGTTTCCGCTCTTTGCAAGCTTTGAATTCTTCATAATGCGGTTTTCAATCATATCAAGATCCGCATAAATTAACTCAAGGTCAATACAGTCCATATCCCCAGCCGGATCTACTGCAACCGGCTTCGTAGCGTCCTCTACTACGTGCATAATTTCATCGTTATCAAAGCAGCGAACCACATGAATAATTGCCTCACACTCGCGAATGTGTCCAAGGAATTTATTTCCAAGTCCTGCTCCCTTTGATGCACCTTTTACCAATCCTGCAATATCAGTAAACTCTACAACTGCTGGAGTCTTTTTGTCGGTCTGCCAATGTTCCGCAAGCTTATCTAATCTCTCATCCGGCACAGCAACGATTCCCGTGTTTGGCTCGATGGTACAGAATGGATAGTTTGCAGCCTGCGCATTTGCAGTTCCTGTAATAGCATTGAATAAGGTCGACTTTCCTACGTTTGGGAGTCCAACGATTCCAAGTTTCATATCTATAATCTCTCCTTCTATAGGGACAGCCTTTGTTCTTGTAATGTCCCTTTTTCTTATTTTACAATCTTTAAAATACTAGCATAAAACCAGAAAAAACACAATCGCAGCAACCGCGCTTTACTTCTTCTTCCCCACAGCACGCTCTGAAACCAGTTTGTCAAACAATGTGATAAATGGTCCAAGTCCAAGTGCGCATACCAAAGTGCCAAGGCCAACAATTCCACCGAGCAGCCAGGTGATCAGTGCTGCAATTCCATCCATAACCACGCGACAGACAAAGTATGGAATCTTAGTTCTTTCATTCACAATAATCGGGATGGAATCATAGGGCGATACGCCCACCTCTGCCTTCTGATAAAGGGAGCAGGATAAACTGAGCACCAAAATTCCAACGACAAGAATTGGCAATCGTCCAACAAAGCTCTCCGGACGAACAAAAATACTCTCCATAATCCAGGTAAACAGTGTTACCAACGGGCCAACCACAAACCAGTTCACAAAGGTACCAATTCCAATGTGGTGTCTTCCAAAAATAATCTCTGCCACAAACAAAAGGCCATTCATAATCCAGGCCATATAAGCATATGGAATGTGAACCGATGCAGCAATTGCCATATATGAGGCGTTGCAAGGGTCGTTTCCCATGAGCGAATATTTAAAGATTGCCACGCCAAGTCCCATTATGAGATTGCCAATCAGCATTACTATCATTCGCCTTGCACTGATTTTACTTTTTAACATATCCATAAAATTATGCTTCATTATCTTCTGCTCCAAATTCATTGCAAAGGCGCAGCCTCATGTTGCGCTTTGTATCCTCATCCGCGAAAGACGCCTCTATGGAATTTTTGATCAATGCATACACCTCTGAGGAAGATAGTGAAAACAACGCGATCAGCTTCTCATATTCTTCCCGCAGGATAATGTTTTCGATGGCAGGATCATCGGTGTTGATTGTGACAACAATTCCTCTGTCCAACAGTTTTCTAAGGGGATACTCCGAAAGATTCGGATAAACAGCCGTACAGACATTGCTGGTCGGGCAAAGCTCAAGAGGCAGTTTTTCCTTTGCCAGATAATCCATCAGCTTGTCATCTTCAACTGCGCGTATTCCATGTCCTATTCGATTCGCTCCAAAGGATATTGCATCCCAAATGCTCTCAGGACCGTCCGCTTCTCCTGCATGAATTGTAAACTTCAGCCCCAGCTTTTTTGCCTGTTCAAACAGTTCTTTAAAATTACGAGTTGGAAATAAAGCCTCCGCACCCGCTAAGTCAACGGCACAAACTCCTTTTTGCGCGTACTTTTGGGCCACCTCTAAGGTCAATAAATTTTCTTTTTCATTTCCCATTCCACGCATACAGCAAAGAATGAGATTTGCAGAAAGCTTTGCATTTTCTATTCCACGCAAGGCCGCAAGCACTGCCTGTTCCTGTGTCAGTCCTGCATCTACTGATTTCTGTGGTGCAAAACGGATTTCTGCATACATAACTCCATTTTCCTCAAGCTCCGCTAAAAGGTTTTCCACAGCTCTTTGAATCCCAGCCTCCGTCTGCAAAAGCATGCACGGGAAATCAAACTTTTCCAAAAACTCATTTAAATCACTGCAGTCTTTTGAAACCTGCATTTTTGCCTCAATTTCAGCGTCAGAATTTGGAATCTGAATCCCCTGAAGCTGCGCTAAATCCTTTGCCGAAGCGGTAGAAATAGCACCGTCTAAATGTAAATGTAAATCAACGAGTGTATTTAATCTTTTCATTGCCAAATATCCCATAAATGCCTCAGGGCTGTTTAAATTTTCAAAATAACCGTTTGCCAGCGCAACCTTTTTTAACGCACACGACTCTAAAATCGTGCGCACCTTATACTGCTTTTGTTCTAACGCGTTATCGAGCTTTGCAAGCAGTCTGTTTTTATAAATTGCACATAGAATGTGCACCTTTTTGCTCTCATCCACGGGTACAATCCCATCAAAATCTTCGGAAGCAAAAGAGCTTTCAGACATATCCATGAGCAATGCGTTTGCCAGATTCCCGTTTGCCTCCGGTGCGTCAACCGTTGTAAAGAAAAGAAGCTTATCCTCAGAAGCATTTTTATAATGAGAAAAAACTGCATGCATTCCACCTAATGGTCCACAATCCTCATAGATATCCTGAACCTGAAATACCTTATTTGAATCATATGACATCCCACAGGCCTGATCTATCATTCCCTGATAGTCACGACTTCCGCTGGAAATACAAATCTCCTCAAACAGGGGATTTCCATATTTATCTCTACAGGCAAGTAATGCCTCAATTTTTCTTTGAAGCAGGGGTTTTCCAAAAACAAGTAAACCTGCCTTGTCGCTTCCCATGCGGCTGCTTTTTCCGCCGCAAAGAATCACAGCTACCATAAAAATTATAATTCCTTTTCCTCGACGCAGTTTGACTTTATCTCGCCCACCAAATCCTGTAATGCCTCAATGACATGTGGACGAATATCCCCGCCAATCATTACATACATAATATCGTCTCCAACAGCAAGTTTTCCACTGTTTAGCCATACTCTTGCATAATAAATGCCTTCTCGTTGCAGTGTCCTCTGAATCGCCTGATTCACCTTATCCTGATCATAGGAAAACAGCATTCCACTTACATCTTTTGCATCGGACTCATTGCCGCGGACCAAAGCTCTTGGAGTCTTTCGCACAACACCGTTGTGGACGAGATACATACCAATTTTATCGGCATCCTTTACAAGCTTTGCCTCTCTCTTCCACTCATCCATAGAAGGAATTTCCTTATGAAAGGCTTCTGCGCAGTCAGCAGAGCCTTCCGTTCCTAACATTTTAAGACCATGTTCCACCGGCGAGAGTACCGCATTTAAATTTTCTGTCGATGCTTTTTTGCTGCCTGGAAGATTGATAATCAGGCTGTTTCCACGAATTCCAGCGACACTTCTGGACAGGCATCCTCTATCCGTAATTTTCATACTCTCTGCGCGCATTGCCTCTGGAATTCCTCGTGTTTCACGCTCAAGAACAGCAAGTGTTGCCTCTGGTGTGATGTCTCTTTTGGCAAAGCCTGTTCCTCCGGTCGTGAGAATCAGATGAATATTCTTCTCGTCTGAGCAAAGGATTAGCTCCTTTTTTATCTGTTCCATTTCATCTGGAATCATATTGGTATAGACCACCTCATATCCCTGTGTCTTTAAAATCTCACAGAGTGCTGGACCACTGGTGTCCTCTCTCAGTCCCGCTGCACCCTTATCACTAATCGTAATCACTGCCGCTGTATAGCTCATTATTTATCTCCCTTCATCCTGTAATCTCCGTGCACTCCGCCAGTCTTTTCAATCAGGCGAAGCTCACGAATCACCATATCCTTTTGCACCGCTTTGCACATATCATAGACTGTCAGCGCCGCTGTTGCAGCCGCTGTAAGTGCCTCCATCTCAACGCCAGTTTTTCCTTCACAGGAAACCGTTGCATAAATTTCAACACAGCAGTTTGCTTCATCTAATGAAAGCGAAAGGTCAATCCCCTGTAACAAAATCGGATGACACATTGGAATCAAATCTGGTGTTTTCTTCGCGCCCATCACTCCCGCAATCTGAGCAACCGTAAGTACATCTCCCTTTTTCATGCCTCCCGTCTGAATCAGTGAAAAAGTGTTTTTGTTAACCGATACCACTGCCTTTGCTGTCGCCTGCCGTTTTGTAATGCTTTTATCTCCGACATTGACCATTTTAGCTCTTCCCTCATCATTAAAATGCGTAAAATCCGCATTTGTGGGAGCGATATTCTCTTCACAAACGACACCTGCGTGCTGATTCATATATTCCATAATAAATTCCCCAATCTTTTCTATTTCATCCAAACTAAACACTAATGTTTTTGGAGCTTCGGTCTTTCCCATCGGTTCATCGGTCACTAACGCTATAAAGTGTGAAGCCTCATCGGTAAAGCCCTTGCCATTTTGCTGTCTTGCAATGCCAATCTGAGGATAATTGCAATGCTTATACCCCTCAACAAGGATTAAATCGACATTTTCCATCTGCTGAATGGTTTCCTCTAAGGTTCTCTCGGTCGCATAAAAGCACGCTGTCTGATTTGGTCCATTCACAATTGACTGCGTTGCCCCAGCTGCGCTAAATCTGGCACTGTCCTTGCCTTCCCCATCAAAGCTTAGGCCATGGGCATCATGCTTCACCACGCCCACCCGAAGGTCCTTTTCCCTAAAATATCTGATTAATTTTTCTATCAATGTTGTTTTTCCAGCTCCAGAAAAGCCGGCAAACGCAATTACCGGAATTGACATATATTTCCTTTCTCTAGCCACCAATCTGGCTCATAAAACGACTCGTTTTGCTGCGCGATGAATATGACAGTGCCTCGTGAGAGACTGGCTTACAGGCAATTGCCTGCTTCATCTGTTCCGCCATCTTTTCTCTTGAAAGTCCCTTTAACATAAATTCTGCCTCCGAATGCAGACATGGTTTCACCTTTCCATCTGCAGTGACACGAATTCGATTACAGCGACCACAAAATTCATGACTCAGCGGACTAATCAGTCCAATCTGACCCTTTGCGTTTGGCAACGCATAAAGGCTTGCTATCAGATCCGTTTTTACTGGAATCGCATCCGGCAATGCCTCTAGTACCTTTTGCGTCTGGATATAGGAATACTCTTTCAAATCCACATTGCCAGACATAGGCATCAGCTCAATAAAGCGCACATCTATAGGATAATGTAAGGTCAACTGTGCCAGAGATAATATCTCATTCTCATTGAGGTCTCCGAGAAGCACTGTATTAATCTTCACCCGGTCAAAGCCAGCGTCCAGAGCAGCCTCAAGCCCTGCAAATGCATCCTTAAGTTTTCCACATCGGGTGATCTGTGCGTACTTTTCCTCATCTAAGGTATCAAGGCTGATGTTCACGCGGGACACTCCAGCCTCCTTTATTGGTTTTGCCAGCTCCGGAAGCAGTATCCCGTTGGTTGTAATACAAAGTTCTTCAATCCCTGGAACGCTCGCGATATTGTCACAAATAGAAACAATATTCTTTTTGATCAAAGGCTCACCACCTGTGATACGAACCTTTTTTATCCCGAGAGAAGCTGCCGCATATGCAACATCAACCATCTCCTCCTCGGTAAGCATATCTTCATGACACTTTTTGACGACACCAGACTCCGGCATACAATACTGACACCGAAGGTTGCATAGCTCTGTCACTGAAAGACGCAAATATGAAATTTCTCTTCCGTATGAATCTATCATAAATTCTCCCTTAATATCTTCCGAAGGTGCAGTTTGGGAAATGACATTTCTCGCACATTTGGCAAAGCCCACCATCCTCAAGACGCAGCAGGTCTTCCTTTTCGATTTTTACACCTGCGTAAATTTGTGGAAGCAGGACATCGAAAATTGTCGTTGGGAGGCTAATCGCAGCGCCAGGTACCCCTAAAATAGGAATTTCATTTAAATATGCCACCAGCGTCATATTCCCCGGCTGTGCTGGCACCCCATGAGAGATAATATCTGCCCCCAGCCTGCGAATTGCACTAGGCGTCAAATCATCTGGGTCCACAGACATTCCGCCTGTAAATATCAAAAAGTCTGCTCCCTGCTTCAAATAGTCTTCTGCCGCATGAACAATCATATCCATGTCGTCGTCACAAATTGTGACCCCAAGTATCTCTCCCGGATAGTGGCTAAGCTTAGCTCTTACCACCGGTCCAAACTTATCCTGAATTCTACCCGAATAAACCTCGGATCCAGTTACAATTACACCAACCTTTTTCTTGTTATATGGATAAAGTTTAATCAAGGTTTCATTTTTGCACATCTCTTCAGCTTTAAGAATTTGTTCTTCCTTTGTCACAAGAGGGACAATTCTCATGGATGCAAGTCTCGCGCCAGCTTCTACTGGATAATGGTCAGGCAATGTCGTAATTGTGAGGTCACCTATACTGTTAATCTGATGAAGAAGCTTTGTATTTACGCGAAACATTCCACGCTCATCCGCAAACAAAAGCACCTTTCCCTCCCTTGGCCCCTCATAATGACCATTGGACAGAGGAGCCATCTGCGACATACGAATTGCACAATCTTCCTCATGAATTTCCCCAGCGTTTTCTTCCCATACAAAGATGGTCTTTTTTCCAATATCGAGTAGCTTTGGAATATCCTCCTCGCAAATCACATGTCCTCGCAAAAAAGCTGCTCCCTTAAATCCATCTCTCATCGCAGTAATATCATGACACAAGGTCATTCCAACCGCATTCTCAACTGCTATCTTTTTCATTGCTTTATATCAAGATTCCTTTCAGTTTTGTTCCAGCACTCACTGGTCCTGTTTTTGCCGGAATAATCCCAATGACATTCCAGCCAATGGTACTGCTTAGCACAACATTGCCCTGATCCTTAGGCAAGTGCATTTTTACCGTTCCATCACTCAAATCAAGTCTTCCGCGAACAATCCTTGTGGTTGGACTTTTCTTTGTAAAATCCTCTGCAAGCTCCACAATCATTTCGCTGTGAAGATAATCCTTTTGCCCTGATAACTTCTTTATCACAGGCTTTACTAACAGCTCAAAATTGGTAATGGAGGAGGCTGGATTTCCCGACAGGCCACAAATCAATGTATCTCCGATTAAGCCGTAAGCGCAGGCCATCCCTGGTTTGATATCGCATCTTTGAAACAGCAGCTGTGCTCCTGCCTTTTCCATCGCAGCCGGTGTATAATCATAATCTCCCACAGAAACTCCGCCTGTCAGAATTACAAGGTCGCACTCCTTTTTCGCACGCTGAATCAGGGCACATATCGTATCCACATCATCTCCTGCAATTCCATAGGCGATGCTCTCACATCCTAGCTTTTGCAAAGCAGCAAGGAAAGTATACTGATTGCTATCATAAATTTTTCCAGGCGAAAGCGGCATGCCCTGCCCAATCAGCTCGCTTCCTGTTGAAATCAGTCCGACAACCGGTTTTTCAAACACCTTTACCTGTTCAATTCCCTGTGCTGCCAAGCTTCCCATCAGTCCAATATCAATCTGCGTTCCAGCAGACCCAAGTACCTCGCCCTTTTTTATATCCTCCCCTGCTCGAACAATATTACTGCCTGACTTCACGGCCTCTGAAATTGTGACAGTCGTTTCCGTGAAGGTGGTTTTTTCAAACATCACTACTGCATCTGCACCATCTGGAATCGGCGCGCCCGTCAGAATTTTAGCTGCCGTTCCATTCGTCAAAGCAATTGTTGCTGTCTTTCCTGCTGGAATTTCTTCGGTAATCTGCAAAACAACCGGTGAAGCCTCACAGGCAGAGGCAACATCCACTGATCGAATTGCATAACCATCATACGGAGAGCGATCAAAAAGTGGTACATTCCATTTTGCGCAGACATCCTCCGCCAAAACGCGCCCATAACTTAACGATAACGGCACTGATTTCGTTTGTGTGTGTCCGACATTCTCTGTGAGCAGCGCAATCGCCTGCTCATAATCAATATTTGTTAACATAGCTTATTTCTAATCATCCTTTAATATTAAAAATGCCTCTTTGGGCAGCTTCACCATAATCGTCGAAGCACGATGCCTTTCCCACCGTTCCTTCGAAAGTTCCATTCCCAGACACACAGAAGTGCAATTCTGATTTAACTCCCCCGTTTCATCTTGTTCATTGGGAATCACACGAAGCATTAGCGTATAGGAAAATGGGTTTTCAATTTCTTCTTCTACCCTGCACTCATATACATTTTCACAGTCGCCTTCCTCTGCAAAATCTATATTATGCATACGAAGGCCAATATGTGTAGCCGTCTCAAGCAACGGTTCCTTCTTTGCATCCACACAAATGTTGATATTCCACTGTTTTGCAAAAACATGATTCCCGCTTAACACCTGAAATTCTGAGATGTTTTTACAGCCCGTCATTCTTGCCCCATTTACTGTCTGTGGTGACAGGAAGACCTCATGCTTGTCTCCCATCGTTTCGATCGTTCCATCCTTTATCACAGCCATAGTATCCGACAATCGATATACTTCGTCTCTGTTGTGCGAAACAAAGATCACAGGCTGATTTCGTCTCTTTAATACCTCTCGCAATTGCGCCTCAAGCGTAAAACGCAGCTGTGAATCAAGCGCTGAAAATGGCTCATCCAGCAAAATCAGTTTCGGATCACTTGCAAGCATTCTGGCAATTGCCACTCTCTGCTGCTGTCCGCCAGACAGCTGTGATGGATATTTCTTCTCCAATCCATCTAATCCCATCATTGCTACAAGCTCGCCTGCCTTTTCTTTTAATGCACTTTTTGACAGTCGCTTGCAGGAAGGATTTCCTTTGAACCCGCAGAATATATTTTTTTCGACTGTCATATTTGGAAACAGTGCATACTGCTGAAATAAATAGCCTACATTTCTCTTTTGTGGTGGAAGATTAATTTTTGCTGCTGAGTCAAACAAAACAACATCATCCAAAACAATTCGACCTCGATCCGGGTTCTCTATACCAGCAATACATTTAAGAGTCATGCTTTTTCCACATCCAGAAGCGCCAAGAAGCCCCAATGTCCCCTCATTCGCCTCAAACGAAATCTTTAGCAAAAAGGAGCCCAGCTTTTTTTCAATATCAACTGACAAGCCCATCCTACGCCTCCTTTCTCTGCCGACTCTCAAGCAGATTGATTGCCAAAAGAACAACTGCGGATATTGCCAAATTCACACAAACCCATTGAATTGCATGAAAGTCATCTCCAGTTCTCCACAGCTGATATACTGTCGTAGAAATCGTAGCCGTATGTCCAGGAATATACCCTGCAATCATGCTGGTCGCCCCATACTCTCCAAGTGCACGCGCAAAGGCCAAAACAACTCCCGCCAAAAGCATCCTTTTACAGGCGGGAAGCTCAATTTTCCAAAAAATATAGGTATTGCTGAGTCCAAGCGTCTGCCCCGCATAGATATAAGTGGAATCAAACGATTCAAACGCTCCACGCGCAGTTCGATACATCAGCGGAAATGCAACTGCAACCGCTGCAAATATAGCAGACCACCAGTTCATGGTAAGCGTAATTCCAAATGTCCTTAAAAACCAGCTCCCAACTACATGCTTGGGACCTAAAACACTAAGCAGTATTACCCCCACGACGGTAGGTGGAAGCACCAGCGGAACGGTAAGCAAAACATCTATGATCCCCTTTAGAATTGGCGGCAATTTCGCAACATAATAAGCCATAAAAATTCCGACAAAAAATATAATCACAGAGCTAATCGCAGCAATTTTTATTGAATTTAATAGTGGAAATAAATCCATAGCTGTCACTCCTTAATCCGCCAGCATAAAACCAGCCTTTTCAAAAATACTTTTTGCCGCATCTTCCGACAAATAACGCCAAAACGCCTCTGCCTCAGTGTAATGTGATGCATCACGCATCAATGCAACCGGATAAACGACTCTCCCACAGATTTCCTCTGAGGCACTGTCAAGAATCTGCAAATCACACGCAAGGGCATCCGTACGATATACAATTCCAAAATCCACGATCCCCTCATTAACCTGAGTTGTAATTTCTCTGACATTTGATCCATAAGAAATATTCCCACTCTTTGCTGCTTTTTCTTCATCAAACTGATAATAGGCAAATAGATTTCGCGTATATTGCCCTACAGGAACATCCTCGTTTCCTATTGCCAATTTTTGTCCCTCTATGTGATCAAACAGTTCCTGAAAGGAGGAAATTTCCGCAGACTTCTCTTTTGCACAGACTAATACAACATGATTTTCCAAAAGATCCTTTCGACTTTCTGCCACTATCATATCTGCCTGTTCAAGCGCATCCATCTGCTTTTGCGCAGCGGATAAAAAGATATCGCAGTGTGCTCCTTCTTTTATTTGCGTTTCCAGAGTTCCCGAAGAATCAAAGTTAAATACAAATTTAACATTCTTGTTTTCTCGTTCATATTCATCTGCTATCTCGATTAGCGGTTCTGTCAACGAAGCTGCAGCAAACACTACGATCTCAACTTCCTCAACTTTTCTCCCACAACCGTTCAATGAAAATGGCACCAGTACTGTTACAAGCATAAGGAACGCGATTATTATATTTTTATAAGATACATTCTTATCTGCCATTGCACCTATCCCCTATAATAGGAAATTGGAACAATTTCCTATACAAAAAAATGTCTGCCCAAAAGGCAGACAAGAATAAACTACTCCCGGATACAGGAATAGCAATACTTTTTGTCTTCTCCTTTTCAAGCATAGAAGGCCATTCTGTTTCCAGCATAACCCCGGGTCCATTTAGACCGGCCTCTCGCCATAAACTCAAAACTGATGAGTCCGTAGGCAGCCAGGCTCGAAGAATTCATTTTTAATCATATAGATAAAAATAGAGTTTCGCTTGCGAAACTCTCGCGCCGCTTTTGCGTCGCCAATGCGACATTTTTCATCTGCAAAAGCTCAATCTATAATAAGAGATTATCATAGATTGAGCCTAGATACAAATAGAATCATTGATGAATGTTTATCAACAATTCCCTTTATTCTTTAAAATTGCAGCCAGCTTGTCATACATAATCGGCTTCTCAAGATATCCATCTGCACCTTTTTCCTGATAAAGTCGCTCGTACTCCTCTCCAACATTGCCAGTAAACATAATAATCGGAACATTTTTATATTTATTGACATCAATACCACGTATATGCTCAAGCGTTTCAAGTCCATCCATTTCTGGCATCTGGTGATCCAAGAAAATAAAATCATATAAATTTTCTCTACACATTTCAATCGCCTGAATTCCACTATATGCAACACTGACAGTCGCATTTGTTGGTCTAAGCAAGCCTTTGAAAACTGTACAGTTCATATCACTGTCATCCACACATAAAATCTTACAGCCAGTCATATCAAGATCTGACTCTTCAACCGGATTTACTTCCTCGCGTGGTGTAAGATAAGTAATCTGACTGTCATAAAATACAATTGGGATATCCACAAAAAACTTGGTTCCAATATGCACAGCACTTTCCACATCGATGGTCCCCTTCATTGCTGAAACCATATTAGAAACAATATTCATCCCAAGTCCAGTGCCTGTGATCTTTACATTTTCCTCCATATTAAAACGGGTAAATGGGTCAAACAAAACCTTTAAGCTATCCTCATCCATTCCCTGACCAGTGTCCTCCACAGAGAACTTAAGGTGTCCCCTTTCCGTAGTCACCTGCATAACAACGCTGCCTTCTTTGGTATATTTGATGCCATTTGAGACAAGATTCGTCATGACCTGCTGAATTCGCAAAGCATCTCCAACAATACTTACTCTGGATTCCTTTGGAATTTGAACAATAAATTTCAGCCCCTTCGCCTCTGCCTGCGAACGAAACATTGATGAAACATTGTCTAAAACATCTCTTAAATCAAAAGGACTCTTTACGATTTCAAACTTTCCTTCTTCAAGCTTCGCGTAATCCAACAAATCATTTACTGTTTGATTAATTGTCTTGCTGGAAGCAATAGCATTTCGTACCAGTTCACGATTCTCATCGGAAATCCCTTCATCTCTCAACAAAATCTGTAAACAGCCCTCAATACCATTTAGCGGTGCTCTAAGCTCATGATTCATTGATGCAGTAAAGCTACGCTGTGTGCGGTTTGCAAGTTCTAAAGCCTTTGCGGTGTTGATAATTTCATCATTCGCAGCAACCTGTTCCTCGTAATTGGCAGTAATATCCTCCTGAAGCGCTTTCAAACGCTTTTGGTCGGCATGAACTGCATTATTTTGCAGCATTACAAGAACCTGAAGGAAAAATGCAATTCCACAAATGCTAATATAAGATACCAGAATATGATCTGAATTACGAAAATGCATCTCATATTCTGGATGAATAATCCCCGCAATCATAATCAGCTGAACCTCAATAGCATAGACATTGACCAAAATCTTTTGAGGTCTTCCCTTTAATCCAAAAATACAATAAATTGCTGGAAAAAGAATCCAAATACTTCCGATTCCATGAAAGCCACCAGAATTAAACCATATTGCAGGTGTCCCCAGCATCAGAAAAATTACACAGACGATATCCATCACAATTTTGATCTTATGACCAAAATATTTTTCTACAAAAAAATTGTCAAAAGTAATCACAACAAGATTAATTGCAGAAAGAATATTAATCCCACTGAATGGTGCAACAAAGCAAAGCGCAGCAAATGATACCAGCGCAATAATAAATGCTCCTCTGGCTGCATAATTCGTAACCTTATCGGCAAAATCACTCTCAGTATCGTTCTGCCGATATATTATTTTTGATAACCGTAATTTTTTCTTCAAAGTCACACCCTCAAATGTTATTCATTCGATTCCTCTGCCACCTTATGAAACTCACTTGTAAATTCCTGCAATTGGTTTGTAGCCTTATTTATTTGGGCAATATATTCTCCAATCTCAGGAGTAACATCGAATTCCCTCATTTCCTCTCCTGCTCTTATCATTCCGCTAAGTGGAGTTTCGATTTTATTTGTAATTCTGTCTAAGAATATTATCTTTACCTGCTTTGCCTTTTGTGCCTCCGCAAAGATGCGAGCCTCCTCATCCTCTGTCTCCTCCAGCTCTTTTCGCTTCAGTTCCCAGGAAGCATAATCTTCTTCGCCGAGCGTAAATCCAAACAAAAACATCGCTGCAACTACACCCAATTCTGAAACGAGAATTCGATCATTAATATATTGCGCGATAATACAGACGACTGGGAGTAAAAATGCGTTTATACAAAGAATCAAAATTTTTCTTCTTAGCCGTTTTCCTTTTTCAACCAGCACAACAGCAATTTCGATGTAGATTGCCATATTGATTAAATAAATAAAGTCAAACCAACTACTTCCGACAAACTTCAAATTTTCGTAGTGAAACATAAAGCTTTGCCCCAAATTCGAAAGTAAAAAGAAGGAAAGCACAGATATTAAAACGAAATTAAATATATGCAAAGCTTCTGATTCCAGATGTGTTCGAAAGCAAATTAACCGCAAAAGATAATAGTTGGAATATAAAATCAAAATCAGATAAATCGTTTCAAATAGAAGCATATATTTATCTGTCACGTGAATAATATTTCCCTGGCACAGAGCAGTAAAAATATCAAGAATTCCACATATAAGGGCAACTACCAACACAATCATATACATCCGCGTTGTACGGTCTTTACTTTTAAATAATTTAATCTTACTCACAATCATAATCACAAGTAATATAACTGCAGCAATCTCATAATCTATAACGTAATACATTCGAATCCCCTTTATGCGTGAAGCTTCTGAATCAGTTCCTTCACCATGTGATACATCTGCACCCAGTTGCTATGGTTATCATATATGTACTCCAAATCTTCGTTCTTGGCAGACACTTCAAGCTTTCTTGCTAACTCAGCCAAATCATCAAAGCCTAAGGTTTTTGAAGTACTTTTTGCAGCATGTACAATAATCTGATAATTATTCCAGTCCTTCGCCTTCTTAAACCTCTCCATTTTTTCGCCAAATTCAGAAGAAACATATTCCTTCATAGCCTCGAGATACAGGGTAACATCTCCAATGCAATTGCTAAGGCCCTCTTTTATATTTAAACCAGGAATTTCATTTAAGCAGTCCAATAGATCATATTCTTCCGCTTGCGGTTCTTCTACATCAAGTTCCGCCCAATCCTCCTGAATCATGGAAGGTAGATATTCTTTCAGCAGATTTGCCAATTTATTTCCGTTAATCGGCTTTGACATATATTCATCAAAGCCATCCTCAATGTATTTATCTCTTGCCCCATTGAAACAGTTTGCGGTTAAGGCAACAAAAACGGCATTTTTTGAAATCACTGATGTGTCAGACTTGATTAATTTCATTGTCTCTACGCCATCCATTTCAGGCATCAAAATATCCATAAGCACAAGGTCAACCTCGCTTCTTCGCATAAGTTCAAGCGCCTCACGCCCAGAATTTGCTGAAAGAAATCGAATTCGATAAGGCTTTAATAATCCCTTGCATACAGAAAGATTCACCGATGTATCATCAACCACCAGCACTCTTGCTTCTGGCATGATAAAATTCTGCTCCAAATCTTCCTCGTAGAGAGCCTGATCAAGACGCGCATTCTCCACATTTCCTAACGGCTTTAAATCTACAATTTCCTGAGGAATCGTGAAGCGGAAGGTTTTTCCGATGCCTTCGCGATATGAAATTTCAAGCTTACTGTCCATGCATTCTAAGATATGTCGAACAATCACATCCTCTAACACATTTTTCTCATAATTGATTTTTGGAGCATCCCCTACAAACTGAATATAGTATGTTACATAGGCAACATTATCCTCGATATGATCCAGTGAAAGCTTAAGTATCATATATCCACGAGTCATATCGTTAATCGTGCATTGGATGATTGTTTCAAAAACCTGATAGATGCGGTTCACATCCCCATACAGACGCTTTGGAATATCCTCCGCAAAAATCAGCTGCTTATACTCCACCTTTGATTCACGCATTAACATAATCAGAGCTCGATTGAGATAAAAATATGCGCCTGCCAAATCATATTCTTTTTGATGCAATTCCAAAACACCGACGTCAATCTGTGAAAAATCTGCGATTGACTCTACCAGATCCATCATATCCGTTGTATGGCGATTCAATTTCACAGAAACGCGGTCCAAATCCGGATCTATATTTACTCTCGATAAAATCTCATTAAAGCCTAATACCGCATTGATTGGAGTCCTAAGTTCATGCGACATATGAACCAAGAATTCTGTTTTGCGCGCATTTTCTGTTTCAAGCTGTTCAATGCACTTTAACTTTTTTTCCTGGGATTTTTCCAATTCGTCTACCAGATTCTTTAACTGGATGTGTTCTGGAGTCTCCAAAAAAATGCAGAATAAAATGCCCGAAATTGCCTTGCCAAATCCAACCAAAAGATACTCCGGCATAATACTTTGTACGACAATCGCAGCAACGATAGACAGCACAAAGGCATATGGACCAAATTTTTCTGTTCCCTTTAAGCTCTTTCGACATTTAAAGAAAGCAATAGCAACAATAATCAAATAAAATACAGCAATCAATGGATATAGTTTAATGAATATCGTCGAATTATATATTCCATTGTCAAACCAAAACAGATATTTGAAAAACAAATTCCCGACAATCGCCAGTATCATAGCCGCAAAAACAAAATTTGCCAGGATATTCGCCAATCGATTGATATAATTCAATCGATAGACTACAACGCCATACCCATAAACAGTAGCGACTGATGTAGCAATAAAATATGCTGAGGTGATGAACATATTCACATGATCGGGCCACTGCCATTTCCCGTTAATGCCATAAGCACTAAGCATATCTAAAGCACACTCAATCGCTGTAAAAACCGCAAACATGTAAAAGGCTCGATTCAGCTTTTGTGTTCTGTCAAACAGAAACACGTGTATTAAAATCATCATAACAGCCAGGCTAAAACCAACCTGCTCATATCTGACAATATACATGCATAATCCTCCACAATAGGTATATCTAGTACTATTGTATCATTTATAGTACTTTTGTACAAGAACATACGGAGCGATTTCCTTGTCGCCATAAAAATAGAGTTTCGCTTGCGAAACTCTCGCGCCGCTTTTGCGTCGCCAATGCGACATTTTTCATCTGCAAAAGCGTGCGCATCCTCGCGGAGCCTTTTTACTGTATAGGAAATTGGAGCAATTTCCTATACAGTAA
>JAZUGV010000068.1:0-16288 GCA_045641385.1 Agathobacter sp. | reverse complement strand
CGTCCCCCAGGTCTATTCTGGTTTTACAAGGTCGACATATTTATCACCTCGCTTGATCATGAGATGTCCATTTTCCCTCTTAAAGTAACGATCGTATGGATTAACTCCTTTGCTCAACAAACCGTAGAGCTCATTCGTCTTGTAATTCGGTCCCTCCATGGCTTTCACAAATTTAATGCTGGATCCGTCATAGCGAAAGGCCACCATCAAATCTCCATATTCCATAACACCCTCGTCATATGTGCCTGTATAGATATCCGCCAGGTCGACAATGACTTCAATATACTCATCCATGCAATCGAGATCCGCAATCATAAGAGCCGCATTACAATCTCTTCCAAGCGTGAAGTTTTCCAACTTTTGCAATTCTGAAAGCGTTTCAACCTTAAGGGAGGTATCATTGATGGTCAAAATTACGCTTCTGTTATCTTTGTCTGTAACAAGAGAAATTTCATCTGGTCTTCCATCCCTATCCACATCATAGTTCAAATCATTGCCGATGATCATTTCCGTCAAAGCACTTCCGCCATTTCCACGATTGCCGAGATTCTTCAAGGCATCTGGTGAGAAATCATACATATTTCCAGTATTATCCAAAAGCAGATCCCAGTCGTCTGATAATAACAGCTTTAGGTTTGCCGCATTCATTTCATATCGTCCCGTCAGCAATGAACTGCTAATCTTTCCATTCGTACTTGCAAACTCACTCTGCTTTGGAATGTAATAGACAAAGGAACGCTCACCCTGACTTGCCAGTTCTGACACCTGACCATTTGCAAAGGTAAAGATACGCACCTGATCATCCAGACCAGCAACATAATCTGGATATGAACCAAACTTCCTGGTAACAATCAGCTCTGGAACATAGTCATCGTCAATGTATGCTAGCGCAAACCACATCATATCGCCATTGCCATATGGTGGACAGTAGAAATATGCATTGTCCCCAGAGCCAGCCTTCGCAAGCAGCTTCTGATCCACAAAGACATCGAAGTAATCGTAGTAAGCCTGCAGCGCGAGTTTTGTGGTGTCATCCATAATCTTTTGTGCGACCAGTTCGTCAAACTTATTTCGTTCCGCCACAGTTATCGCATCCCCATAAGTACACTTTTCAACCTTGTGGAAGGACTCCTTTTGCGTATCTTCAAAATGCAGCACAAACGTTGGATCCTCTGGAAGCATATAAGAAAATTTCTTAATTCCCGTGGTCGGTGTAAATAATACTGGATACTTTAACGTTGCCTGAAGCTTTGCCATAGGCGCCCAAAGGGAAATATTTGTACAAACAGAATTATCCTCATGCTTCGATATATTTAATGCTCCATCTGCACCACAGTAAAGACCCGCTATCACATTAAAGTCACCGACCTTGATATCAATTCCCAAGCGAACCGCAAGCATCATCTCTGCTGCCGCATTGATTTCCAGCTCTGGTGCTGTCTTCTCTGAGGAATTATCAGGGATAGAGATAACGTTGTGATCCAAATCAACCACGATAGAAAGATTAGGTCTGATATGATTGATGTGAATATCAATCGATCCCTGAATATCAAACACAAGAGAAAGGCCTGCGCTTGCCTTTACAACATTGAGCGCATTAAAGCCATAGTTTAAGGCAGGAATAGGCACCTCAATACTGCTTGCTCCATCTTCAATGACTGTTTTCTGAGCCACATTAAAATCTCCGACAAAGGAAATGGTTGCTCGATTTCCCCACACCATATCTGTGTTGACGACCAAATCAAGCTCATTCACAGCCACCGTATAAGAGAAAGACATTTCACCCAGATTATCCTCAGGCAGTGGAACCGAAGCCTCCGTCACAGTGCCAGCCTCGTTATCTACCAAAGTCACTGAAATTGTTGCAAATCCATTCTCAGCCATGTGGCCTACACTACTGTCGTAGGCCAGGGTAAAGGCCCACTTTGGGCTTCCCTCCGCACTTTGTACATTGTCCGCCAATGGAAGATTGATATTTTCCAAATCTGCAGTAGAGCAAATCTGTACAGCCTCTGCGGAACAATACTTGGATGCGTCCTTTAGCGGATAAGTCGTAATGTCGAGTGCATATTCCTCCAAATAAGACTGCGCATCCTGCGGGGTGATAGGAATAATTGTAGTACAGTAGTAATATTCAAACACCTCATCGTAAGGTGCATAAGATAACTCGATTCTTCCATCCTCAATGCGCTCTACACGTCTTGGATGAAGCATATAATCGTCTGGTCCCGCTTGTATGGCGATTACCTCACCTACGGAGAGCGGATTATCACGCAAAAAATCCGAGCTTGGATCAAAGGAAATCATCGTCACATCATCGTTTGCAAAGACTCCGTTTGCAATCGTATTCTCGCCATCTAAATCCGCAATCATTCCATTCAGATAATTCGGCATAATCTGACGAACGCCATCCTTCACCGTCACACCATTTTCTTCGTTAAGTAAGTTGACATTTTGGGCAATTTCATTCGATGCACTAATCAGCTTCTTCACCGTACCTATGGTAACGACCTTTTTCGGCTCATTATTCTCATAAAAATCCTCAAACTCACATGACCCGTAGGAAATCAGACTTCCCACCATCATCTCTGGAAGATTCTCCTGCCCATAGTAAACATCTGGGTAAATTGAATAACCAAAGGCTCGAGCTACTACATCCGCTGCAAAGATAAGGTCAGCAGACTCTTCTCCATTAAGCTGACCTTCTTCTGTATCCAAAAGTCCCCAGCTGATGGCCGCAAGAACCATATCTTTGTGATTCTCATCTACATCAGAAAAGGTCATTTCTACGCCATCCGCCGCCTCGAAATTAAATTTGTCCACGACAATTCTGATGACATCATAGCGCGTTGCAATTGCATTATCATCCTCTGCTTCAACATGATTCCCCTGCGAAGATGGACCAACTGTCTTTTTTCCTCTCAGCGCAAAAAAGAGAACCAGTCCAATAATCAGAAGGAACAGCACAATTGCTACAATGATAATAATTATCAGCTTCTTTTTTGATTTTTTAGTTTCCATATTCACCTCAAACCCACCAATTTATATTTTTCCAGTACGGAATGCTTCTATCATAGTTGCCGTCAGACTTCGAAGATTGGTATCCGGCTCAATTTCGTCTCTATAGACCCACTGCGCAGTCGCAAGCTCCTCCGCGTCGATTGTGACGGTCTCATCCCCCCTCAGGTCACAGTAATATCCGAGAAGCATATCGCTGTCAAAGCCCCAGGGCTGGCTGCCGAAATAGGTCACGTTCGTGACATCACAGCCAATCTCTTCCTTAACCTCGCGCACAACGGTTTCCTCTGGTGTCTCCCCTATTTCACAGAAGCCCGCAAGAAGCGCCCGCCCTTTATATTCGCGGCCTGCGTAGCGACTCATCATGATGGTATCCCCATTTCGCACCGCGATAATCACCGCTGGACAAATCTTCGGAAAATGCATCTGCCCGCAGGATGGACATCGCATCATGCGCTCCTTGGTATCATGTACATTCGCAGTGCCACATCTGCCACAGAACTGGCTGCCCCGATACCAGTCCCAGAGATGGTAAGCAGTCACTGCTGCAAAGCAAAGGTCCATCGGCTCAGCCCTTCTTAGCACCGCAAGAGGATGAAAGGCAAGTGACACCGCCTTTTGCTTTGATGGGCTACAGCTAATTGCTTCCTCAAGGGGAGCAATGATATCCTCGGAAAAAGACCATAATAAAAAGAAGGGGGTTCCGTCCATTGAAAACAGATACTGGAATTTCGCCTGTTCAAAAAGTAATTCCTGTATCTGCCCAATCGTTGGAACACAGATGGTATTTGTCGCCTCATCGTAAGCGAAAAGGATTTGATCCTTCGGCTTTCCATTTCCTGCAAAGACAAATACTCTGTCCCCTTCCTTTGGATTTAAATTTTTGTATTGGTTGTCAAATCGACCTTCGCCAATTTCCTGAATCATTATGAAACCGCCTCTGCCTTTAACTTCTTCTGGTAGAGCTGATTCATACGAAATCTGGTGACCATACAGCCGCCCTCAGTATATGGATTAATGCAGATTCCTCCACAATTCTCATCTGAATATACTGCATTAAAGAGATACTCCATGGAAATCAGATAATCGGTGTCATAATAATGCGCGCTCGCACTCTTGTAGGCAGACAGCGAATCCGTGTACACCGCAAAATAATATTTCCCATCACTTCCAGGAATCAGCTCAATCTCTACATCTTCATCAAAGCGTCCGTTTTTCACGCTCATATGAATATCATACTCTTCGAGCAACCCCTTTTCAAGTAATGGAAGCATGTAGTCGCGCGCCATATCCGTAGTTAGCTTGCGGAAATGCTTCGCTCCTTTTTTTAACTCAGACAGATATCTTTTTTCATTGCAAATCCTTTTGCCACTTGCCGAAAAAGCAAGGTCCGCGTCCCTGCGTGTCGAAGAATTTCTTCCTTCGAATGCAATGATATTTCCCATACTAAATATATCGGAGTCAAAGATATTTAATTAACCCATTGCACCAAAAAAGAATTTTATCCTATGTGACTGCCGTGTGACTTTTGATATATATAATAAGGCTATAAAATCGCTGTAATAGCAAAATTTGAAATCAATAGAAAGGATGGTAGGACATTGAATTTATCATATTCGCTTGATATACTGCTCTCCGCAACCATTGAGGATGAGCCAGTTCCTCTAAGCCGTTTCAGCGGCGATTGGGCAGTTTGCAACCTGGTACTTATGATTATGACATTTTTAGAATGCATCATCCTTTTGGTTCTTTTGTTCAATGCTACAAAAGAGAGAAAAAAGATAGACCTCATTCCACCGCACCAAAGAGTGTTCTTCCACAATGAATACCATCGTGAGGTCGGACTTACGACTCTCTCGATTCCAATCGCCATTCTCGCGATTGCAGAATATTTTGTAACCGAAGACTTTCATATGCAGATGGTATTATATGACAGCTACACACTGTTTATGCTTCTCTTCTTTATCATTCAGACAATCATTGTGGTCGTCTGTCGACAGAAGGTCCTGCATATTCCAGAATAATTTCAATTTACTCAAAAATAAAACAAACCCGCTCCCTAAGGAGCGGGTTCTTTTTCATTCATATAAAATTTCAAAGAATTAGTTTGCCTTCTTCTTAATATGAAGAACTGCATTGGTGATGATACCAAGGATGAGTGCACAGGCAACCTCAGTGATGGTAACCTTTCCAAAGGAAACAGAAAGTCCACCAATACCGCAGATTAAGATGACAGATACAGTAAAGAGATTTGAGTTCTCATTCAAATCAACTCCCTGAATCATCTTAAGACCGCTGACAGCGATAAATCCGTAAAGAGCTACACAGATACCACCCATTACACAGCTTGGAATGGTAGCAAGCAGAGTGACAAATGGAGCCACAAAGGAAGCAATGATACAGATAATTGCAGTTGCAAGAATGGTAACAACAGAAGCGTTTCCAGAAATAGCAACACAGCCTACAGACTCGCCATAGGTAGTATTTGGGCATCCACCGAAGAATGCACCGACTGCAGAACCAACACCGTCTCCAAGGAGGGTTCTTGATAATCCTGGATTCTCAAGTAAGTCTCTCTCGATGATAGATGATAAGTTCTTGTGATCTGCAATGTGCTCAGCAAATACTACGAAAGCAACTGGAATGTAAGCAACAGCGATGGTTCCGATGTAGCCTGCCATGGTTCCTGCTTCTCCAAATACATAATTGCCAGAGAAAGCTTTTAAGAAGGCAAAGCTTGGAAGCCACTGCATATTTGAAAACTTAGAGAAATCGATAATCTGAAGAGACTCGATTCCCGTAAGAGTCATGATTGCAGCAACAACATATCCAGCTAAGATACCGATGATAAATGGAATCATCTTGAGCATCTTCTTGCCAAATACAGAGCAGATCATGGTGACAAATAACGTAACAAGACCAACAATTAAGCAGGCATATGGAGATGCAAGCTGTGCTGCCTTTTCCGTAACTGCAACTGCACTTTCGCCAGATACAAGGGTCACATCTGCAGTTTCCTGAATCATCTGAGTTACATTTCCCTTTGTCAAATCTCCTACAGCGTTTCCTGCAAGAGATAATCCAATGATTGCTACGGTAGGTCCAATAACAACCGCTGGCATAATCTTGTTTACCCACTTAACGCCACAGAACTTCACCACAATTGCAAGTACCACGTAAACAAGGCCTGCAAATACTGCACCGATGATTAATCCGAGGTAGCCAAGGGTCATGGATACACCGCCGGCAAAGGCAGCAAACATTGAACCGATGAATGCGAAAGAAGAACCAAGGAATACCGGGCTCTTAAATTTAGTAAATAATAAGTACACAATTGTTCCGACACCGGCACCAAACAGTGCAGCGGATGCAGACATGTCGTTTCCAATAATAGCTGGAACGGCGATGGTTGCAGCAAGGATTGCAAGAACCTGCTGTAACGCGAAAACGAGTGTTTTGCCAAAGCCTGGACGGTCTTCGACATTGTAAATCATCTTCATAATTTTCCCTTTCATACTATATTTAGTTAATATTGCCAATAAAATTATAAGACCACCACTATATTTTGATAAGTGTACGAAAGTCCCATTATTTTATAAAATTTTTATATTTTCCACTTGGCATTTCCCATCGTTTACGCTGTTTTTTCAGTTGATACACCCTTCATTTACTTCTTAGCGCCTATTTTTTACCTGTCAGTGAAAAAGCATTTACTCGTTTTAATACTTCTCATATAATAAGCCTATCAAACAGAGGGGAGTAACATTATGAAAATCAGAATCGAAACAGACGACTCCTTACAGGAGCCAGAAGTTCTGATTCGAAGCAATGAGCTAGGGGAAGATCTTTTCGAACTGCAGAGGCAGCTACAAAACCTGGTAAAGGCACAGGCAAAGCTTTCTGTCATCCAGGGAGAGCTTGAGTATTTCCTGAAATTTCCAGAAATTATATTTATGGAAACCGATGGAAGCCGCGTGGCGGTTCATACTCACAACCAGATCTATTTCACTAAGCAAAAGCTATACGAATTAGAAGAAGAAATTCCAGGATACTTTGTCCGCGTTTCCAAGTCGACAATCTTAAACACCAGAGAAATCCGAAGTATCCGCAAAAACATCACCGGCGCAAGCGAAATTGAATTTGCCAACACGCCAAAGAAAACTTTTGTATCGCGCAGCTACTACAAAGCCTTGATGGAAAAGATGGTGCGCTAAACAAGAATCAGAACACAGAAGTAGAAACATAAACCCAAATAAAAACACTAGAAAAGAGGTATTTATTATGAAAATAAAAAGACATGGTATCTTTTGGGGAATCATCCTCATTTTAATTGCACTCTCATTAATTCTCAGATCGTTTGGAATCGTTCCATTTGGCATCGGAGCCATTATTCTTTGCGGAATCATGGTCGCAATCTTCATTTCTTCTCTGATTTCGCTCCAGTTCACAGGAATCTTATTTGCTGCAGCGCACATTTATCATATCATTGTGACTCAGTTTGAAATTCCTGGTCTTCCATACGGCTGGACCATCATCTTAGGTGGCACCATCCTCGGAATTGGATTAGATGTTTTATTCCGCGGAAGTATTAAAAAAGCCAGAAAGGGTAAAAAAGACCCTCATTTTTACTTTGAATTTTCTGACGAAGATAAGGACAATCGCTCTGAGGATGATGTTGTTTTTGATACCGAATTCCACAACAGCTTCAACGAAGACTCTGGAACCATTTCTGGTGAAAAGATCGAAATTGAAAACTCTTTTGGAAAGACTACCAAGTATATCTCAAGCGACAATTTCAAATATGCTTCCATCGATAACGGTTTTGGCGACTTAACTGTTTACTTCGAAAATGTTACCTTCCAGGGCAATCAGGCTCTCCTTGATGTAGACAATGGTTTTGGAAACACTTTAATCTATGTTCCTTCTTCTTGGAAAATCGAGCTCTCTACAGACAGCGGTTTTGGGAAGGTGAAAGTAAATGGAACTCCTAGTACCAGTCCAGATGCTCCTGTCTTATTCGTAAAGGCAGACAACGGATTCGGAAACATCGAAATCAACTGTAATTAAAACAGGCCTGCCACAGGCAAGACCAGTATATCGTGTGATAATCAAAGGATCTCCTGTCTGGAGGTCCTTTTGTTATGTGTATATAGCCGTTTCTTCCATAATTCTTCTTTCGATGCGAAAACTACGACAACTACTACAAACCCCCGCAAGGTAGGATTGCCCTTTGCTCTAACGAATTTCGTTTCGAATTTGGTGAGCGTGCTTTTTCTTAGCTTTCCAGTGGCCTCTACCTTAGGATGCCTTTGTGGCCGTAAAGCTAGCAGATCTAAGTGTCTGAAAAGCCTGATATTGCACCGCACGACCTGAACCGCCATCCTTGGCTTATGCAGGTCTAACCACGCATCCCTGCGTGGTTGCGGTGCATCAGGTTTTCAGGCACTAAGAACTGCACACTTTACTCTAACGAAAGGGCATCTCTAAGGTAGATACCGCTGGAAGCTTTAGAAAAATCACCGCGGAAAAATTCGACAAACGAAATTCGTGAATAGGCAAAGAACAATCCGTTGCATGGGTTTTAAGTAACGAGGAGCTCGCATGAAAGAATGGATTATGAAAGAAACGCCTAATAAAAAATAAAGGACCTCCAGACAGGAGATCCTTTGTAATACACAAATATTAATATTGGTCTTGCCTGCGGCAGGCCAGTTTTATTGCATTTTATTTCTCTGCGGAAGTGTCTACCGCTTCGAGTGCCATAAGGAGTTGTCGTCTTACTGGAAGAAAGAGTTCCTCCTGCTCAAACTTTGCAGGGAATGAGCTTGTTGCAATATCAATTTCTGCCTGCAGCTTCTTTTTTACGGATTCTGCACTCAGATGAAGGATTCCGCCGTACATGGCCGCATAGTTTCGGTCTGTTCTGCTGATATCAATCAGTTTTCTGGCGAATTCTTCGTAATGAGCATCATATACTGCCTTCTCTTCCTCTGTGGCCTGCGCATATTCCATCAGCTTGAGGTCACTGATTCCAGAAGCATATGCCTTTTCTATTTTCTTGCGATTTAAGCGTCCCATCCTCTGCTGTGAAGCTGAAATCAAATTCACCCAGGCTCTCATAAAGGTATCGCTCTTGCCAGATTTATTGATTGTATAAAAGCGCTCTTTCTTTAATGCTTCAAACATTTCCTGCTGTTTTTCATTAAAATTGTACATAAGGATTCTCCAATCTCAAATCAAATTCCAATGACTCCCATTTTTCGGAGTCACCTTCTTAGAGGAACAATGGCAATCCAATTGCCACAGCAATTCCCGCAAGCACCAATAGGTGTATAGGATAAAATGCGTAAAAGAAATACTTGTGCTGCTTTCCTCGCTCTCCGTTATAGGCTGCAATCAGAGGAATCGATAACAGACAGGTAAACTCTGTAAGCGAATGAAACAGCACCAGGAAAATCAGCGCAAACACGAGTGTGCCTATCGCATAGCCTGCCACTTTTTTGTCTCTCATCACAAACAGAATAAAGATCAATATGATTCCAATTCCGCCGTAATCACAATTGATAGACTCGGCTGCCACCAATGCCACCATAAATATCACAAACTGAATCAACAGACGAAGCAAATACCACCAGAAACCAGTTTTATCACTGTCCTCCTTTGTTTCAAAGATGCTTCGCGTTGCGTCTAGTCCCCAAATCATAAGCAAGCCGATGAACAGGGTGAAATAGACATTATTTGCGACTCTCAGATTCCAGATGTGTGCCCACAGGCTTGCATCCTTCATGCCATTATCCCAATTGTAATAGTAGAGAGCCATATCAAAGGGCAGTTCTGAAATCAGCGCAAATAGCAAAAGACGAAGGGAATATTTGCTCACACTTCTCGTGTTGAAATAGCCTTCTAACAGCATAAAGCAAAACAGAGGAAATGCAAATCTTCCAATGATTCTAAGAATGTCATACAAAAGAATCAGTGGACTTCCATCATACAGCCAGCTTGCCCCGGCGTGCGCCGCTCTTTGAATGATGGCAACCGCTGCATGATCCAAAAACATGGTTACGATTGCTACCCATTTGATTACGTTTGCGCTAAAACCTCTTTTTTCCAAAATAAACCTCCAAACCCAGAGAAGCAGATTCTGCCTCTCTGGGTCGATAAAAATCTTATTTCACAGCTTCCGTCAGCGGTTTACTATTTTGTTGCCGACTTAGTAGCTGTCTTCTTTACAGTAGAAGCCTTTGCTGTCCCCTTCTTTTCTGAAGTCTTAGCAGTTGCCTTCTTCTCTACTGTTTTCTTTGCAACAGGCTTCTTTGCTACCGCCTTTTTTGCCTTTGCCTCGGACACTGGCTTAACAACAATTTTGTCCAAATGCCAGATTTCATCAACATACTCCTTGATGGTTCTGTCTGATGAGAACTTACCTACGCAGGCTACGTTTAAGATTGCACATCTTGCCCATGCAGCCTGATCCTTATAAAAATCATTTACACGGCGCTGTGCATCAACATAAGAACGGAAGTCCTTGAGAATGAAGTAGCGGTCTGCTGGATTTCCAGGAGTTGCATTTAACAGCGCATTATAGATTTCTCTGAACAGCTCATGATCTCCATAAGAGTAGGTTCCATCTACAAGCTGATCTAACAGGCGATGAAGGTCTGCATCTGACTGATAAATATCCTTAGGATTATAGTCCTTATTGTTTTCGTGAGCGATAACCTCGTCTGCACTCATACCAAAGATAAAGATATTGTCTGCTCCAACCTCTTCATGCATTTCAACATTTGCACCATCCATGGTTCCGATGGTGAGCGCACCGTTCAACATAAACTTCATGTTACCAGTACCAGAAGCTTCCTTTGAAGCGGTTGAAATCTGCTCAGAAACATCTGCAGCAGCGAAAATCCACTCTGCGTTAGAAACCTTGTAATCCTCGATGAATACAACCTTAATCTTGCCCTTGATTGATGGATCATTGTTTACCACATCAGCTACGTTGTTGATGAGCTTAATGGTAAGCTTTGCAGTCTTATAGCCAGCTGCTGCCTTTGCTCCAAAGATAAAGGTGCGTGGCACAATATCCATATCAGGGTTTCCCTTAAGCTGATTGTATAAATCCATAACATGAAGGATGTTCATCAGCTGACGCTTGTACTCATGAAGTCTCTTAACCTGAACATCAAAGATAGAATTTACATCTACATCAATACCATTATGATCCTTAATATACTTCGCCAAACGCTCCTTGTTTGCCTTCTTGATTTCCATAAATTCTTTCTGAACCTTTGGATCATCACAGACAGAGGTAAGCTTTTTGGTCTTGGTCAAATCGGTCTCCCAGCCCTTGCCAGCATATTTGGTTACAAAATCTGCAAGGAGCGGATTTCCATGTGCAAGGAAACGTCTCTGAGTAATACCGTTAGTCTTGTTGTTAAACTTCTCAGGGAACATCTCATAGAAGTCACGGAGTGACTCCTTCTTTAAGATTTCGGTGTGAAGTCTTGCAACACCATTGACAGAATATCCAGCACAGATTGCAAGATTTGCCATCTTCACCTGTCCATCGTAGAGAATCGCCATATTGCGCACCTTGTTTTCATCGTATGGATAGCGCTCGCGAATCTGATTTTCAAATCTGCGGTTGATTTCTTCTACAATCTGATATACACGAGGAAGCAGACGCTTAAAGATATCGATTGGCCACTTCTCAAGTGCTTCTGCCATAATTGTGTGGTTGGTGTAAGCTACACAGTGAGTGGTAATCTCCCATGCCTCATCCCATGACAAGCCTTCCTCATCCACAAGGATACGCATAAGCTCTGCTACAGTAACTGTAGGATGTGTATCATTCATCTGGAACACAACCTTCTCTGGAAGCTTATGTAAATCAGAGTGATTCTTCTTAAATTTTGCAAGTGCACGCTGAATCGAAGCGGATACAAAGAAGTACTGCTGCTTCAAACGAAGTTCCTTACCCTTTACGTGATTGTCGTTTGGATATAAAACTTCTACCAGGTTTCTTGCAAGGTTTTCTTCTTCTACTGCAGAAGCATAGTCACCCCTGTCAAAGGAAGCAAGCTTAAACTCCTCCTTTGGCTGTGCATCCCAGATAATCAGTGTATCAACCACATAATTGCCATAGCCAGTGATTGGCATATCATAGGCAACCGCATTGACTGCCTGATAATTTTCATGTACAAAGGCAAGCTCGCCGTTTTCGTTTACAGTCTCGCGTACATTTCCACCAAACTTAACCTCATAGGTGTACTCTGGACGACGAAGCTCGAATGGATAACCGTTCTTTAACCAGTTATCCGGAACCTCAACCTGAAATCCGTCGACAATCTGCTGCTTAAACATTCCATAGCGGTAGCGAATACCACAGCCATAGGCTGCATAGCCCAGCGATGCAAGAGAATCTAAAAAGCAGGCAGCAAGTCTTCCAAGACCACCATTTCCAAGAGCTGGATCTGGCTCCATATCCTCAAGGGCATTCAAATCCAGTCCAATTTCGCTCAATGCCTCAGCAACGTCCTTGTAGGCGGTCATATTGATCAAATTGTTACCCAAAGCACGGCCCATCAGAAATTCCATCGACATATAGTAAACGGTCTTTGGATCTTCCTTATCGATCACCTTCTGTGTCGCAATCCAGTCATCCATCAGAGCTTCATCCTTGATTACCAGACAAACTGCCTGGAACAGTTCTTCCTGTGATGCCTCTGCAATATCCTTGCGATACATGGTGCGCACTGCTTCTGTTACATGGTTAATAAAAGTTTTCTTTTGAAAGGTCTTCATAAAGGCCTCCTTTTCTAATCGTTATAGTAAAATTACCTACCCGTAATTTTCACCCAATATATCCATAAAACCCAATAAAACAAATTCAGGCAATTATGCAAGTTTCTCAACAGATAAGGTTACATCCTCACCGTTGATGCTCCATTCTTTTTCATATCCTGCAAGAGCATCTACGATTTCGTTTGCAAGAACCTCAGACTTGATTTCCTCGCCAAACTTCTCAAAAATTCCAGTTACCTTGTCATCTGCCTTAAAGCCGACTCTGATGTGATCCATCACCTCGAAATCAGCCTCCTTACGCATGGTCTGAATCTTTGAGATCAGCTCGCGAACGAAGCCTTCCTCAAGAAGCTCAGGGGTAAGATTGGTATCAAGAACAACGGTAACACCGTGGTCGGACTCAGATACAAGCCCTTCCATCTGAATCGCCTCAACAAGGACATCTTCCTCGGTAAGTGCCTCTGCAACACCGTCAACAGTGATGGTGAGAGTGCCCTGGCTCTTTAACTCTGCCATTGCAGCCTGTCCATCTAATGCTGCAAGGATTTCCTTAACCGCGTTGATGTTCTTTCCAAAACGACGACCTAAGGTCTTAAGCTGTGGCTTGAAGCTGTAGTTGGTCAGTCCGCTGACATCATCGGTAGCCTCGATTTCCTTGACATTTAACTCATCGCGGATGATATCAAGGTAGAACTCTGAAAGCTGATCCTCAGCCTTTACATACATCTTGCCAATTGGCTGACGATTCTTGATGTTTGAGGCATTTCTGCAGGCACGTCCAAGAACAACTGCTTCAAGAACGGTTTCCATATCCTCCTCTAACTTCTTATCAATCATCTTAGCATCCACAACTGGGAAATCGCATAAGTGAATTGATTCAGGGGCCTGGCTGTCTACAGAGCATACAAGGTTTCTGTAGATTTCCTCAGTCATAAATGGAATCATTGGAGCTGCTGCCTTTGAGATGGTAACAAGTGCAGTATAAAGAGTCATATATGCATTGATCTTATCCTGCTCCATTCCCTTAGCCCAGAAGCGCTCACGTGAGCGACGAACATACCAGTTTGAAAGCTCATCAACAAATTCATCAAGAGCCTTTGCAGCCTCTGGAATTCTGTAGTTTTCAAGGTTCTCATCTACTGCTGCAACTGCAGAGTTTAACTTTGACAGACACCACTTATCCATTACAGTAAGGGAATCATAGTCAAGCGTATATTTGGTTGCATCGAACTGATCGATGTTTGCATACAATACGAAGAACGCGTAGGTGTTCCATAAGGTTCCCATGAAACGACGCTGTCCTTCCTGAACAAGCTTTCCTGAGAAACGCTTTGGAATCCATGGAGCGGATGCCGTGTAGAAGTACCAGCGGATTGCATCTGCGCCATACTGCTCTAATGCATCGAATGGGTCTACTGCATTTCCCTTAGACTTAGACATCTTCTGTCCGTTCTCATCCTGTACATGGCCTAATACGATAACGTTCTCATATGGTGCCTTGTTGAAGAGTAAGGTTGACTCTGCCATCAGAGAATGGAACCATCCACGAGTCTGGTCAACTGCCTCAGAAATGAACTGTGCAGGGAACTGCTGCTCAAAGAGCTCCTTGTTCTCAAATGGATAATGATGCTGAGCAAATGGCATTGCTCCTGAGTCGAACCAGCAGTCTAATACTTCTGGTACGCGGTGCATGGTCTTGCCACACTTCTCACATGGATAGGTCACTTCATCGATGTATGGACGATGGAGTTCTACCTCTGCCACCTTAGGGTCATTTGCCTTCTTTGCAAGTTCCTCACGGCTTCCGATACACTCCTGGTTACCACACTCACACTCCCAGATATTGAGAGGAGTTCCCCAGTAACGGTTACGAGAGATTGCCCAGTCCTGAATGTTCTCAAGCCAGTTACCGAAACGTCCAGAACCGATGGACTCTGGGATCCAGTTTACAGTGTTGTTATTTCTGATTAAGTCATCCTTTACTGCGGTTTCCTTGATGTACCAAGACTCACGTGCATAGTAGATTAATGGCTTGTCACATCTCCAGCAGTGTGGATATTCATGCTCAAACTTAGGTGCATCATAAAGCTGATTTCTTGCGTCGAGATTCTTTAATACCTCGATGTCCGCATCTTTCACCCAGAGACCTGCAAATGGAGTCTCCTCGGTAAGCTCACCCTTTCCGTTTACAAACTGTACGAATGGAAGGTCATAGTTGCGGCCAACATTTGCATCGTCCTCACCAAAGGCAGGGGCGATATGAACGATACCAGTACCATCTGACATGGTTACATAGCTGTCACAGGTAACAAAGAAGCCCTTCTTGTTCTGCTTGTCAGCTACGGTCTTTGCACAGTCAAACAATGGCTCATATTCCTTGTGTTCGAGGTCCTTACCCTTGTAGGTTTCTAATACTTCATAAGCAGCAACTGCAGGAGTACCAGCCTCCTCATCAGCCTTTACAGCAAGCTTTCCAAGTACTGCATCAAGAAGAGCCTGAGCCATATAGTAGGTATAGCCATCTGCTGCCTTTACCTTAACGTAGGTATCCTCTGGGTTTACGCAGAGTGCAACGTTTGAAGGCAAGGTCCAAGGAGTTGTGGTCCATGCAAGGAAGTATGCATCTTCTCCAACCACCTTAAAGCGAACAATTGCTGACTTTTCTTTTACGGTCTTATAGCCCTGTGAAACCTCTGCTGTTGAAAGAGGGGTTCCGCAGCGTGGACAGTATGGAACAATCTTAAAGCCCTTGTAGAGTAAGCCCTTCTTCCAAATTTCTGAAAGTGCCCACCACTCAGACTCGATAAAGTTGTCATCATAGGTAACATATGGGTTGTCCATATCAGCCCAGAAACCAACGGTTCCTGAGAAATCTTCCCACATACACTTATATTTCCAAACAGATTCCTTACACTGACGGATGAATGGCTCCATTCCGTATTCTTCAATCTGCTCTTTTCCGTTTAAGCCAAGAAGCTTTTCTACCTCAAGCTCTACTGGAAGTCCGTGAGTATCCCAGCCAGCCTTACGAGGTACATATTTGCCCTTCATGGTCTGGAAACGAGGAATCATATCCTTGATGGTACGGGTCTCAACGTGGCCAATATGTGGCTTTCCGTTTGCGGTTGGTGGACCATCATAGAAGGTGTAGGTCTCGCCTTCCTTCTTGTTCTTCTCCAAGGACTTGTTGAAGATATCGTTCTCTTTCCAGAACTTTTCGATTTCTTTCTCGCGCTCAACGAAATTCATATTCGTGTCGACTTTGTTGTACATAGTACGCCTCCTTAAAATGGTTAAATAATTTACTTGTTTGCAATCAGGACACGAAATAAAAATAGAGTTTCGCTTGCGAAACTCTCGCGCCGCTTTTGCGTCGCCTATGCGACATTTTTCATCTGCAAAAGCGTGCGCATCCTCGCGGAGCCTTTTTACTGTATAGGAAATTGGAGCAATTTCCTATACAGTAAAA
>JAZUGV010000067.1:0-32809 GCA_045641385.1 Agathobacter sp. | reverse complement strand
GATTGACAATACCGTTGGCGCTCTATATGGTTTTGTAGAGCACATCGAAGAAAAATAAAAAAAGAGTTTCGCTCGCGAAACTCTTTTTTTATCCTTCTATAACAATCCCTTAAGCGTCTCCACAAAAGTGACATCCGCTGGTGCCCAGACCACAGAATCAAGCTCCGTGGCACTCAGCCATTTTGCATCGGTATGTTCTTTTAATACCAGTTCTCCGGAGATTACACTGCACCAGAAGCAGTCCATGGAAAGATGGAACGCAGGATAGTCATATTCTATGGTAGAAATATAATCCTCCACCTGAATTTCGGTATCCAGTTCCTCCATGATTTCCCTCTTTAGCGCTTCCTGCGGCGATTCCCCTGGCTCAATCTTCCCACCAGGAAATTCATATTTTCCTTTTAAATCTCCATACCCACGCTGAGTTGCAAAAATCCTTCTGACACCGTTTTCATCAATCTGATAAATCAATGCCCCTACCACGCGAACCACTTTTTGTGCCATATTACTCCTCGCTTTTATCCTCTGCTTCAAGGACAGCGCCTTCTCCTGCCACTCCAGCAGGTACATCATCACCGTATTTCTCTGCTACATAGCGAAGCATCAAAGACATCACGATAAACATGATGCCCAGCGCAACCTGTGAACCGTCTGCGAGATTTGCATTAACACTCGCATCCACAACAGACATTTCACAAACAATTTCAACGATTGCCACTGCAATCGCAGAAAGGACTATGCAGACAATCGAAACAATAATCACAACAATGCCAAGCTTCTTTAGCTTCTTTGCTCCATCCAAAGTAAATGGCGTCTTTACTTCGATTTCATACTCAAAATACTTTTGCGCCAGCTTAGCGACATAGATTTCTCCAAGACAGCAGATGATTGCTACAATGAGGCTTGCATATACGGTAGCAACATTTGCCCCACTGCCGCTTTCAATCATGCCATGAACAGTAACGCCGCCGACAACAAAGGCTTTCTCACCAATGATTGCCAGAGAAAACATGCCAAGTGCAGAACCTACTGCTCCCACAATTGAGGCAATGAACACAATCATGCTGAGAATGCGTCCCACCTTTGCCAATACCTGAATTTTCTTTAAAGTTTTTTCCATAATCTTTCCTCCTTTATTTGTCGCTTTATATCAAGGTCCTAATATGCCCTTCATATTCCCCTTATTTATAGAACAGCGTCGTACTGAACCTGCCCGTTTTTGAGACGAGGATTGATTCTTCGCACGCTTAAACATTCTGCCTTGTAGCCGGTAAAGTTATCTACAAGATTTGAAAGACGCGCGATATTTTCTTTATTTCTCTCAACAGCACGTCTCATAAACATTTCCGCAGGATCATCTGATTCTGGCGCACCGTCATACTTTGCGACACTGCGCTTTAATCCATCGATATCTTCTCTCACATGTTTGATATGCGTATCCTGATCCTCTGCCAGCAGACGAAGGCATTCCGATTTCGCATGTTCCTCATTCTCAGCGATGACCAAAAATTCGGAATCCAGGCCCTCCTTCAGATGATAGCTGTTTGCCACTAAATAAATATTTAACATCGCAATCTCCATCCTACGATACAATTTCAGAAAGAAGCTGATCCAAATCCTGCAAATTTTGCTCGGTCGTTGACCATGCTGTTGCAAAGCGAACTGCAGTATGATTCTCATCCACAGGCTCCCATGGCTCTACAATCGCGCGCTCTTTCACCTTCGCAAGAACCGCATTTTCAAGCACTACAAACTGCTGGTTTGTTGGAGAATCCATGAAAAATGGAATCTGATGCTTTCTCATAATGTCCTTTAACTTTTCCGCCATATCAATGGCATGCTTGCTGATTTTGAAATATAAATCATCTGTAAAAAGCACATCAAACTGAAGGCCTGTCAGCCACCCCTTTGCTAGCATTGCACCATGCTGCTTTGTCATGGTATAAAAATGCTTTGGCGCGTTTGCATGAGTAAACACAATCGCCTCACCAAATAATGCTCCAACCTTTGTTCCTCCTACATAAAAGACATCACAGTGATGCGCAAGGAACTCCAGATCAACATCTGCCTCATTGCTCATCAAGCCATAGCCCAGACGTGCCCCGTCAACGAACAATGGAATATCATAGGTCTTGCAGACATTGTAGATTGCCTCAAGTTCTGCCTTTGAGTAGATGGTTCCGTACTCCGTTGGATAAGAAATATAAGCCATTCCTGGGAATACCATGTGCGAATAGCTTCCGTCATTATAGAAGCGCTTGATAAATGCCTCGAGTTCTGCCGCTTCCATCTTACCCTTGTGGGAAGGAATGGTTAACACCTTATGACCTGTGTATTCCACTGCTCCAGCCTCATGCACTGCGATATGGCCAGTCTCTGCCGCAACCACACCCTCATAATCGCCTAACATCGTTGCAATAATTGTTGAATTTGTCTGGGTACCTCCCACTAAAAAGAACACCTCCGCATCACTGCAGCCACATTTTTCTTTGATTTTATCCACTGCGCTGGCGGTGTAATGGTCTGTGCCATAGCCTGGCAGCAACTCCATGTTTGTCTCTTCTAATCGCTTCAAAATCGCTGGATGTGCTCCAGCAATGTAATCACTTGCAAAATTAAGCATAAAACCTCCTAAAATATAAATCTTCAAACATATAAATTATACTCTAAAAAACACTACTTATGCTAGATATGTAAAAAAATATCTGCTAAAATTTCTTATGTAATTTTATGCATATAAACTGTAAAAATAAGTATATTACTATACTCAAAATATAGGAGTAAATTATGCCAGTATTTGATTTTAGCGAATCCACCGACAACAAAAATCAGGCGATTTGTACCTACACTACATTCACGTCCAATGCACCGAGCGCAACCGTCGACCGGCCAATCATGATTATCGACAATCATGACCGTCAGTGGGCACATCATTCTAACGGAACCTTCACAAATCCTATCAAGCGTTCCTCCTTTGAATTTTCCTGCGAGGGTGAGGGCATCATCGCCGCAGACATTATAGAAATTGACTCCCGCTTTACCGCTCTTTTGAAATGGCTCGGCGAGAATCATATCCAGGTGCGTCTGTCTGGAGAAAACACACAAAAAGGCTATGCTGTCTACAACATCCGCGAAAACGCAGTGGCAGCGGGCTCAAAGCTTTCAGCATCAGATGGTTTCCTCGAGTTTATGATGGAACGCCTTTTTGCAAGCGATGCCCCTATCGATACCACCGAGACAGAGGAGGATGATGTCGATGGCGATGACATGAAGCTCACCAGCTTGCAGAGCATCACCGATTTTATCGCCTGCGCAGGGAAAACACTTCCTGACAACATTCGCCTGTGGGCAAGAAGAAATCTTGCTGTTGCAAATTCACATGAAGTCACCGTAGAAGAACGCCGCCATGCGCAGCGCGCTCTCTCAATCATGATGAATATTCAGTGGAAAAATAACTATTTTGAGTCGATTGACCCAGTTGAGGCACGCAAGATATTAGATGAAGAATTATATGGTATGGAATCTGTGAAGCAGCGTGTTATGGAAACCATCATCCAGATCAACCGCACGCATACACTTCCAGCCTATGGTCTGCTTATCATTGGACCTGCAGGAACCGGAAAAAGCCAGATTGCCTATGCCGTCGCAAAAATCTTAAAGTTACCATGGACCACACTCGACATGAGCTCCATCAACGATCCAGAACAGCTGACCGGAAGTTCACGAATCTATGCCAATGCCAAGCCAGGTATCATTATGGAGGCCTTTGCCACTGCAAAGACTTCAAACCAGGTATTCATCATCAATGAGCTTGACAAAGCAAACAACGGAAAGGGCAATGGAAATCCAGCGGATGTTCTTTTGACCCTGCTGGACAATTTAGGCTTCACGGACAACTATATCGAGTGCATGATTCCAACCAGCGGTGTTTATCCAATTGCAACCGCCAATGAGAAAGCTCAGATTTCAGCCCCTCTGATGTCGCGTTTTGCTGTGATTGAAATCCCAGACTACACCCCAGAGGAAAAGGCAGTCATCTTCGAAAAATATGCGTTCCCTAAGATTTTAAAGCGCATTGGTTTATCTCCAGAAGAATGCATCCTCACAAAGGAGGGCATCGACGCTGTCATTGAAAAACACATGCAGCTCTCCGGCATTCGTGATCTTGAGCAGGATGCCGAGCACTTAATTGCAAACGCTTTATATCTCATCGAAACCGAACATGTAAAGCAGGTTGTATTGGACGGCGAACATGTGCGCAAGCTGCTGTTAAACACTTAATACTTCATACTTTTATGCTTGTATATAATCCTTTTAATTTAGTGTGAATCAAAGAAATACGAAAAGGAACGAATCATTGTGACTAGAAACAAAACCATGGATGTCGCAAAGGGAATTGCCATGCTGGCAGTCATTCTCGGACATATGGAGGTCGGCTTGCTTGGCACCGCGCTGTATACCTTCCATCTTCCTTTGTTTTACATCATTTCCGGCTTCTTCTTTTATTTTGAGCCAGACTTTTTAAAATTTACAAAGAAAAAAGCAAAAGGCTACCTCATCCCATATTTTGGATGCGCAGCTGTCATTGTAGTTGCTGCCGTAGCACAGGGTTTTATGCAGGGTCGTCCATTAGAGGCACTTTTGGAACAACTAAAGTGGTATGGCCTTCAGATGCGCCACTCTACTCTGTGGTTTCTTGCAACTTTGTTTATTGCAGTATTCATCTTCTGGGGAGTCGTTAAAATCTGTAGAGACAAGGCTTTCTATGTGCTAATTTCCTGCGTCATAATCAGCGCAATTGCCATAGGCCTTTCTCAAATATATAAAAAGCCTCTTCTTTGGAATATCGACACCGCCTTTGTGGTACAGATTTTTCTCGCCACCGGTTACTTTTCTAAGAAAACCGACCTCATTACGAGACTTGGCAAAAGCACTCTTTCCACCTGGCTTAGCGTTGTCATCTTCGCAATTCTTTGCGCAGGGCTGTCGATTGCAAATTATGCGCTCTGCGGCGAGACCTTTGAGATGTACTTCTCACAGTTTGGTGTCTTTCCGCTTACTGTATGTGCCGCCATTTTTGGCTCCCTTGGTGTGATTATGCTTTCAAGCAAGCTACAGAAAGCGCGACTGCTTGCATGGATTGGAGAAAACTCAATGGCATACTTTGCCTTCCATCAGTTCATCGGCATTATTGCTGCGCAGATCATTCTTGGATTCTTTATGGATGAAGCTACGCTTTCCACTGCGATGTATGTTGTATACAACGTGATTGAGTTTGTTATTGTAATGCTGATATGCACTCTGCTTCACTGGATTCTCATCTGGTTGCACTGCGGAGTGATTCTTGGAAAGAGAAAGAAACTTACTGCGTAATTTCTTACAAAAAGATTATGATAGAAAATAAGGTGGAACCTTCCGTTGGAGGTTCCACCTTATTTTGTTTTGTTGCTTTGATTATTTATGCCTTAATTGCCCAGCGCATCTTGGTAGAACGTGCTCGCCCATTCATGCGACATTCTTCTGCCGAAGGGCGAATGACATCCTGCGCAATTTCCGAATAAACGCCTTCCTTATATAAATCCTTGAAGGCCCTTTTTACCAGACGGTCTTCCCCGGAATGGAAGGTCAAAATTGCGACACGCGCCCCTGGATTTAACACCTGTGGAAGTTTTTCTAAAAAAGCGTATAGCACCTCAAACTCGCTGTTTACATCGATGCGAAGTGCCTGAAAGGTTCTCTGACAGGATTTCTTGACTGCCTCATCCCACTCCTCCTTTGGCACATAGGCAAGCGCTGCCTCGATTGCCTCTCGAAGCTCTGTAGTGGTATCCATTGCCGCACCGCGCTTCATTCGAAAAAAGACCTTTTCTGCAATTTCCTGCGCATAAGGTTCATCCGAATTTTCAATCAGCATTCCCACAAACTCCTGCTCTGTAATTTCGCGCAGACGCTGTGCTGCGCTACTTCCCTTCTGCGGATTCATGCGCAAATCCAAAGGTCCATCAATCTTATATGAAAATCCTCGCTCCGGGTTATCAATCTGCATAGAAGAAACACCTAAATCTGCGAGCACAAAGTCAAACTTTCCTGCTTCCGCTGCAACCTCGTCAATATTGGCAAAGTTGGTCAGACGAAACTGAAACAATTCTTCTCCAAAGCCAGCCTCGCGAAGTCGCTTGGTCGTCTTTTCCGACTCAATTGGGTCTACATCAAGGCCAAACACTCTTCCCTGTCCCTGTAGCTGCTCGAGCATTTTTCTGGTATGCCCACCGTATCCTAAGGTCGCATCAAGGCCCTGCTGCCCTGGCTGAATCTGAAGAAAATCAAGAATTTCCTTCACCATAATCGAAATATGCATTCCCGCAGGTGTACTACCCTTTTCAATGACATGCGCAACCGTATCCGCATATTTTTCCGGATTGTGTTCCTTATATTTTTCTTCAAACTTTTTGGGATATTTGCCAGAGTATCTCACTCTTCGCTTATGCTTTACTTCTTCCGTCATTTCAACCTCTCTAGTAACCAGGGGACCGAATTCCTGTCACATTTTTTCTCTCCCCAAAACTTGTTTTCACTAATTATAACACACAGAGACGAAGCACGTGCGAAACAAGTTTCGCTGATTAGCGGTCGTCAAATCTCCTTGCAAGCCAGCATGCAGTCGATTTTCCTCGTCGCAGTAACAAAAGGCCCGAGACAATTTTGCCTCGGGCGATTTTATTTTAATTCTGTTTGAATTAGAGCTGTGGACCAGCTGCAACAAGTGCCTTACCAGCATCGTTAGTGGTGTACTTAACGAAGTTCTTGGTGAAACGCTCTGCAAGATCCTTAGCCTTGGTCTCCCACTCAGCTGCATCAGCGTAAGTGTCACGAGGATCAAGAATGGCAGGATCAACGCCTGGTAACTCAGTAGGTACTTCGAAGTTGAAGTAAGGAATGGTCTTGGTAGGAGCAGTCTTGATGTCTCCGTTTAAGATAGCATCAATGATTCCTCTGGTATCCTTAATGGTGATACGCTTTCCAGTTCCGTTCCATCCAGTGTTAACTAAGTAAGCCTTAGCGCCAGATGCCTGCATCTTCTTAACAAGCTCCTCACCGTACTTGGTAGGATGTAACTCAAGGAATGCCTGTCCGAAGCATGCTGAGAAGGTAGGGGTTGGCTCAGTGATTCCACGCTCGGTTCCTGCTAACTTAGCAGTAAATCCTGAAAGGAAGTAGTACTGAGTCTGCTCTGGGGTAAGGATAGATACTGGAGGTAATACTCCGAAAGCATCTGCTGATAAGAAGATTACGTTATCAGCTGCAGGACCTGCAGATACACCGTTTACCTTAGAAGCGATCTTCTCAATATGATGAATTGGATAAGATACACGAGTATTCTCGGTAACACTCTTATCATCAAAGTCAATCTTTCCGTTTGCATCAACAGTTACATTCTCAAGAAGAGAATCTCTCTTGATTGCGTTGTAGATATCTGGCTCAGACTCCTTGTCAAGTCCGATAACCTTAGCGTAGCATCCACCTTCGAAGTTGAATACACCGGTGTCATCCCAGCCGTGCTCGTCATCACCGATTAAGAGACGCTTAGGATCGGTAGAAAGGGTGGTCTTTCCTGTTCCTGAAAGACCGAAGAAGATAGCGGTGTGCTTTCCATCCATATCAGTGTTTGCTGAACAGTGCATTGAAGCGATGCCCTTAAGTGGAAGGTAGTAGTTCATCATAGAGAACATACCCTTCTTCATTTCTCCGCCGTACCAGGTGTTTAAGATAACCTGCTCACGGCTTGAGATGTTGAATGCAACACAGGTCTCAGAGTTAAGTCCAAGTTCCTTGTAGTTCTCAACCTTTGCCTTAGAAGCGTTGTATACGATGAAATCTGGAGTAAAGTTTGCAAGCTCAGCCTCAGTAGGAACGATGAACATGTTCTTTACAAAATGTGCCTGCCAAGCAACCTCTACGATGAAACGAACTGCCATACGAGTGTCAGCGTTTGCACCACAGAATGCATCAACAACGAATAATCTCTTGTTTGAAAGTTCCTTCTTTGCAAGGTCCTTTACAGTTGCCCAAACGTCCTCTGACATTGGGTGATTGTCATTTGGATACTCAGGAGAGTTCCACCAAACAGTGTCCTTAGAGTTCTCATCCATAACAATGTACTTATCTTTTGGTGAACGTCCGGTAAATTCTCCGGTCATTACGTTTACAGTATCAAGCTCAGTATTCTGTCCAACCTCATATCCCTCAAGGCCAGCCTTGGTCTCCTCGTTGAAGAGATCTTCGTAAGATGGATTGTAAACTACTTCGGTAGTTCCAGTGATGCCATACTTGGTTAAATCGATGTTTGCCATGTTTTTATCATCCTTTCTTATAAAAAATAAACAATACGAAATTGTATTTATTTACGTACAATACGATTTGTTACTTATGATATATGAATTGCGGCTTTTTATCAAACATAAATATTGATAAATATTTAACGCAGTTTTGCATATTTTTGTATATTTTTTTCCTATAAAAAACTTCTTTGTCCATTCGCACCTTCCTAAGGCAAAAAAAATACGGAAATAGGCTTGACATTCCATTTTAGATTGTGTACAATTCAATTGCTTTGAACGATACACCGTTCGGTGCAACACTTTCGGAAACACGTGCTATCCCAGTCTAACCTGGACGGCACATCACATCGCAAATATACACATATTTAAGGAGGACAAAACTATGGTAACAAGATTAAATCAGAATGACTTTGACGCTGCTGTTGCTTCTGGCGTGGCAGTTGTAGACTTTAACGCAACCTGGTGTGGACCATGCAAGATGCTTGCACCTGTATTAGAAGAGCTTTCCGACGAGATGGCTGATGTAAACTTCTTCGCAGTCGATGTTGATGACTGTCCAGATCTTGCAAAGAAATTTAATATTATGAGTATTCCAGCAGTCGCTGTATTAAAGGATGGCGAGCTTGCAGGAATGAACGTTGGATTCGTACCTGGCGAACAGTTACAGGAGTTCATCGAGCAGCATAAGTAAAACATCAAGCCCCGTGGCAATGCCTCGGGGCTCTTTTTTGAGCTAAGGGGACGGGGTTAGTGGTTCACAATGAACCACTAACCCCCTCCCCCCAGTTCACTCTATTACTCTATAGTCTTGTTGTCCACTTCGAACAATCCCAAACCTTTGTCGCAAGGCCCTCGTAAAACTCAGGCTCATGACAAACCATAAGAATACTTCCCTTATACTCCATAAGCGCGCGCTTTAATTCATCCTTTGCATCCACATCCAAATGGTTGGTTGGCTCGTCGAGCAGTAAAATATTTGTATTCTTGTTGATGAGCTTACACAAACGAACCTTCGCCTGCTCTCCTCCGGAAAGCACACGAACCTGACTCTCGATATGCTTAGTGGTAAGTCCACATTTTGCAAGAGCGCTTCGCACCTCAAACTGACTCATCGATGGAAACTCTTTCCAAATTTCCTCAATACAATTATTGGTAACTGACTGATCCATCTCCTGCTCAAAATAACCGATTTCCAGATAATCCCCTAATTCTACCGAACCGCTAAGAGGCTTTATCAATCCTATGATACTCTTGAGCAAAGTTGTCTTTCCAATACCGTTTGCGCCGACAAGCACAATCTTGTCGCCGCGTTCCATCTCAAGATTAAGCGCGGAAGATAGTGGGTCGTCATAACCAATCACAAGATCTTTTGTCTGAAAAATATATCGAGAAGCGGCTCTGGCTTCCTTAAATTCAAACTCAGGCTTTGGCTTGTCTCGATCTAACTCGATGATATCCATATTGTCGAGCTTCTTTTGGCGCGACATCGCCATATTTCTGGTAGAGACTCTGGCCTTGTTTCGTGCCACAAAATCCTTTAAATCTGCAATCTCCTTCTGCTGACGATTGTATGCAGCTTCCTGCTGAGATTTCTTCATCTCATAAACTTCCATAAACTTATCATAATCGCCCACATATCGATTCAGTTCACGATTGTTCATGTGGTAAATCAAATTGACGACGCTGTTTAAAAATGGCACATCATGCGAAATCAGAATAAATGCATTTTCATAGTCATTTAAATATCGCTTCAGCCATTCAATATGCTCCACATCCAGATAGTTTGTAGGCTCGTCCAAAAGAAGGATATCCGGCTTCTCTAAAAGCAGCTTTGCCATCAATACCTTTGTTCTCTGTCCTCCAGAAAGTTCGGTTACGTCGCGGTCTAGGCCCAAGTCCGAAAGACCGAGTGCACGCGCAACCTCCTCCACCTTTGCATCAATCATGTAAAAGTCATGCATGGTAAGCAAATCCTGTAAGGTGCCTGCCTCTTCCAGCAAACGATTCATTTCATCCTCGTCCACCTCTGCTAACTTCTCGTAGATGGCATTCATCTCCGCTTCCATATCATATAAAAAGTCAAAAGCGCTGCGAAGCACATCCTGGATTGTCATGCCCTTTTCCAAAACAGTATGCTGATCCAAATATCCAACGCGCACATTTTTCGACCACTCGATTTTCCCCTCGTCAGGCATCAGCTTGCCGGTGATAATGTTCATGAAGGTAGATTTTCCCTCTCCATTCGCACCAATCAATCCGATATGTTCCCCCTTTAAAAGGCGAAAAGATACATCCTCAAAAATTGCTCTGTCACCAAAGCCATGCGTCAGATGTTCTACATTTAAAATACTCATTTGATAACCTCAATCTAAATATATTTCTCTACTCTATTCGCGCTCTAAAAGCATCAAAAATGCGCCTAAATTTCCACGTTTTCCTTTGCTCGCGCGATGCGAAAAGAGTATATCAGAATTACAGCAGGTACACAAGGAAGTCGTTTCAATTTTTTCAGCGGATACCCCCGCCTCTGTCAGCACACGATAGTTTGCCTCCCAAAGATTCAACAAAAACTTGCGTTCTCCGTCTACCGGCTCCTTCTCCCGAAGCAGCTTGGACTGGTACTGCTTTGGAAGCGAATTCTCTTTTTTCTCTCCATCCTCTGCGCACGCATCATCCTTCGCACAAAACTCCCGGTAAAATGCTTCCGCAACATCATAGCTTACCTCATAGCAATCCTGACAGATGGAAGGTCCAATCGCACAATATACATCCTTAGCCTTTGTGCCAAAGGCCTGTGCCATCGCCTCAAGGGTGGCTTTTCCCATGCGATTCACTGTACCTCTCCAGCCTGAGTGCGAAAGTCCGATTGCATGATTCACTGGGTCATAGAAATATAAAGGTACGCAATCTGCGTAAAAGGTTCCCAGCATAAGACCAGATTCATTGGTAATGAGGCCATCCACATCGGTATAATCCTTTGGATAGACAACACCCTTTCCCGCATCTTCCTTTGTGACCAGACGCACATTTGTCGTATGAGTCTGATCAGAACAGACGATGCGCTCTGGAGCGGTTCCCATCACCATTGCAACACGACGGTAATTTTCTCGCACCGCTTCCTCATCATCGCCGCGGGTAAAGCTTAGATTCATCGAGGAAAAGATTCCCTCACTCACGCCCCCGGCCCTTGTCGTAAAGCAGTGTCGAATTCCTTTTTGCGCCACCAGCAATGGATATTGTAATAAACTTATGCTTTCCCCTGATTCCAAAACAGGTTCCCACAAAAGGGGAACCTGCTTTTCTTTTAACTCAGTTTTATAGGAAAACAAATTCTGCTTTGTTTTCTGATTCATAAAAGTCTCCTATGCCGCCTAGTATACTAAGCCTCGCACCATCTCCGCGATATTGGTCATCGTTCCTTCATCAAATGGAGTTGCCAAACCAACGGCCTTTAAGGTCTCCTTATAGCCGCTCACCTCGCCCTCGTAAACGATGTTCATATACAGATCACATGCTGCCTCAAAATCTGTCTTTGAAAGTTCCCAAATCTGAAGCGCAGGGATAACAGAAACTGCGTAGCTGATATAGTAAAGTGGGCTCTCAAAGTTATGAGATACTCGAATCCAGGTCCAATCTTCTCTTCCCGCAATGTAATAATTTGGATAATACTGGCTTGCAACATTCGAGAAAATCACATTAATCTCGGATAAGGTTGGATCCTCAAGCTCATATACTTCTCTCTGGAATTCATCAAACAGACAGCCTTCCAAAACAGATGCGGCTCTCTGCTGCATGGTATAAATTTCAGCGTCATCCTTTAAGTCTTCCCCCATGATGTCACCATAGAAGGCAGTGTAAAGAAGCTCTAATCCCTGAGAATGTATTTCTGCAAGATCAAGATTCTGATAGTAGCCCTTTCCCGCAACATTGACACAGTAAGAGTTAAAATGACCAAACTCATGCACGATTGTCATGACATCGTAGAAGTTTCCGTCTGGACAGGTATAGAAAAATGGCTCGTTATACTGGTTGATAAACATGGTAAATCCAACATTCGCCTTGTTCTCACCCTCTTCGATATCGTAAAGATTATGATCCAGCATAAACTGGAAATTTTCGGCCAGAACAGGGTCAACCTTTGCTAAATGCTCCTGCACCTTTGCCATCTTATCCATCTGTGGCATTGCCGCTGCAGTGGAATTTAACAGGGGATCCACACGAGAGCCTGCTGAAAACTCACTGTAGGCAGGAGCCAACACTTCCTTAACCTCCTTGCAGAACGCTTCTGCATCAGCAACCGTGTAATCTCGGTCATAGGTCTTCTCATAAGCATATTCACTATAGTTGTCATAGCCGTAGGTCGCAGCAATCTGCTGACGAAGCTTTACCAGGTCCAAATAGATAGGTCCAAGTGTCTCACCCATCCTGTTCATACAGCCATTATAAGCCTCTAAGTATTCATCATAGTTGATTTCGCCGGCATAGAATGCGTCTGCGAGTTCCTCCAGGACATAATCAGTTCCATTAATATTATAGGAAAAGTCGCCAACCGCAGCCTGCTTATAGCGGTTTACAAGCTCAGCCTCCTTGTTCTTGTTAGCCTTTTGCTCATCGGTCAGTGGCACATACTTTTCATAATCCTCAATATCTGCCTCTCTCCAGTTTTCACGCGCCAAATCCCCACATGGAGACTCAAGCAAATCGTGTCCCAAGGTATTTACCAGATCCGCCAAATCTGTGTAAATATCTACAATATATAAAAATTCCTGCTGATAATATTCGTCGGTGGAATCAAGATAAGTGTGGAGCTCGGCAAGCTGATATGATGCAGCCATCTTTTCACACTCAGCATCTAACAGTTTAAAGTCTTCTAACGCCTGATTCGCATTCGAAGCATCTGCCATCTCCTCTCGGATGGTCGCAACCAGTGTCTCTATCGCAGAAGGGTCATAATGCTCATACACCATATCTGCAAAGTTGGTGGTTCCAAGAACGCCATCGCCCTCAACCTTTGAGCCGGTTCGTGTTCCATCGTTTAATTCAACCTTTTCAATCTTTTTGCCGCAGCCTGTGATAAGAAGCAGGCAAAGCATTAAAATAACTGCTATTTTCTTTTTCATAATTTCCTCCCAATGATATGTGGTGAACGAAAATATTTTATCATTTCTGATGCACACACGCAATAAATAGGCACCTGATGATCAATCTATCATCAGATGCCTACTTCTTTGAAATATCCAATTGTCTTTACCTCGTTCTTCTTTACTTCTTTTTTCTTCTCATCCGGCTCGTTTTCATTTTACCTATCGCTACATTCAGTGGTTTATGGATCCGGCCTTGCCGATCGATTCGCTTTTGTTTGATTATCCACTGGTATCCGACCTATGATTGTTTTTCTCCGGGTTGATCTGGGTTGCTTCTTACTTAAGTACCTATCCCATTGGACCGTACCTCCTAACATTAGACTATCTATATGAATTCAATGGATTGAATTCCTTTTGATGAGTTTAATATAACACCTACACTTATATTTGTCAAACAATTTATTTATATTTTTTAAATTATTTTACAATTGTCATTTTGCAACGCATTATTTCCGACAAAACCACCGTCATATAACGCCCACACTCATACTGTTTCCTGGGCTTGCAAGGGTGGAGAATCTTGCCAAAGAATGATATAATCGCATTAAGAAACGATATATAAATCAACGAATGAGGTCCTATATGAAAAAGATAAGCAAACAGGATTATCTGCGAATTCAGAAAAAATTTTCAGACAGCTCGATCTCTGCCTTTTCAGGTCAGGCTGCCTTTTTTATGATGCTTTCCTTTTTCCCATTTATGCTGTTTTTCTTTTCTCTGCTAAAGCTGACCCCACTCACGGAAAACGACTTTATTCTTTGGGTGAGCACCCTTGTACCTCATTCCTTTGAGGCTGAAATCGAAGCCTTTGCGGCAAGTGCCTACCAGAGTTCCTCAGGAATCATCACTCTCACAATTGTCACAGCGTTATGGATGAGTTCCAAGGCTCTTTTGTCTATCACCTATGGACTAAACTCGATGTATGAAATCAAAGAAACTCGTAACTATTTCATCATGCGTTTCTGGGCAGTCATCTACTCTCTCATTCTTGCAGTCGTACTGATTGTTATGCTTTCCTTCGCTGTTTTTGGAAAAGGCCTGCGTGAACATTTCTTTCCGAATCTGGACTTTTTGGATTCCGTGCTGGCCATCAAATATCTGATTATCATTCCGATACTGTTTTTATTTTTCTGGGTTATGTACTCCGTGCTCCCAAATGGCAAGCCAAGCTTCCGCCGTCAATGGCCTGGCGCAATCTTTGCATCAATTGGCTGGATTGTTTTTTCCTGGCTGTTTTCGATTTACGCAAACAACTACTGCAACTATGCATCCTTCTATGGCACAATGACCACCATCGCTCTCATCATGGTTTGGCTGTATGCCTGCATGTATATGGTATTTTTAGGCGGGCTGTTTAACAGTTTTCTTGGTGGCCACAGGCGTCTGAACCTATATCACAAATAAAGCGGGAGTGAACAATGAGTATTACAACACCAACAAACATAAAGGCAGTCATCTTTGATTTGGATGGCACACTGATTGACACAGAAAAATGGTATATGAAGGCCTGGCCACAGGCGATGGAAAAATACGGTTATTCCATGACCTATGAGCAGGCACTTTCCATGAGATCTCTTGGCCGTCCATACGCGCCAGAGCATCTAAAGGAAATATCAGGTGATCCGGATTTTTCTTATCCGCTGATTCGCGAATACCGCAAAGAGCTCATGGAAAAATATTTGGATGAAAACGGAATTGAGCTTAAGCCTTTCGCCATGGAAATATTACAAAAGCTTCGCGAAAAGGGCATTGTTACAGCCCTTGGAACGGCAAATGACTATGAAAGAACCGAGCGTTACTTAAAACGCATTGGCCTCTTTGAATATTTTGACAACATTATCTGCGCGTCTATGGTAAAGCGTGGGAAACCATCGCCTGACTTATATCAGTATGCTGTAAACGAAATAGGCTTTGCAGCTCATGAATGCCTCGCTGTAGAGGACTCTCCAAACGGAGTTATGAGTGCCTCTGACGCCGGCATTCCTACCATTATGATTCCAGATCTAACAGAACCAGATGAGGAACTGATGCAGCATATATACCGCAGATATTCCTCACTTCACGAGTTTTATGCGGATATATTTGCATAACGAAAATAAATAATTTATAAAAGCATTAGCACTATGAAAGAAACCTTTCCCTTCGAAAATGAAATCAAAATTATAAAGAGTGCACGTCGCTCCCTTGCCCTTGAAATTAAGCCAGATGGTCAAATCCTTGTGCGAGCACCACGATTTGCAACCAATACGCAAATCAGGCATTTTGTCCAGGCACACGAGGATTGGATTAAAAAGCATCAGAAAAAAATGCTTGAGGAGCCATCCCTGATGCAGCGCGGACAGCGTCTCTCTAAGGAGACCATCGATGAGTTGACCCAACGTGCAAAACAGGTAATTCCTGAGCGCGTTGCATATTACGCCCCTCTGGTTGGCGTAGACTATGGCCGTATCACAATCCGACATCAGTCCACCCGCTGGGGAAGCTGTAGCAGCAAAGGAAATCTAAACTTCAACTGCCTTTTGATGCTCACTCCGATTGAGGTAATTGATTCCGTCGTGGTGCATGAGCTTTGTCACCGAAAGGAAATGAATCACTCTAAGCGCTTTTACGCGGAGGTTCTTCGCGTATATCCAGACTACTATAAGTGGAACAACTATCTGTCGAAGGGGCAGATATAACAAAAAATATGGCCAAGGGCCGGTCACCATATGTTACTTCAAAGGACTTCCTTTGAGGTCCTCAAAGATGCATAATGATGCCTCGGCTCTTGGCCATATTATTGTTCTATGATTCCATAATATATAAAACCCCAAGGGTTCCTGGTCCACAATGACTGCTGACCACACTGCCGGCGCGGGTTTCAAGGATTTCATCAAAATGATTTAAGGAAGCAAGATAGCTTCGCACGCTCTCCACAATTTCAGGGTCGGTGCCAGAATGTGTGATAAACACGCGGTCCTTCTTTGCCTTCAAAAGATCCTCTTCCATATCCTTTGCATAATTTAAAGTCACCGGCGACAGCTTTCCACGATATTTCTTGTCTACTAACATCGCTCCATCCTTAACAACAATCTTTGGATGAAGTTTGAGCATTCCACCTGCCAACGCAGCCATTCCGCTGCATCTGCCTCCTCTGTGAAGGTATACAAGGGTATCAATCACAAAGCTTGCTCTCACGCGAGGACGGTAATCAAGCACCGCCTGTTCAATCTCGTCCAGGTTCTTTCCTTCCGCCGCCAAAATTGCCGCCTCGATTACCAGGTGTCCAACACCTGTGGAGAGATTCGCAGAATCAATGACACGCACCTTGTCTGATACACCGATTTCCTCTGCCGCTAATCGAAGAACATTATTTGTAGTAGACATACCTGCTGAAATAGAAAATGCTACGATTCCATCATACTCCTTTAAAACCTCACTAAAGGTGTTCTGTGCATCCTCCATCGAAATCGCAGAGGTCTTTGGAGTTGTCTTATTTGCATCTGCCCAGCTGTAAATATCAGATGGAGTAATATTTACGCCATCCAAAAACTCCTCCTCTCCCAGCAATACATGCAGAGGAATCACAGTGATGTTATAGCGCTCCACCAATTCTGGTGAGAGGTCACAGGTACTGTCTGAAACAATCTTAATCATAGTAATCTCCTAAAAAAATAAGTGATATAGAATCTATATCACTTATCTTATCATAATTCATAAAAATTATAAACTTGCTTTGGAAGCAATTATGCCTCTTCTTTTACAGGCTTGCCTCAATTGCAGCAAAAAGCTCATCGTAGGTCTCATACGCAGGAAGCTGTGGATATTCTGCCTTGATTGCCTCGGTGCTTCTAAACAAAAATCCTGCCTTTGAATTTAAAATCATTCCAAGATCATTAAAGCTGTCGCCGCTTGCGATTGTCTCAAAGCCCATAGACTGTAATGCCTTTACAGTGGTAAGCTTTGACTTTTCACATCTCATCTGAAATCCTGTGATTTCGCCGCTTTCTGCAACCTCTAAAGTATTACAGAAAATGGTTGGCCATCCAAGTTTTTTCATGAGAGGCTTTGCAAACTGCTCAAAGGTATCACTGATAATCAAAACCTGAGTTGTCTCGCGAAGCTTATCCAAAAACTCTTTTGCCCCTGGCATAGGGTCGATGGTAGCGATGGTATCCTGAATTTCCTTTAATCCAAGGCCGTGCTCCTTTAAGATTGCAATACGATAATTCATCAATTTATCATAATCAGGCTCATCTCTGGTAGTCTTTTTCAGTTCTGGAATATTTGTTGCCTCCGCAAATGCAATCCAGATTTCTGGTACCAATACGCCTTCAAGATCTAAACATACTACATTCATTTTTTAATTCCTTTCACATTTGCCCGAAAAAGCCGGGCTGATTTAGCTTGTTTTTGCTTTATCCTAGAATATCATTTCCGTCGCTCGCGAACAACTGTCTTTTTCACGAAATCCTATACGATATATTTATATTTACTATGCACTTTTTTGCTGTATAGGAACTTGGAGCAATTTCCTATACATAAAATAGAGTTTCGCTTGCGAAACTCTCGCGCCGCTTTTGCGTCGCCTATGCGACATTTTTCATCTGCAAAAGCGTGCGCATCCTCGCGGAGCCTTTTTACTGTATAGGAAATTGGAACAATTTCCTATACAGTAAAAAAGGATACCTGGAAATCCAGGTATCCTTTTCGACACTTAATCCTATTGCTTCTAGTATAATCTCTAACTTAGCTGGCCTGCTTTGTGATTCTTTCTTCAAACTTATCTTCAGGCTCTGGCTGGCTGTATTTGTAGCCCTGCGCAATAAATGCATCAATCTGGTGCATCAACTCAACATCCTCGTCAAACTCAACGCCCTCACACACAACAGAAACGCCAAGTTCTCTCGCCATGCGAACGAAGTTACGCAGGATTGCAATTTTACGGTCTCTGTCCTTCTCGTTTCTGAAGAAGGATCTGTCTAACTTAATTACAGATGCAGGAATTTGCTCTAACACCGAAAGCGATGAATAACCAGTTCCGAAGTCATCTACGGAAAGGTGGAAGCCGCGGGAAATAATCTCATCCATCATCTCCATTACCTGGTCCTCATTAAACTCTTCTACCAGCGCAGTCTCTGTCACCTCAAGTTCGATCAGCTCTCTTGGGAGCTCATAGCTGTCAATGACAAGTTCAAGCTGTGAGATAAAGTTTGGATCCTGGAAATGCAGTCTCGAAAAATTTACCGAAACCGGAACCACAGCTTCGCCGTTGTCCAATCGTCTGCGAAGCATCTTGCAGACTAAATTGAGCACATGGAAATCAAGCTTGCACACTCTTCCGTTCTTCTCAAAGTAATCGATGAAGAAGTATGGAGACTTGATTTTACCATCCTCATTTGGATCCTTAAATCGAACCAGTGCCTCAGCACCAATAATCTTTTCAGTACGAATATCCACCTTCGACTGATAATACACCACAAAATCATTCGATGATGCCGAATCAAGAATACGCTCCTTCTCGTAATCGACCTTCATATTCTCTTCAAAACTCTCGTCGAAGAAAATCGTCTTTCCAGCAGAGGCATTCTTCAAACTGTCAATGGCCATATTTGCTCTGGCAGCTGATTTTGAAATATCATTTTTCTTTGGATCAATCATACAAACTCCAAAGCAGATTGGCATTGGTGATGTATCAATTTCTCTCAATTCATCTGTGAGAACCCTTCGAATTGCCTCTAGGCGCTTTGCCAGATGATTTTTATCTTCCACACGAAGCAAAAGAACAAATCGTCCACCATAGGACCTTGCATAATGTTCACCCGGAAGCTTTAAGCATTTTTCGCGCAGAGTGTCGAGCGTTCTCTGTAATATTACGTGGCTCGCATCGTATCCCTTGATGTTGCTATACACGCGAAACTGTGAGAGATATAAATAAACAATTGCATACTGATGTTTCGCATTTTTCTTTATATGCTGCTCAGAATGATATAAGAAATATGAGGTGTTCCAAATTCCAAGTTCTACATCGCGTGAGGTAAGCACACGAATACGTCGGCTGTCTCTGTAAAGCATCAACACAAATGTCAGGATGATTGCAAAAACAGCTAAAACCAGAAGCCCCCAGTAGGTCATTTTTCCGTAGATAAATCCATCCATCGAAACGTTGGAAAGCACAAACTGTGCAACATCGGTATCACGACGTTCGTCGGTAAGCTTACGCACAATTCCAATCAGTTCCTCAGGTGCATTTTCGCTAACCGCAAACATGATTTGCTGACTCTTATCCAGATTTGAATATACAATCAGATTCTTATATTTATAGTTTGAATCATGTAATTCTTCATAGGTATAATTTTGAACAACAGCGGCATAAACCTTGCCCTTGTGAACGGCTTCAACGCACTCCTTTTCCGTATCGTAGACGCGGACGGCGATCTCCTGACCAAAATACTGGTCTATGTCAGAAAAATCCTTTGAAACTGCAACCGAATCAATCTGTGTTGTCTCGGTATTGTCCTCAATGATGATGGAATATGGCGAATATGCATAGCGTCTGATTCCAAGAATCCCATCTGTATGCTCTCCGTGATTCTCTGGATAATAAGCTAACAAATCGATTGACTCGCTCTCAAGGAGCTTAGATCCTGTCTGCATATCCTCCACATTGATATATTCTAACTCCAGACCAGAAGATATCTCCAGCTCATTCAGCACGTCCCTGGCAATTCCCATGAAGGTTCCATTTTTCTCGTAGCTATAAGGGAATTTATCCGGAAGATATCCAATCTTAAGCTTCGTTTTTTCTGCCAGATAAAGTGACTCGTTGTAGGTAATAATATCATCGTCGTTTGTAAACTCGTCATAGTAGGCTGCTACCAGTGAACTCGCATAGCCCGCATTGTCCATATTCATCTGAGTAAGCGCAATATCAAGACGGGCGACGCGATTCTCGTTTCCGTAATACGAGATAAAAAAGAATGGCTTCGGCTTGAAATAAGAAAGCACACGATACTCCTTCTCCATCTCAAGCATGTTTCCGACAACCGCATCCACTTCTCCAAGATTTAAGGCCACCTTGGATTCTGCCGTTGAGTCATATGGAATAATCTCATAATTTTCAAAGCCGATCGCAGCAAGATACTCTTCTAATAATGGCACGCCCATATATTCGGTGGATGCACCTATTTTTAAGTAATCGATATGGGCAAAGTCTTTGTAAATAAAGCTACTGTCTCGGAGCACCATCATAGTGTTATAAAAATGACCGCACGCAATGTCTCCATACAGATATTTATTCTTGGTACGGGTTGCAAGCTGTACTCCACCGACAAAATCCACCTCTTTCGCATCCAAAAGTGCTGACGCTTCCGCGAAGTTATTCACATCCACATACTCAATCTTCCAATTGGTATACTTTTGAATTTCGTTTAAGAGCTCCACTTCCATTCCGAAACGGGTTCCGTCGTCATCGATTTCATAAAAACCTGTCATTGGAAAGGCTGCAACCTTTACTATTTCTCGCTGCGCGGCTCCCACATTTACGGTCTGTACACAAAAAGAAAGCATTGTGCCTCCAAAAAGACACAATGCTAATATGACAGCCTTTAAGCCTGCCCCTCTCTTATTCTTTAAGCAACACGAGAAAACTCTTCCTAACATTCCCATATCAATCATCCCCCCTACTATAGTCTAATAGTCGAGGCCAGAAACTCTAATTTGTCTGACAGTTTCCACGCACACATCTATTATATCACATAATTCAGGCAAATCAAGCTAATAAATCCAATTTAATCCATCTTTTTGGTATACTTTTCTTCGCAGTACTTGCAGCGATATACTTCCTTCTCTTCATCTGTCAGTACAAAGATCTGCTCTAACTCCTGCTCAATCGAGGTGATACATCTTGGATTCTTACATTTGATGACATTTTTCACCTGCTTTGGAAGATGAAGCGCCTTCTTCTCGACGATTGCATCCCCCTTTATGACATTTACAGTGATATTGTGATCGATAAATCCTAGGATATCTAAATCTAATGCTTCCACCGGGCATTCGACCTTGATGATATCCTTCTTACCCATCTTATTGCTCTTCGCGTTTTTGATGATGGCAACGGTACAGTCCAATTTATCCAACTTCAAATCATGATAAATCTGGAGAGACATTCCTGCCTGAATATGATCGAGTACAAATCCCTCGTTAATTCCACTAATATTTAACATTGCTTTTCCTCCTGTGTATATGCGCAATCCTTTACAAACTTAACCAGGCGCTTATTTTAGACAGTAATTTCGAGAAGTGTCAGAATTAACGCCATGCGGACATATACACCGTACTGCGCCTGCTCGAAATAGGCTGCTCTTGGATCGTCATCCACCTCGACAGAAATTTCGTTGACACGTGGAAGTGGATGAAGCACTGTCATATCTGGCTTTGCCAGGTTCATCTTCTCTTTGTTTAGTACGTAGAAATCCTTCAGACGAACATAATCTTCCTCGTTGAAGAATCGCTCGCGCTGAACTCTTGTCATATAAAGAACATCAAGCTCTGGAATTGCCTCATCAAGTTTTTCCATCTCGACAAACTCGATGTTATTTGCCTTTAATACCTCATCGCGAATATAACTAGGAACGCGAAGCTCCTCTGGCGAAATCAGAACAAACTTCACGTTTGGATAGCGAATCAAAGCGTTGATCAATGAGTGAACAGTGCGTCCAAACTTTAAGTCGCCACAGAGACCTACCGTCATATTGTCCAGTCTTCCCTTGTAAGAATAGATGGTCAACAAATCGGTAAGTGTCTGGGTTGGATGCTGATGGCCTCCATCTCCAGCATTGATGACTGGAATTTTTGATTTCTGTGATGCAACTAAGGCAGCACCCTCCTTTGGATGACGGATGGCACAGATGTCTGCGTAACTTGAAATTACGCGGATGGTATCGGATACACTCTCACCCTTTGATGCAGATGAAGAATCTGCGCTGTGGAAACCCAGTACATTTCCTCCAAGATTTAACATTGCAGCCTCAAAGCTTAAGCGGGTTCTTGTGCTTGGCTCGTAAAAGCAGGTTGCAAGCTTCTTTCCATCGCATGCATGCGCATATTTACTACGGTTCTTTTCGATATCCTGAGCAAGCTTTAACAGCTCATCAAGTTCTTCCACTGTAAAGTCAAGTGGGCTCATTAAATGTCTCATATCTTTCCTCCTCGTGTTTCTTATATCTAGTGTTTAATGATTTGAGAATTTACAAAATAAAAGGAACACATCATATACAAATATGACGGTTCCTCTTAAGTCTTTTATTTAGTTGTACACATAGTTCGCGAAATTCGCATCCTCTTGTACCCCTTTTGCTTTCAAATCTTACTAACTATAATACATTCATTCTTTATGTGTGTAAAGAGATAATAAGACCTAATTTTAAGTTAATTTAGAACAGTTCTTCAGGGTCCTTATAGTTTAAGATATCCTCGTTTAAGGTAACACCAAATTCTTTTCCGATGGCACGGATATTGTCATCCGAAATAGACTGACGCATCTTCTTTCCACCGTTTGCAGCGAGTGCAAGGTTCGCAATCTCAGCAGCCTTCTCAATGGTGTGCATTAAGCCAAAAGCGATATCGAAATCCGGTCCTGAAACAAAGAGTCCATGATGAGCCCAAACTGCTGCATCGTACTTTTCCATAAGCACGCAGGTAGCATTTGCGATGTCAGCTCCGCCTGGAACCATCCAAGGAACCACACCTACTCCGCCAGGGAATACAACTGGGCACTCGGTTGCAGCTTTCCAAAGCACGCGTGTAAATGGCTCAGCCTTGAGTGGAAGCACAAAAGTAAGAGCAATGACATTTGGGGTATGTGCATGATAAATGACACGGTTTTCCCCATTGGTTACACGCTTGCGGATAGAATGATTCATAAAGTGAGTTGGGAACTCTGAGGTAGGCTTTCCACCCTTCTCAAGACCCCAAACGATGCGGTATGCATTTCCTTCATCATTGATTTCAACAATGGCAACGTTGTCCTGTGGTGCAATCTCAACATTGCGGAAGAACTTTCCTGAACCAGTAGAAATGAAATACTCATTCTTTAAGTTGTCTGCCTGTACGTCCATCTTTACCCACTCCCCTGGAGTCTTAAAGAAAGGCTTGCATGCCTCAACATCCTCAGCGGTCATGCGGTAGGTTAAGTTTCCACCGTTTCTCTCATGCCATCCCTGTGCGGTTCCGTCGTAGCACATGCGGATATATCCTTCCATACATGGAACTTCATAAATTGTACTCATATTAGTATCTCCTCTCATAAAAGCATTTATCTATCGTATATATCATTCAACAATCTGATTCCTAGCGGCAAACAACATCCACTGGAACATCAAAGATTTTTGCAACCTTTAAGATGGTATCGATATGGCGTCCAACAGCTGCAGCCATATGATGGGTTGGGCCAGCCTCGCTCCAGCGGTTACAGAACTCTCTTGCTCCAATTGAGAACTTGGTTCTCATGTTGGTATCACCAAACATGAAGATCTCGCCAGGCTCATTCACACCCTCTGCAGCCACGAACTTAAAGTTTCCATCACGGTCCTGCGTAATTCCAAGATAGGTGATATCGCCTGTTGGAGGATAGAACTGAGTCAGATATCCGCCTCCAGTCTTTCCATGGAATACATCAACAATCTTCATGGTAGGCTTCTTTGCCTGAGAAATATCAGCATCTCCTGAGCCAGAATGTCCGATGATGCAGATATCTGCTGGGAAGTCGATGGAATACATCTCTGAAAGCTGTCCTGTTCCAGCGATGGTCTTTAAAATTGACATAGCCATTGCAACCTTGATATCTCCCTCAACCGCACATGCAGTGCCCTGCTTGATTAACATTGAGAAAGCTGGGATTAACATAGAATCAAGCTTTCCAGCGATGCCCTGTGCATATCCATCATAATGAGAAGCAACCATAGAAAGGTCCTCATCCTTGCACCACTGCTCAAAGGCAACGACATAGCGTGCCATATCCCAAACGGTTTCAACGGTAGCGGCCTTGCCCTCCTTGTCTGGGGCAATATCAAAGGTATTTAAGATGTCCTCAGCTTTTGCGCGGATTGCTGCTTCATCGTCAATGTGATCTGCAATCGCCCACATTTTTTCCCAGTCAAACTGCTTGGTGTAAAGGCCCATGCGGTTGTAAAGATTTGTCTCATCAATATATAAATCCATCATACCTGGGTACGGACGACCAATCTGTGCAATATTGGTGTAGCGGAAGCGTCTGCGCACTTGAGCAGCCTTGCACCACTCGCTGATTTCGCGGGCAACGTACTCATCGCCACCTTCAACGACACCGGTGATAACTGCATGACGCTTTCCTGCTCTCTCGAGGTCAGCAACCATCTCGCCAACAGCACCACAGGCATATAATTCGCCAAGCCACTTTGGTGTGTCCACATTCTTGTAGTCAGGAGCTGCAAGCTTCTGCACATTCACAAGAACAACAGGAACATTTAAGTCTCTGACTGCTGGAAGCATATTGTAAGAGGTAGCATAGGTTAAAAGCTGCATAATCACAAGGTCAACGTCTGCGGCTCTAAACTTATCTCCTGCTGCCATAGACAGCTCCTTTGTAGTTACCATTCCACCATCAATAATCTCTACAGTATCTGGAATTGTTTTCTTGAAGGCCTCATACTGCGCCTCAAATTCTGGAACTAACTCTGGGAACTGTGGAAGATAAGCTCCAAGAGCAATCGAAAACACACCAACCTTTGCCTTTGTATTAACTAACATAGTTTTCCTCCTTCATAGGTATTTATTTCGAAGGACTTGTAGATGCATCTTCTGGCATCCTTTAAATCCTTTAACTCTCCTGTTGCAATCATAAGGACTGCAATATTTCCAATAGCGGTGCCTTCTGTTGGTCCTGTATAAACCGTTCGTCCGCAGGCCTCTGCTGTCAGCTCATTTAAATAAACCGCATTGGATCCGCCGCCCACAATGTGAATCGCGTCATAGCTTTTTCCAGTGATCTGCTCAATCTCCGTCACTGTGTCAGCATAGCATTTTGCAAGTGAATGATAGATAACTGCGGCAACCTCTGCGATTCCCTCTGGAACCTGCTGCCCGCTCTCTGCACAGGCTTTTTTCACCTCTTCCACCATGGACTTTGGTGCGAGGAAGCGGTCGTCATTTGCTGGAACAATCGATGTGATTGTGGTCTTTGACGCCAGCTCACAGATTTCTCCAAAACTCATATCCTCAGCAATTTCTGCCTTTGCAGAATTAATCATCCACATTCCCATGATGTTCTTTAAATAGCGGAAGCGATAGTCATAGCCACCTTCGTTGGTCAGATTGCGTTTCATGCTCTCTTTTGAACAGATAGCCGCCTTAAGCTCTGTACCCATCAAAGACCAGGTTCCTGAGCTGATGTATAAAACGTCCTCAGAATCGCTTGGCACCGCGACAACCGCTGAACCGGTATCGTGCGTTGCAGGAAGTATTACCTGACAGTTAAATCCCACCTGCTTTTGGATTTCTTCCGTCAAATCTCCAAGTACCGTTCCAGGAAGCTTAATCTCTGTAAAAATTTCTCTTGGATAGCCAAGCATATCAATCAGTTCATAATCCCAATCCTTGGTGATTGGACTCACAAGCTGAGTGGTCGATGCATTGGTATACTCTGTCACCTTTTTGCCAGTTAGTAAAAACTGAAAATAATCTGGGATCATAAGCATCGTCTTTGCCTGCGAAAGCTGCTTTGGATTTTGCTGCTTTACTGCCATCAGCTGATAGATAGTATTAAAGATCTGCTTCTGAATTCCGGTTCTCTCATAAAGCTTCTCAAGCGAAATGGTCTGATAAACAAGCTCATCCATGCCGTTTGTTCTGCCATCGCGGTATCCAACGGTATCACCGAGGATTTGGTCATTTTCATCCAAAAGTGCAAAATCCACAGCCCAGGTATCAATTCCCATTGCGGTAGGAATTTTTCCAAGCTCCTTACACTTTTTCATTCCTGCCACAATCTCAGAAAAGAGCTGTTGCCAGTCCCAAACCTTGTGACCGTTTTTTTCCACCATTCCATTCTTAAAGCGATGTACTTCCTCAAGCACCATCTTTCCATCGGAAAGATATGAAATAATATGTCTGCCGCTGGAAGCGCCGATATCAACTGCAAGATAGTAATTCATGGTTCCCCCTAAAATGTTGTTTTTCACTTTATAATTCCGTCAAGTGTCTACAGACACTGTCTTATTATATTAACATCATACACTGTCCTTTGTAATATAAAAAGGACACTTTTTGTGAAATAAAGTGTCCTTTCTTGCAATCAATTTCGTTTATGGAATTGTATATTCTGTTGTTTGATTAGCGAATAACAACCTTTCCAAGGATTCCAGATGGCTGAACTGCCAGGAATTCTGGTCCAAAGAAGCTCATTCCGCCGGTGATTCCGTGTACCAGGCGCTCTAAGGTGGTTCTGCATTCGATGCGGATATCATTTGTGCCTTCCTTTAAAAGGCCAGTGACATCAACTCTGTATGGTGGGCAGATGCGTTCTCCTGCTAAGGTTCCATTTACCCAAACCTCTACTGATTCAAAGGCTTCCTCGATTTCAAGGCAGTTTCCAAAGCCTTCCTTGTTTGCGATATCCTTTGCATCAAGACAGATCTGGTTCTCATAGCGAATGACTCCTGACCAGTCTTTCTTGATGAAGTTGATATTTTTCAGTTCCTCAAGCGAAATCTCATCTGCAAACTGAGGATAATTCTCGTTCAGGCAGAAAGAGGTCTTCCAGGCAGTAGTCACAGCCTTTGCCTGATTCATATAAGCATTCTCTACCTTTGCAGCCTCCTGCAATGCATTTGCTGCAGCCTTTGTCTTTGGAACAACGACAATCATCATTTCATAAGGTGCGAGTGTCACCTTTTCTAAATCTGTTGCGTAGAGAGTGTTTGTCCATGCATCATAGCGATAAACCTCATCAGGGTTGCACTCCTCTGATAAAGCAGGAAGTACAATGCGTCCTGTAAAGAACTTGTAAGCGCTCTCATTGTTAATCAGATAATAGTCTTCCTCATCGTGCGCATAATGATAAATCTCGATTTCCTTGAACTTAGGTGCAAGAAGCGCATCTGTCACACCTGCCACAGTAAGCTTTTCAGCGAGCTCGCAAAGTTCCGTTGCCACAAAATCTTCTCCGAGTCCTGCTGGTACACGCTCTGCAAATAATACTAAAAAGTCTGTTTCCTTTGCCTCATTCAGGAAAGCTTCGGTCTCCTCCGTAATATATTCAAGGCCAGGAAGTACCAATGCGGTGAAGACATGACCATTGATATGAAGCCCATCCTCATCATAGTAGCTGTGAAATGCCTCTGGATCTGCAAATACATCTGCAGGAATGTAATCATAATCTATCTGGGCATCATCTAAATATCTTCCGACAACACCACAATCTAAATACTCTGCATCTGCCCATACGCTCTCCGCATGATAAAGCACCGCAACACTGACCTCATGTGAGCCCCCGCTTATGATATGGCTGACACGATTCATATACTGCATCAGGGTACCAAATGGCTTGTAAAGAGGATTCTTGCCATGCGCATAAAAATGTGGTGGGCAGTCAAAATCAGGAAATTCCTTTGGTGAAAATGCATGTGGCACATAGCGGTTTACACCTCTCGCAAGAAGGTGGTTTGCCTCATAGGTCATCAGGCGGGTGCCCTCTTCCCATCCATAAGCGCCAAAGGTCTCACACATCGTATTGCCGTTCTTCTTTGGATCAATATCCGCAAGACTGACACCAAGCTTTCCGATTTCATGATGATAAAATTCACCATCTGCTTTCAGTCCTGTAAAGGCTTTGTGAAGTATATTTTCTCCACCGAAGGTAATCTGGCCACCAATGTTGTCCACGCCAGACCAGTCCTGTCCCCACAAAGCTCTGAAATAATGTCCCTGCGAAGCGGCAAGACCAGTAGATGCACCGTTATCCTCTACGATATGGCCGATGTATAAAAGGCCATGCTCTCTACACCACTCACCCATCTGCTCACCAAAATTCTTCTGGCAAAGGCGAGACACAATATCCATATATCCTACACGAAGTTCCTCAGAATCTTCTTTTTCCAGTGCGTGGAACCAAAGTCCAACAATGCGCTTTTTGTAGTCATCTCCAAAGCGTTCCGCCATGAGTGCAGGCATTTCCTCGCTCCATGGAAGTGGCATCGCCATGTTTCCAATACGTCCAGCTTCTGTATCATAGGCTGGGATATTACCAATTTCAGGTTCATCTGAAAAGAAGCCTAAAATGGTCTTTCCGAACTCCTCCTGATAGCGGAGATGTGGCTCGTAGCAGGTTTCTAACTGAATCCTGCACGATTCCTTTGAAAGGAAGTTGATTGCTCCATCTCTTCCACCGCCCTTGTGCGTCTCATAAACCACAAAGATACGATAATATCCTTCAGGTACATCCCATACTAATTTTCCGTCCACAACCTGATCGGTTAAATCAAGGAGTTCGCAGATATGAGCATTATCCCCGCGCTGTCCATCAAGCTTTGCTGCAACAACAGCAAACAGCTTTTCTGGTTCAGTGAATTCACGTTTTTCCGAGTTGAAAAATGGATGTGAGTTCCCAGAAAATGGGTTGTCATAGTAATGCGCCATCTTTTCAATTTCGATTTCCGTCTGGGCAACAGGTCCGCAGATATCCACCAGATTGTAGTTGAGATAGGTCTTGCATAAATGCTCTGGATACTGTTCCATTTTGCCAGCAGCCTGTCCACTTGGGAAATGAGCATCATCCAAAATCCAGATTTTCATATCCAGCTTCTTTGCTTCGTCAAGAATGATATCAAAATCTTTAAACCACTGCTCTCCTGCAAAGTCCGGATGTGGTCTTGCCTCCAAACAAACCTCATCAATATTTGCATTTTTGATGGCATTCATATATTCGCGAAGCTTTGCTTCCTCTTCGCCGTGCTGCCAGAAAAATGGCAGAATATAGTTTCCCTGTTTTAATTTTAGGTTGTCAATGACTCTCATAGCGTCTCCTTAATATTACTATTTTCTTTTCTATCCTTTTCCATAGCGTGCTATAATAAACCTTATAGCCACTATATTATAGCTTATGGAGGAAATTATGGCCAATATTTTTGAATATCTAAACTGGCGCGGAGATATCTCCTTTGAAGAGGTTGGCTTTAACGAAGTGGATGGACTGCTTCTTTCTACCTTCTGCTATTTGAGCCCATCCGAAAAGGCGTCGGAACATCTGCCAGTCAAAATTGCATCCTTAAGCAAAAAAGACATGCTTTCAAAGGTCAGCAGAAATCCGCTTGATTTTGATCTTCTCTCCAAAATGGTGGAATCAGCCCGTTTCTCAGACTGCACAATCATAGATTATACCGAAATCACTGACAATGATGCAGAAACGCAGTTTGCAGCCTATTTTTTGCGTCTATGTGAGGGCAAATATGCGGTCATCTTCCGCGGAACAGACCACTCTATCACTGGCTGGAAGGAGGATTTTAATTTAAGCTTTCTTCCTGTCATCCCGGGACAGCTTCGCGCAAAGGAATACCTGAACATGATTGCTGAGCTGCATCCCGCATTCGAGGGGGAGCTTTATATCTGTGGTCATTCCAAAGGCGGAAATTTAGCTGTGTACTCAGCCGTCACCTGCGATGACTTCCTACAGAAAAAGATCACGGGCGTCTTTAACTATGATGGACCGGGCTTCCGCAATGAATTTATCAAACAGGAAGGATATCTTCGCATCGTTGACCACATCCACACCTATCTTCCAGACAGCTCCATTGTTGGTCTGATGTTTGAGCAGGAGGAACCATTTGAAATTGTAGAGAGCACTAATACTGGTATACGTCAGCACGAGCCCTACAGCTGGGAAATTCTCGGTGGCAACATTGTTCGATGCGACTGCAGATCCAACAGCAGTTTTGTTATGGATGATGCACTGAAAAACTGGCTTGAAATCATGAGTGTGGAAGAACGTGAGCGCTTTGTGACCGCTCTGTTTGGATTATTGGAAGAATCTGGCGCAACCTCGCTCGAGGATTTGGTAAACCCAAAGACGATTCTCTCCGCTGGAAAGCACTTTAGTAACTACTCCAGCGAGGAAAAACTGCTGATGAACAACGCTGTAAAAGTCTTTCGCCAGTCGCTCGCCGGAAGCATGCGAAAAAACAAGAGAAGAAAAGTGAACCTTGGGGACGGGGTTAGTGGTTCATAATGAACCAGACGGCTCTATCGTTGGTGAGCATACCATTTCGCTGGAAGAATAATATACATCTGTATACAGAAAAAAGACCTGCTCAAATGAGCAGGTCTTTTTTGCATTCTTCTGTGAAAAACGAGCCACGAACCCCGTCCCCCAGGTCTATTTAGAAGTTTCTTCTCTTTCTAGAGACTAATCCCATTCCAAGAACAGCTACAAGTAAAACTGCTGCATAAACGCCAAGTGGGCTGGTCTCACCAGTCTTTGGAACAGAATCCTTTGCAGAATATACAATCGCATAGGTAGAGAAACGGTCTGTTTCAAAGTAGTACTTGGTTCCATTATCGCCAACCTGATACATAGGAATTCGGCTTACTTCTGTTCCATGAACTCGAATAATATAGAATCCGCCAACTCCGGTAAGTGCACGAAGATTTGCAGGAAGCTCGAATTCGACACGAATCTTTCCATTCATCTCCTTAATCTGCTGACCACCTACTGTATTTACATAGGCATTGATATCAAGATAAGCACCAACAACCTCTCCGTTCTTGATCTTTGAATTGATACCATTCTTATCAGCAGCAGGAATGGAAGCCTCTGACACCAGCTTGCAATCAACCTTTACGCTATCTGCAGCATTGAAAGCAACCTTGCTTCCATCGCTAAGAGTAATCTGGCTGATTGGCTTGGTTGTGCTTACAGTATTCGTAATTGGAGTATTTGTCGTGGTTGGTTTTGAAGGTACTGTTGGAGTGAAATTCGCGTTCTTTGTAAATAAAACAGTATCCACATATACCTCTGTTACTGCATAGGAAGCGCCCTCAATATCCAGACTATGCTTGGTGTTCGATGAATCCAAATATTCGATAAAGAGATACCATACTGAATCTCCAACATGATTCATCTTGAAGGCTTCCGTAATTCTAACAGTCTCTGCCACTCCATTTTGAGTAACTACATAGTTTCCGCTTGCATCAATTGACAACTGATATGCAGCTCCTAATCCGCTGTGATAGTAATTACCAACAAGAGCTGTTTTAGTAAGAGTATCCGCAACCAACTCCTGACTTACAAAAGCTGGAAGATTCTCCGAATAATAGTCTTCAAAATCATAACATGCAACACTGGCATGTCTTGGACTGCCATTGAGGAAACGAGAGAAATCCAAATCTTTTCCATTTGACAGCTGAATCGTTGCATATTCATACCAGTCACCCATACTATATCCCCATTCTGATGAGGTAATGGAACTGGTCATATCAACTCCATCAATCAGAAGCTGAGTTGCAGTAATTTCAATTTTTGTATTGCCTGCAGCATCCTTATAAACACCAGTAGTCATTGCAAGGGCATCTGCTGTGGTTAAAATCTTTGGATGACCAGGACGCACCCAGTTCACACCAGCCAGATGGTACTCAGCCAGTTCTACATGAGTAGAGTTATCTTTAATCGCAACACTATTACAGGTTGGTACAGGTAAATTTGCATTAAAGAATGCAAGCTGATAGGTATCTGAACCCACACTTACATCATCAATGTAATAGTAAGCGTTGTCATACACGGTTACCTGAGTAAAACCGGTTGCAATTGTTCCATCGACTGTAATCGTGCCATCTGCGGCAACCACAACTTTTGCAGCGCCCTGCTCATCTAAGTAGGACCCCACGAAATTACTATATACATCTGAATAAGCTTCATCGACAGACAATGGACCATCTGCCATAACCTTTGTAGCAGGCATAAGTGCAACGAGCAAAGTCAATGCACAAACAAGCGACAGCACTTTGTTTTTAAGTTTCATTTTATCCTCCTATACACATCTAATTCATATAAATATCCCATATTACAGAATACCTATTAATATTATTTTATAATCTTACACGCGAAATCGCAAGTGTAAATATAGTGTGACGTTTGACGTTCTGCTGGATTTTCCTTGTCATCACAATATAATAGACTTTTGCATACAAAACTCTCACGGAACTGTTTTGCTAAATTGGAGAGTGGAACAATTTCCTATACTGCAAAAAAGACCTGCTCTCTCGAGCAGGTCTTTTTTAAATTTTCATCTGAAAATGAACCATGAACCCCGTCCCCCAGGT
>JAZUGV010000066.1:0-34847 GCA_045641385.1 Agathobacter sp. | reverse complement strand
GCACCCAGTTAAGAACTTGGCGTCTATTCGTGACACCATATTTCTCGGCAAGATAAGTATAGCCACCTTCTCCACGAAGATATGCTTCAACAACTTGTTTCTTAACTTCGTAGCTATATTTAGCCATAAAAATACCGACCTGCAATCGTTAGATTTTTAGGTCTAACTTTTGGGGGTCGGTACAGAATTCAGGATGCTTTTCTCTTTTTAACAAAATATGTCTAATTTGACCACTTTTGTTTATCTTTTGCGTTCCAAGCAGCGTCGTTATCTTGCTGCATAAGACATAATCGCCGCAACCGTTTTGGAATCCTGGATTTCTCCAGCATAAATCTTTTTCTTCAATTCCTCCAAGGTGAAAATTTCAATATCGATATCCTCTGCCTCATCCAGTTCCTGCTTTCCAGGAATCAGATCAGTTGCCAGATAGACATCCACTCTCTCATCACAAAATGCAACCGTTGTTCTAAGACTTGCCAGAAATTCTATATGATTGCTGGTATAACCAGTTTCTTCTTTTAATTCTCTTTCTGCCGCAATACGCATATCCTCCTCCGGAAAATCACGGCAACCCGCAGGAACCTCTAGCGTCTCTCTTTCTAATGCGTTGCGATACTGACGCACAAGGATAATTCTGCCATCATCAAGTACAGGGAGCACGCAAGCTGCACCCTTTCGATGAGATACAAAATCCCACTCTTCTGTCTTTCCGTTCGGAAGTTCCATCGTATCCGAATAAATATCCAAAATGGAACCTCTGTGAACCAATTTTCTGTGTATTCTTTTAATCTTATCTGCCATAACCTAACTCTTTTCTAAAAATAGAGTTTCGCTTGCGAAACTCTCGCGCCGCTTTTGCGTCGCCAATGCGACATTTTTCATCAGCAAAAGCGTGCGCATCCTCGCGGAGCCTTTTTACTGTATAGGAAATTGGAGCAATTTCCTATACAGTAAAAAATACAGCCATAATCTTTCGACTATGGCTGTTTTCATTTCATAAGTGATTACAAATTACTTTGCGTAATCAATTACACGTGACTCTCTGATGACATTTACCTTAATCTGACCAGGATATTCTAACTCAGCTTCAATCTGCTTAGAAATATCACGAGCCATAAGAACCATCTCAGCGTCACTAATCTGTTCAGGAACTACCATTACTCGAATTTCTCTACCTGCCTGAATAGCAAAAGATTTTTCGACTCCCTTATAACCATTTGAAATTTCTTCTAACTGCTGTAATCTGTTTGAATATGTTTCAATTGTCTCACGTCTTGCACCTGGGCGAGCTGCACTAATGGTGTCAGCAGCCTGTACTAAACATGCGATAATTGTTTCAGCTTCAACATCACCATGATGTGATTCTACTGCGTTAATCACAACATTGCCTTCTTTATACTTCTTGCAAAGATCTGATCCTAACTGGATATGTGATCCTTCCATCTCATGGTCAACAGACTTACCAATATCATGTAATAAACCGGCTCTCTTTGCCAATCTTACATCTTCACCGAGTTCTGCAGCTAACAGACCAGCGATCTGAGCCACCTCGATTGAATGCTTTAATGCATTCTGACCATAACTGGTACGGAACTTCATCTTTCCAAGTAAACGAACCAATTCTGGATGAATTCCATGTACACCAACCTCGAGAGTTGCAGCTTCGCCTTCTTCTCGAATCATGGTTTCCACTTCCTTCTGCGCTTTTTCTACCATCTCCTCGATGCGAGCTGGATGAATTCGACCATCCACAATCAGTTTCTCGAGTGCAATTCTGGCAACTTCGCGACGAATTGGATCAAAACTAGATAAAATAACAGCTTCAGGAGTATCGTCGATAATCAAATCAACTCCTGTCATTGTCTCAAGTGTACGAATGTTTCGACCTTCACGACCGATAATTCGTCCCTTCATTTCATCATTAGGAAGCTGAACAACGGAAATCGTAGTTTCTGAAACATGGTCAGCTGCACATTTCTGGATTGCTGTAACAACATAATCCTTTGCACGCTTATCTGCCTCTTCCTTTGCTCTGGCATCCATTTCTTTAATTAATTTTGCAGTATCAAGTTTTACGTCTTCTTCAATGGTTTTTAAGAGATATTCTTTTGCCTGTTCAGAGGTTAATCCTGAAATTCTTTCCAGTTCCTGAATGCGCTGTTCATTGAGCTTTGCGACCTGTGCTTTCTGCTTGTTTAAGTCCTCTTCCTTCGCATTTAAGCTTGCTTCCTTCTTCTCGATGGTCTCAAGCTTTTTGTCCACAGATTCCTCTTTCTGGACAATTCTGCGCTCATTACGCTGAATCTCTGCTCTGCGCTCTTTAATCTCCTTATCGAGATCGTTCTTTGCACGAATATTTTCTTCCTTCGCTTCGAGCAAAGCCTCGCGCTTCTTCGTTTCAGCGGTTTTTACTGCTTCATCAATAATCTCACGAGCTTTTTCTTCTGCGCCACCAATTTTAGACTTTGCAGAGTTCTTATGATAAGCCTTAGAGATCACCCATACAACAATTGCAGTAACAACAATTGAAATCACAGCCGTAAGCAATTCTGATAAATACGGCATTCTAGGAGCACCTCCTTATAAAATTTTCATTGTACATATTAACAAAAGAAATTTTCTTAATACGCTGTTTCTAATACAACAATTAAATTTTAGCCTTTTTGGTACTTTCTGTCAAGAAAGTGCCCCCTTTTTGCTCTCAGTAATTCATCTTATGAATCCAATTCCATTTTCAGTGCTGAGCAAATCACAGAACCAGAAAAACCTCTACGCGCAAGAAAACCATACTGACGTTGCTTTTCCTTTTGATCCGCCGCTGACGCATCATAATGTCTTTTTTTAAGCAACTCTAATGCTAAAGAGAGCTCATCAGTTTCATATCCATCCTGTAGCTGTCTTTCTATAATGTCATTGGGAACCCCCTTCGCCTGAAGCTTTTGCTTTAATATACGCTTTGAAAGCTTCTCCTGATGAAAACGAATATAGTTCTCCGCAAAGCGCTCATCGTCAATATAGTGATAACTCATTACATACTCTAACGCGGCAGCAATACAGCTAGTGGGATATCCCCCCTGCGAAAGCTTCTCTGTTAATCCTTTTTGGGTATAATCCTGCTTCTGTAAAAGATACATTGCCCTTTTCGTGGCGCGTTTATTTAATACCTCTTTTAAAATCAGGTCGTAGGCAGCCACAGAAAGATACTGTCCTTCCTTAATATTGTACTGAATGAGTTCTTTTCCATATAAGACGAGAGGCTCCCCTCCTTCAAGGGAAACCTCATATTTGCCTTTTGTCTGTTTTTTTATTTCTTTTACGAAATAAGACTGTTCCATAATCAATCCTTTGCTTATTCAGCTGGAGAAATATCCTGAGCCTCTGTGCCCTTTGCATCAGTAGTTTCCTCAGTTTCTGCATTGAAGTAGTAATCGCGTACCTTTTCTTCGATCATTGCACAGAAATCAGGGTTTTCGCGAAGATACTGCTTCGCATTTTCTCTTCCCTGTCCAATCTTTTCGCCTTCATAGGCATACCATGCACCGGCCTTGTTGATGATATTGATATTAGAAGCAAGATCAAGGATATCACCCTCCTTTGAGATGCCCTGTCCAAACATAATATCAAATTCAGCCTCACGGAATGGAGGTGCAACCTTATTCTTAACAATCTTAACTCTGGTGTGGTTACCAATTACCTCTCCAGCCTGCTTTAAAGATTCTACGCGGCGAACATCAAGACGTACGGAAGAATAGAACTTTAATGCTCTACCACCGGTTGTTGTCTCAGGATTACCAAACATAACGCCGACCTTTTCACGCAACTGGTTGATAAAGATTACGATACAGTTTGACTTGCTGATTACACCTGTCAATTTTCTGAGTGCCTGGCTCATAAGACGAGCCTGAAGGCCAACATGAGAGTCTCCCATATCTCCATCGATTTCTGCCTTTGGAACAAGTGCCGCTACCGAGTCTACAATAACGATATCCACAGCGCCTGAGCGAACCATAGTCTCTGTAATTTCCAGAGCCTGCTCACCACAATCTGGCTGTGAGATATACAAATTATCGATATCCACACCAATGTTCTTTGCGTATACAGGGTCAAGTGCATGCTCCGCATCAATAAAGCCTGCGATACCGCCGCGCTTTTGAACCTCTGCTACACAATGAAGAGCAACCGTAGTCTTACCAGAAGATTCCGGTCCGTATACTTCAATAATTCTTCCCTTTGGAAGACCACCAAGTCCAAGTGCAATATCAAGACTCAATGAACCTGTTGGAATTGTCTCTACATTCATATTGCTGGCGCTATCGCCAAGCTTCATAACGGAACCCTTTCCGTACTGTTTTTCAATCTGTGCAATTGCCGCATCTAACGCTTTTAACTTATCCTCTTTTGCCATAATAGTCTCCTTTTCATTAATCAATTAGCAATATTTAAGCAGTATTCCCTTTGATGCTTATCTTTAATGCTTTTCTTTGATGCTTTTCTCTGATGCTTACATCCTACCGCATCAAATGTCCTATAATCCGTACATCAACACGTTTTTTCGATACTTTTTTCGATAACTTTTTGATAATATTTTGATAAAAATCTGAACATTTTCCGAACAGTTGTTTTGAACATCTGTTCGCTTTCTTGTTCTAATAGTAACCTTCTTACGTATATCTGTCAACATATATTTCGAATATTTTTACAGATAAAAAGCAGGACAAAACCCAGTTCTTCATATAGAAAAAGCAGCCTCTTGCGAAGCTGCTTTTATTATATGATATCTTTTTTAAAATGACACGTTTTGTTTATTTAATTTCTACTGAATTCTTCGAGTTCAAGGCCGTCATTTCGATCAAGCACCATTCCAACAGACCACTCGTTAATGAAGATTAATAATGGGCGATCCTTCATATCCTTTACCTTCTTCATATCGCTGGTTCCAACAATGCGGTCCACATCCACAGTCTCAGGATTTTTAATCCAGCGGATGTGCTCATAAGGAAGATTCTCGAGTCGAATTTCAACATTGTACTCGTTCTCAAGACGGAATTTTAATACGTCAAACTGAAGTACACCTACTACTCCGACGATAATCTCCTCCATACCACCTTTATACTCCTGGAAGATCTGAATCGCACCTTCCTGAGCAATCTGGGTGATACCCTTAACAAACTGTTTACGCTTCATGGAATCCACGATTGAGCATCGGGCAAAGTGCTCAGGTGCGAAAGTAGGAATTCCTTCAAATTCAAACTTTTCCTTTGCCGTAGTAAGGGTATCACCTATAGAATAAATACCTGGGTCAAATAATCCGATGATATCTCCGGCATATGCCTCTTCTACCATCTTTCTTTCGTCTGCCATCATCTGCTGTGGCTGTGCAAGCTTAATGTTCTTGCCTCCCTGCACATGAAAAGCTTCCATTCCGGCGGTAAAACTGCCGGATACAATTCTCATAAATGCGATACGATCGCGATGGTTTTTATTCATATTTGCCTGAATTTTAAATACAAAGGCTGAAAAATCCTCAGAAAATGGATTAATTTCACCCTTGTTTGAACTGCGGGCAAGTGGCGAATAGGTCATCTTAAGGAAATGCTGCAGGAATGTTTCTACTCCGAAGTTTGTAAGCGCACTTCCGAAAAACACTGGTGACAATTCTCCTTTTGTTACCATATCAAGGTCAAACTCAGCTCCTGCTCCCTCTAAAAGCTCAATTTCTTCAAAAAGCTGGGCCTTCTTCTCCTCACCAATTTCTGCCGAAAGAGAAGCATCGTTGATATCAATCATATTCTCAATACCCTCACGCGTACCTTTTAAGGTGTCTGAGAAGGTTAAAACCTTTTTGCTTTCAATATCGTATACGCCCTTAAATTCCTTACCTGAACCGATTGGCCAGTTGATAGGACAGGTTGCAATACCAAGCTCTTTTTCAATATCATCCAAAAGTTCAAAGGTATCCATCGCCTCACGATCCATCTTGTTGATGAAGGTAAAGATTGGAATATGTCTCATAACACAAACCTTAAAGAGCTTACGTGTCTGTGGCTCAACACCCTTTGAAGCGTCGATTACCATGACCGCAGAATCTGCCGCCATCAGAGTACGATAGGTATCCTCCGAGAAGTCCTGATGTCCAGGGGTGTCCAAAAGATTGATACAGAATCCATCATAGTTAAACTGAAGAACAGACGAGGTAACCGAAATACCACGCTGCTTTTCAATTTCCATCCAGTCAGAAACTGCATGTTTTGCGGTTGCCTTTCCCTTTACAGAACCAGCCTGATTGATTGCTCCACCGTAAAGCAGGAACTTTTCCGTCAATGTTGTTTTTCCAGCATCCGGATGCGAAATAATCGCAAATGTACGGCGCTTTTCAATTTCATTTTTCAGATTTTTCATTGTATCTATTTATCCTTTTACATACGCTCTGGAGCTTCAAAACCGAGTAAGTCGATGCAGGTCTCCAAAATATCCTTGGTCAGCATAAGTTCCTTGATGAAAGAAAGCTGACGAGTCTCATCCTCTTCCGCTAAGATCTTGGTCTCATGGTAGAAGCCATTAAATGCCTCTGCGAGTTCATAGATATATGCACAGATTTTGTGTGGTGCGCTCTCTTCATAAGCACTTTCGATTGCGCCCGCGAAACCAGAGAGCGCAAGATTTAACTTCTTTTCGCTCTCATTGATGCATGGAAGAATCTTCCCATCTGCAGATGCATTCTTTCCTGTTGCCTCATACTTTGCAAGAATAGACTTGATACGCACAATCGTATAAAGAATGTATGGTCCAGTATTGCCCTCAAAGGAAGTAAATCTGTCAACATCAAAGATATAATCCTTTACTGCCTGGTTTGATAAATCGCCATACTTGATTGCTGCGAGCGCAATCTTTCTGGCTGTCTCACGTGCTTCTTCCTCAGAAAACTCAAGGTTATCCTTTGACTTCTGATTCTCCGCAATCTTGTTGTACATCTCCTCGTTGACATCTGCTACCAGACGCTCAAGACGCATTACGCCGCCCTCACGGGTCTTGAAAGGCTTACCGTCCTTACCATTCATGGTACCAAAGCCAATGAAGAACAAACGGGTATCAGGCTTTACAATTCCAGACTTCTTTGCAACGCGGAAGAACTGGGTAAAGTGAAGCTCCTGACGCTTGTCAGCCAGATAGATAATCTCATCTGGATTATAGTCAGCCATACGCCAAACCAATGTAGCAAGGTCTGTGGTCGCATAAAGAGCAGAGCCATCGCTCTTTAACACGATACAAGGTGGAATCTCCTTTGCATCCGTCTCCTCCTTTACATCGACAACCAGCGCGCCCTCACTCACATGAGCATGACCATCACGCTTTAACATCTCAATCATATCTGGAATATATTCCTGCGCATCGCGCTCACCCTTCCAGAGATCAAAATTAACATTTAAATTTTCATAGTTCTTCTTCAAATCAGTTACAGATACATTCAAGATATGCTCAAGCAATGCCACATATCCTCTTCTGCCCTGCTGAAGCTCGTTAGTTGCTGCAAGTGCTCTAGCGTGATACTTTGCAGCTTCCTCCGTAAGTTCATTTGTTACCTCATCCTTAGCCTTTGCTTTTCCACTGGCGGTAGGATAAATTTCCTCAAGCTCTGAAATCGTAAATGGTGCCTCTGAAGGATACTCTCCTTCATAATTCTCATCAAAATAGCAAAGCTCAGGCTTTCTGTCCGAAAGTTCTGTAATAATCAGTCCCATCTGAAGACCCCAGTCCCCGAGATGCACATCACCGATTACATTATGTCCCATATACTTCGCGATTCGCTTCACAGATTCCCCAATGATTGCAGAGCGAAGGTGACCTACATGAAGAGGCTTTGCAACGTTTGGTCCGCCGTAGTCTACCATGATTGTCTTTGGCAGCTTGCACTTTTCAAGGCCAAAGCTTGCATCTGCTTTCATCTGATTCATATAATTTGCCGTATATTCTGGCGAAAGAATCAAATTCAAAAAGCCAGGCTTTACGGATTCTACAGAAGAAAACATAGCATTTTCTTTTAGGCTTTCAGCAATTTTATCCGAAATCATAAAAGGCGCGCATTTATATTCTTTTGCCGCTGCCATTGCGCCATTACACTGATATTCACAAAGATCAGGTCGGTTCGAAACAGTGACCTTTCCATATTTCTCATCGTAACCGGCCGCTACAAACGCCTCAGTGACCACAGCTGTAATTTCATCAATTAACTTAACCATGTTTTCCTCCTAAACTCCATTCATTCGAATGACTCGAATACATTCTTATTTTTCTTCAATGTTCTTGAAGATTACATATTTATACTTATTTAATGCAAGTAAGAAAAGATATCCAACAACACAGATACAGATTACCTCGCCGATAAATACAGTAAGTGCGGTAAACCAGTATGCTGCAGCTGATGCCTCAGAAGCATCCATATAGCACTTTACGATGACTGCAGGAACAATAAATGTGTTCGCAAGTACTGGCGGTATGGTGCAAAGGAACTTTGGTTTTACCTTGCGAAGAAGGTAAGTTCCGAGTGCTCCAATTAAGGTTGCAAGGCTTCCAAAAATGATATCCCAAATCACGCAACCAGAAATGGTATTTGCAATCAGACAACCAATAAACAATCCCGGAATTGCTGCCGGGGTGAAAAATGGCAGAATGCAAAGTGCCTCGGAAAGTCGAAGCTGAACCGCTCCACTAGCCAATCCAAAAGATGCCATTACGTAGGTAAAGGCCACATAAACAGCAGCAATCATTGCCGCCTGTGCTACAAATAATACCTTTTTGTTTCTCATATGAAATTCTCCTTTAGTTTTATTTTACGTCAGGAAGGTCTCGAACTGACGCGTTTTTGCCCGAAATTACAGGCATCATAACTTAATCGATTTTATCAAATCTATATTGAAAAAGCAACAAAACAAGCGGCTTTTCACAATAGAAAAGAACCGGTAAAAATACCGGTTCTTTGTGAGTTTTCGCTAATTACATTGGAAACAACGACTTACTTCTTTCCCTTTAAGAAGTCAGGAATGTTCAGTTCTACTGGACGAACAGTTGACTCAGGCTTTGCTGGCTTTGTAATTCCAGAAAAAGAAGGTACAGAAGAAGGTGTTGTGCTAACAGGCTTGCTTGTTGCACCAAGAGTCGATCCAAAGGTAGTTGGACGAGTTGCAGGCTGTGATGCTGTTGCAGTCTGTGGCTGAGTGTAGTGCATAGTTGGCATAGATGGTCTAGCTGGAGCTACGCTTGGTACATTCTCAAGTCCAGTTGCAATTACAGTGATGGTCGCCTCATCCTGCATAGTCTCATCGTACTTAGCACCGAAGATAATATTTGCATTCTCTCCAGCAAGCTCTTCTACATAGTTTGCAGCTTCACTTGCATCGATTAATGAAATATCTCCGGAAATATTAATAATAACATGGCTAGCGCCATTGATTGTGGTCTCTAACAATGGAGATGAAACAGCAAGCTTAACAGCTTCAATTGCCTTATCATCACCGTGAGCACTACCGATACCGATGTGTGCCATTCCCTTATCCTTCATGACAGTCTGAACATCTGCGAAGTCAAGGTTAATCAATGCAGGAAGATTAATTAAATCGGTAATTCCCTGAACTGCCTGCTGTAAAACCTCATCAGCTTTCTTTAAAGCATCTGGCATTGAAGTTCTACGATCAACGATTTCCAATAACTTGTCATTAGGAATGACAATTAAGGTGTCAACATTCTGCTGAAGATTCTCGATACCAGAGATTGCATTGATGGTACGCTGCTTAGCCTCAAATTTGAAAGGCTTTGTTACAACACCAACTGTAAGGATTCCCATTTCCTTTGCAAGACGAGCAACAACAGGAGCAGCTCCAGTACCAGTTCCGCCACCCATACCACAGGTAACGAACACCATGTCAGCACCCTTGATTGCTGCAGAGATTTCCTCTGCGCTCTCCTCTGCTGCTTTTCCACCAACCTCAGGTACAGCTCCTGCGCCAAGACCCTTGGTAAGCTTTTCTCCAATCTGAAGAAGGGTTGGAGCCTTGCAAAGCTTTAACGCCTGCTGATCAGTATTAACACCAATAAATTCAACTCCACCAATATTTTCATCGATCATTCGATTAACTGCATTATTTCCAGCTCCGCCGACACCGATTACAATAATCTTTGCACCAGCCTCAGCTTCAGTAGTTCTTATTTCTAACAAAGGTTTTTCCTCCTCTATTTCCAATCATATAGACTATAATATAAAATTTAGTGCAAATAATCAACAAAAAGTTTACTCTTCCTCGTCAAAATCCGGGTCAAAAACAATGTTTGTTGAGGACTCTGTCCAGGTTTCCAAATGGAGCACTCCAGCCCTGTCAATTACCTGAGGTAAAATCTGGGCCAAACGCTCTATTTTCGCGCTTATTTGCGATATATCTCCGAAGTATACCCACACCTGTCCGTAGGCAACAATCGGTGAATTTTCATTTCCATAAATGATATAATCCGGAGTAAGCTCTGCTCTCTTTAACGATTGCGTCAAAAGCAGCATCTCCATCAGCTGCGTGTCGTTAATATCAAGCTTTTGGTAGAGTTCAATTTCCGTGACCGTAAGTCCAGAGATAAGTGGGACTCCTTCAATTGTCCTCGCAGAAATCTCCGAGACAACCCCATCCTTGTCAAAATAGATATTTTCTCCAGTTTCGGGATTCGCAAGATATCCCATAAGCCCCTTTTCATAAACCTTTAAGCAAACCGTATTCCTGTCTTTCAAGGAAACCTCTACGCTTGAGACAAATGGAATATCCTTCGTCTTTGTAAATTTATACTTGAAAAAGACATAAAGCGCATTCCAGGAAAAATCATCATTTAAGATGGTCTCTTCGATTGCTTCATCCGGGTAAAGGACATTTCCCTCCACCACTACTTCATTAATTTTGAAGCCATTCCAGGCAATCAAAAACGCAGATCCAAACAATACAATCAAAACAACGATGCTAATCAAGAATCGCTTTCTACGCCTTATTCTCTTTTGCTCTTTCTTTCGTTCTTCCTTGATCATATCCACCTATTTCATCTAAACGAATCTGTCTTGAAACGCCCAGTACAATTCCCATTTCTGCCATCAGAATCACAACGGAAGTTCCACCATAGCTGATAAATGGCAGCGTAACACCCGTATTCGGAATTGAATTGGTAACGACTGCAATATTTAAGATTACCTGAATTGCAAAATGAGACATAATTCCAACTACAAGCAGCGCGCCATACATGTCCGCCGCATTGTTGGCAATCTTCATCATTCTCCATAGAATCAGCACATAAATCACAATGGTGCAGACCGCGCCAAAAAGCCCAAGCTCCTCACAGATAATCGTAAAAATAAAATCGTTCTGCGACTCTGGCACATTTCCAAGCTTTTGCATACTCTGACCAAGTCCCTTGCCAAACAGTCCACCTGATCCAATCGCATACAAGCCCTGAAGCGTCTGATAGACTTCATCGCTGGACGCAGTCTCTGGATGCAGCCAGGTCTGAATACGATTCATACGATAACCGGCAACCATCAGCATGATACCGCCGAGTACACCGGCCAAGGCAATAATGCCTCCAAACAGCTTATATTTCGGACTGGCCACAAAAATCATACATCCAGAAATTCCCAAAAGAATAATCGCAGTCGACATATTCATATATCCGACAAGGCCAACCAGAGGAACCAAAAATGCAAGCACTTTCAGGATATCCCTAAGTGTATACATCGCCTTCGGAACCTTATCAATCAGCATTGCAAGGAAAAATACAATCGCAACCTTAGCAACCTCAGAAGGCTGAAAGCTAAGCGGTCCAAGATTTAACCAACGGCTGGAACCATGAGAGCTTCGTCCAAGTCCAGGCACATATACTGCCAGACACAAAAGCACGGACATAATATAAATCAATGTCCCAAGCGGCTTCCACCTGCGATAATCCGCAAAAATGAAAAAAGCCATTGCCACTGCGCCCACCAAAAGATTTCTAAATTGAAGTTTTAAATAGTAGGTACTATTTCCATACTTATTTGCTGCAAGATAGGAACTGGAGCTATAAAGCATAACCAGTCCAAAGCAAATCAAAAACACTAATAAAAACAGCAAATGGTAATCGAAATAATATTTCTTTTTACTTCTCGCCATACGCTCTTACAATTTCTTTAAAGATACGGCCTCTCTGCTCATAGTTATCAAACATGCCCCAGCTTGCACAGGCTGGAGAAAGAAGCACTGCCTCTCCCTTTTTCGCATGATCATGACAGTAATCCACCGCATCCTTAAACTCTTTTAATATCACAACATCGTTAAAGCCGTGCTTTAACGCACAATCCTTAATTTTCTCAGCAGTCTGTCCAATCAAAACAAGTTCCTTTACCTTGCCCCCAAAGGACTCAATCCACTCATCATATTCAGAGCCCTTATCATAGCCTCCACCAATAAGATAAGTTGGACGATTCATCGCACAAATACCCTTAATTGCTGCGTCAGGGTTTGTTCCCTTTGAATCATTGTAATAGGTGACACCATCCACCTCCCTCACAAACTCGATTCTATGTTCAACCGCCGTAAAATTCTTGATTGCATCCACAATGTTTTCCATAGGAACATTCATGGCAAGTGCCATTGCGCAGGCTGCCATTACATTTTCAAAATTGTGGAGTCCTAAAATATTTAATTCGTTGACATTGACAACCTCTGTAATTTCACCCTCATGCGCATAATAAATATGCTCATTCTTATAGTAGAAGCCTTCTTCCAGCACTCGCAGACTGCTAAAAAAGACAACCTTAGCCGGACAATCCTGAGCAAAAGCTCTCAAAACCTCATCCTCATAGTTTAAGATACAATAATCATCCTTTGTCTGATTTAAAGTGATATCCTCTTTCGCTTTGATATAGTTTTCCATCGTATGATGGCGATTTAAATGATCCGGTGTGATATTTAAAATTGCGGATACCCTTGGATAAAACTTATGAATCGTCTCAAGCTGGAAGGATGACACCTCTGCGACAAATACTGTATTCTCGGTCGAATCAATTGTTTTTTCAGTATAAGGGATACCAATATTCCCAACCACTCTGACATCCTTATAGTATGAGCTCATAATCTCACCGGTCAGCGCAGTCGTCGTTGTCTTTCCGTTTGTTCCGGTAATGGCAACCACTCTGCCCTTTCCAAAGCGATACGCCAGTTCTATTTCGCCCCAGATTTCAATCCCTGCGCGTCGCATATCTTCTACAACTGGCAAATCTGTTGGTACTCCCGGAGAGAGTACTGCAATTTTCACCTCAGATAAAATTTCCTCTGCAAAATCTCCAGAATAGAATGGCACCTTTGCAAATTCAGGATGTTCTTTCACAAATCGCTCATAATCAAAGGATGCATTTCCCTCGTAGAATATAAAATCCTCATCCGCAGCAAGCAGCAGCGCTCCTGCAGCGATTCCACTTTTTCCTGTTCCAAAAACCAAATATTTAATGTTCATTTAATTTCTCCTTTGAACCAAATATTTTACATTTAAATCATAATCGTTTACTGGTTTCCATTTTCTGACGGCTCGTTGCCAGTTCCATTATTTGTAGCTTCATTCTGAGCGCCTTCATTGCTAGCGCCTTCGTTATTAGTCCCTTCGTTGTTAGCACCTTCATTCTGGGATCCCCCATTCTGCGCACCTTCGTTTCCAGTTTGACTTTCAGTTCCAGGGACAACAACCTCGCCCTTAATATTTTTATTTTTATTTACACCAGTTAACTCTTCATCCGGGAAAATATTAAGATAAGGAAGTGCTTCTTCTAATATTTCTCGCACGATATTCTGTGCAAAGGTACTGTGTGCCTGACTATTGCTGTCGGTGTTTGGCGTATCTACGATGCAGTAGATAACCAGCTGTGGATTCTCATAAGGTACAAACCCCATAAACGATACCAGATAATTTCCTGCATCACGCGGAAGTTTCTGTGCTGTTCCGGTTTTTCCTCCCATAGAATATCCATCTACTTTTGCCGACTTTGCTGTACCTGAAGATACTGTATCATACAAGTATTCACGAATCAAATCACTGGTGCTCTTTGAAACGGTTTCCTTCAGCAAAACAGGCTCAGCGGTTGATACCACATTTCCATTGAAATCGACAATCTTTTTGAGCAGATGTGGCTGATAGTATTTGCCTCCATTTACTAATGAAGAAAATGCAGTAACCATCTGAATCATAGTACAGTTATAATTCTGTCCAAAGGAGTTCGTTGCAAGGTCGACAGGTGTAATATTCTCCTTTGTATACATCAGACTTGCTGTATAGGCTTCACCCGGGAGGTCAATTCCGGTCTTCTGACCAAAACCAAAGATTGACTGATAATCCAAAAAGATATCTTTTCCTATTAAATAAGACATCTGCATTAAAGCATCATTGCAGGAATCACTTAAGGCCCCACATACGGTTTCCATTCCATGGCCTTCCTTCTTAACGCAGGTAACCTTAACCTTGCCTCCTCCAAAAAGTTCATATCCATTGCAAAGGAAGGTCATATCCTCTTTGACCTTTCCAGTTTCAAGACCACAGGCCACAGTAAATGGTTTTTGAACAGATCCAGGCTCATAGGTATTGGTTACGCAGAAATTCTGCCAGATTTTATTTAAGGCATCATACATATCTTCATCAGACATGGCAAGAATTTCTTCCTCGGAATAGTAACTCGAAAGATCACGTGGATTCGATAAATCAAAGTTTGGATAACTTGCCATCGCAATGATTTCGCCAGTATTTGGATTTTGAATCACAACTGCGATATTCTCAGCACCGTCCTCATTTTCACGATAATGGTTCTTATATGCCTCGTTAAATTCTAATATTTTTGACTCGACAATAGACTGCACATTTTCGTCTATGGAAATCACAATACTATTTCCATTCTTTGCTGCGATGACTGTCTTTTCATAATCGCTGTCAGAATTTAAATAGCCATAAATACGGCCGTTGACACCGTTTAATTCATCGTCATAATAATTTTCAAGACCTGTGGTTCCAACATCTCCCGCAGAGGTAAATCCAATTACATCGCAGGCCAGGCTGCCATATGGGTAGGTTCGCTTATATTCAGTCTCAAACCACACACCCTTAATCATAGGATTCACTTTGTCTCCATCGTCATTCACCTCATTCTGAAGATTCACGAAATCCTGGATTTTGTCATAGCTAAGTCCCTTTAACAGCTTAATGTACGGACGCTTAGGATTCTCTGTTGCATATGCACGAAGATCGGATTCCTTTAACTCAGGGAAGCAATCAAGCAAGGCCTTTAATGTTGGCTCAACATTTTCCTGCTCCGCAGTCATAACCGTACAGTCCAAGATAACATTGTATACTGCAATAGACGTTGCAAGCACCGTTCCATTGGCATCAATAATATCGCCCCTCTGATATGGAATCAGCTGGCTGTCATAATCCTGCTTTGAGAGAACCTGCTTTTTATATTCCTCACCGTTATGATATTCAATATACATCAGACGGCCAATAAGTGCACAAAGGCAAGCTAGCAGTATTCCAAAAAATACAACCAGCTTGCTCTTCATATACTTAGGAAATTTTTTATTTGTAACCTTCTTCTTTCTTGCCATAGTGCTACCCAATTAATTTTCTGGAATATCTCCATACTGATTCATGTAGTTTGCTTTGTCTACATGATAGTATACTATCTGATCCTCAGTTGCGTAATGCATTCCGAGTTCATTGATTGCGATATCCTTAATTTCGTTTAAATCAATTGAGGTGTTAAGTCTCTTTTCAATTTCATCATTTTCTGTACGAATATCTGTGAGCTGTCTTGACAAAGATGCATTTGCTTTCAGATGCTGGGTCACATTTGACTGCATTTTTACAAGATTGACACAGGCAAATGCACAAAGTACTACGCAAATGCTAAGAAAAGCAACAAAACCAAAGCCCATAGAAAGTTCTCTTTCTCTGTTTCGGCGAATCGCGTTTTTTCTATTTTTCTCTCTTCTTTCTCTCTCAAGTTCTCTTGGGCTTTTTTTAGGCGCTCTCTGTGGAGCAGCTAATTCCCGAACCGAGGTTCCATTCACATAGTAATTATTTGCCATACTTATTTCCCTTCAAACACACGAAGTTTTGCACTCTTGCTTCGGCTGTTTGCTTCTAACTCTTCTTCACTTGGGAGAATTGGTTTTCTGCTGACCACAACTCCCTTTGATTTATTTCCACACACACATACAGGAAAGTTCGGTGGACAGGTACATGGGTTTTCATTTTTCTTAAATGAAGACTTAACTATTCTGTCCTCCAACGAATGGAAGGTGATAATACATAATCTTCCGCCTTCCTTTAAAAGATCTATCATCTCATCCAAATGATCCTGTAAAACATTCAGCTCCTGATTTAACTCAATTCTGATTGCCTGATAGGTTCTTTTCGAAGGATGTCCTCCAGTCTTTTTTACTTTGGCTGGAATTGCATGATCGATAATTTCGTTCAGCTGCCCTGTCGTTTTGATTGGATGCTTCTCTCTCTCCATACAAATGTGCTTTGCAATGTTCTTAGCGAAGCGATCCTCTCCATAATCTCGAATAATGCGAAACAGGTCATTCTCCGAATAGGTATTCACAATGGTCTCAGCCGTTGTGGTCTGGCGATTGTCCATTCTCATATCAAGAGGTGCATCCTCTGCGCGATAGGTAAAGCCTCTTTCCGGAGTATCTAATTGGAAGGAAGACACTCCCAAATCCAACAGAATTCCATCAACCTTTTCAATCCCCAAATCATTCAGGACGCGTTTCATATCCGCATAATTGCTTCGCACTATGGTGACTCTGTCGGCGAATTCTTCCAAGCGCTTTGTTCCAGCTGCAATGGCATCCTCGTCCTGGTCAATGCAGATTAGTCTGCCTCCATCCGTCAAACGCTTTGCAATCTGATAAGAATGACCCGCGCCTCCCATGGTTCCATCCACATAAATGCCATCTGGTTTAATATTTAAATTTTCAATACATTCATTTAATAATACGGAAATATGGTTAAATTCCATTTCGACCACTTCCCTTCCTAGATACCGAGTCCAAGTTCAGCCATGTGCTCAGCGATTTCATCCATATCATCAAAATCGCCACTCTCTTCCCAGCGTTCCTTGCTCCAGATTTCTACTCTCGAAAGAACTCCCACAGAAACAACATCCTTGTCAATTGCTGCATACTCTCTCAGATTATTTGGAATTAGAATTCTCCCCTGCTTGTCCACTTCACAATCCGCTGCACCTGCAAAGAAGAATCTCATAAACTTTCTTGCGTCCTTAGACGTAAGTGGCTTTTCACGAAAAGTTGTCTCGATGCGCTCCCACTCTTCCTTGGAATATACAAACAGACATCCATCCAATCCTTTAGTTACTACGAACTGGGCACCTAACTGTTCACGGAATTTGCTAGGAACGATCAAACGTCCTTTTGCATCAATTGAATGATTGTATTCACCCATGAACATATTATGTTGCCTCCTTTCGTATTTTTTGTGGATAACTTTTGTGGATTTGATAAGTCATCCACAAAGTTTTCAACTTATCCACCACTTTCTACCACAATCATGGTATTTCCATCCACTTTTCACCACTTTTTCTATATAATACACCACAAATCCAATAAAATCAAGGGATTTTGGTCCTTTTTTCCATAGAATTCATGACTAAAGTCCTATTATTTCGGTGGTGAATTTTCCCATTTTTTATATCCTTTTTCACAAAAAATGGAGAATATGTGGGAAGCACAAACAGCTGCCTGGGGTATAGATCCAGACAGCTGCATTTTTCTTTTTAAAAAATTTTTTAAATTTGTGTTGACATTTTCGTTTCAATTGCGTACAATTCGATTATACAAAATCAATTCGTTCAGTACAAAAAAGGAGGACTAATGATGTCAGTTTACGATTATTCACTTGAATTACCTAATGGAGATATGGTTAACCTTGCCGACTGTAAGGGAAAGGTTATGGTTATTGTTAACACTGCTACCGGTTGTGGTTTCACTCCACACTACAAGCCACTTGAGGCAATGTATGAAAAATATCATAACCAGGGATTAGAAATTATTGATGTTCCTTGTAACCAGTTTGCTGGTCAGACTCCTGGAACCGATGATGAAATTCATGAATTCTGTACTTTAAATTACAATACACAGTTCCCACAGATGAAAAAGTCTGATGTAAACGGTGAAAATGAGCTTCCTCTTTACACCTTCTTAAAGAGCCAGAAGGGCTTTGCTGGATTTGGTAAGGGTGTAAAAGCTCTTGCAATGGGAACTATGTTAAAGAAGATCGATAAGAATTATAAGAACACTCCTGATATCAAATGGAACTTCACCAAGTTTGTTATCGATCGTGATGGAAATGTTGTTGCCAGATTCGAACCTACTGACGATATGGATCGTTTGGAGGAACTTGTTAAATCTCTTCTCTAAAATGCTTTTATAAGCATCAAAAGGCTCCAGGAACTGCGTCCTGGAGCCTTTTGTTTTACTATTTACTCTTTCTCAAGAATTTTTGTTGTCTCTTCTGCACCTTTTGCCTTGCCTTTAGCAATTCTTATGCGTGCTATCACAATCCAAATCACAGCAGCCACAAACATCACTGCAGCCAAAAGCTGTGAAACTGGTAACTGTGTGTGTGGAATCTTTAAGGTATCTGTACGGATTCCTTCAATCCAGAATCTACCTACACCATAGCCACCAATATACCACAGGAATACTTCCCCTTCAAACTTACGCTTGTTAAAGAACACAAGCATAAGAATTAACACCATCAAATTCCAAACGGACTCATATAAAAAGGTTGGGTGCACCTGAATATACTGAACTCCATCGATTTCCACAAGATGCTCCATCAGTTCTGCTGTCACATCACATCTGCGTACCTCTGAAAGAGGAAGCTGCATCGCAAACAGATTATCTGTGTATCCACCAAACACCTCACGGTTGAAGAAATTGCCCCAGCGCCCAATAATTTGGCCGAGGATTAATCCCAGTCCAGCGGTATCACATAATCTGCCAAATGGGATTTTCTTGATTTTTGAGTAGACAAGCGCACAGATGATTGCTGTGATAACAGCGCCATAAATTGCAATTCCGCCCTCTCTCAAATTAAAGATGGATAACAGATTATCCTTATAGCTGTCCCATTCAAAAGCGACATAATAAATTCTGGCACCAATCACGCAGCAGACGATTGCTATGATTGCAAAATCTACGTAATCATCTACCTTCTGATTGGTCTGCTTTGCCTTCCAACAGGCAATCCCAAGCCCGGCAATCATTCCAATCGCTATGACAATCCCATAAAACGCGATTGGAAATTTGCCGAGGTTAATGGTTTTTCCCACATGATGTAAAAAAATGTGCAAATGTGGGAAGAAAATATTTGTGTTCATTTTATATTACTTCCTATTTATTCTCATCCTTTGCAGCTTCTGTGCGGATTTCCTTGGTGCGGATTTCCTTACAGATAAAGTCTACAAATTCATCGATTGACTTTTTGCCTTCGTCTCCTGCAAAACGGCTTGATACAGAAACCATACCATCTGCCTGCTCCTGCTCTCCTACAATGAGCCAGTATGGAAGACGGTCCAAACGAGCCTCGCGAATCTTATATCCAAGCTTCTCACCACGCTCATCTACAGTAACAGCAACACCAGCAGCCTTTAATGACTTCTCAACCTGATGTGCATAATCCAAATACTTGTCAGAAATTGGAAGAATACGAACCTGCTCTGGGCATAACCAGGTTGGGAACTTTCCAGCGTAGTGCTCGATTAACCATGCAAGAGTACGCTCGTAGCATCCAAGAGAGGTTCTGTGGATGATATATGGACGAACCTTATCTCCATTCTGATCAATGTAGTACATGTCAAAGTTCTCTGCGATAGCACAGTCAAGCTGAATGGTAACCATGGTATCTTCCTTGCCATATACATTCTTTGCCTGGATATCAATCTTTGGTCCGTAGAAGGCAGCCTCACCATCCGCCTCAAAGAACTCTAAGCCCTTCTCGCGGAGCGCCTTACGAAGTGCCTCCTGAGAGGTCTCCCAATACTCATTATCTCCAAGGTACTTCTCAGTATTGCTTGGATCCCACTTAGAAAGACGGAAGGTAACATCTCCTAAAAGACCTAAGGTCTCCATTACATAAATTGCAAGGTCAAGACAGTTCTTTAACTCTTCTTCTACCTGGTCTGGACGAATGACATTGTGTCCTTCTGAAATTGTAAACTGACGTACACGGGTAAGTCCATGCATCTCGCCAGAATCCTCTTTACGGAACAGGGTTGAGGTCTCACCCATACGATATGGAAGATCTCTGTAGGAATGCTGCTCATTCTTGTAGCAGTAATACTGGAATGGACAGGTCATTGGACGAAGTGCAAGAACTTCCTCCTCCCCATCCTTCTCTGGGTCTCCAAGGACAAACATACCATCAAGATAATGATCCCAGTGTCCTGAAATCTTATATAAATCAGATTTTGCCATAAAAGGAGTTCTGGTTCTCACATAGCCCCACTCATAGTCCTCAAGATCCTCAACCCATCTCTGAAGCTTAGAGATAATCTTCTGTCCCTTTGGAAGGATGAGTGGAAGTCCCTGTCCAACTACGTCAACGGTTGTAAAGAGTCCCATTTCACGTCCAAGCTTGTTATGGTCACGCTGCTTAGCGTCCTCGAGCTTGTCCAAATACTCCTTTAATTCTTCCTTTGAGTTAAACGCGGTTGCATAAATTCCCTGTAAACGGTCACGCTTCTCGTCACCTCTTCAGTATGCCATTGAAGAAGAAATAAGCTTAAATGCCTTAATTCCCTTGGTATTCATAAGATGTGGGCCTGCACAAAGGTCTACAAAACCACCCTGGTCATAGAAGGAAATTTCGCTTCCTTCTGGAAGATCCTCAATCAGTTCCACCTTAAATGGCTCATCCTTTTCCTTCATGAGCTTGATAGCCTCTTCTCTTGGAAGAGTAAATCTTTCAAGGCGATTTCCTTCTTTGATAATTTTCTTCATCTCAGCTTCGATGGCGTCTAAATCCTCGCGTGAGAATGGTGCATGTAAGAAATCATAGTAAAATCCGTCCTCGATTGCTGGTCCGATTGCAACCTTTGCGTCAGGATAAAGACGCTTTACAGCCTCTGCCATAACATGGCTGGCTGTGTGACGAATCACACGAAGTCCCTCCGCATCTCTTGCGGTTACGATATTTAATGTGCAGTCTTCTGAAATAACAGTACGAAGATCTACAATTTCTCCATTTACCTCTCCTGCGCAGGCAACTCTTGCAAGTCCCTCGCTAATGTCCAAAGCGATGTCATAAACGCTTTTTGCTTCACTGTACTCTTTTACAGAGCCGTCTTTCAAAGTGATTTTCATATTGATACCTCCTATAAAAATAAAAATAGAGTTTCGCTTGCGAAACTCTCGCGCCGCTTTTGCGTCGCCTATGCGACATTTTTCATCTGCAAAAGCGTGCGCATCCTCGCGGAGCCTTTTTACTGTATAGGAAATTGGAACAATTTCCTATACAGTAAAAAAAGTCCCGAAAATGATTGCTCATTTCCGGGACGATTTGCTCGTGGTTCCACCCTGATTCGCTTCCGCCAATTCATATAAGAATATTGGCTTTGGCCTCATTATGATGATAACGGAATCACCGGACCTGATTGGGGTCACTCAGAGGTGGTCTTCAATAAAAGTTCTACAGGGATGCTCACACCACTTGCTTTCACAAGGCATCCTTCTCTGATGCTTCTCTCTTATTTACTCTTCTCTTCATAGCGTTTTGCTATTAATTTAAAACTTATTATAGACATCCTGATTTTTAAAATCAAGAAAAATCTAATTCTTATTTATTCATGCAGCACTGCTTGTACTTGCGGCCTGAACCACAAGGACATGGATCATTACGTCCAACCTTCTTGCCAACAACAACAGTACCAGACTTCTTCTGCTCTAAGTAGAGAGCTCTCTTGGTCTCAGCATCGAAGATGTCGTTCCACATTGGAAGCTCATATAACCAGTCAGCCTTTGCATCTACCATGTTCTTGTAAAGCTTAACCTTGTCAAAGCCAAGAGAAACTTTCGTAGACTCCTCCATCTCCTCGATTGGATTTGGAGTTACAAGAGAATCATTGATTCCATCTAAGAAACCAGCCATCTCAAGTGTGCTAAGGCCATACTTGTCAGCGAGTTCCTTCACGGTTCCCTCTACAACCTCGTCTGGATTTACAAGAAGCTTCTCGTAAACACTCTTCTCCTTATTGAAATAATCTGCCCAGAAAAGCTGAAGCTGTCTCTGGTCCATCTTTTCGTTATAAGCAATGTTATGCCATTCCTGTAATAATGCCATTTTTTATCTGCCTTTCTATTTTGCTTTTAAATAATAAGTGTCTTAAAAAACTGGAGTTTTTAAGACGCATAGTGTATTATAGCATACGAACCATTATGACGCAATCACATACATATGAGTATTTAGGAGCATAAAACACATGAAAAAGGTAAAACAGATTTTAGCGATTATCGCAATTGTAATATTGGTTGGCATGTATCTCACCAGCTTAATCCTTGCCATCTTTGTGCCAAAGGCAGCCATGGGAGCTTTGTACATCTCCCTGTTTTTAACTGTATTTATCCCTATCATTCTGTGGATTTTCATCGCAACTTTTTCCTATATTGCCAAGCGCAGAGAAGAATTAATGGAAGAAAACTCCGCTACAATTGCTTCTGCGAATGAAGAAACCGATAAAGCAGATGACAGCGAAATCGAAGAATAAAGTTTATTTTAATTCAAAAAGGTCCTGGAATATTCCAGGACCTTTTTTTATGCTCTTTGAAAGATTTTTCGAATGTAACAAAAGACAATGAAAAGCCCCGCCACAAGAATCAGCGCTGAGCCAGTCCATGCCATAACGGATCTGTCAGATAAGCCCTTCATCCATCCAAACTCGCTTCGAAGCACACCAAATGCGTTGGCTGCCATATGCGCAAGAATGGCAGGATAAATATGCCCAGACTTCATCACGAGCATTCCAAGCACCAGGCCAATCAGCAGTGCAAAAATGAACTGCACAATATTCAAATGCATAATTGCAAACAAAAGACTTGAAACCAAAAGTGCCAGCCAGCGGTTCATGCGAATCTGCATTCTGTATAATACGATGCCACGGAATACCAGTTCCTCGATAATTGGAACCATCAGGGCAGAGTTTAAAAGCTCCACCGACACAGAGCCTGCATAGAGATGCTCACTGGCCTCCTGATAGCCTTTGGAAAGTTCAATCAGTGGTGTCATGCTAAGCAAATTCCCAAGTCCGAAGCTGATGCAGGTAACTGCAACCATACAAAGAAGCGAGATCCCAATCTTCTCAAAATCTACCGAAGGCTTATGCTCCTTCATATACAGCATCATCCCCTGGTTTGCATTTCGATCATTTGCGTAGATAGAAAACATAAATGGCAGAGTGACAATGACAGAAATAAGCTGTCGCAAAGGATAGTTTGCCACAAGTCCAGTCGCATCAGCCGGATCAAACTGCAACACGATATACAAAAACAGCTGAGTCACCACCAATACAATTGCGTAATACAAAAGCACCGGATAAATAGCTTCCCAGATTACAATTGGCAAAGATGCCTTCTTTCGTTCCATACTTATTCCCTCCAAATTCATCCCAAGTCTTAAGAAATGGAAGCTATTGCGTCAATAATTTCACTTGCGCTGTCGCAGATGCATACAGCACCAGCGGCCTTCATCACCTCTGCATCTCCAAATCCAAAGGAAACGCCAATGGCACGAATGCCCGCCTGATTTGCTCCAAGAATATCAAAATTAGTATCTCCGACTAAAACGGTCTCTTCCTTTGCAAACTCCGGCTGACGACGAAATGCTAATTCTAACACATCCACCTTCTTTTCGATGCTTCCATCCATGGTCGCACCAGCGATTTCATCAAATAGTTCCTTCACTCCAAGATGCTCTAAAATCTGCAGAGAAGTAATTTCTGGTTTTGAGGTTGCCACCCCGATACGATAACCCTTGTCCTTTAACGAGACAAGCAGCTCCTTTATCCCAGGGTACAACTCGCATTCATAGAGCCCCTTCACATTATAGCGGGTGCGATATACATCTACCGCTTCCTTGCCTTTCTCCTTTGAGAAACCATAATATTTCACAAAGCTGTCCGCAAGCGGTGGTCCTATAAAACGCTTTAAACCCTCGATATTTGTTTCTTCAATTCCATAGTGATTTAGCGTAAAAAGAACCGACTTAATGATTCCCTCAGAAGAATTAATCAGAGTTCCATCCAAATCAAACAATACATTTTTAATCATATAACTGCCTTATCTTAACTGTCCTTATGTTAACTCCTATGCCTGTGGCAAATCCTCAAGCAGCTTCTTCACACGTTTGTTTAAAACAGGATGAAGCAGTGCTGGTGCAATCTGTGCAAGTGGGCGAAGCACAAAATCCCGATTTTCCATATCTACATGAGGGATAATCAAATCCTCTGTCTCAAGAATCAAATCATCATAGAATAATATATCCAAATCAAGAGTTCTTGGTCCCCAGCGTCTGGTGCGAACGCGCTCCGCCTCCGCCTCAAGACGATGGATATAAGTAAGAAGTTCCTGCGGACTCATCAGAGTGTAAAGACCAACTGCCCCATTCAAAAAGGAATCCTGCTCCACAAATCCATAGGGCTCTGTCTCAATCAAGTCTGAAACAATCACCTGCTTCATCAGTGGATTCTTTTTGATTTTATCAATTGCAGTCTCAAGATATTCCCTTTTATCGCCCATGTTCGATCCGATGGAAAGGAACACACGGTGCCAGGCACGGGTGATATTGACCGATACATTTTCAAAAGGAAGTCCAATTGGAGCATTGGGCTTGCAAAGTTCCAGAGAGATTTTCTGTACACACTCGTATTTGATAAGTACCTTCTCACAGACATAGCTTGCTGCCGCCTCCAAAAGGTCAAAGTTTTTTTCCTTTAAAATCCCATTGATATATTCGCAAACCTCCGCGTAGTTGAGCGCCTCCGAAAGATCATCACTCGCCCCAGCCTTTTCCATATCGTAGTAAAGCTTGGCATTCACGACAAAGGTCTGTCCTTTTTCTTTTTCTTCCGCGAACACTCCGTGATGTCCGTAAACCTGAAGTCCGGTAATTTTAATAAAATCATTGTTCATGACATTCTCCCCGGCTAATCCATTGCCGTTTTGCTCTAACAGTTTCTGATTGCCTCAAGCATTTTAATCAGACGCACATTTTCTTTTACATCGTGCACGCGCACAAAGGCAGCCCCCTGTTCCACTGCCACCGCGGTGGTAGCAAGAGTTCCTTCTAATCGCTCATCCTTTGGCAGATCAAGCGTCAGTCCAATCACCGATTTTCGAGAAGTACCCAGCAATACTGGAACCCCAAATTTCTTGAAGTCACCCAAGTGCTGAATCACCTTCAAATTCTGCTCAAGAGATTTTGCAAACCCGACGCCCGGATCTAAAATAATCTTATGCTCCTCGATTCCAGCTTCCTTTGCCAGCCTCATGGTCTCCTGTAAATCTGCCATCACATCATCCAAAAAGTGAGTGTAATCCTCTTCTTTTCTGTTGTGCATCAGACAGCAGGCCTTTTTCGTATCCGCTATCAACTTCGCCATGGAAGCATCGGCCTTTAAGCCCCAGATATCGTTGACCAAATCAGCCCCTGCACGAATCGCCTCTCTGGCAACCGGGCTTTTGTAGGTATCGATGGAGATTGGGCAGTCAAAGCGCTTTTTGATTGCTTCGATAACAGGAGCGGTTCTCTCAATTTCCTCCTCCACAGAGACCGGAATATATCCAGGTCTGGTCGACTCACCGCCAATATCAATGATATCTGCGCCATCGGCAAGCATCTGCTCTGTGTGAAGCAAAGCTGCATCCAGCTCATTCCATTTTCCACCATCCGAAAATGAATCCGGAGTAACGTTTAAAATCCCCATCACATAACAGCGGTTTGCTGTATCAAATGTTTTGTTTCCAATTTGCATGAATCAAGTTCCTTTATATTTCTCTCAACTTGAAAAAGATGGTTAAAAAACCATCTTTTCATCAACTTATTTTACCAACTGAAAGAAGCGGTCAGCCAACTCTGGATTTTCGGCAAAGGCTCCACGAGTAGCATAGGTCACAGTCTGTGAACCTGGCTTTTTCACGCCGCGCATAGTCATACACATATGCTCTGCCTCAAGCATTACCATCGCTCCCTTAGGGCTTAAATATTCCATGATTGCATCTGCAATCTGCTCCGTCATCTGTTCCTGCAGCTGAGGGCGCTTTGCATACACCTCTACGGTACGTGCAATCTTTGAAAGACCTACGACCTGGCCATCTGGAATATAGGCAACATGAGCCTTTCCATAGAATGGGAGAAAATGATGCTCGCACATAGAATAAAAGGTAATATCCTTTTCAATTACCATCTCCGAGCTTGCTGTATGAAAAACCTTGGAAAGAATCTCATCTGGTTCCTCATTCATCCCGCTAAAGATTTCCTCATACATGCGGGCAATACGCTCTGGAGTTTCCACTAAACCTTCTCTGTTTTTATCTTCGCCGATGCCATCTAAAATCAGACGAACACCCTCTTCAATCTTTTTCTTATCTACCATGATTTTCCCTTATCGTTTTGATCTTTGCCTGTAAAAACAGGCAGGCACAGCCATTTTCTGCTATTTTGCGTTGGTCTTTTCAAGAAAGCTTTCCGCATTTATAATAAAACGCTCATGCTCTCCCTCTCCGATCAAGCCAGCTTCATCATAGGCCTTCACTGCAAATAAAAGTCTGCGACGGTCCACTTCGATTAACTCCGACTCGACACGAACCATCATGCCAAGTGGTGTTGCCGACAAGTGCTTGATATTCACAGCGGTTCCAACAGTCTGATACCCCTCGTCCAGACAAGGCTGAACACTGGCAGAGCAGCAGCCTTCCATCAGTGCAATCATCGATGGGGTAGCATAAACAGGAAGAAGTCCGCTGCCCAAAGCAGCTGCTGTATTTTCAGAGACAACCTTTTCGCTCATCTCATGTTTGATTCCAACGGTTAATTCCATAAAGGTACGATTTCCTTTCTCATTTCTCCTAAAAAGGATAATGAACCACATATCAGAATGTGTTCCCTATTATTTTTAGCATTTTTCAACGCTTCTGCATAGGTTTTTGCGACAAATATTTCAAATTCCGGGGTTGTCACAGCTCGTGCCTCGTCTGCCAAAAGCTCTGCCTCAAGTGCACGTGGATTATTCTGAGGTGTTATTGTAACAAGTCTCTTTGCATGTGGCAATAGAATTTCTAACATTCGCCTGTGGTCTTTATCTGCGAGTACCCCCATTACCAGCGTAAGTTTCTCCTCGCCAAAGCAATTGATAAGTGTCTTTTCAAGTTCCATAGCTGCGCCTTCATTATGAGCGCCATCCATGATGATAAGCGGATTCTCAGAAACCACTTCAAAACGGCCTGGCCATTTTGCTTTTGCAATTCCTGGCGCAACATACTCTGCCATTGGCATCACAGATAAGAAGACCTCAATAGCCAATGCTGCATTCATCATCTGATAATGGCCTGCCATGGTTGTGGAAAGCGAAAACTGGTTGTTGCATTCGCTACAGCCCGAATTCACTGCTCTTTGATAGGTAAAGCTCATATTTCCAGGCTTTTCCTCAAGCAAATTTAGCTTACTGTCATCGACAAAGCGAATCGTCGCATTCTTTTCCTTTGCCGTCTCCAAAAGCACCGATGAAACCAATGGCTCCTGCGTCGCAGAAAAGACTGGGCAATTTTCCTTGATAATTCCAGCCTTTACCTGTGCAATATCTGAAAGGGTTGATCCAAGAAACTTAATGTGATCCAAACTGATGGTGGTAATCACCGAGGCCATCGGTGCACACATCACATTGGTCGCGTCGGTCTCTCCGCCCATTCCGCACTCTACTAAAACAATTTCTGGAGACTTACGTGAAAAATACAGATAGGCAAGCGCGGTCTCTGCCTCAAAGAGCGTTGGCCACTCCTCCTTTGGCAAGTCAAGACAGACTACGCGGATTTCTTCCATTAAGGATTCATAGTCAGCCTCTGCAATCGGCTGATCATTGATGGTGATAATCTCATAGCGATCGAATACCGCCGGAGAAACATATCGTCCAACAGAAAGCCCCGCCTGCTGAAACAGCGCAGACAAATAGCAGCCAGTTGAGCCTTTTCCGTTTGTCCCCGCAATATGGATAATGGGCAACGCGTCCTGCACGTTGCCCAGTTTTTCCATTAACTGCTTCATGTTCGATAAGCCAAGGACCGAACCTTTTTTTGTTATACAATTAATAAAATCAAGAGTTTCCTGTTTCACTCAAATACAACCTTCCTGACATGAACGAAATAATCTTTGCATTCATTAAAGTTTTAACGCTTTACGCCCTTGGTATCGCGGTTTCCGATGTGGAGGCGATTCAGAGAAATCTCCTTGCCCTTCACCTCAATCACTTCATTGCCGCCATCTTCCATAAAGTAAACATTCTTTAAGTCGTCGCCCTTGTCTAATTTAATTCCACGAACACCGACTGCGGTCTTCTTCTTCTCCGGAATGGTCTCGCACAGAATGCGAAGGAAGGCCTCTTTCGCGGTTCTCATAACCATTGTCATTCCAGGAGTAACGATTCCAACACCAATTACCTCATCCTTATCTGCAAGTTTTGTCGCTGCGATAGTTCGCTTGGAAGCGACAAACTCAGAGCCGTCAACCAGCTTAATCATTCCCTGCTTTGTAGCAAAGACAAGCTTAGAAGATGCAACCTGATCAAGGTCCGCAATCATAACATAACGGTCCACCTTGCTGTCAAAGTTTGACAGGTTGTCAATTGGGACGCCCTTATCTCTGAACTTACCAAACGGAAGGTCTAGACACTTGATGGTGTGCATCTCGCCCTTGTCCGTAAAGATGGCAATTTTACCTGTGTTCTTACAGGTAAAAATAAATTTATTCTCTGCGTCAGCTGCATCCTTGTTTCTCTCGTAGGTAGAAACATCTACCGACTTTGCATAGCCAAAACGGTCCATCAGGAACATGATATCCTTAACCTCTATTGGCTTTTCTTCTACGACAGCCTCCGCCAGATTGTCAATTACTGTGCGTCTCTCTCTTGCAAATTCCTTTTTATAACCCTGCAACTCCTTCATGATGTGCTTTGCCATGGAGGCACGGTTCGAAATATAATCATTGTACTCGGCAATCTTTGCCATTGTCTCGTCATGTTCTTTCATCAGTGCTTCGATTTCAAGACCTACTAATCTGTGAAGACGCATATCTAAAATTGCCTGAGCCTGATTATCTGTGAAGCAAAGCTGTTTTGCCATCGCCTCTGAATTTTTTGACTTAAAGGTAATTCCCTTGGTTTCTCCTGTGGTAAGACAAGCCTTTGCCTGCTTAACCTCCTTGGAACCGCGAAGAATCTCGATGATTAAATCGATGACATTACATGCCTCGATTAATCCTTCCTGTATTTCCTTCTTATCCATCTCTTTTGCAAGAAGGGTTTTATATTTGCGATAGTTCACCTCAAACTGGAAGTTTACATGATGCTTAATCACCTGCACCAACGACAGAGTTTCTGGCTTTCCATCTGCAACCGCAAGCATATTGACACCAAAAGTATCCTCAAGCTTAGTCTTCTTGTACAGAAGGTTCTTTAAGGCTTCAATGTCAGCTCCCTTCTTAAGCTCAAGAACAATGCGAATGCCTTCCTTTGAGGACTGATTTGTGATATCCACAATGTCCGAAGTCTTCTTGTTCTCCACGAGCGCATAGACATCATTTAAAAACTTACCAATATTTGCGCCAATCATGGTATATGGAATTTCAGTAACGACAAGCTGCTCCTTGCCACCCTTTAGTTTTTCAACCTCAATCTTACCACGAACCTTAATCTTTCCCTGTCCAGTTTCGTAGATGCTAAGGAGCTCATCCTTATTTGCTACAATTCCGCCTGTTGGAAAATCTGGGCCTGGAATATACTGCATCATCTCCTCATTGGTGATATCAGGATTTTTCATGTAGGCGATTACACCATCAATACACTCTCCTAAATTGTGAGGTGGGATACTGGTAACCATTCCGACACCGATTCCCTCTGACCCATTGACCAAAAGGTTTGGCACACGAACAGGAAGAACCACTGGTTCCTTCTCCGTCTCGTCATAGTTTGCAATAAAATCGACAACATCCTTATCAAGATCCCCAAGATAGGCCTCCTGCGCTATCTTCTGTAGACGAGCTTCGGTATAACGCATTGCTGCGGCACCATCGCCTTCGATGGAACCAAAGTTTCCATGACCGTCAATCAATGCCTGTCCCTGCTTGAAATCCTGTGCAAGTACAACAAGTGCACCATAGATGGAGGAATCTCCATGCGGATGATATTTACCCATGGTATCCCCGACAATACGCGCACTCTTTTTATATGGTTTGTCGTATTTTACGCCAAGCTCGTACATATCGTACAAGGTACGACGCTGTACAGGCTTTAATCCATCTCTGACATCAGGAAAAGCTCTTGCCACAATGACGGACATTGCGTAATCCAAAAAGGACTTTTCAAGATGCTCCGAGTATTCGGTTTGAATAATATTTGTATTATCTTCTGCTAAATTCGCTGCCATTTGAGCAACTCCTTATTTTTATTTTTCGATATAAGCACTATGCTTTTCTTTAGCCTACGAAATCGACCTCTGCCTCATTTGCATGCTTATAGATATGAGCACGACGGTCAGCAACATCATTTCCCATCAGAAGAGAAGTGATGTAATCAGCCTGCTTACCATCCTCAATCTCAATGCGCTTCATCTTTCTGCGTTCAGGATCCAGAGTGGTCTCCCAAAGCTGTTCTGCGTCCATCTCTCCTAATCCTTTGTAGCGCTGAAGAGTAAACTTCTCTCCCTCGTGAACACGACGATAGCGCTCAAGCTCGGCGTCATCATACAGATAGATTTCTTCGCCCTTAGATGGCTGTACCTTGTAAAGAGGCGGCATTGCCACATACACATGTCCCTCATTGATCAGTTCTGGCATAAAGCGGTAGAACAAGGTCAAAAGAAGGGTTGAAATATGCGCACCATCGACATCGGCATCGGCCATAATAACGATTTTGTCGTAGCGAAGCTTTGAAATATCAAAGTCGTTTCCATAGCCCTCGGAAAATCCACAGCCAAAAGCGTTAATCATCGTTTTAATTTCTGCGTTGGCAAGGACCTTGTCCATGCTGGCCTTCTCCACATTTAAAATCTTTCCACGGATTGGAAGAATCGCCTGATACATACGATCACGCGCTGTCTTTGCAGAGCCTCCTGCGGAATCCCCCTCTACGATAAAGATTTCACATTTTGGTGCATCACGGCTCTCGCAGTTTGCAAGCTTTCCATTGGAGTCAAAGGAGAACTTCTGCTTGGTCAGAAGATTCGTGCGCGCACGCTCTTCTGCCTTACGAATCTTGGCAGCCTTTTCTGCGTTGCCGATGATGGTTTTTAATATTTCAAGGTTACGGTCCATGAAAAGTGGAATCTCATCATTGGTAACCTTCATAACTGCCTTAGACGCATCCTGATTGTCTAACTTGGTCTTCGTCTGTCCCTCAAAACGTGGGTCTGGGTGCTTCACAGAGACAACTGCGGTCATACCGCTTCGAACCTCTGCACCATTGAAGTTAGGATCCTTATCCTTTAACACGCCAAGCTCTCTCGCATAGCTGTTGATGACTGCGGTAAAGGCAGTCTTAAAACCGGTAATATGCGCTCCACCTTCAGAGTTAAAAATATTATTACAAAAGCCTAAAATATTCTCGTGGAATTCGTCGGTATACTGAAATGCAACATCAACCTCGATTCCCTCAGCTTCTCCGTGGAAGGAAATCACATCATGTAACCCCTCAAGCTTTTGCTTTTTGTTCATATCCTTTACAAAGCCGACAATTCCATCTGGCTCGTGGAATTCGATATGCTCCGGCTGGCCGTCTGGACGCTTTTCCTTGTCCTCTCGACGATCCTCATAGATGATGGTCAGCTTTGGATTCAAGTATGCGGTTTCATGCATACGACTCTTGATATCTTCCTCACGGAAGCGGGTTTTCTCGAAGATTTCCGGATCCGGTAAGAAGTTAATCTTTGTGCCATGCTTTTTGGTCTTTCCAAGTGTAGGAAGCAGTCCCTTTTCAAGTTTAACAACAGGAACGCCCCTCTCATATCCGTCGTGATGAATAAAGCCATCGCGGGAAATTTCGATATCCATTCTGGTGGAAAGCGCATTTACAACGGAAGAACCGACACCGTGCAAACCACCAGAGGTCTTGTATACAGTGTTGTCAAACTTACCACCCGCGTGAAGCGTCGAAAAAACGACACGAGCTGCAGAGACACCCTTTGCATGCATTCCGACAGGAATACCTCTTCCGTTGTCCTCTACTGTGCAGGAGCCGTCTGCCTCGAGGGTAACATAGATTGTGTCACACTCCCCTGCTAAGTGCTCATCTACAGAGTTATCTACGATCTCGTAAATCAGGTGATTGAGACCTTTTGTAGTAACACTGCCGATGTACATACCCGGACGTTTGCGGACTGCCTCTAGTCCCTCAAGTATTGAAATACTGCTCTCATCATACTTTGCCATTACTTTTTACTCTCTTTCATATGCGCAAGTACCATCACCGCAATGCGGAAGGTCATAGCGTCTTCAAAATTTCGAATATCAAGGCCAACGGCCTTCTCAATACGCTCCAAACGATATACCAGCGTATTTCTGTGCAGATACAGCTGTCGCGCTGTCTCTGATATATTTAAGCTGTTCTCAAAGAATTTTGCAACTGTATTCATTGCCTCTTCATCCTCTAAGATTTCTGGAACCGAATCTCCAAAGACCTCATGGATAAACATCTCGCACAGACTGAGTGGCAACTGATAAATTAATCGGCCAATTCCAAGCCTGCCATAAGAGATAATATCATTTTCTGCGTAGAAAACACGGCCAACCTCAAGTGCCAGCTTTGCTTCCTGATAGCTTTTTGCAACCTCGCGAATACTCTCAGCCGGATTCCCATAGCCAACTCTTGCTTTAACCATAGCCTCCATCTGAATATTATCCACTAACTGAGCTGCAGTGATTCTAAGGAGTTCCTCCTGTTCCTCTTCCTTTAATTCTGCAGGAAGTGCTTTGATTAATATGACATTGCTCTCGTCAAATCGAAAAACAAAATCCTTACTCTTGATATTGGACAGATTCTTGACGGTCTCAAGTACAAGCTCATTGTCACGTTTTGCTGTATCAATCAGATATACCACGCGTGGCTCATCCTCGATATGAAGCTTTTTGGCCTTGGTGATGATATCAATTGGAAGTAGATTTGACAGAATGACATTTTGCATAAAGCTATTGCGATCAAACTGCTTCGCAAAAGAAATAGCGACAATGCGTATCTGTGCAGCTGCCATTTTGCCGATGGTGGAATGATAGCCATCCCCCTTCAAGGCGAGCACATAATCGATTTCTTCTTCCACTTCTATCAAAAAGAAATGATAGTCCTTAATATCAAGTTCGTAAGTATCCTGCTGATAAAACTCCTCCAGCAACGACTCAAACTCCGCGTCGTCATCCAGATTCTTTGCAAGACAAACACGGTCCATCGTTCCGACATATCCCTTCAGGCCAGTGATTGTATTAATTTCTTCTAATGCGAGTTCAAATTTCTGATTTGAAACCATATGGCGTGCTCCTTTTTTACAAAGAAAACCGGGTGTAAATCATTACACCCGGTAAAAATTTACCACTATATAATTTTATCGAAACAACAGGTTTGTGTCAACCTTTATCGAACAAATGTTTGTGATTAGTTGGTAATGGTCTGCTCAGTTTCCTTGTCAAATACATGGATCTTTGAAGGATCAAGAGCAAGCTTTACAGTATCGCCGTAGCGAGCTGGAGTATCTGAGTTTACACGAGCGGTCATGTTTGCACCAGCTACAGTGTAGTATAATAATACTTCTGCACCAAGTAACTCGTATCCAGTAACCTCGCTAGAGATTGTGCAAGCAGAGTACTTAGCAAGATTGTCAGCATCATCATAGATGTCTTCTGGACGGATACCCATAACAACAGTCTTTCCAGCATAAGCCTTAACCTTAGCAGCCTTCTCAGCTGGAAGTGCTACGGTGAACTCACCGAACTTTAAGCAAACAGCATCGCCATCAGCTACAACTTCAGCATCAACGAAGTTCATCTGTGGAGATCCGATGAATCCAGCAACGAATAAGTTGTTAGGCTCATTGTATAACTTCTGTGGTGAATCAACCTGCATGATCACACCATCCTTAAGAACAACGATTCTGGTACCAAGAGTCATAGCCTCGGTCTGATCATGTGTTACATAGATGATGGTAGCGCCAAGTCTGTTATGAAGAGCTGAAATCTCAGATCTCATCTGTACACGAAGCTTAGCATCAAGGTTTGATAAAGGCTCATCCATAAGGAATACCTTAGGGTTACGAACAATTGCACGACCCATAGCAACACGCTGTCTCTGTCCACCAGAAAGAGCCTTTGGCTTACGGTCTAATAATTTCTCAAGATCAAGAATTCTAGCAGCTTCCTCAACCTTAGCCTTGATTTCATCCTTTGGAACCTTGCGAAGCTTAAGTCCAAATGCCATGTTGTCAAATACGGTCATGTGTGGATAAAGAGCGTAGTTCTGGAATACCATTGCGATATCACGATCC
>JAZUGV010000065.1:0-44596 GCA_045641385.1 Agathobacter sp. | reverse complement strand
ACGACGACGAAGTGCATGAGCCTTTGCCATGTAAACTTCACCTAACTCGCCAGCTGCACAAGAAGCATGGAGGGTCTGGGTATCAGTACGGAAACGGTTCTGATATCCGATTGTAAACTTCTTGCCGCTCTTCTTCCAAGCATCGATCATCTTCTGAGCATCCTCGGTGCAGTGAGCCATTGGCTTCTCGCACATAACGTGCTTGCCAGCCTCAAATGCTGCAACAGTGATTGGGCAGTGTGCTACGTTTGGAGTACAAACGTGTACAACATCGATGTCGATGCTCTTATCTGCAAGCATCTCGTTGTAATCGGTGTAAACCTTTGCGTCAGCTGAACCATACTTTTCCTTTGCAGCTTCAGCACGCTCTGGAATGATGTCACAGAATGCTACGATTTCTGCACGCTCTGGGAACTTTGCCAACGAAGGCATGTGTTTCTGGTTTGCGATACCACCGCAACCAACGATAGCTACTCTAACTTTTGCCATGATTCTTTCTCCTTTTATGAAACGTTTTTGTTAAAACAATTAGTTACTTATTAACTGTTTTTATTGTAGCACTACACAAGTAGTTATCCTTTTCAAAAATAAACCTAGTAGTGATGATATTTTAACCTATTTATGCATAAATTACTTTTATATTCTTTATTGCAATAAAAAACCTTCTTTATTTTTCGAAAGAAGGTTTAAAAATAACATATTAAAATTTAAGATATTTTTCGCTCATGCACGAGATTTGTTCTTGCAAATGCCACAAAATTAATCTCTTGTTTCAATTGCCAAAACAGTTCCCTCGTTAAATATAATATTTGCTTCATCTTCAACGATTTCATTGCTTACACCCAGGGATGTGCTGACATTTAACGAAGCATCCTTTAAATTGTACTTCATTCCTGACACAGTCAGATCACGGACTGGACCGCCAAACGCAATCAGAGAGACATAATCACCGTACTGCTCGCTCTTTTTGATGGTAAAATCACAGTCATGAAGATGTACACGATTCTTCTCATCCAATATATACATCTCAACTCTGTAAGTAAGCCCAATTCCAAGCAGAGATATATTGGCCAGCATATGGTCTACACGTGAACCAAAAGCTCCAACAATCGTTAGATGATTACAGCCCAGTCGAATAGCATCACGAACTGCATGCTCTGTATCTGTATCATCTTTCATCACTTCGAGCTCTGATACAGCCACCTGATCCATATCTCTATAGTATTCCAGTGCTTCTGGATTTGCAGAATCAAAATCCCCGACAATAATATCTGGGGTGATATGGTTACGGTAAAGCATATCAATGCCTCGATCCACAGCAAAAATCACCTCAAATGCGCCCTGCTTAATCAGGTCACAAACAAATTTATCATTGATATCGCCACCTGCGACAATCAATCCATTCATACCCTTCTCCTCAGCTAATATCTATTTAGGAATGTAATATATTGCGGAAAGCCTGGACATTTTCCTCGATGTCTCCGCGAAAAACAGCGCTGCCTGCAACGATAATATTCGCTCCAGCCTCCATTATCTTCTCAACATTTTCAAGGTTAATTCCACCGTCAACCTCAATATCCACCTTTAACTGTTTTTTTGTTAAAAGTGCCTTCAAATCCTTCACCTTGTCGATGGTGTAAGGGATTAATTTTTGTCCTCCAAAGCCAGGATTTACCGTCATAATCAAGACCATATCCACCTTTGGAAGCACATACTCAATTGCCGATAATGGTGTCGCAGGATTTAAAGCAACTGCAGCTAAAATCCCCTGCTCCTTAATCAGCTCAATCGTTCTGTCTAAGTGCTTGCAGGCCTCCGCATGTACCGTAATAATATCCGCTCCTGCATTTGCAAATTCAACAATATAACGATCCGGGTCTTCAATCATAAGATGAACATCAAACATCTTCTCTGAGCAGGAACGAATCGATTTAATCACTGGAAGTCCAAAGGAAATACTTGGCACAAACATTCCGTCCATAACATCAATATGAACATATTCAGCACCAGCACGATCCAATGCTTCCACCTGCTCGCCTAATCTCGAAAAATCAGCGCTTAAAATTGATGGTGATAAACAATTCATGATAACCTCTTAATATTTTTTTATATTCTTAAGTTCCTCATAAAGGAGCTTATAATTCTCATAGCGGGTAGCAGAAATACAGCCATCCAAAACAGCGCTTTTCACTCCACATTTTGGTTCGTTAATATGACTGCAACCGACAAATTTACACTCCGGCTCAAAAGGAACAAACTCTGGATAATATCTCCATAAATCCTCTTTTTCCATTCCCGGAACATCGAGTGAGCTAAAGCCAGGTGTATCGACAATATAGGTGTCATCTGCGACTGGAAGAATTTCAGAATGCCTCGTGGTGTGCTTTCCTCGCTTTAGTTTTTCACTGATTGCGCCAGTCTCCATCACCTGATCCTTTAACAGGGCATTGACTATGGATGATTTTCCCACGCCAGATGGACCTGCCACGGCAACAGTTTTCCCTTGAATCACATCAAAAATCTGATCTATTCCAGATTTCTCTTTTGCACTCACAAAGATGACCGAATATCCAGCCTTTTCGTAGAGGTCTCTCACCTGCTGCATCTCCTTTTCTGTCGACAAATCCTCTTTGTTCATGCAGATTGTAACAGGAAGATTCTGAAATTCCATCATTACCAGAAAGCGATCCAAAAGATTAAAATTCGGATCAGGCTTTGCCATTGCAAAAATGATGAGCGCCATATCAATATTCGAAACCGCTGGACGAATCAGTTCATTGCTACGCTCTAGGATTCGTTCCACGTTTCCTTTTTTTTCTGTTTCATCAACCACAGCCAGCTCTACCATGTCTCCGACGAGAGGCTTAATGCCCTCCTTTCGAAACGCTCCCTTTGCCTTGCACTCGTAGGTGCCCAAGCCAGGGATATGCACATAATAGAAGCCAGCTATGCCTTTGATAATTTTACCTGTCATAAATCAGCTTTTACTTTGGTGTAAAGGTCAATGGAACATCTAATCCACCTGGAAGAGCATCATATTCGCCATCTCCATCTAAATCGTCATCATAGAAGGTGATTACTACATGACCAGAGCTTCCGTCCGCTATGCCATTGCTATAAGAGAAGCCGGATCCACCATAGGCAGAGGTACCAGCAGAAATTGCAGTGCCATCAATGTAAATCACATACTTATAGTATTTCGTTCCTGAAGCGAAATCCGAATCCGGGATATTTACAGAAGCAACATATTTATCAGGTTTGTTTTCTTCCTTGTCTTTATCCTTATCCTTATCGTCTTCCTCTTCTTCCTTTTCGTACTTGGCAATATTTACGGTAATCGTTGCGCCCTTGTCAAGGTAAGTATCAGCCTTTTCACTCTGCTGGATAACAGTTCCATCCTTATCCTTGTCGGTAACCTTAATTGTCTCACCAATCTTCATAGTAAAGCCAGCCTTCTCAAGAGCTGCCTTAGCTGCATCTGCAGTCATACCAATGACATTTGGAACAGCAACACCCTTCGAAATAGTAACTGTAACCTTCTGTCCTACACCTAACATACCACGGCTTGGAGACTGGCTGATAACCTTACCCTTAGCAACGTCTGTATCTGTCTTATAGACAGGTGTGAACTTCAGTCCAACTGCTTCAATCGCTTCACGGGCTTCCTTCTCAGTCATACCAGTAACCTTAGGAACCTCAACATAATCCTCTTCCTTTACTGCAGAAACAAAAACAGTAACTGCATCGCCAGGCTTGAGCATGGTATTGTAAACAGGATCTGTGCCAATTACTGTTCCTGGTGGAATCTCATCGCTGTCTAAGAATGAGATGGTAACCTTAAGTCCAAGGTCAGACAGCTGCTTGTCTGCAGTATCACGATCAAGACCTGTTACATCAGGAAGAGCAAATTCTATGGTCTCTGTCTGCTGAGTCTCTGTACCAATCTCACTGCCATCCCCAGTCTTTTTCTTGTAGCGGGATGAGCCAAGTAAAGAAGCAATAATATAAATAATCAAAATGATGATAATTGCTGATACCGCGAGGAACATAATGGTCACCGCACGATTCATCTTTGGATTCAGCAGCGCTTTGTTATCCTCTTCGTTCTCAAGCTCGTCATCCTCTCCGCCTTCCATACGGTCTTGAATTTCCTTTAATTCATCCTGAGTAATCACTCTGGTAGAACTACTTTCAGCAGATGAGGCAAAAACAACAAAATCCTCGTCCGGAGTCTTTAAGGCTCTCACCAAATCATTTAACAGTTCGCCAATGGTCTGATATCTGCGCTCTGGACTCTTCTGGCAGCACTTTAAGATAATCTTTTCCATGCTGATTGGAAGAGACGGCACATAAGCCGATGGCTGTACCATTTCCTCCTGAAGATGCTGAATTGCAATCGTCACAGTGGTATCTCCATCGAATGGCACACGTCCGGTAACCATCTCATACATTACAATACCAAGAGAATAGATATCGCTGCGGCCATCAACCTGCGTGTTGCGCGCATGCTCAGGTGAGGTATAGTGCACCGAACCCATCACATCTGCGCTGACAGTATTAGAAGAAATTGCCTTTGCAATTCCAAAATCTGTTACCTTAACTTTTCCTTCGGTAGAAATAATAATATTCTGAGGCTTAATATCTCTGTGAATAATATTTTTGTTGTGAGCAGTCTCAATACCTCTTGCAATCTGGATTGCAATACTGTCTGCCTCCTTGAATGAAAGCTTGCCCTTCTTTTCAATATAGGTTTTTAAGGTAATTCCCTCGACATATTCCATTACAATATAATGGATGCCTTCTTCGCTTCCTACGTCGTAAATATTTACGATATTTGGATGCTCTAATCCTGCAGCGGACTGCGCCTCCGTTCTAAATTTCATCACGAAATTACGGTCCTCAGAAAACTCCTTCTTTAAAACCTTAATCGCAACATTTCGTCCAAGAATATGGTCTTTTGCTTTATAAACATCTGACATTCCGCCAGATCCGATTTTCCCGATTACTTCGTATCGGTCTGCAATAAACATTCCATCTGTTAACATATATAAACCTCGATTCTTATATCTCTACAATGAGTGCCGTGATATTGTCACGACCGCCATTCTGATTCGCCTTTGTCACCAGCGCCTTTACTTCTTCCTCAATTGTCTTTTTTGACCGTATGATTGAAAAGATTTCCATATCCTCAATCATATTGGTAAGACCATCCGAACATAAAAGCAGCTTGTCTCCCTCTTTCACTTCCACCTCGAAGTAATCAGCTTCCACATCCTTTGCAGCGCCAATTGCACGGGTGATAATGTTTTTGTTCTTGTGTTTCTTTGCTTCTGCAGCTTTCATTTTTCCAGCGGAAACCATTTCCTGGACATAGGAATGATCCTTGGTCACCTGAATAATGCCATCGCCAACATAATAAAGTCTGCTGTCTCCGACATTCGCCACAAGAGCTTTCCCCTTATCAATCGTCAATATGACAAGCGTGGTTCCCATACCTGCCTTTGCAATATCCTTTCCAGATTCGTTGACAAGGATTTCGTTTGCTCTCTCGATTGCTTCCTGCAGGATTTGAATCGGCTCTTCGTTTTTGCTTCGTGCTACCGCCGCAACCACTCGCTCGACAGTATAACGGGAAGCATACTCACCAGCCTTATGTCCACCCATGCCATCTGCTACGATATACAAATTGGGCAATTTCCCCACTGGCGTATCTGACGCGAAGAAATAATCCTGATTAATTTCTCTCGTCATACCAGTGTCCGTAACGGAATAAGAGTACATACCTTCCGATCGTCCTTTCTGTATGAACACATACTTATGTATTAGTTTACCACATAATGAAAAAAATGTAAAAAAAATCCCAATAAAAAAATCCTTAAAAATTCTTTACAAATTCATTAAGGATTTTTCGATTTTATTGCTTTATTTATTTAAATGCTTCCTGCGAAGCTGTCCGCAGGCTCCATCAATGTCACGCCCCATTTCACGTCGCACAGTTGCCGTAAGGCCACCCTTTTCCAGCCTCTTTTGAAAATCATAGATAACCTCTTTATTTGACTGAACGAAATCCCGCTCCTTGATTGGATTTACCGGAATCAAATTTACGTGACAGTTTAACTTTCCAATCAGTTCTACTAACTCCTTTGCGTCCTCAGGCGTATCATTCACACCGCCCACCAGCGAATATTCAAAGGACACTCTTCTGCCTGTCTGTTCAAAATAGTATCTGCAGGCATCCACAATCTCATGAATCTCATAGGAATTTGCAACCGGCATCAGTGCCTTTCTCTTTTCCTGATTTGATGCATGCAAAGAAAGCGCCAGCGTAAACTGATATTTCATGTCCGCAAGTTCTCGGATTTTTGGCACAAGACCACAGGTTGAGATTGTCAGATTCCTCTGAGAAATATTGATTCCATTTTCATCCGTCAAAAGTTCAACAAAACGAAGAACATTGTCAAAATTATCGAGTGGCTCTCCTGTTCCCATAATTACAACATTGGAAATTCTCTCACCGATATCAAGGCCAATGGAATAAATCTGATCTATCATCTCCGCCGGTGTCAGGCCTCGAAGGAGTCCATCCAATGTAGACGCACAGAATTTACATCCCATACGGCATCCCACCTGAGAGGAAATACACACAGAATTCCCATGCTTATAGCGCATCAGTACAGACTCTACCGCATTGCCGTCTTCCAGGATAAACAGATACTTTCTGGTTCCATCCAGCTTTGATACCTGGACAGTCTCCTTCACTAAGGTGGTAAGTGTACACTCTGCTGATAGTTTTTCACGCATCGCTGCAGAAATGTTTGTCATCTCATCAAAGCTTCTCACATGCTTTACATGAATCCACTCATAAATCTGCTTTGCACGGAATTTCTTTTCGCCCATGGAAAGCAAATATTCAGTTAACTCCTCTAAATTCATAGATTTCAAATCTATTTTTTGAGACATTTCGATTCTCCTAAGACATGAGCTGTCGCTCTGCGCCAATGCTTTTACTGTTTTTCTAATACTGCAAGGAAAAATCCATCATTTCCGACTTCGTGTGGAAAAATTTGTCGCATACTCTTTAATGTAAAATCCTGATTTTCCTTCAAAAACCAGTCGACATTATTCTCATTTTCCTGTCTGCACATCGTACAGGTAGAGTAAACCAAGGTTCCACCAGACTTTAAATAGTCCTTCACTACTGTCAGAATTTCTTTTTGTAAAGCGGCAAGTTCCGCTACACTCTCCTTGGAAGCGTGATATCGAATATCCTTTTTCTTCCCCATGATTCCAAGTCCAGAGCATGGAGCATCACAAATCAGAACATCTGCCTTTCCTACAACGCTCTCATCTCTTATGGTAGCATCCCAAACCTTTGCTGAGATATTTGTAAGCTGAAGACGATCAATATTATCCTCAATCAGCGAAACCTTATAATCTGTCAAATCTCGCGCATCCACAAAGCCTGTGCCGTTTAAGAGCTGCGCGATATGGGTACTCTTTCCACCGGGAGCAGCACATACATCAATACAGTAGTCATTCTCCTGCACCATGGCGGCCTCCGCCACCATCATTGAGCTTGCATCCTGAATATAAAATTTCCCCTCCACAAAAGAAGTAATCTCTGTCAGTCGATCAACACCGGATAAAAATAGCCCATCTTTGGTTCCTTCGATTGGCGTAACCTCTAAGCTAATACTGTTTTCTTTCGCTTCCTTTTCCAGAGCCTTAATCAGCTCTTCCTTCGTCGTTTTTGCTGTATTCACACGAATCGAAAGTTTTTGTGGAAGGTTTAGGTTTTCTAATATTTCTATAGTCTTTTCTTTTCCGTAGTCATCCACAAAGGAATCCACCATCCACTGTGGAACCGAATACTTCGTTGACAAATCCTCTGGTTGTTTTAAACAATCCTTCTGTCTTGAAAGGTTTCGGAGCACCCCATTCACAAAGCCGGAAAGTTGTGTGAATCCACGTTTTTTTGCCAGCTTTACCGCCTCGTTGATGGCAGCCGAATCCGGAATGGAATCCATATACAAAATCTGATAAGTGCTCATTCGAAGAAGATTTCGAATCAGCGGCTTTTGCTTTTTCACCGGTGTCTTTGATACCTGATCTATATAAAAATCAAGGGCCAGCAGACTTCCAAGGGTTCCCTCCACCAGATAAGCATAAAAAGCGCGATCTCGGCGTTCCAGATAAGCGTACTTTTCCAGCACCTGATTTTTCACCTGATTTGAAAACTGATCATTCTCAATAATCTCTATTAAACTTTCAAGCACCAGCTGACGAATATTTACATCGCTCATATTATTCCTACTGTCCTAAGAGAGTTCCCACTTCCATCGCATTTCCGTTTAGGAAGCTTACAATATCCATGCGTTTCTTTCCCTCAAGCTGTACCTCTTCTAAGGAAAGAACTCCATCTCCTGTCTGTATCTTCATCCTATTTTTTCCAAGCTCACAGATTGTGCCTGGCGCATAGTCACTTGTCTCGTCAAGCACCTTTGCCTTCCAAATCTTAAAAGTCTTGCCATTTAGTTTTGTAAAAGCGCTTGGCCATGGATTTAAACCGCGAATCAGGCATTCAATTTCCTTCGCAGTTTTCGTAAAATCAATAATTCCAAAGTCCTTGGAAATCATGCCAACATGCGTTGCCAGTTCTTCTTCCTGTGGTGTGAAGGTAGCTTCCCCTTTTTCAATCATCTCCATGGTAGAAACACAAAGCTTTGCGCCAAGCTCCGCCAACTTGTCAAACATACTTCCACCAGTCTCCTCCTCAGTGATTGGAAGAGCTGCCTGTGTAATGATATCTCCGGTGTCAAGCCCCACATCCATTCGCATGATGGTCACGCCGGTCTCCTCATCTCCGTTAATGACAGACCACTGAATTGGTGCCGCTCCACGATACTTTGGAAGCAAAGAAGCATGTACATTGATACAGCAGTACTTTGGATGATCAAGAACCTCTTTTGGAAGAATCTGCCCAAACGCTGCAACAACAATCATATCTGCATCTGTCTTTAAAAACTCCGCAAGATTTTCAGGTTTTCTGATTCTGTCTGGCTGAAATACAGGGATATTGTGAGCCAATGCACATTCCTTTACAGGTGGTGGACAAAGCTCTCCCTTTCGTCCCTTCGGCTTATCTGGCTGTGTTACAACGAGTGCTACCTCATGGCCAGCCTTTATAATCTCTTCTAAAGTACCCACTGCAAAATCAGGGGTTCCCATAAAAATCACACGCATAAATACGCTCCTTATTTCAAAGCATCCGACTACTCTTCTTCTGGCTCATCATAATTGACATCATGAATAGGACCTTCTGCCTTTTCCGTATACATATGTCCATCAAGATGATCTAACTCATGGCAGATTGCACGGGCAAGAAGCTCCTCTCCCTCGATTTCGCAAAGCTGCATTTTCTCGTCATAATACTGTGCCTTAACATAGTTTGGACGGGTTACCTGCGCCGCCTTGTTTGGCAACGAAAGACATCCCTCATCTCCAGTCTGCTCTCCTGCGGTTTCAAGAATTTTAGGATTTACCATAATGATTGGACCTTCTCCAACATCGATGACTACGATTCTTTTCAAGATACCAACCTGTGGAGCCGCAAGACCGACTCCGTTTGCATCGTACATTGTCTCAATCATATCAAAAATCAAATCGTTAAGTCTTGGAGTCATCTCAGTAACTTCCTTGCAAACCTTGTTTAATACAGGATCTCCCTGAATACGAATATTTCTAAGTGCCATGTCATTTCTCCTTCTTTAAAATCCACTCACCGGATTAAAATCATACTGTATGTTGCAAAGCGCCTGCTTACTCTCGATGCGGTCCTTGATGGCCACAAGCAGATTGTAATTTGCACTCTTTATATATATCACCTTTCGGTAGACATCATTTAGTTTTGCGATGCCCGCGTCCGCTGGGCCAATCGCAATGCAGTCTTTTTTGTGATTCACTAAAAGCATATCGATATACTTTTTGATATTCTCAGACTCTACAATCAACTGCTCTTCGTTTTCATTCATCATCTGAATGAGAAGCATATGTTCTGATGGCGGATAGTGCATCAGCTTGCGATAAGCAATTTCCTTTTCATAAAAGCTCTCATAATCCTGAGCTTTTGCAGTCTCTATTGCGTAATGCTCTGGACTGTAGGTCTGAATCACAACCTCACCAGGAATCTCCCCTCGGCCTGCTCTTCCCGCCGCCTGCGTAATCAAATCAAAGGTTCTCTCCGGACCATGAAAATCTGCTACATGAAGCGACATATCCGCTGCCAAAATACCCACCAGTGTGACGTTTGCAAAATCATGTCCCTTTACAATCATCTGCGTTCCAATCAGAATATCTGCCTCGTGATTTCCAAAGGCCGTCAATATCTCCTCATAGCTGTCCTTTGTGCGGGTGGTATCGTAGTCCATGCGAAGCACTCGCGCGTCTGGAAAAGCTTTGTTTACCATTTCCTCAACCTTTTGTGTCCCCGCTTTAAAGCCCATGATATATTTCGAACCGCACTCCGGGCAAAGCTTTGGCTGAGGCGACTCATAGCCACAGTAATGACATTTCAATATGCCACCTCTGTGCTGACTGAGGGACACCTCACAGTGCGGACATTTGATGACCGTGCCACACTCTCTGCAGGAAACAAACCCTGATAAACCTCTTCTGTTTAAAAACAGCATTATCTGTTCCCCGTGTTCTAAGCGGTCTGCCATCAGTTCCTGCAGCCTGCGGCTTAGTATGGACCTGTTTCCAGTTTTTAATTCATTACGTAAATCTATAATCTCACAGTTCGGAAGAGGTTTTTCCTCCACTCGCTGATTCAATTCAAGTAAATAAAATTCGCCTTCCTTTGCACGGAAATAGCTTTCCAGGGAAGGGGTTGCCGAGCCAAGCACCACCCCTGCTCCGGTCATCTGCGCGCGTTTTATCGCAACCTCTCTCGCATGGTAACGAGGTGCAGATTCGCTTTTATAGGAAGTCTCATGTTCTTCATCAATAATGATAAGCCCCAAATGGTCGAAAGGTGCAAACAGTGCTGAGCGTGGGCCGATAATGATATCCACATCATGATTCTTGGCACGCATATACTGATCGTAACGTTCCCCATCAGAAAGTCTTGAGTTGATAATCGATACCCGATTTCCAAAGCGGTTATAAAAGCGCATCACAGTCTGGTAGGTAAGTGCAATTTCCGGAATCAGAACAATTGCCTGCTTCCCCTGTGCAAGCACCCTTGCAATCAGTTCCATATATACCTCGGTCTTACCCGAACCTGTCACACCCTTGATTAAAAAGGTATTGGCACCGTTTCCTGCACGTTCAGTATTATTATAATCAAGCTGCGTGGAAATTGCATTTACCACAGCCTGCTGATTTTCGTTTAGTAAAATTTGCTTTCCTGTCCTCGTAAGATTCTCAACAGGATTGCGATAGGTGGTCTCTGTTGTCACTGACACCAGTCCATCCTTATTTAAGCTGTTTATCGTAGCGGCCGATACATTTAATTTTCCAGTAATCAGGCTCTGCTCGATTCTAGTCTCCAAAAGAAGTTCGCGAAGCAGACGGGCCTTTGCCGTTGCATGCTTTTCTTCGTAGAGTGCAAGCTTCTTTTTCCCTTCCTCAACAGAAGAAATAAGCTCCACCCATTTTCGTTCTACTGGCTTTGTCCTTTTTCGAATTGGGAGTACCGTCTTTAATGCCTGATTCATCGTCGATCCATAGTTCTCCTTCATCCAGGCAGCCAGTTCTATCAGCTGAGATTCACAGTCTGACTCAGTACTTCCAAAAATAACATTAGAGATAGGCCTGATACGCTCAGGCTCTATCTCTGCTGTGTTAGTTAATTCAATTACATACCCCTTTATGGTTCGATTGCCAAAGGGAGCTTCCACTAAAACCCCCGGATGAATCTGGTCTTCTAACGCATCTGGAATCAGATATTGAAAAGGTCTATCTAGTTTTTCAACGGATATATCCACGATAACGTTGGCGTACATTCCATCCTCCGGAGTTTTGATTAGGATTATTTTAATTATTTATTATGCGTTCTTCTTTGCAAGAGCTCTGTAGATAAAGCTCATAACAAGACCAACAACTGCGATGCACATTGCAATCACAAACGCCATGGTGTAGCTTCCCTGTGCTGCATAAACCCTGTTTAAAACTTCAGGGCCAGCAATACCAGCGAATGAGAAACCAATCCACATGATACCGTAGTTAACTGTGTTGTTCTTCTGTCCGAACTGATCGGTAGTAAATCCAGGGAACACGCCCATGAAAGTACCAAAGCAAATACCAATTAACACAAGACCAACAACAAATAATGCAAGTGATGATGTGCCAGAAGCACCCATTAATAAACCAAGGCCAACAAGAGCAATTACAAGTGCAATGGTAAGTGTGTTGATACGTCCAAGTTTATCAGATAATGAACCTGCAATCAAACGTCCAGCGGTGTTAAACAGACAAAGAACTGAAACAAGGAGTGCAGCGGTAGCGCTCTCTGCTCCAACCATGTTCATGGCAACTGGCTTTGCAGTTGAGATAATCATAAGACCAAAGGTTCCACCTGCAGTAAGCATAATAAGCATTACATAAAAAATAGGGGTCTTGAGCATCTGAATAGGAGTCTTATCATTTCCAGCCTTAGCTGCAGTTACTGGAGGAATATATCCTTCTGGCATAAATCCAGATGGGCACTGCTTCATGATGAGTGAACCTGCACAGATAACTACGAGGAACACAAGACCAAGAACCTTAAAGGTCATACGAGGTCCCATAGCGTTTGACATAGCCTCTCCCAATGGTGCAAAGATTACAGAGCTGATTCCGTAAAATGCGGTAGTCATACCACCAACCATTCCTCTCTTGTCTGGGAAGAACTTGATGGTGTTTGAAATGGTACATCCGTAAACCATAGAAAGACCTGCTCCAAGTAAAATACCATAAGAAAGAACAAGTACAGTTACGCCTGCCTGTCCCTTTGGTGCAAATCCACAGAAAAACATACCAAGACCAAACATAATTCCGCCGGCGAACATAACCCACTTAGGTCCAAACTTATCGTTTAATAATCCGCCAATGATCATAGTGATAAAGCTGATTCCATTTGCCACCTGGAATGCAATTGTAACATCCTGTGGTAAAAGGCCAAGTTCTCCTGCCATAGGTGCTGAAAGAGCAGACCATGCATACATAGAACCGATACAGATGTTAATCAAACATGCTACAATCAGGATCATCCAACGCTTTTTGGTTAATGAACGAATTTCTTCTGTTGTCATAACAATTCTCCTTCTTATTTATTAATTTCCTAATCCATATTTGTACTTATACAACTAAGTAATTATAACCAAAAAAAACATTTCTTTCAATCAACATATCCCTACAAAATGTTGAAAAAGACTCCCCTCAAAAATTGGGAAGTCTTTTTATACTACAACTTACAATTAATCAAATAACTTGCTGGCCTTTGTGTATGGGAAGACAGGGCCTTCTGTACACACATAGGTCTCGTTAATTTTGCAATGGCCACATTTGCCAATTGCACAGCTCATCTTTCGTTCAAAGGATACCCAAATCTGGTCGATGGATGCACCGCACTTCATACACTCAGCAGCGGTTGCTCTCATCATTGGTGGTGGACCAACAATCACAATATTGTAGTCCTTCATATCCTTCAGTGGAAGCTTCTCAACATGCTGTGTTACAAAGCCGCCCTCAAATCCAGGTGCAGCACCTGTATCTAAGGTATAAATTGTATGGAACTTTTCTGCAAAAGCTGCTCTCTCATCATCGAAAAGAGTACAGTCTGCATCTCTAAAGCCTGCAATCAGATATACATCCTTTGCATCCTTCTCATAGAAATGTTCTAATAGTGTTTTGACCGGAGCCATACCTGTTCCACCACAGATTACAATCAAAGGCTTATCCTCAAACTGCTCTACTGGCCAGTTTGTTCCATATGGTCCTCTCATAAAAAGACTGCTGCCCTCCTGTAAGGCAAACACTCCGTCTGTCAACTTACCAACCTTACGAATGGTAAATTCCACAAAGTCAGCGCCCTTGCCGCTAACAGAAATAGGAGCCTCTCCTACCTTTGGAATCGAAAGCATAAAAAACTGTCCGTCTTTCACTTCGCCCTTATAAGCAACGCGGAATGTAGACTCGGATTTTGTCTGTCTAACGATTTTCATAATTCTATGAGGTTCTGGTCTCATTTTATTAATCATAAATCCTTCTCCTTACATTCCTTAGCTAAACCACAAACTGTATCAAAAAATGAAATATCCTGTGGGCAGTGCATATCACAGCGGCCACAGCCTACACACATATTTCTATTCGCCTGGAAGCGCTCCTTAAAATCATAGAATTTATGGAACACCTTGAAACGCATATTTGCGCCCTTTGTCTTTCTGCTTCTTGCACCACCCGCGGTCTGAGTAAAGGTATCAAGCATGCAGGATGACCATACTCTCTTTCTCTCACCGTCTGACTGTCCTTCGGTATAAACAACATCAACGGTATCAAAGCAGCTACAGGTTCCGCAGACGGTATTGCATCCGCCACAGCCGATGCACTTCTCGTCAAACTGATTCCAATACTCAAGCTCACTGATTGCAGAGATATTTTCCTTGCTGATTGCAGGGATATCAATTACCTTTACATTTTCTGACACATAGGCAGGGGTATATTCCACTGCTGCAGCAGCTGCAAAGCAATCTGCAAAAGCCTGATCCTTTACATCAACCAGACATTCATCTCCAAATTTTACAGCAAAGGCATAGTTATCTGCCTTGTTTGTCTCAGTAGACACACAGAAGCAATGCTCAAAGCTGCTCTCACATGGAATCAAAGCAAATTTCACTTTATCGCGGAGACGAGAATAGAAGAAATCTGAATTCTCCCCATCGGACTTTTCTCCGTTGTGCTTAAAGATTTTATCAAGTGGCATAACCGAATTGATATCACATGCTCTCGCAAAAATCAAAATATCGCGGTCATCTAAAACTTCTGCCTCTTCTACATCATCTCCCTTAAAATAAAACATTACCTGAGAGATTGGATAAAAGGCTTCCTTGACAGAAAAATCACTCTGACGGTCTAATACGAGTTCATCCACTGACTTGAATGGAAGGAATCTCACATTCTTGTGTGGCTTGTCCCACTTTGGCCCTAAGATCTTATACTGTTTTGATAAGTCATTTAGGACTTCATTCATTTGTTCTTTTGAAATTTTACAGCCCATAATGCTCCTTCTCCAATCCTAGAAAACCAATTGTTACCTTTGCCCAGCCTTTATAAAAATCAGTAGCTGCGTATTTTACCACATCCGAGGTAAAGGAAGCAGCCCAGTTTAATAAATGGCTCTTCAAAAATTTCTTCTGCTCCTCAAGAGTCTCATCTCCCTGCTCGATTAAGGTTGCCATATATTCAAGTTCTACACCAATCTGGTCTTCCATCACCTTAAACATATCGCTTCTCAACTTTAATCCTTTTTCTCCGAGCAGCTTTTCAACCTTTGTTGTTGTCTCCCCATAAATTTGGTGAGCACGGTCTGTATAAATTGATTCATATGGATATGCCGACTTTCCAGACTGATCCCCTGCAGAAAGGAAAATCTGAGCGTAATCAACCGCCAGTTCCTCTTCTACCTGTTCGTCTGAAGCTGCACAGTTCTCAAAATATGACTGAATCAGCGCATAGCCCTCTGAAAGATTTATATCAGCGGAGGTATCCCCATCCACAGCAGGGAACTCCATTGTTCTTAAGCTTGCAATCTGAGACGCGCTAAACTCAAGAAGGTATACTTTCCCAAGAAAACGATACAGACTGCATCTTGTCTCGTTGTTATTATTATTCATTCTATTTATCCCCTATATGCTTACATTGGATTCTGCCACTTTTCGTTGCGAAGAATAAATCTTCCGGAAGGCTTGCAACCTTTCTCGTCATTCAAGGTATACACATGTCCCTCATTTGCAGCAATCAGCTTTGATACTTCACTTTCTGGGTCATTGATATCGCCAAAGTGAAGCGCTCCACCTGCACATAAGCTTACGCAGGCTGGAACATCACCAACTTCGCGTCTTTGCATACAAACGGTACATTTATCCATCACACGCATTTCAGCATTGAAGCTGTTTGCCTGGAATGGACAGGCATTCTTGCAGGACTGGCATCCGATACAGGTATCGGTATCAATCTTAATTACGCCATCCTCATCATCCTTGTAGCACGCACCTGTTGGGCATACATTTACACAGGCAGGATTCTCGCACTGCTGACACATTACTGGAACAAAATACATAAATACATCTGGGTACTTTCCTCCGGTCACGGTATAAAGTGTGCTTCTGCTTCTGCCTAATCCTACATTATTCTCTGTTTTACATGCAATCTGACAGCCACCACGGCAGCCAATGCAACGATCAACATCTACAACAATTGCATATTGTTTCATTAGTATTTGCCTCCTGGTAACCATTTTCTAAAATCTTCCGGTTTCGTCCAGATTCCCTCTGGCGCAGCCTCTGCCTTGTAAACCTTTACCTGGAAAGCACGAAGTGTATAGGTTCCAACAATGTCATTGAAAGGTCCATCCGACTTTGTAAGAACATTGACATTGCTCTCCTTCCAGCCATGGGTTTCGGTGTTTAAGTTTTCTGGATACCAGAAACGCTCAAGATAAACAGTATCAGGTGCAATCCACTCATTTACCAAAGCCTTTGCCCTTACCTTACCACGCTTTGACTCTGCCCATACCCAGTCTCCAGATTCAATTCCAAGTTCTGCTGCCTTTTCGGTGTTAATCCAGATTTCTGGCACAGGATACATCTCGCGAAGTCTAGGAATATTTCGAAGAGTTGAGTGGTGATAGAATGGAACGCGTCCACTGGTCATGGTAAGTGGATATTCCTTTGTCACCTCATCATCACGCTGAACACTCTCTGCTGGCTCTAAATAATATGGCAGTGGATCATAATCCTTTGATGCTGCTGGCACATAGAATGGTGCAAAAGGTTTTCCTGTTCTTGCAAGTGTAATCAGACGATCACAGTAAATTTCAAGCTTCTTGGAAGGAGTATTGAAGCCCTTCTTTGAACCATCTGGCAATACCGTTTCGTAGGTATCGTAGGTCTTCCACTCCTCCTTGCTCATGAACTCAACAAATCCCTTTTCCTTTAACTCTGCCCAGGTGAGATCCATACAGCTAAGCACCTGATCAAAGAGTTCATCCATAGAGTTCCAGTAAGCAAGGTCTTTGCCCATGTACTCCTTATCGAAGGCCTTCTGACAGCCCTCATCACCAAGATCTGCACACTTCTTTGCGATTGCAGACCAGATTAAGCTCTCATCCCAGGTCTCCCAAACATGTGCAACTTCCTGTCTTGCAACAAGTTGGTTACAAACCTCAACAATCAGATCGGTCTCAAGCCACTCTCTGATTGGAAGCAAAATATCTGCATATGCAGAGAAGGAGGTTGGATACATATACATGTGAATGATGAAATCAAGCTCATGAATTGCCTTCTCCCACTTCTGTGCATTTCCAAGTGCAACCATCTTATTTCCTGATCGCTCAATCCATACTCTTGGCTTGTAAGGTTCTCCTGTAAGAATTGCCTCGAGGAAGGAAGCAGGCTGTCCTGCATGCCAAATTCCAAGTCCCTTATGCTCGATTCCTCCGAGACGCTTTGGAAGCTGTTCTGGTGGAAGCTTGGTAGGTGCCATAGGAGTTGGGTTGGTGGCCCCATGCATTGCAGGGCTGGTTGGGAAGTTCTGTAAGGTTGTTCCAGCCTTTTCAAGATTTCCCATAAGCATATCGATAATGTAGCAGGCATGAGCTGCCTGTACAGAGTTCGGAGTCTGGTCGGTTGCTACACCAAGACAGATTCCAGATGGCTTTTCAGCCATGTAAAGCTCAATTGCCTCTTTGATTTTTGCTGGGTCAAGGACACAGATTTCGCCAGCGCGCTCTAAGGTAAATTCTTCTACACGTTCAAGCAATAACTGACCTGCTGTCTTATAAAGTTTTCCATCAACCTCATAGGTACCGAAGATATTAACCTCTAAGCTGTCATCCCATGGATAGGTAAGTTCCTTGATGGACTTGGTCTTCTCATCATATACCATAAAGCCATTTGGCCCGGTCTTCTCATTTCCCTGCTCATCCTTCGCACGCAAGGTAAACTTGGTCTCGACATCAACAAGGTAAGGAAGGTTTGTCCATTTCAAGACAAAATCCTTATCAAAGCGATCACTCTTAATGATATAGCGAATCCATGCGAGCATCAGAGCTACGTCTGTACCAGGTCTGATTGGAAGCCAGATGGTAGACTTTGCTGCATCTGGAGTAAAACGTGGGTCAATGACAACCGTCTTTACCCCTTTCGCACGAAGCTCATTAATCATACGACCGCCACTACCGGTGCAGGAATAAGATGGATCTGTTCCCCAAAGCACGAGTGTCTTTGTTGGACAGTTTTCCTCATCATATAAATCCTTAACCTTAGAGTCTGCGATACTGTTATCCATACCACCGTATACCATGTTACATGCGAATACACGAGGTAAATAGCACTGTGCACAGCCAGGCTCAAACCAGTTTGGTGTTCCAAAAATGTTTGCAAAACGGCTAATACTCCAAATTGCAGGATTTCCGCCGCCTCCTGTGGTACAAAATACGGTCTCAGCACCATAGTTTTTCTTTGTGTCAACCAGCTTATTGCCAATGATGTCAATGGCTTCTGGCCAGGAAATACGACGCCACTTTCCGCTTCCACGCTCGCCAACACGCTTCAATGGATATTTATTTCTGTTTGGATGGTAAAGTGCTGCGATACCAGATAATCCCTTCGCACACATTTTTCCCTTGCTCATTGGATCTGTAGGATTTCCATCTAATCTTACTACGCGTCCGTTCTTCACATGAGCTTTTACACCACAGTTAGATATACAAGCACGACAAGCAGTGGTAATCACCTTCGCTTCTTCATCCAGGTTCACCTCATAAGGCTCACACTTCGTAAAAGCGGTCCACTCATCTCTTGCAACATCCAAATTAGTGATGGCAATTTTTGCAAAATAGTCACCCATATTTTGATTGTTCCTCCAATTCCTATTTACACTTTTTCTCTTTCACGCTAATATTTTTGCACGATACTTTATTTTAACATGTTAACGCAAAAAAAGACAATGCATATCCTCTCTTTTCACAAAGAATACACATTGTCTTATTCTTTATTTTATTACCCAGGAATCATTTGTACTGATATGCTTCCAGGTTCCATCTGCCTTTTTCTCAGTTCTTAAGTCAAAGCGGATGTTCTGCCATGGATCCGGATGATTTTTCCATAAATCATATAGTTGAGGAAGAAAATAACGGAAACGTCCAGATTCATACGCAAGGTGATCACTGGTATCAGGCATCATCTCTCTGTGCTCTGCGATAAACGCAGCATCGTCTGCTGACATCACCTGTGTGGTTCTCCAAAGGATTCCATCCTTTTCTGGGGTATCCTCATACATGTGAACTAACAGCGTGGTGATTGGCCCAAGCTTTCCTTTCCCCATCCAGCAACGTTCAAAGCAGTCTGTAAAGGGATATTCCTGCATTCCAACACGAGTAATCACAACTGGATTGGTTGGTTCGAATTCGTAGGCAGCTTCCACAGAACCCTCGTATCCAACCTCACATGGAGGTACAATCCAATCAAATCCATAGTGTTCGCCTGGAGCCCAGATATGATATCCCTTTTCCATGTTGCCCCACCACCAGTCAATCATATCAGCATGAATGCCAACAATCTTTTCTGTGATATCAACTGTGACAACATAGTTTTTATCTTTGAAAGCCTCATGTACTTCAAGCGCAGGAATGTTTGGAACAAACTCAGTCTTATCGTATGGTGCTCTTTCATAGACAGGAGCAGCTTCACCTTCTTTGTATACGCGACGCTGCCCGCCGTTAAAAATTAACTTCTCGCTCATAATTAAATACCTGGGAAGGTAATCTCCTTATATTTTGGAAGCTTCTTTGCAACTGTCTCACGCTTCTCAGGGTCCATGAAGAATCCTCCCTGAGTTTCAGCGATTTCATCACAGTGAATACCACGGCCTTCCTCTGTGGTACGGTCACGCTCTAATCCGTTTGGAGCAATTACAAATTTCCACTTTCCATCAGGAGTCTTCTCTAAGTCTCCACCGGCGCCACATACAGAGCACTCGATTGGATACTGAAGTCCCTTCCACTGTGGCTCACCAAGGCAAAGTGAATTGCTATGGCAGTTTGGACACCAGCCTGCGTCTGGATCTCCTAACCACTTTCTCTCCTCTGCTGGAGTGTTCAGCGCGGTCATTACATTCTGTCCAATTTCACGTGCACGAGCAAGCTTCTCGTCATATAAAAGAACCTGAGCCGGAGCAGGTACAGCAGTTGCCATGTACATATCTACAATCTTAAAGCTGTTGGTAAAGGTGGTAGCCTGCATACACTCAAGTGACATTGACTGCCATGATCTATATGATCCACCAACTGCAATTAAAGCACCTACACGATCCTTTGAAGGAATTGCTCCGATTTTCTGTAAGAATGCTGATTCATATGCTAAGTTACGATGCATGAACTTTAAGAATAATGAAGATGGCATTAAGTCGTAGGTTGGAGCTGAGAAAATAACAGCATCCTTTGCGAGCATAACTTCCATGATTTTCTTCTTATCGTCAGCGTCATCCAAAGAACATCCAGTGTGCTTACCCATAGACATTCCGATGGTACATGAAGTACAACCGTTACAGTCTACGATATTGTAGTCCTTTAAGTTAATCATTGTAATTTCTGCGCCCTGCTCCTGACAAGCAAGTAAAGCTTCCTTAAGTAAAATTTCTGAGTTACTGTTCTTGCGTCCAGCGGTGACGCCCATTACCTTAAATCCCATGATAGGTCCTCCTTCTTAATAGCACCTCGGTGCCGTTTACTCTTCGTCTTGCTAAAATTATAACAAAGGTCCTCTGCTCTTTAATGAACATTTCGTTTCATCTTTCATTCTTATTGCAACAAAATATGCTACATTTTGTTTCAATTCTATGCTATAGTAGTCCTATCACTTGTTATGCGAGGTATTTTATGAAATTTAATCTTTGGATGTTTGCTGAACAGTTAAGCGAATATGAACCACAGGTTGTTGTTCACACAGAAATAAAGCAGGATTTAGAGAATATCAGACTATTTTTTCCGTCAACCAAACGCGATTTTAATACACTCTACATCGAAACCGGTGATGTCATTTTAGGAAATGGCGACCAAAGAGTTTATGGAATCCAGGGAGATAATTATTTTATTCTAAACTCCAACCAGGTCAATCTTGTGTTTAACAGTATCATAACCATTCTTGAGGAAACACAAATCTGGGTCAATCATATCAACTCCATGATTTCCTCTGACTGTCTGCTTTCAGATGTCTTAAATGAATTCAAGGAGAAAATCCCTTTCCCAATGATGGTATTAGACGCAAGCCAAACTGCCCTTGCCATTTCTGGTGCCTATGGCCGCGGAACCTTGGACGAGCGATGGGATTCTATGATCGAAACGGGAAGCCTTGGGCTAGAAACCATCTCGATATATAACGAGCTTTATAAGGATGCACTGAAGGAAAAGGATTTCTATCAGATTCCCGCCTACCCATTTCCATACCCTAGCTTCAACCGAAATATTTTTTCGAACGGAGAGTTCATGGGGTATCTCAGCACAATCCAGAAAGAGGGAGAACTGACAGAAGGTCAAAAGGGGTGGCTGTATATCGCCTGGGAAATGGTTACTCAGTGGGTATCTTTGCACATCATTCAAAACGATCTGCTGTTAAAACAGACGGTCTTTGAAGAGCTCTTATCTGGAAATTTAGATAACATTTCTTACTTTTTAGGGACATTAGGAGCCTCTGGATGGAATCCTGATTGCAGCAAAATGATTATGGTTCTCTCCTGCGTTTCGAACCACCTCAATATGAATTCGCATATTGCAAAGCTATTAAACCAGCACCACCAGTTTCTCTTTTCTGCTGAATACAATAACACGATTATTTTGTTGATTAATACCGACAAAATATCCATGCCTGAGCTATTTCGTATCATTCAGCCCACCATACAGCAAAGTGGTTACTATGGGGGCTACAGCAACATTTTTACCAGATTATCCGAACTGTCACATTTTTATATGCAGGCCATGTTAACGCTGCGCAGTGAAAAGGCTGCCGTTGGCGAAATCATTTCCTGCCAGGAGCATCTGCTCCCTTATATTTTTCATATTCTAAATAAATACTCGTACCTTTCGCTCTCTCACCCTGCTCTGCCTCAGCTAAAGCAGTATGATGAAACGCATAACACAGAGCTATACAAGGTTTTATATGTGTATCTAAAAAATCAGTCAAACCAGACAGAAAGTGCTGCCGAGCTTAACATGCATCGAAGCTCTCTTCTTCGCAAGATTGCTTTAATTTTAGAAATCACAGAGCTCGATTTAGGAGATTACAATACCAGACTGCATCTGCTTTTGTCTTATGAATTAGAGATACGAGAAAATAAAAAGAGCTGACACTTAGTGTCAGCCCTTTTTAGGTAATGTGATATATATAAAATCAATATGATTTTATAACTTATCGATGTACTCAGAAGCATTTTCTCCTGCCATACGTCCTGAGTTCAAGCAGAATCCCATGGTATTTCCTGCAAAGGTGAATGGATAGCAATCGCCATAGATTGCACAAGCATCTGTACCTACACAGTATAATCCAGGAATCTTATTGCTCTCAGCATCTACTACTTCGAGCATGTGGTTGATTTTTACTCCACCTAAGGTTCCATATGCACCTGCATAGAATGCTAACGCATAGAAAGGTCCCTTTGCCATTGGATACATGTAGCGACGGTCCTTCTCAAAGAGGTCATCCCATCCCTCATCACACATATCGTTGTACTCTTCAACGGTATTCATGAACTTGTCTACTGGAATTCCCATCTTCTCAGCTAACTCCTCTAAGGTATCTGCCTTGTAGAGATACTGATAGCCACGTGCAAGCGCTTCCTCAGTTACTTCATCCCAAGTCTCAAAAATCTGATCTCCATGTACATGGTCAAGAAGGTCTGGACCATTCTTCTTGTACTTCTTGATCATCTTGGTATCCATGATAGAGTATCCTACGCAGCCTGGCTGGCTAACGATTGCGTTACCAGTAAAGGTTGAGTTTGGAGCCATATCCTCGTTCATGAAACGCTCACCGTTTCTGTTTACCCAGAGACCTGGCTGACGGAATGCACCATCAAGTGAGAATACTGACATATTGTCAGGACACTGATACATAAGCTCCATCATCATCTTTGAATGTCCAGCACCAGCTTCCCAGCACATGCGGATACCGTCACCAGTCATACCTGGAATACGGAATGAGAATAAATCCTTGCCCCACTCATAGCCGAAACGCTCCTTGATAAGCTGTGGGTTGTCACCGAATCCACCTGTAGCTACAATAACAGCGTTAGCACGAACCTCAAATTCTCCATCCTTGTTTCTTGCCTTAACACCTACTGCCTTGCCATCTTCCATGATGATTGACTCACCAACGGTTTCAAACATAAACTTAACGCCAAGCTCATTAGCGTGCTCGGTCATCTTCTTAATCATTGCACCAGCACAACGTGGTCCTGGAGCTCCACCGCCTTCTGGCTTAACGCAGTGTGCGGTTGGATATGCAGTTGCATATGCTCTCTCATTCTCATTTACAGCATATGCAGTAATAAGTCCACAGAACTCAACGCCCATGTCCTCTAACCACTCAATGGTAGAAGCGGTCTTCTCATAATACTTCTTAATTAAACGCGCATCTCCATTCCAGTGAATGAAGTTCATGTGCTTTCTCCAAGCCTCACCTGGAGTCATGTTAAAGTTTGCTGCTCTCTGATATTTGGTTCCAATTGCAAGTGGAGACATACCCATGTTAGCTGCACCACCAGTAATCATGCTCTTTTCAAGAGTGATAACGCTCTTTCCTTCTTCTGCTGCTGCTACAGATGCTGCAAGTCCTGAAAGACCAGCTGCTACTACAACAACGTCTGCTGTTAAATTAGCCATTTAATAACCCCCTATAAAAGTGATATTTTTCAGATATATTTATAATACTAAATCCAAGTTAATAAGTCTAGAACAAATTGTTTCTATTGCATCATAAAAGAAATGGCATTTGAAGCAAATTGTTCCAAATGCCATTTATAATATATCACATACCTATTTTACAATTTAGTTTGCAGCCTTTGTCTTCTTTACATCCTCAATCATAAGAGGTGCAATTTCAAACAAGTCTCCAACGATACCATAGTCAGCGACTTCGAAGATTGGAGCATCATCAGAGGTATTTACTGCGATAATCATCTCTGAATCTTCCATTCCTGCCTTGTGCTGAATTGCGCCGGAAATACCAAGTGCAACATAGATGCGAGGACGAACAGTCTTTCCAGTCTGTCCAACCTGATGATCAGCGGTCAGCCAGCCTGCATCCGTAACTGCACGTGAAGCACCAACGACACCGCCGCCAAGAGCCTCTGCAAGCTCTTCTGCTAACGCGATACCCTTCTGAGGGTCCTTGCTGATACCGTTACCAACTGCAACAATTACTTCTGCGCCAAGTAAGTCAACCATCTTTCTGGTTTCCTTAACAACTTCAATTACCTTAGTCTTAAGGTCTGATGCGGTAAGCTGCGCTGCAACTTTTTCAATTACTACTGCATCAGCCTTTGCCTGATCAAATGGAGCCTTCTTTAATACACCTGGACGAACGGTTGCCATACATGGTCTAAATCTTGGGCAGATAATGGTTGCCATCATATGTCCACCAAATGCAGGACGGGTCATCTTCATATTTACATCGGTCATATCAAAGTTTGCTGCCTCTACATCGATGGTGGATGCTTCCTTTAAGAACTCGGTATATGGAACCATGTTGATATCAAGGTGTGTACAGTCTGCACATAAACCAGTGTGAAGTCTTGCTGCTACTCTTGGTCCAAGATCACGACCGATATTTGAAGCACCTACTAAGAATACCTCTGGCTTCTTGTCCATGATGACATCACAGATGACCTTGGTATATGCATCAGTGGTATATACCTCTAAGTTGTCATCCTCAACAACGATGATTTTGTCTGCACCGTAGCCGCCAAGTTCCTTGGCAACACGATCAATGCCTTTTCCTCCTAATAAGAGACCAACTAAATTTGCGCCTCTCTCGTCAGCGAGCTTACGTCCTTCGCTGATTAACTCGATATCTGTGCTCATGAGCTTACCTTCACGCTGCTCACAGAATACCCAGATATCGCTAAATTCTTCAATTTTAGAGCTATCAAATGCCATATCTATTTCCTCCTGTTATGAGCACTAAATTATATGTTTCTTTGCAAGGTCGCTAACTAACTCGCTAACCATTGACTCGCTTGATCCAGAAAGGATTTTTCCTGCCCCCTTCTGAGGTGGAGTGAACGAACGGAAAATATTGGTTGGTGAACCCTTAAGACCGATGGTAGTCGGGTCAATTAATGGCTCATCCTTTAATGCTTCATAATCAAGAATGGTCATAGGCTTGCTGTAGCATTCTAAGATGCCCTTAACAGTCATATATCTTGGATCATTTAATTCCTTTACACAGGTTATTAAGCAAGGAGTCTCGGTCTCTACGGTCATATATCCATCCTCTAAGAGACGACGAACAGTCACCTTGTTGCCAGACTTCTTTACCTCTGCTGCATAGGTAATCTGTGGAATCTGTAACTTTTCTGCAATCTGTGGTCCAACCTGTGCGGTATCTCCATCGATTGCCTGACGTCCACAGAAGATTACATCCTCTGGTCCAACGCCAAGATGTGAAAGTCCACCTGCAACGATCTGAGAGGTAGCGAAGGTGTCAGATCCACCAAACTCACGGCCAGAGATTAAAACTGCATCATCCGCACCCATAGCCATACATTCGCGAAGCATAGACTCGGCAGCAGGAGGTCCCATGGAAACAACGGTCACCTGCGCACCAGTCTCATCTTTTAATTTTAATGCTGCTTCAACTGCAGCTAAATCATCAGGGTTTGTAATGGTTGCCATGGAAGCACGGTCAAGTGTACCGTTCTCGTTTACAGCAACCTTTCCAGAGGTATCTGGAACCTGCTTTACACAAACATAAATTCTCATTTTTTTCTCCTTTATTTCAATAGACTTCTTGAAATTACAATCTGCTGTACCTGAGAGGTGCCTTCGTAAAGAGTCATAATTCTTGCATCACGATAGAAGCGCTCAACTTTGTACTCCTTGATGTATCCATATCCACCGAAGATCTGCACAGCCTTTGCACAAACGCGGTTAGCCATTTCTGAGCAATAATATTTCGCCATAGAGCAAAGTGTTGAAGCATTTGGATCTCCAGCATCCTTTGCCTGAGCAGTGGTGTAAAGTAAGGTTCTTGCAGCTTCGATTTCGGTTGCCATATCAGCAAGCATAAAGCTGATTGCCTGATTCTTGCAGATTGGCTTGCCAAACTGCTTACGCTCCTTAGAGTACTTGATTGCCTCCTCAAGAGCCCCCTGTGCACAGCCAAGTGACTGAGCAGCAACACCGACACGTCCGCCATCAAGGGTCTTCATAGCGGTTGCATAACCCTTATGAAGAGGTCCTAATAAGTCATCCTTATGAACACGAACATTGTCAAATACAATATCTGAAGTAGGATATCCGTTGATACCCATCTTAGGCTCTGGCTTTCCAGTTGAAACACCTGGGAGCTTCATGTCTACGATGAACATAGAAATTCCCTTTGCGCCCTTAGACTCAGCGTCGGTTCTCGCATACACAATTGCATAGTCTGCAAATGGTGCACCTGAAATAAAGCACTTACGACCATTTAAGATGAAATAATCGCCATCAGCAACAGCCTTGGTGGTCATTGATCCCGGGTCTGATCCAGCGCCTGGCTCAGTTAAAGCAAACACAATGTGCTTCTCTCCCTTTGCAGCTGGAGTTAAATACTTCTGCTTCTGCTCTTCTGTTCCGCAGGCAAGAAGAGGTCCACCACCTAATGAGTTAGGGGTGTTCGCATAGATTGCAAGTACTGGACAAACTCTTGCAAACTCCTCATTCATAAGAACATATGCAAGGGTATCTCCACCCTGTCCGCCATATTCTACAGGAATCTTGGTTCCAGCAAAGCCATACTTTGCCATCTTTTTCCAAATTTCCTCGTTGAATTCATGTCCGTTATCAAGCTCATCCTGAAGTTCGGTAGTGAATTCCGTTTCCGCAAAGTTGCGGAAGTTCTTTCTCATCAATTCATGTTCCTTAGAAAGAATCATTTTATACCTCCTTAAAATGAATAAATAATTTACTTAATCTGTGCCTGTGCAAATCGCCCTGCCATTTCCTGCTTAAGCTGGCCGATTGCAACCTTTCCACTGGTTGTCATTGGAATTGCATCCAAAAACTCGATATATGTCGGCACCTTATATTTTGCAAGTTTGGTCGACAAATATTCCTTTATATGTTCCACTGTGATGTCCTGCCCTTTTTTCAAAACAACTGCCGCAGCAATTTCCTCCTGAAGTACCGGGTGTGGGACGCCCACAAGTTTCACCTGTTTGATTTGAGGAAGTTCAAGCATACATTCTTCAATTTCCCCTGGTGAAATATTCTCACCTCCGCGAATGATAATTTCCTTCATTCGCCCAAGAACATGAATATGTCCATTGGAATCAAAATATCCGTAATCTCCTGTATGGAGCCATCCATCCTCCTGTAATGCTTCTTTTGTCTCATCAGGTCGATCAAAATATCCCTGCATAACCAAAAAGCCCTTGATAGCAATTTCACCGATAAGCGATTCATCGCCTCCCTGATAAACGCCGTCTTTGACAGACACGACAAGGTTTCCATCCTTGTCAATAATCCCTGCGTCCAGATGCGGAAGCATATAGCCTGCATTATCCGCTTTATCCTCTATACTTTCATCGTATCCGGAAAAAGACACTCCAGGCGAAGTTTCCGTCTGTCCATAAGACATCTGCAGATGTTGCAAATGCAGTTTTTCACAGATTGTCTTATACTCAAGCACCGTGATTGCCGATCCTGCAATAATCCCACTCCTTAAGCCTGATAAATCAAACTTGTCGAATTCATGATTATAAATCATTGCAAGAAACATACTTGGTACCCCATTTAAAATGGTGCAACCATGGTCCTGAATTGCATGTAACGCATCGATGGTGCGGTAATATTTAATCACATAAAGTGTGCTTCCCGAAATAATGGTTCCCAGCAGACAGCTGGTCATTCCAAAGCAATGGAATAATGGAACCATGACACAGGTTTTGTCTGATTCATCCCATCGCATGCTTGTGACAGTCGCCTTTGCGCAGTTCACAAGATTGTAATGCGATAACAGCACACCCTTTGGTGTGGAGGTCGTTCCTGAGGTAAACAGCATACAGGCAGTATCCTGTGGCCTTGGCTTTGCCTTAAGCTCTGCAATCCTCTTCCTGTCTTCGTCTGTCATTTCACGAGCGCCATCTACCATAAACTGAATCGCATCCTCGAGCTCAATAGGAATTGTCTGTCGAAGCAGAGGATGTTCCTTCAAATCAAGCGCATCAATAATCTCCGTCAAATTCTGATCTTTGAATGTTTCTCCATAAAAGAGATACTCGATTTTTGCGTAGGAAAGAACCTTATATAGTTCGCTGGCAAGATAGCCGGGATTTACAAGTATTGCTGTTGCACCAATCTTCTGCAGTCCGAGATATACAATAATCCACTGTAGGTGGTTGCCACACCAGAGTGCACATCTCGTCCCCTGCTTAATGCCTAAAAAATCAAAGCGTTTTACCAGCCAGTCGGACAAAAGATCAAGCTCTGCCCAAGTGACCTTCTCCTGCTCAAATTCAATTGCGATTTTGTCCGGAGTTTTTGCAACACGTCGGGCAAAAGCCTCTCCGATGGTGAGGTTTTCAAGTATAAAATTTTCATTTCCCCAAGGATTTATTTTTCCCACTTGGCTCCCCACCTTCTCTCTTTCTTATACCTCTTGTCAACTTGTCGACAAGAGGTATATATAATACATATTATTCTTAATTGCCCTTTTTGTAAAGAAAAAAAAGAAACAGATTTCTCTGTTTCTTTTTCCCACTGTTTTTATATTCTATTTTGCTTCAAATTGAACGACCTGTACCAAATTTGTATGCTGAGGATTTCCATGCGCAAGTGGTGTCGATTTATCACTTGTAAGGATATTGATACAACCGCGTACATCATCTCCAGTAGCATCCGGCGTGTACCATGCCCCTTGAGATATTGCAACAACGCCAGGCATAATTTGGTTGCTTATCTTTGCTTGCATCTTGATTCGTCCTCTGTCGTTATAGACAAGAACGAGGTCACCATCCTTGATTCCTCTTTCCTTTGCATCTGCTTCATGCATATGAACTGCCATTGGATCAAGTACTTCCATCTCCTCATTATTATCATGGATAGAATGACAACGCCTTTTTGTGTGATATCCCATCAACTGAAGCGGATACTCTTCGCTTCTGTCTTCATATCCTTCCTCTGCGGGCACATATTTTGGAATTGCAGGAATCTTTTCTGATTCGTTCATTTCAAACAATGCTGTTGAAAAGATTTCTATTTTCCCAGATGGTGTAGGGAATTTTTGCTCTGTCGGATTCTGTCTTATTTTTTCAAATGCAATGACTGGCTCTAAATCCTGATAGCGATAAACTCCATCTTTTTGAAACTGCTCATAGGTTGGTAGCTGTGGTGTAGATTCTCTTAGCTTGTTATAGGTATCCTCTACCCAATCGTCAAGCGTTGCATGTCCCTCTGTAAATTCATCATATAAGCCAATACGTTTTGCAATCTCCGCAAGCCACTCGTATTCAAACTTACATTCTCCAAGTGGCTCAACCACCTTGTTGACTGCGCCAAAAAAATTCCCCTGAAGCCAAGGTGTTACCAGATTATTCATTTCAAAAAAGGATACTCCTGGCAAAAGGACATCCGCAAATTTCGCGCTTGGAGTCATAAATACATCTGAACAGACAATAAACTCGACTTTGCTTGTGTCCTTTAAGATTTCTTTCGTGCGATTGATATCTCCATGCTGATTTATCAACGCATTTCCAGCTAAATTGACAATCATCTTGATACTGCTCTTTAAATTTTCTGAGCCACGAACTCCGTCCCTCTGGTTCATTTCGGTGCCATAGGTGATGGCATCTGTCCATCGATATACAGGTATCTTAGCCGAATATGGATTTTGCACAAATGGAAAATCTGGCATTGGAGGCAATGGAATCCAGGCTCCACTTCCAGCCCATCCGCCAGAAACACCAATATTCCCTGTCAATGCAGCTAACATGATGCACCCACGCGTAGTCTGCTCTCCATTCATATTGCGCTGAGGTCCATAGCCTGGCATTAATACACCTGGCGCTGCGTTTGCATATCTGCGCGCCAAATCTGCGATGATCTCAGCTGGTACACCTGTAATGTTCTCTGCCCACTCTGGAGTCTTAGCAACACCATCATATGCGCCATCCAAATAATCAAAATAATTTTCCTCATCTTCGTAGCCATGTGGCATAGTATCTTTGGAAAATCCCTGACAAAATGTCTGGATAAAGTTTCTGTCATATAACTGCTCTGACTTGATTACGTATGCCATTGCATCTAACATCGCCGCATCTGTTGCCGGACGAATTGGAATCCACTCTGCACCTAGAGCGCGAATAGTATCGTGTTTTCTTGGATCTACGCAAACGATTGGAATTCCACGCTTTTTGGCTTCTCTTAAATAAAACATCAGGGTGTCAAAGCGGGTCTCTGCTGGATTATGTCCCCAAAGAATAATCAGATTCGTGTTTACCAGGTCTGAAAAGCTGTTTCCGCAGACTCCTGTTCCAAACATGTATGGTGTTGTGTATGCGATACAGGCGGTACTGTAAGAATTATAGTATCCCAAATAGCCTCCATCCAATGCCATCAGACGCTTTGCAAAGTCAAGCGGAGTAAATACACTTTCCACACCCCATGCATAATGGACAAAGCGCGACTCTGGTCCATAGGTATCTCGAATGCGAACCCACTCTTTTGCAATCAAATCGATTGCTTCCTCCCAGCTTGCACGGCGAAATTCTCCCGCCCCACGCTCACCGGTACGAATCATAGGGTACAGCAGGCGTTTTTCTTCATTCAAATAAGTTTTATGATAATTGAGACCTCTTGCGCAGGCAGTCAGGGGTGGATTGTTCAAATCCCCGGCAGATGTATCTGTGGAAATTTTTGTTACGACTCCATCTTCCACATGCGCCTTAATAATGCATCTTCCACCACAATTGTTTTGTCCCATTGTTGGAATAATTTTTTCCATAGCAACTCCTAAATATTATTGCATAATAATTTTCATTACAATTCATATTAACAAATCATTGCATCAAATCATTTTTTCTAATCATATACTATCCAGGAGCAAAAGAAAAGGCGTGTCATACGACACGCCTTTCACATTTAATGATTTTGTAATTGTAAATAATCGAATTACTTACGTCCTACTAATGCATCATCAATGGTCTTTCCAGCAGCTTCACGAAGCTTTCTATCCTTCTTCTCGATACGAGCTGGTCTGAATAACAGTAATAAGATTGTTGAAACAACACCAAGACCACAAGCGATAGTGAATAATGTACGAACACCACCTACAAGGTCGTTAGCTGCAAGAGCCTTACCAATGATTACACCAAAGATAACTGGTCCAATTGAGTTGATGATGTTTGCAACTGGGTTAACTGAAGAGAACAAGCTTGGGAAGTCTTCTCTTCTCCAGTACTGCATAGCACCTGATACGGTGTAGTTTGAAGAAGCACCCATGAATAATGCTACGAACATTAATGCAGGGATGATTAACTTTCCACCAATAATTCCAAGGATACCAGCAACGATCATAAGGATGGTTGCGATGAGCATAGACTTACGGGTACCAATCTTGGTATCAATAAGACCTAATACGTAAGAACCGATAATACCACAGATCATAACGCCGCCCATAACAGGTCCCATCATTGAAAGGTCAGGGCTGAAGCTCTTAATAATATTCTGTGACTGGGTCATCATAGCGATAGCTGCCATAAGGATGAATCCCATAGGAACAGTGATTAACCAGAAGTCGATAGATCCAAGAATCTGAGGAAGTCTCCAAACAGTAGTCTTTCTGTCTTCGATTTCCTGCATAAGCATCTTGTTTGCGATTTCTGGAGTCATGTTCTTGTTGTTATCTCTGTAAGCACCACACTGCTCTGGGAAGTCCTTAACGAAGATAAGTCCAATTAACCATCCAATGAAGAATACAATAAGGAATGGTAAGAATGCCTTAACAACTGCGTTTGGATCTCCGCCTGCCTCTGCTGGCACGAATACCTGGGTAGCCTTGTTAGCGAATGGAGTTAAAAGACCATTTGCAACAGGGAATGCGATAGTACAGATACCCATTACAGTACCCTTTCTTGTAGGATACCACTGTCCAACAAGAATAGAGCAAGCGAATGTAGCATACATAACTGAGGTTACGTTAACTAAACCATAAGCGATATCCCAAAGAATACCAGGCTGGAAGAACATAACACCTAATCCAAGGATTAAGGTGATGCATCCCATGATAAGAGAGAAGTTCTTGATAGACTTCATCTTACCCATGAATGGTCCAAGAATTAACTGAATAATGATACCAACTACAGCACATGCAGAATACAATGCACTAACGTGGTCATTTCCACCGTAATGATCAGCTAAGATATTCAGTGGATAGTTTGTGAAAGCCTGGAAAGTTACCATAGCGATTGCTACGTAAATTACCAGGAGCCAGCCTCTACCGCCGAGGCCGATAGTTTTTTTCTGTTCCATACGAAACCCTCCATAAAAAAATAATCTAGAAATAGTGCACAGTTTCCTAGCACAATTTACTTATGTAATTTTACACTATCGCCAACTTGTCTACAAGGCATTTATGCGCATTTTGCCCAATAATTTTATATTTTGTTCACTTTATTTAGTCTTTTTTTATCAAATAGTACCTACCGCCTATATAATATCGGCTTTCTTGCAAACGAAAAGTGAGCATTTCGTCAAAATGCCCACTTTACAAATTTTATCTATGCTATTTTAAGCTCTCAAATGCTGAGATTGCTGCTCCAAGAGCCCCCATATACTGTGCGTTTTCCACGCAGATTACAGAGGTACCTAATTCCCTTGACAGAGCATCCATAACACCTCCGTTTTGTGCAACCCCACCACTCATGCAGACAGTTTCCTTAATTCCCACTCTCTTGGCAAGCGCTGCGGTTCTTGTTGCAACAGAGTCGCAAATACCGGCCACCAGATTTGACAGTTCCACATTCTGCGACAGCTGAGAAATCACCTCGCTCTCCGCAAAGACAGTACAGGTGGAAGAAATTTTGCATGGCTCGGTTGCCTTTCTTGCATACACCTCAAGCTCGCTGATATCAAGCTGTAAAATTCCAGCCATGACATCCAAAAAGCGTCCGGTTCCTGCTGCACATTTATCATTCATCACAAAATTGGATATTCCACCCTTGTCATTTAGCTGAATCACTTTGGCGTCCTGCCCACCGATATCGATGATGGTACGACATTCCGGATTCATAAAAAATACTCCTTTGCCATGTGCAGAAAGTTCACTGATTTCTCCATCCGCTTGCTCGTAGGTATTTCGGCCGTAGCCTGTTGCCTTAATGTATGCAATATCCTCTCTTGTCAGGTTCACATTCTTTAATACTTCTTCAAAGGCCTGTGCAGGGCCCTTGGTTCCTGTTCCAGCCTTCACCAGCGACATGGCAACTATGTTCGTACCATCCTCTAAAATCACGCACTTTGAAGTTGTAGATCCAATATCAATTCCAAGTGTATACATATTTATTCCTCTTGAAAAATATGCGCCTGCAGATTGCAAGCGCATAAAATAATCATTTATCCGATTCGTTTTACGTCGGTAGCTTCTCCAGCTGCAATCATAGCATCAATCTGCTCTGGTGTGTAGCCCAAAGATGCAAGAACGGTCTTGGTATCCTCACCGAGGAAGCCACCGCGCTTGTATTCTGGAAGCTCAGTATCTGTAAAGATAACAGGAGTACGAACCATAGTTCTCTCCTGTCCATTTGGCATGGTAACCTTTGCGAGTGCATCAGAGCCCCAAGCCTGTGGATCTACCAAAACTTCATCCCAGGTCTGACAGCGTGCATATGGAAGATCAGCCTCATCCATGCGAGCACACATCTCATCACAGGTAAACTTGCCAATTTCTGCATCCAACAGATCATAGAACTCATAAAGGTTGTCCTGCAAGTTGGTCTGTGGGAAGTAGCGTGGATCATCTATCAAGTCTTCTCTGTCGAGAACCTTCATAAAGGTTGGATAATAGAAGTCATATCTTGGCATAGAAATCTGAATCCACTTTCCATCCTTACACTTGTGAGAAACGTTTAATGGATTGGTGGTTGCCTTACGACTGATTGGATACTGGGTAGATGGATCTCCATACTGGTTCGCCTGAAGGTATAAAGCAGTATCCCAAAGCGCAGAATGAAGTAAGGAAACGGTTACCTGATCTCCCTGTCCAGTCTCGCGTGCTCGATAAAGCGCTGCAAGTACACCAGACGCCAAGAACATACCAACCTGATGATCTCCAAATCCTGCAACTGGGCTAAGCGGCATGGAATCTACATCAAATAAGGTTCCAATCACGCCACCGCGTGCAAAGAACGCAGTAAAATCAAAGCCTGGAAGGTCCTTGTCAGGGCCTTTTTCTCCATAGCCAGATACATAACCAAAAACAAGCTTTGGATACTTTGCATGTAAGGTTTCATAATCCAGACCTGATCTCTTAAGACCGTTTGGACGAATATTAGTGATAAAGATGTCAGCTTCTGCGATTAACTTTTCAAGAGCCTCGCGTCCAGCCTCACTCTTGGTATTTAAGGTGATGCACTTCTTTCCAGTATTTTCTATGGTAAAAGAAGTATCATCCATATCCCCGTATGGACGGCCTTCGTTGACTGCAGTGTAACGAAGTGGGTCTCCGGCAGGCGACTCAACCTTAATAACATCAGCTCCTAAATCAGCTAAATATCTTGCACAACATGGTCCAGCAATAAAGGTTGCAAGCTCTACAACCTTAATGCCAGCAAGTGGTCTCTGTAAACTCATTTTTTTATCTCCTCGATTCTATATACCTTTTATAATTTATAAACACTGCTATTTATAGCAACAATTCTTAAATCATGTCTGAAAATGTTTCAAGCATAGTTCTTGCCTGCTCGTAGTTGCCCATTTGACGATCAATCTCAACAACAACGCAAGGAATACCAGCCTCATCGCAAGCCTTCTTAATCAGTGGATTATCAAATTCCTCTGGATCGCAGAACTTGGTAAGCACAAGAACTACACCATCTGCCTGTAATCTCTTTGCTTCGTCAACGATATACTCGATGCGGTGCTTCTTGATATCATAAAGCAGCGAACAGTTATCCATATCAGAAAATTTCTGTGCTGCGGCATCAAGATTTGATGCTGCTCCACAGCAGCTGCACTTGCTGTCATAGCGATACTGACGGCCAAAGGCAAGTACATCGTCGCCAACGATCTGAAGCTTCATGTCATCAAAAATTTCGTTTAATGCAGGAGCATCTGCAAGAATACCAGAGATATAAATTCTCTTCTTTGCAGCGCCAGCCTCATCTGCCTTTACAGACTCGATGAGTTCCTTTAATAAAGCAGTGTGCTCTTCCTTTAACATAAATCCAGCAGACTTAAATACATCGCTTCTTTCTGCTGCGGTAATCTCAGGATGAGCGGCGAAAAGTTCTGAAACCTCTCTCATAAGAGCATTGTGCTCATTATAAATCTTGATGGAATCAACAGCCTTTGCATCGTCATACTTCACACCGCAGACCTTTTCGATTTCCGCAATCACAGTTTCATATCCAGCCTTGGTAAATTCCTTTCCAAACTCTGGCTTTCTGTTCTGTGGGTAGGTCATTGGGATAAAAGGAATTGAAGGCACTGCGTACTTCCAGTTCTGTCCCAAGCACTTTAAGCTGTCACATAAGCTTGGAATAACTATTGCGCTGGCTCCTTCATAGGTTCCTTTCATTCCCTGCTCTAGCATAGTCTGAAGAATAGAGCAGATAAATGCTGGGAAATACTGCTTTGCCTCATTGACCTGAATATCTCCCCCAAAGGTGGTGAATGGAACTACTCCCATAGAATGAATCAGTTCCTCTGGTGTATAGTAGGTTACTAATACAATTTTCTTGCCCTCTGCAAGATACTTATCCTTCTGGGCAGATGGATTACATGCTACTGCATGAAATTTTTCTAAAATCTGTGCTGTACTCATTATCTTGCCCCCTTGTTCTCTTCCATAATTTCCATAAGTCCCTGCACACGAGTATCGTACTGTGCTTCAGAGAAGTTACGTGGATCAGCCTGATCTCCGTCAAAGCTAACCACTGGAACGCCAACCTCTTCTCCAATCTGGCGGCTCATCTCATACATAAAGCCTGACCAAAGCTTACATGAACGGTTGGTATGGACAAGAAGTCCTTCAATCTTGTTGTCCTTGCCAAGCTTCACACGCTTGTCACGTGCATGCTCAAGGTTGATAGCGTTAGGAACGTTACAATAAGCTTTTACCATGCCATCAAAGTCATCGTAGATGAATCCAAAGGCATCTGCATAGATGGTGGTAACCATATTGATACCACGGCCCTTAAGTCCGGTTGAGGTCACACGTAACCATGGCCAGCAGGCAATACCTTCGAACATAATTCTGTATTTTTCTTCGGTGCGGAAGGTTGACTCTCCCTTTACATGGTTCTCCTCGTATTCCTTCTCAAGAAGCTCCATTGCCTCAGCCGCTTCCTTCTTACCACGCGCAGTAACCATAACCGCCATGTGATTTAATAAGTCGAAACCGTTAAATGGTGATGGCTCATAGCAGGCCTTAGCAGTTGCGCGAAGCCATGCTCTTGAGCTTCTTCCAGAAAGCTCCATAACCTCTGCAAATCTTTCCTCGCTCCACTTCTTTCCTGTGAAATCCTCAAGGTTATGAATTACCTCCCAGAACTGTGCACGTACATAGGCAAGCTCTGCATCTGATACCTCGTACTCTGGGTTGAATGGAATATCAATGGTAAACATTGGAATATTTAATTCTCTTGCAAGATTCTCATACCATTTAATCATGCAGTTACAGATATTGTTGCAGCATAATAAGTAGTCTGGCTGTGGCATCTCCTGTCCACCGTTAGAATCCTTTACCTTTGCGTAGGCCATTGAAATACGTGCGTAAGCACAAAGGTCATTGGAGTATCCATCGTTCTCTGCAATCTGACACATTTCCTCTCCGTGTCCACGTGCTGCAATAGCTGCTGCCTGGTTTTCTGGGTAGCAAACATAAAGGCCTAAGGTCTCTGGAATTTCAACAGGAAAGTTTGAGGAACACCATCCTACCAACTCACCTCTTGCCTTTGCTTCCTCAACGTCGGTGTATGCTTTTTTTGCAATTTCACCGAGCTTATATTTTGCAGAATTCGGATCAACCGGTCTGCGCTCTTTTTTGATTTCTTCAGCCATAATTCTCTCCTTCTTTATTTCTTTTTTATTCTGAATTGATATCTTCATAACACGTAGTAAATCTATTATATCCCTTTCTTGTTAACTTGTCGACAAGAAATCAAAGTAGAAAACAGGAGGACTTTATATCATCATAAAGCCCTCCTGTTCAAACACTACAGCTTGCAGTACTCTTCAATATTCTTTTCGATGATTTCAAGTGAGCTCTCCCAGAACTTTTTGTCTGTGAGATCGATATCCATGAGTGCTCCCGCCTCTTCTACATTACAGGTTGGGGTTGCATTGAGCATTGCCTTATACTTTGGAACAAATACTTCCTTACCCTCTTCTAAATAGAGGCTGTAAAGACCTGCCGCAAATAACACGCCAAAGGCATATGGGAAATTGTAAAATGCTAAGCCTGAGCTGTAATAATGTCCCTTACATGCCCACATATATGGATGACGAACCTCAGGATCTAATCCTTCTCCATAAGCCTTTTCCTGTGCCTCAAGCATCAGAGCCTTCAAATCCTCTGCCATAAGGAACTTGCTCTCACAGGTATCCACAACACTGTTCTCAAATACATATCTTGAATAGATATCAACGATACACTGTGTCTGCTCAGTTAAAAGGCCTTCTAAAAGAGCAAGCTTTTCTTCGCTGTTTGCTGCCTTCTCAAGGAACTTGTTGCAGAGGAAGGTCTCGTTAAAGGTAGACGCTGTCTCAGCAACCTGCATTGGATAATCCATATTCATAGCACGGTTTGTCTGCACCTGGCGGTCATGGAAGCTGTGTCCAAGTTCATGCGCTAAGGTGTCAATTGCTGAGAATGAACCATCAAAGTTGGTAAGCACGCGGCTCTCTCCGATGGCTGGCACACCACAGTCAAAGGCACCTCCAACCTTTCCAGCGCGAGGATAAAAATCAATCCACTCATTGTCAAAGGCCTCTGCCATAAGGCCAGACATCTCCTCTGAAAACTCTGCGAAAGTCGAGGTTAATATTTCTTTGGTCTCCTCGATGGTATACTTCTTTTCGCTCTTTCCAAGTGGAGCAAAAATATCATACCAAGGAAGTCCATTCTTGTGTCCTAAGATTTCTGCCTTATGTGTGAAGTACTTACGAATTTTTGGAAGGTGATCTTCGATTGCACCAATCATCGCATCGAGAGTTTCCTTCTTCATATTTGAGTTTGCCAAAGTCATATCAAGAAGAGAATTATAATCGCGCTTGGTGGCAATCATATTTGACTGAAGCTTGATATTGTTGAGCGCATATGCCAATGAATCCTGAATCTTCTCATAAGAAGCAAGCTCAGCCTCATAAGCGGCCTTACGTACCTCTGGATCTGGATCATAGGCAAGATTTCTGGCATTGGTAAGGGTAATCTGCTCTCCCTTGTAATCAACCTTTACGGTTGAGGTTAAAAAGCTCTGAAGATTTCCCCAGGCACCGCCACCGGTCATATCCATCTTTGCATACATTTCCTCTTCTGCATCTGAAAGCATATGCTCTTCTTTTTCCTTAATCTTTGTAAGGTAAAACTTATAATCATTGATAATCTCTGAGCGTTCGCAGCAGGTTGCAAGATTTGGAAGCTTTGCTAAAATTTTGGAAGCCTTGGTGTCATTTGCAACATTTGCAGAAGCCAGGCGCATAAGGTTATTCCCCTCTGCAATCAAAGCTCCATTTTCTGTATCCGTAGACTGCTGCAGCTCAACAAAAATAAACAGCTTGGAAATTAATGCTGTCATCTTCTCCTGTAATGCTAAAATTCTCTCTGCATGCTCAACGGTAGGAATTGCATCCACGCGATCAAGCGTCTTTGCATACTGTGAAGTGAGCTCCTTGTAGGTTTCAACGTCCTTCACATATTCTGGATCATCTAATCCAAGATAAAGTTTACTTAAGTTCCATGTATCAGCCATGTTTACTTCTCCTTTTCTCCCAATTCATTGTAGAAATTCTATGTTTTGTTCGACGTAATGTCGCTCTATGATTCTTCAAATTTATTTTCAAGAATGTAGTAATGAAAGGTGCCAGTTGCAAATAAGGTGCCATCTTCTCCCAGCAGCTTATAGTCAACGACACTGATGGTTCTTCCACTGCGAACGGTCGTTGCCTCACAGTAGAGAGACTTTACTCCCTTTACCGCCACAAGATAATTCATGGTGCCGTTTAGGGTAGTCACATATTTGCCACAGGTTGCTGCTGCAATTCCACAAATGCTGTCCGCAAGTGCATACATACATCCGCCGTGCATCCCCTGATAGGTATTCAGATGCTTCTCCTCCATTTTCAGGATTGCGCCCTTTGCAAATCCCTCTGAGGTCTCTAACAGCTCAGCTCCAATCGTCTGATTAAAAGGATTGTTTTTATACAGTTTAAATATCATTTCTTTTAATTTTGTATCAAGCATTTTATCCACCCTGTCGTTTTTCCAATCCTTTCTTATATTCTAAGCCTCTGCCTCAAGCTCATCTGTCAGCTTTTCGATTTCATCGATGATGCCACCCACGTACTCAATGGTATCCAAAAGAGCTGCATCTGTTGTGATATCAACACCGGCCATTTTTGCAAACTCAACTGGGCTGACTGTACTACCTGCGGCAAGCGTCTTCTTCCAATCCTCTACTGCTGGCTGTCCTTCCTTACGAATGCGCTTTGCCACCTGTGTGGCGATGGTAAGACTTGCACTGTAGCAGTATGAATATAAGCCCATATAGTAATGAGGCTGACGCATCCAGGTAAGCTCTGCCCCCTCACAAAGTTCAACATCATCACCCCAGAATTTGGTAAGCACATCCTTAAAGATTGCATCTAAAGTATCTGCAGGAACTGCCTCACCTTTGTCCACAAGTCTGTAAACCTCTCTCTGATAAGCAGCCTCAAGAAGGTGAGTTACAAAATTATGATAATAGGTATTTGAAATCTGTGCTGAAAGCACCCATCTGCGGAAGCGCTTATCCTCTCCAGCCTTTTCCTTCAAATATTCTGCCATCAAAAGCTCATTCATGGTAGAAGGTGCCTCAACCACGTAACTTGATACATTGGTATCAAAAATGCTCTGTGCACTGTTGCAGGCTTTAAAGTGACCAGCATGTCCAAGCTCATGAGCAAGGGTAAACACATCGCTCATGCGCTCATTCCAGGAAAGAAGAATATAGCTTCCCTTTCCATAAGGGCTGGCGCAGAAACCACCGGTTGATTTTCCAACGTTCTGTGCGAAATCAACCCAACGATCTCTATAAGCCTCCTTTAACATCTCCCCATATTCCTCACCCATGATAGAAAGTCCATCGAGAATGTACTCTTTTGACTTTTCAATGGTTACCTTTGGATCATAATCAGGATCTAAAGTAAGCTTTAAATCTGCATAGGTCATCTTGTCGAGCTTATTGGTGCGCTGTAAAAGCTTTGCATACTTTCTCATATGAGGTGCAAGCTTTTCCATAATCAGATCAATCTGACGATTATATAAATCCTCTGTCACGTTGGTTGGATATAAAAGTGATTCAATTACGCTGCTGTAGCCGCGAAGATCTGCCATCTTTTTGTCCGTCTGTACGTGTGCACCATACTGAGCGGCTGTCGTAAAATGATAATCCATCAGTTTCTTTGAGAAAGCCGCAAATGCAGCACGACGGACCTCAGTATTCTTCTCATACTCGTAGTTATCCTCAAACAAAGAATATCCAAGGGGATAAGTCTTGCCATTCACCTCAAAGTCCGGAAACTGCATATCCGCAAGTTTTGTCTGCTCATACATCGAGTATGGCGCTCTGATGGTTTCTGATAAAACAGTAAGCGCATGCTCTGTCTCTGCATTCAGACGATACTTCTTCATTCGCAATAAATCTTCTAAAAAGCACTTGTTTCCTGCAGATGCCTTTTCGGTTGCCTCACGAATCAGTTCCTCAGGAAGATTGGAAATCTCACTTTCAATGAAAGATAAATCGCTAAAGATATTCATGTACTCGTTGCGAACCTTCGCATCAAGCTTCTGTGCATCCGCATTTGTATAGTCTACAGATACCTGAAGTGAGGTATAGTGCTCAATCAATGTGATTAGCTCATAAACCTTCTGATAATCGCTGACGCACTGATCCACGATTGCTGCGTTATTCAGCTTTCCTTTATATTCAGCCACCATCTTTGCGCCAAGCTCCTTGGCTGCCTTCAGGTCGGCGTACATTTCGTCGTCATTTTTATAAATCAGATTGATGTCCCAGGTAAGTTCCACTGGAACTTCGGAACGTTTCTTTAATGATTCTGTCATTTCTTGTCTCTCCCATGTTTAAATATTTTTGCGCAACCCCATGCGCACATAATCCGCAATTCGCGTATTTGTCTTTCTCTTTTTACTTTCGCACTTTGATGTTGTAACACAACAGTCTTCTACCGTGCTATCTCTTTACACTGTTAAGCATTCACAATAATAAAAGCCTTCCGAAATTCGGAAGGCTTTCTCTTTAAGATTAATCCTGAGGGATGATCTCTTTCTTATTGTAAGATCCACAGCTCTTGCAAACACGATGAGGCATCATAAGTTCGCCACACTTGCTGCACTTTACTAAAGTAGGAGCAGTCATCTTCCAGTTTGCTCTTCTCTTATCTCTTCTTCCCTTTGAAGATTTGTTCTTTGGACAAATAGACATCTGTTTACACCTCCTTAAATTTACTAAATATATCTTGGATTGCTGCCATTCTTGGATCTGGAACGAAAGTTTCGCATTTGCAGGTGCCTGCGTTTAAGTTCATTCCGCACACCTTGCAAATTCCTTTGCAATCGTCTTTGCACAGAACCTTCATCGGCCAGTTCACCAGGACCTCGGAGTAGATCAATTTGTCTACATCCAGTTCAAACCCAATTAGGTAGTCAGTTTCTTCCATCTCCTCGTCCGTCGCAACCTTATCCTGTAAGGTTAACTTCTTATCGATTGAGAAGGAAATTTCTGTGGAAACCGGTTCCAAACAACGACCACATGGAATCTCAAGGGTTAAATCGACATCACCAGAAATCAAAAGTGCTTTGTCCTCCTGGTTCTCGATATTGAGATTTAGCGGTTTTCTTCCGATGATTGGGAAATCTCCCATCTTCGAGTTGAAGGAATCCATTTCAATAGAAGTTTCAACCATTTTCTTTTTATTTACAGCTGTTAAAATATCTGAAATATCAATAATCATGGCGCACTCCTACCCACACTCGAACTATTATATATAGTGTGTATATGTTTGTCAACAGTAAAATTATACTAATGCAACAGTTTCTCTACAGATTGCAAGCTCCTCATTTGTAGGAACAACAAGAACCTTAACCTTAGAATCTTCAGTTGAGATATATCTTTCTTTTCCGAAGGTATCGTTGTTTACAGCGGTATCACAGGTGATTCCGAGGAAGCCTAATCTCTCAAGAACCTTTTCACGAACGATTGGTCCGTTCTCTCCGATACCAGCAGTAAATGCGATTGCATCAACACCGTTCATAGCTGCTGCGTATGAACCAACATACTTAGCTACTCTATATGCAAAAGCATCGATTGCAAGCTCTGCTCTCTCATTTCCTTCTGCAGCTGCAGCTTCAAGGTCACGGAAGTCAGAAGAAACACCAGAGATTCCCTCTACACCAGACTTCTTATTTAATACGTTAACCATCTCAGAAACGTTTAAGTTCTCCTTCTTGCAGATGAACTCAAGAATCGATGGATCAAGATCACCAGAACGGGTTCCCATGATGAGACCTTCAAGTGGAGTAAGACCCATAGAGGTATCAACGCACTTGCCATGGTCTACAGCAGAGATTGAAGCACCATTTCCTAAGTGACAAACGATAATCTTCATATCCTCGTAGTTCTTTCCAACGATTTCAGCAACGCGCTTTGAAACAAAGCTGTGGCTGGTTCCGTGGAAACCATAACGGCGAACCTTATACTTCTCATAGTACTCGTATGGAAGACCATACATATAAGCGGTTGCTGGCATGGTCTGATGGAAAGCGGTATCAAATACACCTACCATAGGAACGTTTGGCATAAGTTCCTGACATGCACGAACACCGATTAAGTTTGCTGGGTTGTGAAGAGGTGCAAGGTCGTTGCACTCTGCGATTGCAGCTAATACTTCTTCTGTTAAAACAGTACTGGTAGCAAACTTCTCACCACCGTGTACAATACGATGTCCAACAGCCTCGATTTCAGCAAGAGAAGCAACTGCTCCAGTCTTGTCATTTACTAAGGCATCAAGAACCATCTGGATTGCCTCTTTGTGAGTTGGCATAGGTGCCTCGGTAATTTCCTTATCGAGACCAGCCTTCTGATATACAAGGCGTCCATCGATTCCGATACGCTCGCAAAGCCCCTTTGCAAGTACTTCCTCTGACTCTGAGTTGATTAACTGATACTTTAAAGATGAACTTCCACAGTTAATTACTAAAACATTCATTTTCACGTCTCCTTTTTATAAAAAATGTCGCTATCAATAATTATACGCTCATTCAAAATGACCTTCAAGTATAAAAGGGAGAACAATTTGTTCTCCCTTTCGTATGATAAATACTTATACTATTCTCTTACAATCATTGCCTCGCGGTCTGCTCCGGTTCCGATAAACTTTACAGGAATTCCGATGTATTCCTCAATAAAGTTGATGTACTCCTGAGCTGCCTTTGGAAGCTTATCAAACTCGGTGATACCCTCGATATCGCCAAAGTTTCCATCGAACTCTTTATATACCGGTTTTGCACTGTTTAAGAACTTTAAGTTGGTTGAGAAGTCCTCTGTAATCTCACCATTTACATGGTAAGCTACACAAACCTTAATCTTGTCAAATTTACCAATGGTATCCAAATGGTTTACACAAAGTCCTGTCAAACCGTTTACTCTCTTT
>JAZUGV010000064.1:0-13294 GCA_045641385.1 Agathobacter sp. | reverse complement strand
TTACTGTATAGGAAATTGCTCCAATTTCCTATACAGTAAAAAGGCTCCGCGAGGATGCGCACGCTTTTGCAGATGAAAAATGTCGCATTGGCGACGCAAAAGCGGCGCGAGAGTTTCGCAAGCGAAACTCTATTTTTATGGTGAGCGATAACCGGAGCGAAACATGCGAAGCGTTTCCCGTCTCTGAACTAGCAGTTCATATTTGTTTTCCTTTCTGCCTAGTATAATTGGACATATCTATTTGAGGGCTACAAAACAACTAGTACTTTTGATATAATAAAATATTAGATGTCGTGGTGCTTAGGAGGAGAAAAATGCGAAGATTTAAAGCAATCATTATTGCGCAGATCATAGTAGTATGTTGCCTAAATATTTTTGCCTGCTCGAAGGATTCTGGGACAGCGAATTCCAGTACACAGGGGACTTTGATTGACGAGGGACGCCCAAATAGTGAGGCTGAGGATAGTCAAAGTTTATCCATTGAATCTGATCTGGCAGCAAACGAGCTATTTAGTCTGGAATATTCAGGCGCTCCTTTTGTTGAAGTAAATGGGAATATGCCAGGGTTTTCTGATGAGGAAAAGCTCGCTTTGGAAGCTTTTGAAATCTATAGCGAGCTCGATGAGTATGATAGATGCGGGCCTGCATATGCCAATATTTGTAAAGAGCTGATGCCGACAGAGGAACGCGGAGCGATCGGAAATGTTCGGCCTTCTGGTTGGCATACTGCAAATTACCATGAGCTGATTGACGGAAATTATTTGTACAACAGATGCCATTTGATTGGATACCAGCTTGCTGGTGAAAATGCAAACGAAAAAAATCTGATTACAGGAACCCGTTATCTTAACGTGGTTGGGATGCTGCAATTTGAGAATAAGATTGCGGATTATGTAGATGAAACGAATCATCATGTATTGTATCGAGTTACCCCTGTTTTTAAAGCGGATGAACTTGTGGCTCGCGGGGTCCTGATGGAAGCATGGTCTGTCGAGGATGGAGGAAAGGGCATTTGCTTTTGCGTATACTGTTTTAATGTTCAGCCGAGAATATCCATTGATTACGCAACTGGCGAAAGCGAGGTAGATGAATCCTATATTGCGAATGCAACAACGGAAGAGGATAAAGAAGGTGCTTCGAACGATTACGAAAGTAACACAGAGAATACATTTATCATTAACGTAAATTCAAAAAAGTTTCATTTGCCATCCTGCTCAAGTGTAAGCGATATGGCGGATCACAATAAAAAGGAGTATCGGGGAACGATAGAGGAGTTGATTGAACAGGGGAATAGTCCATGTAAAAGATGTTTGCCAGGATACTAAATCGCGTTAGTTGGCTTCGTAAATTCTCGTGGGCATATCGAGATGGACGAAAGTACTAGAAAATATTGCACAATAGTACTAGTTGCGATAGAATATATTGGTAAAACTATGATTAGAAATAGGGGAATTTAGGATATGAAAAATAGAACAAAACGCATTTGGTCTGCAACATTTATGTTCGTTTTTTTGTTGATTGAAATTTTTCAGATATTTTTAGCAACACAAAATGAAGTATATGCCAAAACATATTCTCCAAAAAGGGTAATTAATGTTGTGTATGATGACTCGGGCAGTATGATTCAAACTGCTGATGGAGTAAGTGTTGATACATGGTGTCAGGCGAAATATTCCATGGAAGTGTTTGCTGCCTTACTCGGCGATATAGATACGATGAACATATATGTCATGAGTGATTTTAGCAGCTCATCCGCATCTGCGGGGCCTCACCTTGTACTAAATGGAAAAGATGGAGCGAGCATAAATGTTGAAAAAGTGCATTCTATGGTCACAGCGGCTGGAAATACCCCATTTAACACAGTGAAAAAGGCATATGCAGATTTGAATTTGGAAAATGCCGATGAAAAATGGTTAGTTGTTTTAACGGATGGAGTATTTCAGGGCGAAAAAAATATCAACAAGTTTTTTGCGGGCAAAGAAGAGGACATCAAAGTTATGTTCCTGGGAATGGGCGAACAGGCTGATTCCATAAATGAGGACCCTAGTAACAATATATATTTCGAAAAGGCAGAAACGAGTAATGAAATTTTAAGTAAGATTACAAAAACCTGCACCAGAATTTTCAACACGGACAAGCTTAGCTTTGACAAATCAACCAATAGCTTTGAGTTTGACATACCAATGTCCGAGATTGTTGTATTTGCGCAAGGCGAAAACGTTCAAATTGGAAATTTATCAGATTCCTCTAATAATAAAATTAGCGGAGTGGGAAAACCGGTTACTGTTCAGTATTCTGAGATTGCCACCACAGATACGCTGCACGGAGAATTCAAAGTTGCAGAAAATCTAAAAGGACAGGTGCTAACTTTTGCAGGTGATTTTGCGCCAGGTGAGTATAGTGCCAGTGTGAGTGGCGCTGAAACTGTCGAAATCTATTATAAGCCAAACATTGAAATCGCAGTCTTTTTAACCGATTTGAATGGAAACGAAGTAACGGATATGGACACGATTGGAGCAGGGGAATACATTATGGATTTCGGCTTTGTAAAAGCTGGAACTCGTGAAAGGATAAACGAAAACTCTCCTCTGCTTGGAGATGTCAGTTATTCTGCCACTGCTTATATTAACGGGTCTAGTGACGGTATGACATACATGTCTGGCGATAGAATCAGCTTAGATCAAGGCGATTTTAAATTAAATGTCACCGCAAGTTATTTGAAGTATAACACGACAGAGGCTACGCTGGATTATATCATTTATTCTAGCAAGAGCGCTGAGATGAATGGAGATAATTCGGCCCAGGTTTATTACATCGATGAGACTGGAGTTAAAAACGAAAACGAGCCAATGCGTCTGTATGTAATAGACGGTGAGACGGGGCTGCCAAGTAAATATACGAAGGAAGAGTGGGCTGCTCTTCCAGTTCCAACTGCAAAACGCGCAGATGGAAAAGATAGTGATTTTGAGTATCGTGTTGAAAAGAGTGACACCCCTGGACAGGTTTTACTATATACGTCGCTCAAGAAGAAAAAGCCGGGAAGTAAGGATTATACCGGGGTAGAAGATGTATATCTGTACAGCGAATATAAGACAGATTACAGCGCTGTCACGATCGAGGGAACGGTTGCAGTCACCTACGAAGATACGCGTGATTTTTGGACAAAATATAAATCAGTTGTTGGAAGAAGTGTGGCTGGATTCTTGTTTTTAGTTCTGCTAGGTGGATACGTATTTAAGAAGCGTCTTCCGAAGAAACTGAAAAAAATGCCAACCATTGACTGTAAGCCGAATGTTGTTGGACAGAGACGATGGCAGGCACATGGAAAGTTTAGAAAAGAATTAAGCAGTCAGTTGATTCCATATCGCAGAGAACGTGGAACCATTCGATTCCTGCCAGGCGGAGTTGGAGGAGTGCCAACGATGAAGGTGAAAGCGGCAGGAGGCCATCGCATAGAGATTGTTAATACAAAGGAATATGCGGGAAATAAGAATTTCACCATTGATGGAGTAACAATTCCAAAGGATTCTAAGAATTTGAGAAAGACTGCTGGAATGATTATAAAATATCGAACAAACGAAGCTGATTACACATGTACAACGAACAAGTAGATTTAGGAGGACATAATAATGAATGCACCTACACTGATTGTTGGTCTTGGGGGAACAGGATCAAGTATAGTATTAAGAGTTTCGCAGAAAGTAACTGAGGAGCAGAGACAGCAAATTGGATTTGCTGTTTTCGACACGGATGTAAACGAATTACGCGAGATAAAGAAAAAGAATCCATTTGTACACACAATTCAAACTTCAACAAAGTTATCGGTTGGTGAATATTTGGATATTGATACACATGCGCGTGATACCTGGTTTCCAGTAAATGCTATTTTAAATAGCAAGACACTCACTGAGGGCGCTGGACAGGTTCGTGCAGTATCAAGAATGGCATTTGAGACTGCTATTAGAGCAGGAAAGATGGAAGAACTCCACAATGCAATCGAAGAATTATATAAGCTAGAGGGTGGAGAATATCAGCAGGCACTTCGTGTAATTATCGTAAGCTCCCTGGCAGGTGGAACTGGTTCCGGCTTAATTCTTCCAGTTGCGCTTTATATCAAAAATTATTTGGCAACAAAATTCCGTCAGAGTGCTAATATCAGCAGAGGATTTTTCCTGTTGCCAGAGGTGTTCTATGGAGTAATCAAGGGAACTGCAGAACGCAACAACTTAAAGAGTAATGCATATGCTACTTTGCGTGAGTTAGATTCCTTCCTGATGAAGGGAGATGCAACTCTTCCAGAAAAATATAAAAACACAGTAAAGATGGAGTTCCCATGTGTTGGCTCAGTAGGCTATGAAGAGTACGATGTACGCCCATACGATTTCTGTTTCTTATATGACGCAAAGAACTGTGATGGTGAGAGCTTAAATTCATTTAATCAGTACCTGGATCATGCAGCAAACTGTATTTATGCGCAGTCGATTGGACCTATGAACAAGAGAAGCAACTCTTCTGAGGATAATACCATTCGTAAGCTTGCTGCTGAAAAGGGAAGAAACAGATATGCTGGCGCTGGTACTTCTATGCTGATTTATCCAGTGGAAGATGTTAAGCAGTACCTGGCACTTACATGGGCAAAGGAAGTGGTATCAGATCAGTGGCTTGTATTTGACGCTATGTACAATCAGCGTGTTCGCGAGAATATGGAGATGAGAAGACAAGGCGTACGAGTTGCCGATATCAGAGAAGACCGCTGCTACATTGATTCTGTTGAACAGATGTCAAGAAACAAGGATCCTTTTGCGATGGCAATTGTAAATGCCTGCACCATTTTTGATGAAACTGGTTTCAATCGTGTTACAGATAAGTGGGACGAGTACTTAGGCGAGCTTAGAAAGAAGATTGAATCTGAAAATTCAAATGGGCAGGTTGAACTCGATGATGCTCAGAACCATGTAACCAGTAATATCGCTGCAATAGAACCAGGGGCGGGAGAAGAAGCATGGAATGCATATGTAGATGCATATAATTCACTTCAGATTTATAGACAGATGGTTCAGAGACATACTGAGGAAACAAGCCACACCATTGCGTACACGATTTTCCGCGCAGGCGGGGACAATGTAACTGGCGATAAGCTGAAGTATCGTCTTGAGACATATTTACGCAATTCAAAGGGCGATTTTATTCATCCAAATGCAGTTCGCTATTTCTTGTACAAAGTATCAGCAAACTTAGAAAACGAACTTCAGATGATTCGAATGAATGTGATGGAGGAAGAGGAGTATTTTGACAACTTCGAAAAGATTAACTTTGATGATAACGATACGGATGCAGTAGAAACTGTATATGACCTTGCAAGAACCAAGCATGTAAGCCTGATGGACCGCATTCGTCGTCGTCTTAGCTCAGACCAGGAGGAATTGAAGACCGCTTATACTACTTATCTGACACATTTAAATGAGTACCGCGTAAATTCCGTTTATGCAGCAGTATTAGAAGAGGGAATTGAGTATGTAAAGAAGCTTAGCGAAGCTTTCCAGATTTTCTTCCATACTTTTGACAGCAAGATTGCAAGCATTGCAAGAGAAATTGATATCATTGAGAACAAGTACAACAAGACAAAGGGAATGACTGCACGTTATGTATGTGCATCAAATATTTGTCTAAATGAGCTTAGCCAGAAGCATCCATACACAGGCAGCCTGATTGATATCGACAGCGACCTTGCACAGACAATTTATGACCGTGTGCGCGGATACGCTGTGTTAAACAGCCGCCCTGATGATGTAGGCTACTTTAGCAAAATCTTTGATAAGGACATTCTTGATTACTTTAAGAATCTTCTTATGACAAGCTATGGCACCGATATCGATATGGATGTTATCACAGCAATCGAAAAGGAAGCTGAATTTGAGAAGCGTTTATATGACAAAGAAGAAATTCGTCATTATGTCATCGACGTATTTAACGAGGCAAAGGTTTTAGCGGCTCCATTCATTGAAAAGCCATTAGGCGAGGAGAAGGATCCGATTAATTCATGTACCTTTAATGATGGTCTCCATCCACATGATGATTCACCTAGAGCAACCTTGATTGAAGAGCATCTGATGAACTTTGGTGGAGAACCGGATTCAGACATTACTAAGAATATGATTCTTTTCTATAAGTCATTCTATGGATTAAGAGCAAATGATCTTAGCAAGTTTGCACCACCATCTAAGACTGAGACCTATAACAGAACCAGTGGTGATTATTTCAAGGCTTACTACGAGCTTGTAACAAACATTCATCCAATCACAAATAAGAGCAAGGTGCTTACACCACATATCGACCGCTGGTGGCACAATGTTGCAATGATGCCAGATTTGGATGATGGTAATCAGGAGCTTCAGGAATACAATATCGACGCAGCATTTTTCTGGGGACTTCTCGGTGGATACATTGATTCGTTTGAAAACGAAAACAATTCAAATGAAAACAATTATCGTCTGATGATTGAAGAGCTTGGAATGCAGGATGAGTACTCTGCAATTCTTACGGTATCAAATCAGACTCCTTGTGATCGCTTATATGAGGTGCAGGATGCATTATCAATTTATCCAGCACTTGTTAAGAGCATCAACGAGAAGATTAAGCTTGATATTGAAAATGAGGTGAATGATAACAAGGAATTCGAGGAAAGCTTTTTGGCACGACAGCTGAGAACCTTTGAAATCAAAGAGTTTGCACTTCCTTCAGGTGGCCCAAGAAGTATCTTTAGTATGCCATTCTTGTTAAAGGAGTCAATGACCAGCGATATTTACGATGAGGAAAATGTTATCCGTGTGCTGAAAGTTGAGATTCAGGAAATTGAGAACTACATCACAAAGTTCGTTTCTGCGAAAGACTATCCAGGTGTAACAGGAAGCTTAATCAAGGATGAGTTTGATTTGTTACTTGAAAACATCAAGGAACAGTACGGAGCAAAGGCAAACAATGTATTTAAAGAATATCTGTTTACACGCGTTTACAGCAATATCGCAAAAGCGGTAGAGAGTCTTGACCTTCGTGAACTTGCAACTGAAATTAGAGAAACAGGAAAGAAATTAAGTAAAGCGTAAAGAGGGGCCTATGTATTCTGTTTTGATACAAAATCAGAGGACAATTGAATATTTTAACGAAGCATATCCGCTGTTTTTGTCTTCAATCAATGAGCAGAAGATAGGTTGCTGTCGTTGGAATGAAAGTGGAACAACTGTAGAAACTGCGCTTCCTGATATCGTGGCATTAACAGACCAGAAAAAGGAATGGAGAGCAATCATTGTTTTGACCGAGCATGAGGAGAGCATGAAGGGGTTTGAAACAGCGGAGCGCAATCCTTATGACTTTAAGATCAACTCCAGAGGGCCGGTATCAAAGGATTCCAAGGGGGACGAATTGATCGATTATGACGATTACATCTGTCGTGAAAATGCGGTTCCATTAGTCCGTCTGACGCAAATGTTAGGTGGAGTGCCGGCTCCAGAAATTCCTTTTAAGCGACTAAAGATTGTCACTGAAAAAGATGTTGCATATGACAACATCGACTGCAAATATTTATCGCCATCTGATATCAAGGAACTGGCGATTAAGAACTCAGGAAGAATTCCAGAAGTTATTTATGAGCCTGTGGAAGTGCCTGGAAATAAGGAGGCTTATGAGGAGCTAAGTAAGAAATATAATTTTAACGGAAAGCGACCAACAGAAATTATATTGATTACATTGCGACTCAAGCAAACTTTTACTGATCGCGCAGAAACAAAGGCTGCATGGACGGAGCGCCTGGAAACAGAGAGCTCTGAGTTTTGGCAGAGAAATCATTATCCATCTACATGTAGATTTTTGGTCTTCGATTATACGAGAGAGGGTCGCGTTCGAAAAGACGCGTATCTATTTGAATTTTGGCTTACGATTTTGCTTTTAGCAACAAACGATATCAATCCAAGTAGTCTTCAGGGATATCGTTTGTATAACGTAGGAACCGTCATTGACAAGGATAAGATGAAGATATTCCTACAATCGAAGATTGATCAGCTTCTTGGGACAAAACATTATCTGGAAGCGGAATTGGATCGTGAGGTACAAAGAAGAATTGAGTACCGCAATCGCCGCAAACGAGAAGAATTTGATCTGACGATGGATACCGAAGGAATTTCATTGGATGCGAATATTCCAAGACATTCTGATACGCGTGTGGATAAAAGAGAATTTGGTCTTTGTCCAGAAACCAGTACGCAGGATTATAATCAGTGGATTGGGGCAAGTCGCCATGCGGAGGAGGCTGTTGACAAAGCATATAGAAGTGTCGAGAGAGCGCTGGATGAAAAGGCCGATGCGGCAAGATATTATTCGGAGTTAAGAAACGAATCCATCAAAGAGGCAGACCGTTTTGATATAGAGGATTTAGAAAGCCGATTACACCTTGTCTATACGGAAATATTGGAAGAGCAGAACGAAATGCCTAGTACCGTTCGTAAAACCTCAGAAAAGCTTGAAACGCTTCGGGAAGAAATCAGAAAAATGATTTCTCCTCGCATTAGAAAGGATGTAGCTCTTCAAATTTATGGAATATTGGCTGCATTTGTTGTATTGTGTATGATTCCTGGATTAGTCTATCGAATTTGGGAAAAGTCAGGATCGTTGTGGGCGTATTTGGGCGTAGCGATTCTATTGTTAGCAGGGCTGGCACTTATAGAATTTTTTGTGCTTCTATACCAAAGATATAAGTTCCGCTCAAAGATTGGACAATATAATGAGTGCCTGGAGAATGATTTATCTGAGCTGATTTTGAAAGAAGGAGACTACGAGCATTACGTAAACGGAGTAGTATACTACACACGTGGAAGCAGGTTCCTCAGAGAATATCAGCGTAAGAATTTCGTTGCCAGCAGTTATTATGACCATATCCAAATGCATATAAAGGCAATCAACAAAATGCTTGATCAATTGAGACATTGGAGTACTGCCTTTTATTTGGAAAACACAATGGACATCGATTCAGGGGTATTAGAGTATCTAGACCCAGATATTCTGCCAAGAGACTGCTCACTTTATAATTTTAAATCTGAAGTGATGACAGAAATTCCTTTAAACAATACAGGTGTATATGTTGACTCACCACTTGATTTTACAGACCAGTTAGTCATAGAGAGAGAGGAACTATTCGACAATGCCTAAAGCATTACTACGAGGGATGATTACTACAATTATCTTTCTTTTAGTTACATTTTTGATTCGCAAAGTGAATAGAAAAAAGTATGACAGGGGAAAACAGACGATTTTGCCTATCTATGCGACTGTGTTTGGATTGGTTGGAATCATAGTATTGCTGAAGCTGGAGTACAGCATATATTCGCTGATTCAGCTTTTACCAAGCAAATGGAGCTCATATATTCCAAGTCGTGTTGTAATATTGAACCTATTGCTGCTGTTGGCATATGTTATCACAAAGTCTTGTGGAATCTTCGTGGGACGATATTTGAAATATGCCCATTTGCTCAGAAAGGTGACAAAGAAATTCTACGAATATGATGACGAGTTCGACCATTGGTTTTTAAAGCCAGAATGGGTGAATACTCGCTTCCTGTTTAAGTGGATTTCCGATATATCGGCTATTGGATGTGCCTGGTTATTAGCTTTTATTTGGAATCGTGGAGCAGCATCTGCCTGGAATATTTATATCTTTCCAGTATGGCCATTAATCGTAATCACAGAGATTACAAACTTTTTAAATGGCTACACGAAAAATGAATATGTGCAGGACGTTGTTGGGGATGACAGCTACTCAAAGAAAATCAGCAACTACTATCGAATCAGAGAAATCTATGAAAAGCTTTATCCAGGAAATCTGCTTAGCGCATCCAGTGGCTATGATTTTGCAAATTCACAAAGTATCCAGGAAATCATTTCTGAATTTGAAGACTCTGAAGATAAATATGAGCAGCTGGTTGCAAGATTTTTCGAGCTGAAGGAAGTCAAAGAAATCTATGATGCAGATGCCATCTATGCAACGCTGAAACTGTTAAGGGGAGAAAATGTCGTTTTCTACAATCCGTTTTACCGTGATTTAGGAAAATATATTATTTTGCCTCTGATGGATTCCCTGTTAAAGGGTAAGAATTGTCTTGTGATTGTGGGACGCAGTTCAACCAGCGAAGACATCAACGAGTGGCTCAACCAGTTATTGTGGGAAAACGGAAAGATCAAAATGCTATGGCGTGTTAGCAATCTTTCCCGCCAGACCTCGGACTGCGAGGTTGGCATTTTGAGTTTCTCGCAGCTGTATGATGTAGATGTATTGCACGCAAATCAGGCATTTTTGGAGAATGTTGGATTTGTATTTATGCAGGAGCCATCCCTGATTGTAAACACAGGTCAGATTGGATTAAGTATTATTTCGCAGACCTTAGCAAAGGGCGATGATGCTCCAGTTTACTGCGTATCTGACCGAATGGTCGATGGATTGGTGGACACCTTATCACACTTGCTGCACGAGGAAATCACAGAAGTAGTAGCGCCTCCGGTATCGCGAAATCTTTACACCGCGATGGCATGGAATGCCAATGGTGACTACTTGCGCCAGAAGATTTTTGACAAGCAGACCAAGTATTTGGGAAATGGAATTGAGCTTGCAGCAGTTGCTATCAAAAATCAGATTCCAAAGGTATCCTGGTTTAGCGAAAGTAAGGTACCAGTCCGCGATATGAAATGGAAAGCGGGTCAGTATTATCCGACCATTACCAAATATATGAATTTGCCGGTTCAGCAGCAAACGATTTATGACAGAATTAACTTTGTCTCAAATATTTGGAGTGTGCAGGAAGAGCAGGAACAGTTTGTAATCGCAGAAGACGAATTCTGTAATCTTTTTGCGATGATGCGAATGTTCCTATCAAGAGGAAAGTCACAAACGTTTGTGAATGTGTTGTCTGAAAACTATATGTTGCGCGATTACATGCGATACAATTCACAGATGTTTTCATCAAACCCAAATGCGATTCCATCACTGGTTCCGGAATATGCAAAGACACAGAGAAACACCTTAATCAAGCTCCTTCTGCTGATGAGCTGTCGCCCTGTTTCGGAAAATGAGATCTTAAAAGAGTTTCGTTTGGCAGGAATTGAGAAGACTGAACCGACCAAGTTCCTGGAAGAAATGCTTACGAGATACAGTCAGGTACCGAAGGACAGCGAACTTTGGAAGGTGAAATCCATCCGCGGAGATGGGGAGGCAATGGCATTTGAGTCTCACAATGTCTTCTCTCTTGACCAGGAGAAGTTTGATTTATACTTTGGAACAAGTCTAAAGAATGCTTATTATATCTGCGAAGATGAAAAAGATAATAAAGATTACTTAGACTCAAAGTTATTCAATCATATTGTGCAGACAGTAATGCCAGGTCAGCTGATCAATTATGATGGAAAATGTTATCAGGTGCACAGCATTTCTCCGCTCAACGGAGTTGTATTGCGCCGTGCATCAAATTTATATGACGGAAGACATTACTATCGTCAGGTGCGCAATTACGAATTCCTTAAGAATTCGGCATCCAAGAAAAATGAGTCTGCTGAAATAAGCTCAAGGACCGTCATGGGCATCCAGCTCATAAAAACCTTTGAGAATTTAGTGGTTCATACGACAGGATACTGGGATTGCGGCGAAAATGATAACTTAAATAATGCCCGTTTATATGATTTCTCTTCAGATCAATCCATGATTGAAAATGTGCTGAAGAGAGAATACAAAAATAAAACTGTTCTCAAAATTAAGCTTCCAAAGATGTCTGAGGAGGAGCGATTTACATTTTGTCTGCTCTTAAATGAGCTGTTTCGCACTGTTTATCCAGACGCATGGCCATATATTGCGGTTACCACGAAGGTTGACCAGGAAAAATATGGAAAAATTGCTGGAACAGTATATGGTTTATCTGGCGAGATCGCAGACGATTACATCTATGTGATTGAGGACAGTGAAATTGATTTAGGTCTTATCGAAAGCATCGAAAATAATCTGATTTCCTTTATGGAAATTTTGACAGATTATCTGGATTGGCATTTTGCAAAAATGGAAGAGAAACCAGTTGCGCCAAGACCTGAATATGTTCCTGTATTCCCAGAACCTCCGGTTCAGCCAGTGGTTAAGGAAAAGGGAGTGAAAGGATTCTTTCATCGAATTCGAGATTTCTTTAAGCGCTTAAAAGAAAAGCTGAAGCAGAGAAAAGCTGCAAGAAAGCAAAAGAAAGAAGAGAAGAAGCGCCAAAAGGCAGCTGCTATTGCGGCGGCTAAAGAAGCAGCAGCTCAATTAGAAGCTGCAAATGGAGGTGTGCCAGAAGCAGAACCTGTCATAGGGGCTGAACCTATCGCAGAAGTTGGGCCTGTGACTGACGTTGCACCAGAAGTTGAAGCTTCAAATATGACCCCAGAAGCTGAAGGGGAAAATGAAGTCATGGCAGAGGCAGAGCCTGCGAATGATGTTGCAACAGAAGTTGAAGCTGCGGTTGTTGAAGAAACGTCAGAGGAAGAGCAGGAGGCAGCAGTAGAAGAACCAGAAGTGGAAGCTACAGAAGAAGTGGCAGAAGCGGAAACTGCAGAAGATGCTACAGAAGCTGTCGATGAAGTAGTAGAGGCGGAAGCTGCAGATGCAGAGGCTGTTAATATGGTAATGTCAGAATCGGCATCCACAAGTGATGTGTATGTAGAAGCTGTAGCGGAGCCTGTGGCAGAGGAAATTACTGTTGTTGATGAGTCTGCTGCGGAGACGTCAACTGCTGAAGCGACTGCTACAGAAGAACCTATGAAAGAAGAGGTTTCAGCAGAAGAGGCAGTTGCTCCATTACAACCGGAAGTTAAAAAGTTATCAAGAAAAGAAAAACGAGCAAAGAAAAAAGCTGAGAGAAAGGCTAAAAAAGCAAAGAAAAACGCGAATGCTTATATGGGCTCTCCAGTGTCTCAAATCAGAGAAAGATTGGCAGGAGAGAGTATCGAGGAGGCAGCACGCGATACTTATGCGAATGGACCGGAAGCGCTTTATAAAGATTCATATTACCTGAAATTTGGATATGATGAACTCAATCCTTCTCTTAAGGTGAAGGAAATCTATGAGTATATGAAGCAGCTGGGCTTTGCGGATAATTCATTTAAGCTTGCAAGAGAAAGAAATACTTTGCAGGAGACCGTTGTAGATTTGCAGGCAACGAACTTCTGCGATTTCTGTGGAACTCCATTGACGGGCGTAAGCTTCGAAAAATTGGATGACGGCAGAAATCGATGCAAT
>JAZUGV010000063.1:0-36115 GCA_045641385.1 Agathobacter sp. | reverse complement strand
TCCGCAGCTTCCCCAGCTGTTAGTTCCCCATTTTTCCATTCCTCAAACACTCCCATTTTTTCATCCGAAATTTCAATCCTCTTACAGCCAAATTGAATGCCTTTTTCTTTTGCAATTGCAATCCCTTCCGCCTGGCGCTGTTTTATGAATGTCCTCTCTGTTTCAGCCACATAAGCAAGAATCTGGAGCACTAAATCAGCTATAAAAATTCCTGTCAGCCCTTCCACCTCTGTTTTCGTATTAAGAAGTGGCATATCAAGCACCTGAATATCAACATTCTTCTCCTTAGTGAGAATTCTCCATTGTTCCAGTATTTCTTCATAATTACGACCCAGGCGATCTATACTTTTAATTACCAGCAAATCATTTGGCTTTAGCTTTTTAACCAGTCGATTATATTTTGGTCGATGAAAATCTTTCCCTGACATATAGTCCATGTAAATAAACTTCTCTTCAACTCCATTCTCCTTCATTGCAATTATCTGCCTTTCGGGGTTCTGATCCTTCGTCGACACACGGATATATCCATACTGCATAATTCGTTGCCTCCTTCATATAATTTTCAATACAAAGGTAGACCTCAAACACCTATCAAATTTTTAATGTACTTAAAATAAGTCCATTTTTAAATTATAGCACCAAACAATCTTAAAATGTACTTAAAGTGAGATTTTGGAGGTCTGTATGGAAAAAGATAAACATCTAGGTCTTAGAATAGATTCAGAAACACATGAAAAGCTCAAAAGCCTTGCAGAATATGATGGACGCTCCATCAACGGAGAAGTTCTTTATTTAATTAGACAGGCAATTCTTCAACACGAAAAAGAAAAAGGGGCACTATAATTACAACTCAAAAGTTAACTCTTGAAGCACAAAAAAACGCGTAAATCTTTGAATTTACGCGTTTTTAAAGTGGACTAGACGGGAATCGGTCTTCGCTCCGCTTCGGTCGGCGCAAAACCGAGGTCCCCCGGACCTCGTGCGCCCCGTGCCGAAAAGTTTTTGTCTCTTAGGATTTGATTTTCGTTTACTTTATTAACAACAAGAGCTAGGCATTAAGCCTGGCTCTTATTGTTAGTGGACTAGACGGGAGTCGAACCCGTGTCCGAAAACCAATTCCCTGTCCTTCTACGAGTGTAGTTTATTCTTAAACATTCCCTCCACCAATCAGCAACAAACACCCGACTGACTTTAGTAGCTTCATGATACGCCCACTATCTCAAAGCTTTGATAGCGTCGTTTCTCACATAGTCGAAGCCTGGGTCCTAAGGTGTGAGTGCCCTAGGTCAGACTGCTGCAACTAGGCAGCGTATGCTAAATTATCTTCAGCGTTTAATTTTAATTTGGCCATTTAACGCATTACCATACGACTCGCTTCTCCAACTTCAAATGCCCCGTCGAAACCGGTACTAGCCCATGAAGTATATTTTACGCAGTAAAATATACTTCACTGTGCACACCCAATGCGAAGCATTTTTAATGTGTGCACATCCCGTAGTGCATATTTTACTAACGTTAATATTGTGATTATATTTTACGCAGTATATTTCTCTGCGTTTTTTCTTATTTCAAGCTCAGCTTGAAGTCTCTCTCTGCCTCGCGCTTCATATCCTTCTTCTGGATATCCTGGCGCTTGTCATAGAGTTTTTTACCTCTGGCAAGTGCAATTTCCACCTTCACCAGACTGCCTTTAAAGTATACCTGAACAGGTACAATTGTGTAACCCTTTTCCTTGATTTTTCCAAGCAGTTTGCGAATCTCCGCCTTGTGCATCAAAAGCTTGCGTGCTCTAAGTGGATCCTTATTGAAAATGTTGCCCTTTTCGTATGGACTGATATGCATGCCGTAGATATAAATCTCATCGTTCATGATACGCACAAAGGCTTCTTTTACAGAGCCCTTTCCCATACGAAGCGACTTAACCTCAGTACCCGCCAGTTCGATGCCGCACTCATAGGTCTCGTCCAGGAAATAGTCATGATACACTTTTTTGTTGTTGCAAATCAGCTTCACTGATTCCTTGCCCATGTGACAGCTCCTTTCTTTTGCGTACTAATGATTTTTTGATGATTGTCCAGGTTTTTTGAATTTTTGGGGACATCACTTCGATTACTCTATCGATTATAGCGCTTTTCTCAACGGATGCAACTAAACCGCTGGTTTAAAAATGCATCAATCAGAAAAAGGAGTTTCGCTCAGATTAACGATTGTCAAATCTCCTTGCTTGCAAGTATGCATTCGATTCTCCTCATCGATATAACAAAAAAATAGGCTGCTCATCGAGCAGCCCTTACACACAAATATTATCCCCAGATTCCTAAGTTTAAAACAGTAGCTAAAACTAAGAATACAATAACTGCAACTCTGGTGAACTTAACAAGCATACCTTCCATTGAACGGCCCTTGTTCTTTCCCCAATATGTGTCTGCTGCACCGCTGATTGCTCCAAGTCCTGCAGACTTGCCTTCCTGCATAAGGATAACAACAGCGAGAAATAAACTGATAATGATGAAAATAACGGTTAAAATAGTCTTTAATACTAACACGAGTTTTCCTCCTAATAAGTGACAATTGCGTCAACTTTGACAGTTTATCATAGATACACAGGGAATTCAAGTGTTTTTTGACACCTTGGGGACGGGGTTGGTGGTTCACTGAGCCACCAACCCCGTCCCCGTGGCTCACCTAGCTCACTATTCTACATCCGAGGTACAGAACATACACTTTACTGCCGCTACTGGAATCTTGCCCTTGCAATATGGGCATTCCTTCTCTGTTGGCGCAGGTGTTTCCTCAGGCTCACCCTTCTTTCTCTTCTTTGCAATATCCCCAGCCTTATTGAAGCCCTTTACAATGAAAAATACAATGAGTGCCATAATTAAAAAGTTGATCACAGCAGTGATGAACTTGCCATAGTATAGCTCAGAATCTCCAATCATCTTAATCGAAAGCTGGTCAAAATTGATTCCACCAAACAGTCCAAGGATTGGATTTATAATATCCGCAACCAACGATGAAACTATTGCCGTAAATGCCCCACCGATGATGATACCAACAGCCATGTCGAGGACATTTCCCTTGCTGATAAAATCCTTGAATTCTTTCATAAATTTCTTCATTTTTCGTGTGCTCCTTTTCACAAGTTATTGTTTTCAACCTAGTACAAATACACTATAATAAGAAGTGTATATGCAAAATTAGGATGAGGCCTTTGTATGAATAAAAAAACACTGCAAACGCGCAGAAAATTTTTGCTCATACTGACCCTTATGTTATTCATATCGGCAACCGCAGGATGTTCCAAAACCCCTTCCGACAAAAAGAGTCAGACTATCGCTGATGCGATCAAGGAAAAGGACCCAAACGTGAAGGGAAGTCGCGATAATACCTCCACCATTTTGACGCCAACTGCGCCAGGCACTGCAGTGAGTGACTGCAGCGTTGCAGCCATTGATTACTCCAATGCTGCTGAGGGATATATTATGGTCAGCTACTTTGGAAGCAATTCCAAGGTGAAGCTGCAGATTACCGGACCAGACCAGGTCACCTACACCTACAATCTCCATGGGGATTATGAGGTGTTCCCTTTGACGGCAGGAAGCGGCAGCTACACCGTTGCAGTCTATGAAAACATTTCTGGGACTCAGTATTCCACAGCTCTGTCTTCTGCGATATCCGTCAACAGTATAAGTGAATTCGGACCATATCTGTACCCAAGTCAGTATGTCAACTTTAACGAGACAACTACGAGCGTTACCAAAGCCGTTGAACTGGCTTATCCGGCAGACAATGATATCGAAGTAATCGCAAGTGTATACAATTATGTAATCAGCAATTTTTCTTATGATTACGACAAGGCAAAGAATGTGCAAAGCGGCTACCTGCCAGACATCGATCAGATTATGAAAATCAAGACTGGAATCTGCTTTGACTACGCCGCCATCACCGCCTCCATGCTTCGAAGCCAGAATATTCCAACCCGACTTGAGGTTGGCTATAAGGGCGAAGAATATCACGCATGGATTTCCTCCTATGTGAAGGATGTCGGCTGGATCAACGGCGTCATCGAATTTGACGGCGTAAGCTGGAAGCTGATGGACCCAACCTTTGCTGCAACCAGCAGCTCTCCTACCAGCTTTACCGCTGATGATGAAAGCTATTTAACTAAGTATGTATATTAGGAGGATGACATGTCCCATAATAATAGAAAAAGAAAACTGAACGAAACAGAATTATCTGCATTCTGTCGCCAGATTTCCATGGTAATCTCCGCTGGTCTTCCAATCTACTATGGAATTTCCATTCTGATGGAGGATTCAGAGGATGAAGAAACAAAAGCACTTTTCCAGGAGATTTACACTCCTATGGAAGCCGGTGCAAACCTGTATCGCGCGCTCGAAGACTGCGGCGTCTTCCCTGCCTATATGATTCAGATGATTCAGCTGGGCGAAGAGACAGGACGACTTGAGCATGTGCTCAATTCCCTAAGCGACTACTATGACCGGGAAGCGGAAATCAAAAGTGGTATTCGTCATGCCGCCATCTATCCACTCATCATGACGATTCTCATGATTGTTGTGATTGTCGTATTAATGACCAAGGTGCTTCCAATCTTTTCTCAGATTTATGAAGAGCTCGGAAGTGAACTGACTGGTGTTGCTCGCACGCTTCTAAATATCAGCAATGGGCTAAACCGATATCTCGCTGTGATTATTGTGGTATTTGTAGTCCTGCTAATTCTTGCAATCATTTTCTTCCAGACTGGAATCGGAAAAAATCTCTTCCAGGGTGGAAAATTATCTATGTCGATTGCAGCCAGCCGCTTTGCAAACTGCATGTGTCTTGCCCTTGCAAGTGGTCTTGACACCGACAGAGGTCTTGAGATGGCACTTGAGCTTGTGAACAATCCACATATGCAGGCCCGTATCCGCAAATGTCAGGAGCATTTACACCATGGAATTATGTTTGAGGAAGCGCTCCGCAAATCTGGCATTTTTGCACACATCTACTCCAGCTGGATTGCCATCGGCTATCGCACTGGTGACATGGAGGATGTCATGAATAAGATCAGTGATTCCTACAGCGTCGAAACCGATGAGAGAATTACAAGCTTAATCTCCACCATCGAGCCAACGCTTGTCATCATCTTATGCTTCTTTGTTGGATTGATATTGATTTCCTTCCTGCTTCCACTTCTTGGTATTATGCAGAGTATTGGTTAACGAGGTTTTTCTATGCGTTTACACAGAGCACACAAACTTCATATTGCATCCTTTATGCCTATGCTTTTAGTCATCCTGGTACTGGTGATTTTTGTGTTCGCCGCAAACGAGGTTGGAGATACTCAAAGTCGCCAGGAGGGAGAAATCCTTGAAAGAGCACTCGACCGCAGCATTACTGAATGCTATGCGCTTGAGGGTGCCTATCCTGCAAACCTTGACTATTTGAAAGAGCATTATGGCTTAGTCTACGATGCCGAAAGTTACTTTATTGATTATCAGTATATTGGAAGCAATCTGCGTCCAACTGTCACTATCATAGAAAGGAAATGATTTTATGAGCAACATAAAGTCCTCCTCTCGAAAAATTGATACCGTCTTTATCGCAACTCTGTTTTTAGTATTTGCGCTGACCACCTTCTTTGTCGTGTTACTCGCCGCAAAGCAGTTTAAGCACACAGCCAAAAACATGGAGTACAATTATGAGGTGCGCACCGCAACCTCCTATTTGCGCGAGGCTATTCATCAGCATGATGTTGCCGATTCTGTGGTTGTTACTACCTTCTGTGACTACCCTGCCATCGGTTTTACACAGATGATTGGCGAAACAGAGTATACCAACTACATTTATTATTATGACGGAAATATCCGCGAGGTCTTTTTATCCGCAGACTCAGTGGTTGGCCCAGAAGCCGGAAATTCAATCATTCCAGCCAAGAACCTTGATTTTGAGATGATCAATGAGCATCTGGTTGCACTCTCCTATACAGATACCACAGGGGTAATGCATCAGATGTACGTCTCTCTTCGCTCATCAAATCGAAAGGAGGCAGTATGAAAAAGCATTTATCTCATTCAAACGCCTTCCTGCTCGAAATACTCTTAGATTTGATTATTTTTGCTGTGCTTATCACCATCAGCCTACAGCTTTTTATGCACGCGCATTCCGCTACCAAGCGTACGAGTGACCTGTATCAGGCGGTGGATTTATGCGAGACACTTTCTGATTTATACGAAAACGATGACGATGATTTCTCGCTGACCACAAAATGCTATCCAGAGATTCACACAAACGGCGCAGGATATCAGCTTTATTTAGATAAAAATTTCCTTCCGGTTACGGATAGGGAAAATGCTGTATACACCATCTTTGCAGAAAGCGAGTCAACCAAAGACTCCAAAATTACAGCCTTGAATATCACCTGTTACGACGACAGGGATCGAGAAATATATATGCTTCGCGCCAGTCGCTATAAGCAGCTGACCGCCTATCTTTTTTCTGACAGCAGAAAGGAGGTAGCCGTATGAGATTTCAGGATACTGTGATGGCCGTCAAAAAGGATCGAAAATACAAGTTTTCGACCTTCGGCTTTTCGACCATTCTATTAACCTTTGTCATGATGTGCATCATGACCTTCGGCGTGCTATCGCTGGTCACTGCCAACTCTGATTTAAAACTCAGCAAAAAGGTTGCTGAAAAATCAAAGGGCATCGCCGATGCAAAGGAAACCTCTTATCACAGATTAGAAAGAATCGATACCATTCTATCCCGCTGTGATTACAAGGATATGACGAACGAAAGCTATCGTTCCATCGTCCTTGAGCTTTTACAGCAGGACGGCCTAGATGACTATCTGGTGGTTTCCGAAGACACCTATGACCTGGGTATCACCCTGCATTGGGAAATAAATATCACCGAAACGCAGTATATGGGCATCACTGTCTATCTGCTTCCTGCAAGCGAAATAAAAGACAACCATTATCAGATCAGGCAATGGTATACTGCCCACCGTGAAAACGAAAATGAGATTATTGATGATACCCTTCATCTAATTGGAGATTAAATCTCAAAAAGTTTCCAGGCAAAACAACGAACGAAAACGAACTGACAAAAGATTTCGATATAGAGAGGAATTTTAGATGAACATTAATGTTACCGAGATTTTAAAAGATGCAACAAACCATGGTGCCTCCGACATCTTTGTCGTTGCCATGCGACCAATCACCTATAAAAATCGTGGACTGATGCACTCTACAAACGAAGAGCGTCTCTCTCCAGATGACACACTTCACTTTGTAAAGGACATCTATGAAATGGCAGACCGTGACATCACCCATTTCGAAGAAACTGGTGATGATGACTTTTCCTTTGCAATCCCAGGAGTTTCCCGTTTCCGTGTAAGCACCTTTAAACAGCGTGGTTCCTACTCCGCTGTCATTCGTGTCATCTCCTTTGATTTGCCATCGCCTTCGGATCTCAGCATTCCGCAGACTGTTATGGATCTTGCAAATACTGGAAATGGAATGGTGCTTGTCACCGGACCTGCAGGAAGTGGAAAATCAACCACTTTGGCCTGCATCATCAACAAGATTAATGAGGAACAGGAAAACCACATTATCACATTGGAAGATCCTCTCGAGTTCCTACACAGACATAACAAGAGTATTGTTTCTCAGCGAGAAATCAGCACGGATACCGAAAGCTATCTGACCGCGCTTCGCGCAGCGCTTCGTCAGAGCCCGGATGTCATTCTTCTTGGAGAAATGCGTGATTATGAGACCATCAATACCGCTGTAACTGCAGCAGAAACAGGCCACTTAATCTTCTCTTCTCTGCATACCATTGGAGCAGCAAACACCATCGATCGTATCATTGATGCCTTTCCTGCAACACAGCAGCATCAGATTTCTGTACAGCTCGCAAGTGTTCTACAGGCAGTAATCAGTCAGAAGCTTCTTCCTACTGTCGACGGAAAGATGATTCCAGCCTTCGAAATCATGATTTTAACACCTGCAATCCGCAACCTGATTCGTGAGGGCAAGGTACATCAGATTGATGGTATCATCTACACCTCTTCGCAGGACAACATGGTTGCGATGGATACCAGCATCTTCAACCTCTACAAGGAGGGCATCATCAGTAAGCACACCGCAATTTCTGAGGCTGTCAATCCAGAAATGATGATCAAGCGCATCAACCTCGGATAATCCGCCACCAACACAAGTAATATCGAAATCAAAAGGCCCAGGTAATTCCTGGGTCTTTTATTTTGAAATCTTCATAGGCCCACAGCGGCCATATACTCTGTTTCTCGGCAAATGAGACGACTGCTCAAAAATCAAACAAGGTAGGATTTATCTTCTAAGAAAATTACGTTCAAATTTGGTGAGCGCGCTTTTTCTTGGCTTCCAGCAGTCTCTGCCTTAGGATGCCTTTGTGGCCGTAAAGCTAGCAGTTCTAAGTGACTGTGAGGCCTGATGTTGCACCGCACGACCTGAACCGCCATCCCTGGCTTATGCAGGTCTATACGTGCGTCCTGCACGTATGCGGTGCATCAGGCCTCACAGGCACTAAGGACTGCACACTTTACTCTAACGAAAGGGCATCACCTGAGGCAGAGGCTGCTGAAAGCCTTAGAAAAATCGGCGCGGAAAAATTTGCACGACGTAATTTTCTATAAAAGAAGATAAATCCGTTGTTGTGATTTTGAGCAACGAGTATCGCCAGAAATAGAGTTATATGACCGCCGTGGGCTATGAAAGAGCATAAAAAAGACCCAGGGAACCCCTGGGCCTTTTCGATTTCTATTTACTTAGTGTTTGTTTTGCGGATTAGGAGCCACTGCACGCCTGCAATGATTACCACGATTACTAAGAATATGTAGTCGAGTACACAGTGACCTGGAATCAGAAGTAACGCAGAAGCGACAACTTCAGCTGCCAGCACAATGTAAAACGCGATATTCTTTTTGCGTAGCAATACTGCTGCCACGGTTCCAAGCACCACAATCAGAATCATCCAGAAGTGTACGAAGCACGAATCCTTTGTCTTCTGAAGTTCTTCCTGTCCATCCACAGTTCCTATAACAGGTGAATCAGCGTCATCCTCCGAAGGAGTATCATTTGTAGCCACTTCACTTACAACATCATCAGTGGAAGTCACATCCTCTTCTTCAGAAGCATTTTCATCCTTTGGATGAACCTTCTTTGGCTTCTCATCCTTTGGTGCTTCAGCATCTTCTGAATCTGTCGTCTTATCCTTTGGACTAACGACTGGCGCACGCCACATCAGAGTATCCTTGTAGGTAATCGCAAAGGTACAGAACATATCTGTCGTGATTGGAATTGTTCCGTTCACTGACTCTGCATTGTAAATAATCTGAGATACCAAACCATTTCCATCGCCATAATCATGACTGCGCTCTACCAGATAGGTTCTTCTCATTCCTGGTACTGGAGCTGGGAAGTTCAAGGTGTTTACATCCACATTGATGGTCACCAGCGAGCTCGTACGGTTCAGCTGACTGGTGGTTGTGTCTGTACTGATTACATTTCCTGTGGCATCTATTTCCTCATTCATTCGCTGGCAATACAGAGAAATATCCAAAAATACGGTATTGCTCTTATTATAGGTATTACCAACCATTTCTGAGAACATATCCTCTATCTGGCTGCGGTCTGCTGCATTTTCGTTCAGTAATACATTCTGAATTTCCAGATACAGATAGATGGATGTATTGATGTAATTATCTGTGTCCTCCAAAAGTGTACGATTGTAGAGGGTAATTGTATTATATGCTACATCTGTATCAAATCCGCCAACTAAAATGGTAGGCACATTGTCTGTTGTGATGATACCAGTAGATAACTCATTCTCAGAATTTGATGTCGCGTCGCCATAAGTCTTCACATCTTCTAACTTCTGTAATGTGACATCCTTGGTAACAGTCTTGGTATCTGTTCCTCCACCTGGAAGTGTATATGTGATTACTGCGGTGTAGGTTGCCACGCCCTCCTGATCCTTTGTAGGAGCAACGGTTACGCTTCTGCTTGCTGTTGCAGAGCCAAAGGATTCATGATGTCCACAGCCTCTTTCGCAGGCAACATATCCAATTGCAGAATAGGTTTCTGTTGATGCATCGTAGGTCCAGGTAATACTCCAGTTATCATCGTTAAGATAATCATACTCATGTCCTAATGCAGGAATATCTGTATCATGGTATGCCCCACAGGTACCACAGGTTGTACGACTGGTTCCAACATGTGTACAGTCTGCCTGTGTAATCACCTGTGGATCCTTCCAATGGTGATTTGCTTCTACATGAAGCTTGATTCCGGTGACAGTTGATGTATTTCCAGCTTTATCGGTCACTTCTACCTTATGAGTTACTGAACTGTCCACTCCGATAAGCGCATAGTCAACCATGCCTTCGCTATATACCTCGGCATCATCGATTTTTACTGATGCAACACCAGTAAATCCATCAAATACACGGAAGCTCGTATCATTACAGTACGCTCCATTTGTCTCAATTCCGCGGATGGAAGGAGCAAATGTATCAATCGTAAAGCCCTGTGAATTGATATATGTCACATTTCCTGATGGGTCAGCGACCTTCACATAGACCACATAATGTCTGTTGTCGGACACTGTAATCTTTGCACCATCCGTAATTGAAATCCATCTTGAATCAGCAAAATGCTTCACCTGATTTAAGGTGTATCCAGTGCTTGCAAGATAATATGAAATATCTAACAGAGATGAGCTGTTCTCCGCATCTGCTGCAGTAATTGTAATTTCACGTGACGAATTGAAAAATCTATCGTAGGTGATGGTGTCAGGATTGCGGAATATATCATAGTTCATTGCAATTCCTGAAATCTCAATATTTGCAGTTGGTGGAGTCGCATCTGTAATTTTCCAGGTCTTTGTTGCAGTACCTGTGTAATTTCCCTTGAATACAACAGTGATGCTGTAGCTTCCAATCTCTGTTGCAGCGATGTCAGAGCTGCCATCTACATCATAGTCAACGCCCTCAACCAGAGTATAGTTGCCATCTTTCACTTCATAATTTGCTGCAATTTCGCTGCCGGTTGCAACATTAATCTCGTTGATAATTGTAAGTGCGGTTGAAAACAGTGTCTTTTCGCTGATGGTAAAGCTTGAATAAATCGAATACGTTGATCCACCATCAACCGTAATTGTAACCTCTGTATAATAGGTTCCGACCTCTGTTGGAGCACTGCCAAGTAAGTGTGCTGTATCTCTTGCAGATGAGCTATAATACTTCACTGCCGAAACACTTACCGAAGAAGAATCTACTACGGTCAGAGTATCCACAAGATTTTCGCCTGCATAACCACCATTATCATAGCTTGCGTTTGGTGTTGCGAGTGCCACCTTTAAGTAGTGACTGCAGTCAGAAAGGCTGGTTCCGTAATATGGGCAAGGTGTATCTGTATCATTGCTATCACAATATGCACGCACCTCGCTTGTACTGCTCTGTGTGATTACCCAATGATGGGTGTGTGGTGTCCACTTTGCATAAAGAACCGTATTCGCATTTACTACATCGGTTTCAAAATCCCACTCGTTTGTACATGCAGCTTCCTTAAACCATCCGTCAAAGGCAAAGCCAGTCACATGCTCCATGTGAGGCGCTGCGACGGTACTTCCTGGGACTACATTATAAATACTCTGTGGAGCCGTTCCATGTCCGTTTGCATGAAAGCTAACAGTTGGATAGGTTGTCATCTTTATGCGGTCTGAATTCATATTATGCGCACTTCTTGCAACCAGGTAATAGTCCGTTCCTGGCTGAAGATTAGAAAACGCAATCGTTCCATCTGCATTTACTGGAAGGAAGGATGAATAGACATTGGATCCATTTTCCTTCTGCAAATTGTAGGAAAAGCTTGTATCAAGATTCTTTCCTACAATTGAGGTTGAAGTAAATGTAAATTCAGGAATTAAATATCCATCCTCATCATCCTCAGATTTTGGTGGATTAATTGGATCAATCGCTGTCAAAATGTCTTCTGTAACAGAAGGCTCAACAGTTTGGTCTCCAGCCATCATCTTCTGGTAATCTGTCTTACTGAGCATAACAACACGATATCCTGTATTCTGCTCAAGTCCAGAAAAGACAATATCGCCAGCAACAGCAGGATTTACCCAAACTGTCTTAGCAGGATTACTGCTGTCACAAACTTCATAATAACCAGAAGCAGCATCTAACCTTACATAGCTGGTCGAATAGGTGCCATCACCATTTACTTTCTCAAGCATGTAATATACATCAGGGTCAGCATCGGCTACTGTAATGGTATTCGAGGTAACGATGGTCTTTGCAGAAATAGCACCTGTATGTGCTACGTCTCCGACTCCAAAACGGAACTGAACTTTTCCACCAGATGGAACGTTTCTCCAGCACATTGTCATACCAGAGTCTTCGCCCTCAACCTTTCCACGAACGCTCTGTCCCTTATAGTCCACCTTCGAGCTTACGTTGCCCGCGGTATTAAATCCAAAATACTGACGGCTGCTATAATATCCCAGCCAGAAAGTAATATCGCCACCTGTGATTGGAGCGATAACAAACGCAGGGTCTGTATCCACTGCAGCTTCCATAGAGGCAGCTCCAATCATGGATACCTGCTGCAGATTACCACCATCGAACAAACCAATCAATGCAGCGCTATCGCTGTATGTTGTAATGCTGTAGCTGGCCAGCTGCGTATCACAACCAAAGCCAAAGGCCTGCTGGCCTGCAGCCAAATCCGCTTCAAATAAAAGTACATAGTCATCTGCATCATTAAATGCAACGCGAACTGCATCCAAATTGCAAGGAGATGTCGAGCTGCTTACAGAAGGAGTTGCAGATGCATCCGTTCTCATATACCACTGTTTGTTATATGAGGTCTGAATCATATAGTCCTGACCATTATAGTTATACAATCCAACTGCATCAAAGCTTGCGCCGTCAACCCAGTAAGCCATGGTATCATTTGTAATATACCACTGAGAAGAGTTTCGCACTCCAGTAAAGGAACGTCCCATAGTGCTTGGTGTTGTGAGCTTGACTGGCTTTGAAGCCAATCCATTTACAACACATCGATACCACATATTTGCAGTTGGGGTAAAGGTATAAGTAGCCTGTGTTGCCCCTGAAATATCAAAATAGCTACCATTCTTTGTACTGCAAACCTGCCACTGATAGGTAGCATCATCCTCAGCAACTTCAATGACAAGAGTTACCGAAGAGCTTGACATATTCTTTCCATATGGATAGCCATAGTTTGCAAAGGTAGCGCTATCAGCATCATCTGACTGAGGATCTATTAAATCCTCATCGTCTTCCTCGTCATCATCTCCATCCTCACCGTCATCTCCGTCATCTCCATCTTCTATGACAGTAACTTCAATGTATGGGAGTTCAACATCTGTATCCAGATAATAACCTTCTGGAAGTTCAGGATCATATCGATAAGTACCAGCCGCATTGCCATTAAATACTGCAGCAGAACTGTGCGAAGCATTTAATACCCAGTTCACCTCTAACTCAATCACCGTAAAAGAGGTGGAAAGAACACCCTCTTCTGAGGATGGGTCTTCTGGATCTGGTGTTGGGCCTGCTGGGTCCGGTGTTGGACCTGCTGGATCCGGTGTTGGACCTGCTGGGTCCGGTGTTGGACCTGCTGGATCTGGTGTTGGACCTGCTGGGTCTGGTGTTGAATCAGAGGAATCCTCAATCGAAACGCGAATTTTATCAGGGAAAACGATATCACTTTCGCTTGCTCCTACATGAAGCGTCTGCGATGCAACCGCATCCTCCAAATCAAGTGCTTCCATAATGGCAATTCCATCCCCATCTCCGCCGAGAGCAGCAAAAATTGGAACATTGATGCTTGTGATTGTCAAAACAATGGTCATCGCGGTTGCGACAGCCTTTGCAAGTTTCTCACGCAGTTTAAAATGTGCCAGTGTATGGAAAATCACATTATAAACAAAAATAAAAAGAAACAGCACAACAATCAAAGGAATTCTAAAAATCTTTGCATTTCTGGCAATTCCCGCAATAAAAGAAATGGTACTCTTCTTTGCTTCGCGAAGTGGTTCCATGCGGTCTAGAATAAGTCCCATTCTCTCCTTAGTTCTGTTTCTTCTGATTCGAATAAAATTCTTTATTATCTTATATGCTTTTTTGATACTTCTCATGTAGTTCCTTCCCAAAAACCCATTTGAACTACCAAAACCCCAAATTTATAGTACCATCTAACTACAAAAAAGTCAATGAATTCATAGTCCAAAAGGCCCAGGAATCCCCTGAGTCGCTTAGTTATCATTTAGCAGATTCCACCATGGTCATACCCTCTATTCCCGGCGATACTCGTTGCTCAAAATCACAACAACGGATTTATCTTCTTTTATAGAAAATTACGTTGTGCAAATTTTTCCGCGCCGATTTTTCTAAGGCTTCCAGCAGTCTCTGCCTTAGGGTATGCCCTTTCGTCAGAGTAAAGTGTGCAGTCCTTAGTGTCTGTGAGGCCTGATGCACCGCATACGTGCAGGACGCACGTATAGACCTGCATAAGCCAGGGATGGCGGTTCAGGTCGTGCGGTGCAACATCAGGCCTCACAGGCACTTAGAACTGCTAGCTTTACGGCCACAAAGGCATCCTAAGGCAGAGACTGCTGGAAGCCAAGAAAAAGCGCGGTCACCAAATTTGAACGTAATTTTCTTAGAAGATAAATCCTACCTTGTGTAATTTTTGAGCAGTCGTTTCATTTTGCCGGGAAACAGAGGTATGACAACGGCGGAATCCGTTGAAACATAATAAAAGGCCCAGGAATTCCTGGGCCTTTTTGTTCTATAATTCTTTGATAGTTGAAGTCCGTGTTTATACGTTGATTTCAGCTGTAACGCCAAGTTCCGCTTTATTTTTCTCGAGAACAGGGCGAACCACATCGCGAAGATAAACCTCGGTCTGATAAGGAGCACGTCCAACGTAAAGCTCTGGCTTTAAGGTCTTTTCGATGTCTTCCTTGGTAAGTCCAAAAGAAGGATCTGCTGCGATAAGGTCAACAAGATTATTTTCCTTTCCTTCAACCTTCACGTTCTTTCCAGCTTCCATAGAAAGCTGACGAATCTTCTCGTGAAGCTCCTGACGATTTCCACCATTCTTTACCGCATCCATCATGATGTTCTCAGTAGCCATAAACGGAATCTCACTCATAAACTGCTTGTAGATTACCTTAGGATAAACAACAAGACCGTCTACTACGTTTAAGCAAAGATCAAGGATTCCGTCGGTTGCAAGGAAGCCCTCTGGGATAGAAAGACGCTTGTTTGCTGAATCATCAAGGGTTCTCTCAAACCACTGGGTAGATGATACGATTGCTGGGTTTAATGCATCTACCATGACATAGTCTGCAAGAGAAGCGATACGCTCTGAACGCATTGGATTTCTCTTGTAAGCCATCGCTGAAGATCCAATCTGTGACTTCTCAAATGGCTCTTCTACCTGCTTTAAATGCTGAAGAAGACGAATATCATTTGACATCTTGTGAGCAGATGCTGCGATGCCTGCAAGCACGTTTGCAACTCGGGTGTCAACCTTGCGAGAGTAGGTCTGTCCTGATACAGGATAGCACTCTGCAAATCCCATCTTCTTTGCAATCATCGAATCAATCTTGTCGATCGTCTCGTTATCGTCGTTAAAGAGTTCTTTAAAGCTTGCCTGGGTTCCTGTGGTTCCCTTTGAGCCGAGAAGCTTTAAGGTACTCTGCACATACTCTAAGTCCTCAAGGTCGAGCATGAACTCGTTGAGCCAGAGGGTGGCTCTCTTTCCTACTGTGGTAGGCTGAGCTGGCTGGAAGTGTGTGAAAGCAATGGTAGGAAGATCCTTGTACTGCTCTGCAAATTTTGCGAGCTCATCGATGACACATACCAGTTTCTTATGAACAAGCTTTAAGGCCTCGTTCATTACGATAATGTCAGTATTATCACCAACATAACAGCTGGTTGCGCCGAGATGAATGATTCCAGCGGCCTTTGGGCACTGTACTCCATAAGCATGTACGTGGCTCATTACATCGTGACGAACCTTCTTCTCCTGCTCTCTTGCCACATCATAGTTGATGTCGGTAAGATGCTGCTTCATCTCATCAATCATTTCCTGGGTGATGACTGGCTTTCCATCCTGTGAAAGACCAAGCTCCATCTCAGTTTCTGCCAAAGCAACCCAGAGCTTTCTCCAGGTGCTAAACTTCATATCCTGTGAAAAAATATACTGCATTTCCTTGCTTGCATAGCGCTCAGAAAGTGGACTGGTATATCTGTCTGTACTCATTCGTAAGTCTCCTTATTTGCTAATCTTAAAATGCCTTTCCAGTGAGAAGCTCAAATGCTTCCTTATACTTGTCGATGGTCTTGTCGATTACATCGTCTGGAAGGAGATAATCGCTGTCTGGGTTTGCCTTTAACCAGTCACGAACAAACTGCTTGTCGTAAGAAGGCTGTCCCTGTCCTGGCTTGTAGCCCTCAAGTGGCCAGAAACGTGAGGAATCAGGAGTGAGCATCTCGTCACCAAGCACTACCTCTCCATTCTCATCAAGACCAAACTCAACCTTGGTATCAGCAATGATGATACCCTTGGTCAATGCATAGTCAGCACACTTCTTGTAAAGTGCGATGGTGTAGTCACGAATCTTCTCTGCGTACTCGCGTCCGCGCTCTGGATAAATCTTCTCAAGTACCTCAACAGACTGCTCAAATGAGATGTTCTCATCATGATCTCCGAGCTCTGCCTTAGTAGAAGGTGTATAGATTGGCTCAGGAAGCTTATCTGACTCTACTAAGCCCTCTGGTAAAGTAATTCCACATACAGTGCCATTCTCCTGGTAGCTTGCCCAGCCACTTCCTGTGATGTAGCCACGAACGATGCACTCGATTGGAAGCATCTCAAGCTTCTTGCAAAGCATTGAGTTTCCAGTATACTCTTCCTTCTGGAAAAATTCTGGCATATCCTTGGTGTCGATTGAAATCATATGGTTAGGTAACACGTCCTTGGTAAAGTTGAACCAGAACTCTGACATACGGGTAAGGATTGCTCCCTTGTCAGTAATCTTGTTCTTCAAGATATGGTCGAACGCTGAAATACGATCGGTTGCATGAATGATTAAGTTATCACCGATGTCAAATACTTCTCTAACTTTTCCTTCTTTAAATGGCTTGTACTCCTGCATGTTTTTTCTCCTTAATAATCATTGTCTTTCAGTGTCATATTTCAATGTAGCGACAGAATTGTCCATCGCCACTAATATCGCCTTACTTAGCGAACCAGCAAGCTCTTTCCAGTCATCTCTGCTGGCTGTGGAAGCCCCATAATCTCAAGAAGGGTTGGTGCGATGTCTGCAAGGCATCCTCCCTCGCGAAGAGTTGCTCCTTCTGGTCCGTTTACAAGGATAAATGGAACAGGATTTGTGGTATGTGCGGTGTGAGGTGCACCTGTCTCATAGTTGATTTCCTGCTCTGCGTTTCCGTGGTCTGCGCAGATGAATAAGGTTCCACCAACTTCCTTGACAGCCTCAACTGCCTTACCAACAAGTTCATCAATCTTCTCAACTGCTGCAACGCAGGCTGGAATCACACCAGTGTGTCCTACCATGTCAGGGTTTGCAAAGTTGATTACGATCACATCATATTCATCAGACTTAATTGCCTCTACTAAGTCCATTCCAACCTCAGGTGCGCTCATCTCAGGCTTTAAGTCATAGGTAGCAACATCCTTAGGTGAATTTACTAATAAGCGAAACTCTTCCTTGTTAGGATCCTCAACTCCACCGTTGAAGAAGAAGGTAACGTGAGCATACTTCTCTGTCTCAGCAAGACGAAGCTGCTTCTTTCCGTTCTTTGCAAGGTACTCACCAAAGGTGTTGGTGATAGATTCCTTCTCAAAGGCGATGATCTTGTTAGGAATGGTCTCATCATAATCCTTGAAGCATACAAAGGTAAGTGGAAGGAATTCTCTCTCAAATCCGGTAAACTTATCATCACAGAAGGCACGGGTCATCTCTCTTGCGCGGTCTGGGCGGAAGTTAAAGAAGATTACAGAATCATTTGGCTTAACGGTTGCAACTGGGGTTCCATCCTCGTTTACCATTACGGTTGGGATAACAAACTCGTCTGTCACATCGTTTGCGTAGGAATCCTTCATTGCACAGATTGGGCAGTCAGCGGTGTTTCCTTCGCCAGCTGTCAGTGCTCTGTATGCCTTTTCCACACGGTCCCAGTTGTTATCTCTGTCCATTGCATAATAACGACCAGAAACAGAAGCAACCTTTCCAACGCCGATTTCCTTCATCTTGTCCATAAGCTCAACTAAGTAATCCTTACCAGATGCAGGTGGTGTATCACGTCCATCTAAAAAGGCGTGAACAAAAACCTTGGTAAGTCCCATCTTCTTTGCCATCTCAAGAAGGCCATAGACATGGGTGATATGGCTGTGCACACCGCCATCGGAGAGAAGTCCCCAAAGATGTAATGCACTGTCATTTTTCCTGCAGTTTTCCATTGCTGCAAGGAGTCCTTTATTTTCAAAGAAATCACCGTCTTCAATCGACTTGGTGATACGAGTAAGATCCTGATAAATAATGCGGCCAGCGCCGATATTCATATGGCCAACCTCAGAGTTTCCCATCTGGCCATCTGGAAGACCAACTGCAAGACCAGAAGCATTTCCTTTCACAAAAGGATAATCCTTCATCAAACCATCCATTACTGGAGTGTTTGCCATTGCGATGGCATTACCTTCTGGATTGTCATTTAATCCATAGCCATCTAAAACCATAAGTACTACAGGCTTTTTACTCATTTTTCATTCCTCTACTTTCCGATTATGTCTGAAAATATAATGTTTTTGAACCTTTTCGCAGTCCAAACATATCATACAAAGGTTATATACCGTTTTCAATGGAAAACTTACCCAACTTTTTGGCAAAATTACTTGAGAATTCCTACACTATCAATGGAATTTCCATATACATCCTTGTCCGGGTCACGCTTTTCATAATTCTGGCCAGAATAATAAACATACTTTCCATTTGGCTCGCCCTTATAAGGCACGACTGTTCCGTCCTCCTGAATCGCAATGTTGGTAGAAAGGTCAGCCACGTATTTGAAGAAGTCCTCTTTTGCCTCATCTGATAAGAGGACACGGGCAACGCCCTTTGACTGAAGGCAAGGAACCAGTGATACCGACAGTCCACTGTCATTCACGTGCACCTGAGCCACCATCGCGTACTGGCTGCTGTTCGTCATCCAGAAATTTCCAAGCGAATTGATAATAGGCACACCGCTTATATACTGTACGCCCTGCATGCGGTGAGCATGATTTCCAATGATGGCATCTGCCCCTGCTTCAATATATTCTTTCGCCAGATCCTTTTGGGTTCCATCTGTGTAGTTTTTCCCTTCCCAGCCCCAATGTACGTAGACAATCACATAGTCTGCGTTGCGCTTTGCCTCCTTAATTTCTTTGCAGAATAAAGTCGGGTCAACGGTCTTTAATACACCGGACTGCGTTTCTGTCGCCGGACGAGTTTTATTCGACGTGATTTCGATTTGTGTTGCAGACACAATTGCAACTCGCTTTCCATTGATCAGATAATAACGTGGTTGCATAGCCTCATTCAAATCCATGCCTGCGCCGACATAGGTGATATTGTTTTCCTTTAAGGTTGCAAAGGTATCCTCAAGCGCCACCTCACCAAAGTCGTAGACATGATTGTTGGCTAAGGATACGATATCCACGCCTAACGCCTGAAGCATACTGACATTTTCCACCTGGCTTCGGAAGGTGTAGGTCTTATTCTTCATCGGCTCGCCCTGTTCTGAAAAGACAAACTCGTTGTTGATCATTGTGACCGCCGAACGATTTAAAAGATCTATCATCTCAGGAGTAAATGCATCCTCAAGAGTGCCGCCATTTTCGCGAAGCCCCTTCATCATCATCCAGTCATCTGCGAGATTGATATCCCCAACAAAGGAAATCACATTGTCAGAGGCGGTTCCAGTGCGCACTGCTACCTCCTGCGCGTTACCACTGTCAAAGCCGATGCTGGTACAGTAGGTTCCGTATAAAGCCTTTAAGCTTAGCCCCGTGTAGTTCTCCCAGATATCCTCAGCTGCCAGTCCACTGTTCACCTGATATGCGACATCGCATACAACATCATTTCCATAATTTTTGGAAATCCAGTAATAGAAATTCTCATCTACAGGGCAGCCGCCGGTGATTGCGTTTCCAGATTTTTCCAGCAAAATATGGACGGCCTTGGCAATGCCAGTTCCATCCTCTAATTTTAAAGTGATACCATATGGATTAAATTCTTTGTTTTCCTGCATACGCTTGCTGACCTTCTCGGCCTCTTTTAATGCAAAAAAGAGTCCACAGAGCAGCAATATTACGACAGCAAGAATAATCTTGTTTGCTAAATTTTTCATACCGAAACATTATACCAACAAAAAAGGACCCATAGCAAGTACCACAGGTCCCAAAATTACGTTCTATTCATTTGCCTCATACTGAATTGAGGATACCTTCCCATCGGTTAGAAGGAAAATCAGGCGCATACCGCCCTTAACATATATCATTTTTTTGTCGTCGCTTTCTGTTGCCTCTCCATATTTCTCAGCAACCTTTGATGCATCATCTCCGATGGCAATTCCTTCTGGCGTAGAAACCGTATCATCCTTTAACTCAATGTGTGTCACGTAATCCACATCACTGCCCGCTTCGCAGTTGGTCATAACAATGTAGCCCTTGTAGCTGAAGCGTCGGTCCATTCCAGCATTTGCGCAGCTGGTTGACTCCGACATAGACGCTTCTCCGAGACTGTCCTTATACTGGGCGAAATCCTCTCCGATTCCGATGTTTACACCAGAGACCGCAAAGGTATAGCCACTCTCTGCAGTCTGGCTGCCTGAACTGTTATTTACTTCCTTACGCTCTCTGCTCTTTCCGCAGGCAGTTACTGAAGCTGCCAGACATAATGTAATTGCAAGCACAAGTGCAAATTTTCTTTTCATATAATTCCCTTTCACCCCTACTTCACCTCAGGGTAACGATTTCTATCGTAATTGTAATAATTTACAACAGCCTTTCTTCCAAATGACTGAACTACCTCATCCGTAACCATACAGTGATCGTAGCCACCATTCCATGGCATAGCATCAAAATGATACCAGCCGTGGCCATCATCAATATCAATCAGATTCCAGTAATGCGTATGTCCATCCTGTGGAATCATCTCGATATCCATATTTTTGATATCCAAAAGATTAAATACACCCTTTGCAATACATGCATAGGTATAGCAATTTCCTCTTCCTCGCTCAAAGCCAAGATAAGCGGTCTCAACCCAGTCATCCTTTTCAGCGACATAGATGAACTCAATATTCTCTCGAATCCAGTTATACACTGCACGAACCTGCTGTGCCTTTGTCATGTCAGCTGTGATAATCTCATCAATGACAGCCTGGCATCGCTCGTTGAGCGTCTCCATGCTGTAAACATGCTTTTTGATGGTAAGCTCGACGGTCACACTTGTCGCATTTCCCGCCCTATCAGTCGCTGTGTAGGTCACAGGGTAGATTCCAACCTTCTCGGCCTCGACCTCTGAAGTGTCAACCATAATCTCTACCGAATCCCCCGAATTATCTACCGCTTTGATATGATCCTTGTAGACAATGGCCTCCTCAAGATAACCAACAAAGTCATACGCGTAAACCTCTGGGCTTTGTTTATCAAGTTTTAGCTTTAATGAGGCGCTCTGACGAGATTCATTTCCAGAGGTATCCGTTGCAATAATCACAACGGTCTGTGCCTCCTTTGCGGCCATATCTGGCGCTGTCTCGTAGGAATAGGTGACTGGAGTGACATCCTCACTGCTTTTTACAAACTGTTCTGGAGAAATTTCTTTTGTTCCGTTCGTCCAGCATTCTATGTCCTGCACCTCAAACACAGGGGCTGTGGTATCCTCCACAATCAATGTCACATCATGCACAAACCAGCCTGAGCTGATACATAAGTGATATTCTCCTGGAACCGAGGCATCATAGTCCTCGCTGTCCACTGTGAAATATGCATCGTCATCTTTGATTTTAAGAAAATCGCCAACCTCGACAACACTTCCTGCTTCGATGGTATATTCCCGGTAAACACGTCTGTTTTCTCTGATCAAAAGAATCGCAAAGACAATAATTGCCACAAGCACTACAAGAATCAATGGCAGAAGAACTTTTTTACTGATTCTAATTCTTCCAGGATTGCTTTTACGCGTTCTTTTTCTCTTATTTCTATTATAATTTTTAAAATTTTTCATTTTCATAACCTTTTCTCATACGCCAAAGCGCAACTATTAAGATACTCACATTTTTTGTAATTGTCAAATGTCACCAGGTGGACCTGGGGGGACGGGGTTCGTGGTTCATTTTTCGTAAAAATTCATTAGATATCAAAAAAGAGGGATGCTATACTAGGAAACAAAGCAAGCATTCATTTCAACACCGACGATCAACATAAAGGAGTAAAAATCATGGTTCAGATCAACCAGGAGCTTTGCGTTTCCTGTGGCCTATGCATAAAGGATTGCGTAGAGCAAAATTTAAAAAACAAAAAAGGGGTAATCACAGTCCTTAACAGCTGTATGGAATGCGGTCACTGTGTGGCAATCTGCCCACAAAATGCAGTTTCGCTCGAGGGCTATGATATGTCTCAGGTGGAATCTGTTTCCCCAGGAAAATCACTGAATGCCGACGACCTTTTATATGCCATCAAGGCCAGAAGAAGTATTCGTCAGTTTAAAGATCAAAAGATCTCTGATGAACAGCTCACAAAGATTTGCGATGCTGTTCGCTACACTGCCACTGCAAAAAATTTGCAGGACACCACGCTTGTTGTGGTTCAGGATAAGATGAAAGAATTTGAAGACGAGGTATATGGATATCTTGAAGAAATGTTTGAGGGATGCGATGTACACGCCTTAGACCAGTCAATGGCTGCTCTTTGGATGTTTACCATGCGCCACAAACGAGAGCGCACTGATGACTTTCTTCTCAGACAGGCTCCTGCTGTGATTATCATCGCCAGCAATCGTCCATGGGATTCTGGCATGGCTGCGCAGAACATCGAACTGATGGCAGGTGCACATGGCTTAGGCGTATTGTTTAACGGATATTTATCACGCCTCATTGACTCCTCTGCCAAACTAAAAAGCTGGCTTGGAATCGAAGGCAAGACGGTTTCTTCCGTAATGCTTGTGGGTGAGCCAAATGTAAAATATCAGCGCACAGTTCCTCGCAAGGAATTAGATGTAATTCGACGATAAAAATAGAGTTTCGCTTGCGAAACTCTCGCGCCGCTTTTGCGTCGCCAATGCGACATTTTTCATCTGCAAAAGCGTGCGCATCCTCGCGGAGCCTTTTTACTGTATAGGAAATTGGAGCAATTTCCTATACAGTAAAAAGAGACTGGAGGAAATGTTCCAGTCTCTTATATCAATCTTTTATATATCTACACGCTGTTTGCTCATCATAACAGCTGATGCTGCAATTAGTACAACAGCAATCGCTGCTGCGATAATTCCCCAGATATATGCTGGCCATGAAAGCATTGTAAAAAGCACCATACCACCTTCGATTCTGCTAAGCCCCATGACAATTGCAATCCAGATGATGACTACAACCCATCTTGAGTTTGATCCCATCTTAAGGCCAAGTCCACCGACAATCATTCCAACACCAGTCATCACAAGAGGAACCAGGATAAAGGTTGCTGGATGGAAAAATACTCCCATCTCAAGGTCCACCTCTAAGCCATGATAGAAATGATGCAAACGATAATTCTCAATCGCATACAAAACAAATACAACCACCCAGTCAATCAGCATCATCAAAAAATACTGAATCGCATAGGAAACAAAAAATTTCTTTCTTGTCTCACCCATGGAAACACTCAGGTTAAACTGCTGCATTTCCTCCTGCCAGTTTACAAACAGTCCCAGCGCCATAATTGCAAATACTGTCATAAAGGTTCCAAATGGAAATACGGAATCTGCATCTGATACGCGAATAATAATTTCGTGTAAGATTACTCCAAACAAATGCGCGCCAATTAAAACTATGAGATTTGTCAAAACAAAGCTCCATTTTAAGCTGTAAAATAAAAACTTTTTCATCCCGACCTCCTATACAGTTACTGTCTTTTTACGCATTGACAAGCCATATCCTAAAGAAGTAAGTGCAAAGAACACAATTCCGATGATTGGAAGGAAATAAATTTTGCTTGAGTTAAAGAAATCAATTCCTCCGCGCAATCCGGAAGCTGCCGTAACACCACCAATGATACCGCCAAGGCAGGCAATGATTGCCACAAAAATGTAGTAAGCAACCTTTCCGAAGCGATCCACAAGAAGAGCCATAATCAAGCCAATTCCTGTAGAGATAAGGTAAATTGCAAATGCTAAGGCTGCGTATCTTGCAGTTGGCATGATAGGATAAAAATTACCAACAATCAGATTAATGATTACTCCAAACAGCGTACTTTCAATAATGATAATCGCGTTTGCAAAAACAACACCAACAGAAAACTCCTTGCGCGTTGCACCCATTGACAAATGTCCGTTGGAAAGAAGAGGAAGATAGCCAGTTGTAAAAATCATTCCTACTAAAACACCAAGGAACATCACGTAATTAGGAATTGCTGCCAGATTATTCATCAATATTGTTTTGTCTGAAAATCCGCCACTGAGCAGAAGCATGTACACAAACCAGGCTGCGATAAAAATCAGAAAAGCCAGGCAAATACGTTCTGCGTAGACGAACATATATTTTAACATTCTTTTCAATCCGCTATTCATATTCTTAAGACTCCCCTCCGCATAATGCTACAAATAAGTTCTGAAGTGAAAGTGGCTGTACAGTTACGTCATAGCCTTCCTTTAAAGACTGGCCTGGCTCGAGCATAACGGTAACACCCTTGCTTCTTCCCATGCTCTCAACATGATAGCACTGTAAGCCCTCTGTAGCTGCATCAACATCCTCAACAGTTCCTGAAACATGCATAGCGCGGTCAAGTAAATCCTGTGTATTTTCCTTTAATAAAACATTTCCACGATCAAGGAAGATTACCTCTTCAAATACACTTGCTGCTTCCTCAATAATATGTGTTGAGATTACGAAGGTTCTACCGGTCTCCGCATGCTCCTCAACAATCATTCTGTAGAAATCCTCTCTTGCAACAACGTCAAGACCTGCAACTGGCTCATCCAAAATAGTAATATCAGCCTTTGAAGCAAGGCCAATTACAATGGTAACCATTGATAACATACCCTTTGAGAGCTTGTTGATTTTCTTCTTTGGGCTAATTCCAAAATGTCCGATCAACTCCTCTGCCCATTGCTGATCCCAGTTTGGATAAAGAGCCTTTGCAACTCTGAAGTATTCCTTGATTTTTAAGTTATTAGGTCCAAGTGGAGTCATTGTATTGATCTCTCTTGAGAAACAGATATGGTCAAGTGCCTTACGATTCTCCCAAACCTCTTCGTCATCACAAAAAACCTTTCCAGCACTTGCAGGGTTCTGTGCAGTCATAATAGAAAGTAAGGTGGTTTTACCAACACCGTTTCTTCCAATCAATCCATAAATCTTTCCCTGCTCTAACTCAAGGTCAACTCCATTTAAAACCTTCTTGTCTTTGTACTTTTTTTCGATTTTTTCACATCTTAATGTAGCCATTCTTTCTCCTCTCATTGGGACGCCTTTTCATCTCAAACCCCGTCCCGTTGTCCTGTTGTTTATCGATTGATCATGTCAATCAATTCTTCCCTACTAATGCCAAGGCTGTTTGCCTCATCAACTAATGCCTTGACATAATTCTCATAAAAAGCACTTCGCCTTTTCCCCAAAATCCGTTCTTTCGCGCCATTGGAAACAAACATTCCTATACCGCGCTTCTTATACAAGATTTCCTCGTCTACCAAAATATTTACTCCCTTCGCTGCAGTTGCAGGATTGATAGCATATAGCTTTGCGAGTTCGTTTGTGCTTGGAACCTTTTCTTCTTCCCGAAGAATATCTCGCAGGATATCTGTCTCAATCATTTCTGAAATCTGCAAATAAATTGATTTATCCTGAGATAGAATTTCGTACACGAATATCCTCCTTCCCTATTTCGTTGTTTGGTTCATTACTTATGTAACTAACCATACTACCAACGAACCAGATTGTCAACAGTAATTTTCAAATAAAAAGACTGATTTTTTCAAATTTCACGCAATTATTTGTTTGTGTCTTGTCACCTGTAAAGATATATGTTAAACTAGCCATCAATTGATAAAAACACAAAATGAGGTTGCTTAATATTTGTTAAAACACCTCTTTGTAAGGTACTTAAGGAGATTATCATGAAAAAATTCAAAGCATTTTTACAGCGCAAAAACATTGTCATCAGCGTACAGCGCTACTTAATTGATGCACTTGGCGCAATGGCGCAGGGACTGTTTTGTACCCTTTTGATTGGAACTATTTTAGACACTCTTGGAAAGCAGTGCCACATTCCATTTCTCGCAAATCCGATCTATGTAAATGATGCAAAGGGAATTGCGCTTACCATCGGTGGCTTTGCTTCCGCAATGGTAGGACCTGCAATGGCAGCTGCAATCGGTAACGCCCTTCAGGCACCTCCACTGGTTTTATTTTCACTGATTCCAGTCGGCTATGCCTGCAATATGATGGGTGGCGCTGGCGGCCCTCTTGCTGTATTGATTGTTGCCATTATCGCAGCCGAATTCGGTAAGGTAGTATCAAAAGAAACAAAGGTCGACATCATTGTCACCCCTATCGTTACCATATTGGTCGGCATCGGCCTTTCGGCACTCATTGCTGCTCCAATCGGAAAGGGTGCTTCCTGGGTTGGAAACCTGATTATGTGGGCAACTGCACTCCATCCATTTATAATGGGTATTCTGGTTTCAGTTATCGTAGGTATTGCATTAACCCTCCCAATTTCATCTGCCGCAATTTGTGCAGCACTTTCTCTTACCGGTCTTGCCGGCGGTGCCGCTGTTGCAGGCTGCTGTGCACAGATGGTTGGTTTTGCAATCATGAGCTTCCGCGAGAACAAGTGGGGCGGTCTCGTTTCACAGGGAATCGGAACCTCTATGCTTCAGATGCCTAACATTATCAAAAATCCACGCATCTGGATTGCTCCAATCCTAACCTCAGCAATCACTGGTCCAATCGCAACCTGTATTTTCAAGATGGAGATGAATGGAACCCCTGTTTCTTCCGGAATGGGCACCTGCGGTCTCGCCGGACAGATTGGCGTATACACTGGCTGGGTAAACGATGTTACAGCTGGCACAAAAGCTGCCATTACCGCGTTTGACTGGATCGGACTTGTTTTAATCTGTTTCATTCTTCCGGGCGTACTCACCTGGGTATTCGGACTCATTGAGCGAAAGCTTGGCTGGATTAAAGAAGGCGATCTTAAGCTTCAGTAAACGAAATACAAGCATTTTCACAGAAAAAACACGAAAAGACTCGCTCCTTTCGTGTTTTTTTATATGGAAATTTCGCTTTTAGCGTCTTATAATTCTGTACTTGGAAGCAGCTTTTTATAAAAAAGAAAGAATTTTTAGAAATATTTTATTTTATGAAGAGACCTATATAGATTATTCACACATCGCAAAGGACAGATTATGAACGCAAAAGAAAAAATTAAACCAAAGCTTTTTTCGGTTATGAAAGGTTATTCTCTTGGACAGTTTGCCAAGGATCTTGTAGCCGGAGTCATTGTAGCAATCATTGCTCTTCCACTTTCCATTGCTCTTGCGCTTGCTTCAGGCGTTGGTCCTGAGCAGGGTATTTACACCGCAATTATCGCAGGCTTTTTAATTTCCTTCCTCGGAGGAAGCCGTGTTCAGATTGCCGGACCAACCGCTGCTTTTGCTACCATCGTAGCGGGCATCGTTGCAAAGGATGGCATGGACGGCTTAATTGTTGCGACAGTCATTGCCGGTATTCTTTTAATCCTTATGGGATTATGCCGTGTCGGTTCATTAATCAAGTTTATTCCATATACTATTACCACCGGTTTCACCGCTGGTATCGCCGTTACCATTTTAATTGGACAGATTAAGGATTTCCTGGGTCTTTCTTATCCAACAGGAACCGTAACCATCGAGACCACAGAAAAGGTAAGTGCTATTTTCAAAAACATCTCAACTTTTAACTGGCAGGCACTTGTTGTCGGTATCGTCTGTCTTGCAATCTTAATTGTATGGCAGGTACTTGGTGACAAGCTTCCAAAGAGCCTTTTTTCTACAATTCCAGGTTCTTTAATCGCTGTTATCGTTGGAATTTGCATGGTAAAATTCCTAAATATGCATGTAAACACTATTGGTGATCTTTATACCATCAGCAACAAGCTTCCATCACTCCATGTTCCAGCCTTTGGCTTTGCTACCATTCAAAAGGAGCTTGGAAATGGATTTACAATTGCAATTCTTGCAGCAATCGAGTCCTTACTCTCTGCAGTCGTTGCTGACTCAATGATTAACTCAAAGCATCGCTCAAACATGGAGCTGATTGCGCAGGGTGTTGGTAATATCGGTTCTGCACTCTTTGGTGGCATCCCAGCAACCGGTGCAATTGCCCGTACTGCTGCAAACATCAAAAATGGCGGACGTACTCCTATCGCAGGTATGGTTCACGCAATCATCCTTGTATTTGTACTTGTATTCCTAATGCCATATGCAAGCTGGATTCCAATGCCAACCATCGCAGCAATTCTCTTTACGGTTGCCTACAATATGTGTGGCTGGAAAAACTTTGCAATCCTCTGCAAGCGCGCTCCAAAGAGCGATATTATTGTCTTAGTAATGACCTTTATTCTTACCGTTGTATTTGACCTTGTTGTTGCAATCGCTGTCGGCATGATTGCAGCTGCAGTACTCTTCCTCAAGAGAATGAGTGATGAAGCAGAGGTTCGCGGATGGAATTATGATAATTCTGGCGAAAGCGAAGACGACCCAGACCGTATCGAAATACGAAAGGTACCTCAGGAGGTTCGTGTTTACGAAATCAGTGGCCCAATGTTCTTCGGTGTCGCAGACCGTATCAAGGAAATCACCGTAAAAGACTTCACAAAAGTCTTAATCATCCGTATGCGTGGCGTTCCAGCAATTGATGCCACCTGTATGCAGTCACTTGAGCTTTTATATGACAAATGCCAAAAGCGTGGTATTACCATCGTATTCTCACATGTCAATGAACAGCCAATGCGCGTGATGAAGAAGGGTGGCTTTGCTGACAAGATTGGCAAAGAAAACTTCTGCCCTCACATCGATGATGCACTTGCACGCGCTGATAAACTGCTGTAAGATAAAGGCTCTATCAAATTAACAATCTCGTCCGAATGTCTAGAAAGGATGCTATATGAAATTAGAAGATATGATCGCCCGCATTAACGAGCTTGCTCATAAGCAGAAAGCAGAAGGGCTGAATGATGAAGAAAAAGCAGAACAGGCTGAGCTTCGAGCTGCTTATATCGCAAATATCCGTGGCAATCTAAAGGCACAGCTCGACAGCACCATCGTTGTAAACCCAGATGGAAGCAGATATCGCCTTGAGCCAAAAAAGAAAAATTAATAACCACATGCAAAAACAGTGCATTAAAAAAAGAGTATCTTTCATAAAAAGATACTCTTTTTTATTTCTTCTTACTCTTTTCTTGAAGCAAGCTCAGCCACTAGCTCATCATACTTTTTCTCATCAATCACATACTTCTTTTTTACAATAAAATAGCTCACCAAAAAGGCAATGAGAGGAATTGCTACCATACCAATTCTAAGCACCAAAAGCTGTGTATTCGTAGCCTGAGAAATATATTCGGTTGCACTGCTATACACCTGATCCTTTGTAATGTCTCCTCGGCCCGCTCCTATTTCGAGGTCAGAAATCTTCTGACTGATACTATAGATGCCTGAAACAATCAATATGAGTGCAATGATTCCCTGGTTTAGTGCACTTGCAAGCTTGGTTGAAAAAGAACGCACTGCGGAGATAATACTCTCGTGACGCTCATGAAACTTCACCTCGTCATATTCAATCGTATTATTGAGCATTACAATAATCAAAAGGTTGTTCATGCCCTGCGCAAAGAAAATAAGAAATCCAATTGCATTTAAAAGCACCACATTACGTGGAAGAATATATCCAAATCCGAGAAGGCCCAGATATGCCACGCTCACAAGGATTGTCATAGCAAGATAAACCTTTGCACGATTCGCAAGCTTCATGAAAAGCGGATATACACATTGAGAGATCAAAGTTCCTAGGCCGTACATTACCGTGAACAAAAATACCAGGTCGCCTCCCCTTTTGTATCCAAACTCAAAGTAGAAAAAGTTCATTCCGATGGCAATCAAAAGATTATTTCCAATGTTGAAAATGAAGGATGCAATTGCCATTGGAATCAGCTGGTCATTTCTTGCAAAGATTTTAAACATCTTTTTTAAGGTGAGCTGCTCCTCAGAGGCATTTACTGCTCTTGGTCTTTCCTTCGCTCCAAAGAAGGTTAATAGCTGAAACGCCGCAAAACAGCCAGCAATCACCAGTGCAGCCATGCGATAAGCCTTCACCGCATTTCCTGCTACAAGCGTTGGAAGAAGTCCTGCAACAGCAAACTGACCGATACAAATAAATATGCTCATCAGAGTGACCAGCGTATCTCTCTCCTTTGGGTCCGAGCTTAAGCTTGGAAGCATTCCCCAATAAGCAATATCATTCATCGTATAGGTCATTCCCCATAAGAGATAAAATACACCAAAGAAAGCCACAAATGCCCAGCCTGTTGGGCGAATGCTAAAGAGCGCAATAATCACGCAGGCATTCAAAAACATTCCAAGTAATATCCAGGGTCTGTATTTGCCAAGCTTCAAATGACTCTTCTCAATAATCAATCCCATTAAAGGATCATTGAAGGCATCCCATATCATACAAACCACAATGATGGCAGAGATGACGGCAAACTGTGCCACTGTTAGTGACATCGTATACTGAATATAGGTTAGCAAAAACATGCTGACCAGCGCATAGGCCATGTCTCTTCCCGTAGCGCCCACTGTATAGCACCATTTCGTGCGATTATCTAATTTATTCATATATCCCCCAATATAAAAACTAATTACCCTTTAGTAGTCTTCCAATCCCTTTCAACGGATGACCATTTGCGTGTAACACAAGCGACTCCACCAGGTTTGGTTTTACGGCTCCACCACTCACAGACAAAAGACTGTCAAGTGGCGCCTCACACATTGCACAGACAATCATCTTCGATGCAGGGTCATCCTTTGGAGCTTTTGTAATCATAGGAACAAGCTTCATCAGAAGGTTTAAGATTCTTCGTCCAAGCCAGGATGCTCTGCAAATCACTTCCATAGAATCATACTTGGTGTATTCGCCCTTTTTAAACTTATCAAAATTTGGCATCTGCTCCAGTCCATTCCACGAAGGTGCATTCGCCTCTGCTTCATAACGAGTTAAAAAGTCGCTAAAGCTTAACGAAAGCTTTCCTGTTGCACGCTCCACCAAAATCTCTGGAAGCTTATGATTGTGTCCTGGTATGGTCACTGAATCCTGTAATTTAAGATCCACACTGGATGCGCCAACTGCAAGCTCATAATCCCCTGCAATCTCAACAAAGCTCTGCTCCTTTGTATCATATACACAAAAAGCCCTGTCATCTAAAATGACGCGAACCCGCTTGGTCTCTCCAGGGATAATCTCATCCTTGTGATAACCCGCCAGGCGCTTTGCTTCTCGCGGAAATGTGCCAGAATTCTTTGGCAGCACATAAATCTGTGACACCTCTGAAGCGGTCACCGTACCTGCATTTGTGATATCATAAACCACCTCAATTTTTGTAGTTTCACAATCATCATTTCCTTTGCGATTCTCACTTCCTTTTCCGTGGTTAATGATGTGAAGGTTAGAGTAAACAAAGTTCGTATAAGAGCATCCATGTCCAAATGGGAACTGCACCGGAACACCATAGGTATCAAAATATCGATAGCCCACAAAAATGTTCTCAACATAAGGCACATTGTTTGAACCAGTCGCGTAATAATCTGCATTCGGCAGATCCGACAGTGCAAGTGGCCAGGTCTCCGCCAGCTTTCCTGAAGGAGCCTTCTTCCCCGCCAATAGTTCGGCACAGGCCTCTCCAACAGCCTGTCCACCCAGATGCATATGAAGCACCTCCGACACCTCATCAAGATGAGGAACAATGAATGGTGCTCCACCAAAGGTAACCAATATCACTGCTCTATGGTTTAAGGTCAAATATTCAACTGTCGACTGCTGCTCCATAGGAAGTTCCAAACCTTCACGATCATAGCCTTCACTTTCCAACGAATCCGTCAGACCACAGAAATATAATATTTTATCAAACTGGCTTAAGCTTACTTCCAGCTTTGCAAGGGCAGATATGTCAGAAGCATAGGTGATATCAAACCCACAGTCCTTCAACGCTTCCAGCGAACTCTTGCAAGGAAGTGTCGTAATATGACTGCTTCCACCACCCTGAAAACGATTGTGCTCCGCCATCTCGCCGATTATTAAAATCTTATCCTTTGCCTGAAGTGGAAGCGCATCCGTATGCTTTAGCAGTACTGCCGCTTCTGCCGCCACCTCGCGTGCAACCTCATGATGCTTTTTGTAATCGCAAGGAACGGCTGTCTCCGGTGTTGGATAGTTGCGAGCCATGTCAATCACCTGCTTTGTCGCCTCATTTAAGCTTCTTTCTGTCAGCGAGCCATTTTGAAGAGCCTCTAAAATCTCCTTCGTGTGATAGCCATTTGAATCTGGCATCTCAAGGCCCATACCGTTTTTAATACAATCTGTGATTCTGACAGCAGCACCCCAGTCTGAAATCACCGTGCCTTCATAGCCCCACTTCTCGCGTAGCATGTCCTTTAACAGCCATTTGTTTGCACAGGCATAAGAACCATTGATGCGGTTGTAGGAAGCCATAACCGTCGCAGGCTTTGCATTTTTGATACACATTTCAAACGCGCGCAGATAAATTTCGTGCAGTGGACGTTCTTCAATCATACTGTTTGAGGTCTGTCGATGTGTCTCCTGATTATTCACAGCAAAATGCTTGAGCGAGGTTCCAACCCCATTCCTTTGCATTGCGTTTACATAGCTTGTCGCGAGATGTCCTGCCAAATAAGGATCCTCAGAATAGTACTCAAAATTTCTTCCACACAGAGGTGATCTTTTAATATTGATTGCAGGTCCTAAAACAACGGACACCTTCTCTGCCTTTGCCTCTCTTGCAATTGATTCTGCCACTTTTGAAACACATTCATCACTCCAGGCAGAAGCAAGCGCAGAGCCTGTCGGAAAGCAGGTCGCTACATTACTCTTATTGATGTCGGCATACTCTTCCTCCTCCTGCTTGCGAAGGCCATGCGGTCCATCGCTCATAGTCGCAAAAGGAATCCTTCCTCCCAGATCCTTTGTTTTCCAGGAACCATTTCCTGTAACCAGGGCAGCCTTTTCCTCCACCGAAAGCTCACTTAAAATCAAATTTGAATTTTCCATCTTCACTCCCTCAAACATATACTCAAGGATTATTTTATATAAACAGTGTACACTTTTCTTATTCACGCAAATATCATATAATTACGATAAGTATTATATTTTTATGTTCTTGCATTCAAAATAACACCTTCAAAATGATTCTGGAGAAATTTTTATGACACCTCAAAATAACGTGCGCAAAAATCGAACCACAAAGGTATACAAAACACTCCCTGCCTTCTCGGAGCCCCTCTATGAGGAGCGCGAGCTGGAACAGAGTCATACCGCCTTTTACTATGAATATCAGATTTTTGAACAAATTCGCTTGGGAAATGTAAAGAAGGTTCGCCTCGGATATGAAAACTATGTCAATTCGGGTTTTGTCATGGGAAATATGTCCGCAAATAACAGCCGCCAGTTTAAGTACTGGGCCGTCAGCGGAATTTCCATTGCCACGCATTACGCTATTTTAGGAGGGGCAGATGAAACCGATTGCTTTAATTTAAGCGACCAGTGTATTCGATTTGTTGACTCTGAAAATGACGAAGAGAAAATATTTATCTTCTTAGGTGAGAAGCTTGAAGAGTTAACCTATATGGTTTATCAGGCGCGCATATCTCAAACAAATTCACCGGTTGTGCGCCACGCTCTGCATTACATTTACCTGAATCTCCACAGAAGATTAACATTAGGAGAAATTGCAAAAGATGCAAAGGTATCACCAGCCTACTTCTCTGCGCTTTTTAAAAAGGAGATGGGAATTGGGCTTTCGCAGTATATTACCCAAAAGAAGCTAGAAGCAGCAAAAGTGAGACTAGAACAATCCATCCCTGTCAACCAGGTGGCCTACGAGTTTGGCTTTTGCTCTGAATCTCACTTTATTGATCGATATAAAAAATATTATGGAACAACCCCAGGCAGGAGCGTTTAGCCCATGTCTGGGGTTGCGGTATTTTACAATATGTTCAAGCGAATGCTACTGCAAAAACTTTATTAACTCCTCCAGGACGCGCTCACCTTCTTTGCGTCCAATCTGATATACACGCTCCACATCTGCCTCATCCTTTGCCTTACCACCAATATTCAGCGGTACAGGTGGGCAAATAACAAAGGCCTTGCCAGCTGCCTCCTGCTCATCAAGATAATCTACCGTATCCATATACACCTTTGGACGCAGCTGCTGAGCACGAATAAACTTGGGAAACTTTCGCAGTACGAGCTTTTCTAAAGCAATTGCAGCCTTCTTTGGCTGATCCACATAATCACGAGGCTTGGTGCGAATGACTACATTCTTTTCGTAACCCTTGCTCTCAAAATATTTCACAGGAATTGGGTCTGCGATTCCACCATCCAAAAGCTTACGGTCCCCAATCTCAACCACCTGTGATACCACTGGTACTGAAGCTGATGCACGAATCCAGTCTAAATCTCGCTCAATTGGTCCATCACAACGATGATAAACAGCTCTTCCCGTTTCCACATCTGAAGCTACTACATAAAATTCCATTGGATCCGAATAGAAGGTCTTTGCATCCCAAATGTCCAGCTCTAATGGAAGTGTGTGATAACAAAAATCAACATTATAGAAATTCTTTGTCGTAATCAACGAGTGAAGGCTTGCATAGCGTTTATCGTGCACATACTTTTTGTTGTATCGAATTGCACGACCTGGTTGATGCGATTTGTAATTGCATCCAAAGCAGGCTCCCGCAGATACTCCGATCGCTCCATCAAAGGTAATCCCATGTTCCATCATCACATCAATTACGCCACAGGTGAAAAAGCCCTTCATCGCTCCACCTTCCATGACGAGACCTGTTTTCACTTTTTCCTGGCTACTATCCTTCGCTTTATCCTTCAGTTTATCCATCACGGTATCTACCACTTTTTCTTTGATCATATCTTTTACATTTTCCATCATATTCTTACCCTCAAATATAGTCATAATTCGCCCTAATAAGTCTTATTTTAATCAATTCTTATACCTGCGTCCAGAAATGCTGAACAACAAATATTCTCTTTGAAAATAAAATGAAATAAAAAAAAGACACCAGAAATAAAATTTCGTGGTGTTTTCTCATCTGCAAAAAATTTATAGTGTAATTATCAAAGAAGAGGCGACAACTTCTTTTCTATATTTACAATTTTCTTTTTCATATTTCCTTCTTCACCCCTCGGGAAACCGAGGGGTGAAATATTGTGGTCATATTCTTTTTACTTTAAGGTTTTTGCCAATTCCACAGTTGCCTCTGAAATTCCATCTTTTATCAAATCCTCTGGAGTCTTTCCTGCGCGAAGTTCCTGTATTGCAGAAGCTAAGTCTACCTGTCCCTGGTGAAGACCTTGCTGGAGGCCCTGTTGAAGGCCCTGTTCTAAACCGGCGTTAAATTCTTCTTTTTTGATTTCTTCTAAAAGCATAAAGCGCCTCCTCATCTCTCGGTCTACTTTTATTTGCTCAACTGATTG
>JAZUGV010000062.1:0-4666 GCA_045641385.1 Agathobacter sp. | reverse complement strand
AGTCTAAGATTGGTCAGGTTCCAAAGACCGTTAAGACCATCGTGGCTATGGGCCTTCGTAAGATTGGCCAGTCTATCGAGCGTGAAGACAGTCCTGCCATTCGTGGTCAGATCCAGAAGGTTCGCCACATGGTTAAGGTAGAAGAAATTTAATAGGAGGTGCCACATGGATTTATCTAATTTAAAGCCAGCTGAGGGTTCTACTCAGAGCGATAACTTCAGACGTGGTCGTGGTCACGGTTCAGGTAACGGAAAGACCGCAGGTAAGGGCCATAAGGGCCAGAAGGCTCGTTCAGGAGCACCTAGACCAGGTTTCGAAGGTGGCCAGATGCCTCTTTACCGTCGTATTCCAAAGCGTGGATTTAAGTGCCGTAACTCTAAGGAGATTATCGGTATCAATGTTTCTGCTCTTGAAGTATTCGACAATGGCGCAGAAGTAACTGTACATGCTCTCATCGAGCAGGGTATTGTTTCAAACCCACGTGATGGAGTAAAGATTCTTGGCAACGGCGAGCTTACTAAGAAGCTCAATGTAAAGGTTAATGCTTATTCAGCATCAGCTAAGGAAAAAATCGAAGCAGCAGGCGGTAGCGCAGAGGTAATCTAATGTTTCAAACAATTAGAAACGCATTCAAGAATCCAGATGTTCGTAAAAGAATACTCTATACTCTTGCAATGCTTGTAGTCATTCGACTTGGAAGTCAGCTTCCTTGCCCAGGAGTGGCTTCTGGCGTGTTCGCAAATTGGTTCGAACAGGCAGGTTCATCAATGGACTTCTTTGATGCAATCACTGGCGGATCATTTTTGGACATGTCAATTTTTGCATTGAACATTACCCCATACATTACATCATCAATTATTATGCAGCTCCTCACAATAGCTATTCCAAAGCTTGAGGAGATGCACAAAGATGGTGAAGAGGGCAGAAAGAAAATCGCTTCTATCACCAGATATGTGACCGTTGCACTTTCTCTTATTGAGTCAACCGCAATGGCAATTGGATTTGGAAGAAGTGGATATCTTACTGAGTTCAACGCTCTTTATGTAATTTCATGTATCGCTACACTTACAGCTGGTTCAGCTGTTCTTATGTGGATCGGTGAGCAGATTACAGATAAGGGTATCGGCAATGGTATTTCCATCGTCCTTACCATCAACATAATTTCCAGAATTCCACAGGACCTTGGTTCTTTATGGGAGCAGTTTGTTGCAGGAAAAACTATTCCAAAGGCAACCTTATCTGCAATAATTATTCTGGCAATCATCATCTTGACCATTGTTTTAGTAATATTGCTTTCATCAGGTGTTCGTAAGATTCCTGTGCAGTATTCTAGAAAGATGCAGGGTAGAACAGTAGCTGGTACTGCTAAGTCTGAGCTTCCTATGAAGGTCAATACAGCAGGAGTTATCCCAGTTATTTTTGCACAGTCTATTCTTCAGACACCAGTTATCATTATGCAGCTTACTGGCAAAAATGGTGGAACTGGATTCTGGGGTAAAGTTTTATCTGGTATGTCACAGTCTAACTGGTGCAACCCACAGCAGCCAATCTACAATATTGGTCTTGTGATTTATATTTTACTCATTGTCGCTTTTGCATATTTCTACACCTCAATTACTTTTAATCCAATTGAGATTGCAGACAATCTTAAGCGTGGTGGTGGTACAATCCCTGGTATTCGTGAAGGAAAAGCTACCACAGAGTATCTCACCAGAATACTTAATTATGTTGTATTCATCGGTGCTATAGGACTTGCAATTGTTTCATTTATTCCTATTTTCTTTAATGGCGTATTTGGAGCATCAGTATCCTTTGGCGGCACCTCACTCATCATTATTGTAGGTGTTATTACCGAGACCTTGGCTCAGGTTGAGTCACAGATGCGTCAGCGTACTTACAAGAGCATTCTTGGCGCATAATGAAGTATTTTACGTATAGAGGAGATACAGTTTCTGTGTCTCCCCTTACGTGTTTTTAAGGATTTTTTACTACAGAAGAAAAGGAGAAGTCTATGAAGATCATCATGTTGGGAGCTCCTGGTGCTGGAAAAGGTACTCAGGCAAAACAGATTGCAGCAAAGTATAGCATTCCTCATATCTCTACTGGCGATATTTTTCGTGCAAATATAAAGAACGGAACTGAGCTTGGAAAGAAAGCAAAGGAATATATGGACCAGGGTGCATTAGTTCCTGATGAGCTTACTTGTGATCTTGTTATGGATCGTATTCAGGAAGATGATTGTAAGAACGGATTTGTTCTTGATGGATTCCCTAGAACCATTCCTCAGGCAGAGGCACTTACAAATGCACTTGCAAAGATAGGTGAAAAAATGGAGTACGCTATCGATGTTGATGTTCCAGATGAGAATATCGTAAACCGTATGGGTGGACGTCGTGCATGCGTAAACTGTGGTGCAACATATCACCTTGTTTCAATTCCTCCTAAGAAGGAAGGCATCTGCGATACTTGTGGAAGCGAGCTTATTCTTCGCGACGATGACAAGCCAGAAACTGTTCAGAAAAGACTTACAGTATATCATGATCAGACACAGCCTCTTATTGATTACTATAAGGGACAGGGCATCCTTCATACCGTGGACGGTACCGTTCCTATGGAGGAGGTTTTTGCAAACATCGTGGCTTTATTAGGCTAAGTTAAGATGGCAATAATAATTAAATCAGATCGAGAAATCGAACTGATGAGAGAATCAGGGCGAATCCTTGGCGAAGTACATGAAGCTTTGGCTAAGGAGGTCGTTCCTGGAATCTCTACTCTTGAAATAGACAGAAGATGTCAGGAAATAATAAAAGGATATGGGTGTGAAGCATCATTTCTTGGTCTTTACGGATATCCGGCAGCCGTATGTGTTTCTATCAATGAAGAGGTAGTACATGGCATTCCAAGAGAGGATTGTATTATCCTTGATGGAGATATAGTTAGTCTTGATATCGGAGTAATCTACAAAGGATATCATTCTGATGCAGCGAGAACTGTAATTGTGGGTGAAGTATCAGAAGAGACAAGACTCCTCGTGGAGAGAACAAGGGAGAGCTTTTTCAAAGGAATTGAAATGGCCCTGCCAGGAAATCATCTTCATCAGATCGGAAACGCTATTGATGATTACTGTAGTAGTTTTGGCTACGGTATAGTCAGAGATCTTTGTGGTCATGGTGTAGGTGCCAAGCTTCATGAAGAGCCAGAGATTCCAAATTTCAGAAAGAAAACCAGGGGACCTAAGCTTAAACCGGGTATGACTCTTGCAGTTGAACCAATGATAACAGCAGGTACGGAAATGGTTGAATGGCTTGACGATGACTGGACTGTGGTAACACTAGACGGTTCTATGGCAGCTCATTATGAAAACACTATTCTTATTACAGAAGGTAAGCCTGAAATACTCACTCTTACCCCAAGTGAAAGAGGTGCGTTATGATAATGGCAAAATCTTTAGCAGGTCACGATAAGAATAAAATTTATCTTGTAATAGAAGAAACAGATAATACTGTTACTCTTGTCAATGGAACTACAAAGAAAATTGATAAGCCAAAAGTCAAGGCAAAAAAACATATTCAGGCAATCAATAAATTGCCAGCTGAAATAGAAAAAGAAAGAGAAGAAGTTATTAATCTCACAGATGAAAAAGTTGCTCATCTAATAAAAAGTTATGAGAAGGCGATTGGCCTTAAGGAGGATATTTAACCTATGTCTAAAGCAGATGTGATTGAAGTAGAAGGAACAGTTCTTGAGAAACTTCCAAACGCTATGTTTGAGGTAGAGCTTGAGAATGGTCATCAGATTCTTGCTCATATTTCTGGAAAGCTTCGTATGAATTTTATTCGAATCCTTCCTGGAGACAAAGTTACAATAGAGATGTCACCTTATGATTTGACAAAGGGTCGTATCATCTGGAGAGATAAATAAAATAGGAAAAAAGTCCTTGACACCGTCGAGGGCTGTTGATATAATGCTAAAGCGTGTCTGTGGGGTAACCCGCGGATTTTGTCGTGACAAGAAAGGAGCATAGCATGAAGGTTCGTTCATCAGTTAAGCCTATGTGCGAAAAATGCAAAGTAATCAAGCGTAAAGGCGCTATTATGATTATTTGCGAGAACCCTAAGCATAAGCAGCGTCAGGGTTAAGAAACTAGAAAGCGGCTGTAGATGGGGTCCGTCCCTCATCTATTTATCATAGAAAACACACACATTTCAGGGCGTGCAACCGCAGCTGTGTTTTCGGCTTGTTTAGTGCATGTGTTGCAGTGCATAAAGTAATTTTTGGAGGATGAGTTAATGGCTCGTATTGCAGGTGTTGATTTACCTAGAGAAAAGCGAGTAGAGATCGGTCTTACTTACATTTATGGTATTGGTAGACCAAGCGCTACACGTATTCTTGCAGATGCAAATGTTGATCCTGATACCCGTTGCAAAGATCTTACCGATGATGAGGTAAAGAGAATTGCTGCAGTGATCGATGAATCACAGTTAGTAGAAGGTGATTTGCGTCGTGAAGTCGCTATGAACATCAAGCGTCTTCAGGAAATCGGCTGCTACCGCGGTATCCGTCATAGAAGAGGTCTGCCTGTTCGCGGTCAGTATACCAAGAAAAACGCACGAACTCGGAAGGGCCCGAAGAAGACTGTTGCCAAAAAGAAGAAATAATGTCATTC
>JAZUGV010000061.1:0-39330 GCA_045641385.1 Agathobacter sp. | reverse complement strand
ATGATTTTCTTTGGGCTTGAATCTATTAATTGGTGATAATACGCCTTGAGAGTGATTCACATTACTTGACTTGCCATAAAAAAACCCGCCTGCTTTTCGCATTAAAAATTTCGATGCGACAAGTGGTGACTGTACACTTCTCCGTGTGTGTCCTACTGCAACTCATTTTCGAACCAACACGTTGTTTCTACATTTCGTAGACGATTGTTTGTACTGTCACTTGTCGTCAGTTTCCTAACTTGACATTCGCTCCGCCGAATTCTCTACCGCGTGGGTAGTAACTTCAAACTTCATAGCTATCATGCCACAGCAACATCCATTATAGCATGGTTTTCACAAATTGCAAGACATTTTTCACATAAATTTTACTTCATTTTTGTGAAATATTTTTATGCATTTTTTCATACCTTTTTCCTATATGGATGCAAAAGGGATTATACACGCATTTTTTCAATCCTGCAACTTTTTTCAAATTCAACTGCAGATGCATGATCAGATTAAGTTTTTCCTATTGTGAAACTAAATTCTGATTTGCCTCTGTTAGTTTTTACAAATGCTGTCCGCGGGGTAATTTTCATATGTCATTTTTGTTTTTACCTCTAATTGTACATACAAGCAATACTAGAGAGGTAATTTCTCAATGCCTTTTTTGAAATTACCTCTCTACTTTTCTATTAATAGAACTGATGTGGTAATTTTTACATGTTTTTTCTAAGTGCTACCTCTGTTAGCAAATGAATGCACGTGTACAGAGGCAATGTTCTACAATAAATACCTCTCTTTTATTTCTCATTTTTAATTCAGAGGTAAAGTCGCAGAATCCCACCCCAAAATACCCCTTCAATAGAGGCAGAACTTGTTATAAGAGGTATTTTTCAAAACGAGCCTTTCAAAATACCTCTTCCATTCCTAACAAAAGGCTAAAAAGAGGTAATCGAAAGTGATGAACCAAAATTAGAAGCCCTATGATGTTTATTCCACCTATGTTCCCTACTTATAACCTATTATTTCAGTCATAATCAGCCCCCATCAACTTGGAATTGTCAATTCTTCATTTCTTCTATATAATAGGAAAGCAATTTGCAAATATACAATCATGCCAAAGATGATATAGTATATATAGAAGAAACTCATTGCAATTTGTTTCGAACACAAATGATGCTACTAATAAAAAACATTATTATAGAAGAAAGAGGATCACATATGTGGATTGCTAATAACTGGAAAGATTATGAAGTCATTGACTGTACCGGCGGCGAGAAGCTCGAGCGCTGGGGGGAATATAACCTGGTTCGACCAGACCCTCAGGTCATCTGGAACACCGACCATTCAAATCCAAACTGGAAAAAGAAGAATGGACACTATCACCGCAGCAGCAAGGGCGGTGGTGAATGGGAATTTTTCAATCTGCCAGAAGAATGGGCCATCAACTATCAGCTTCCAATTGATGGACCTTATAATAAAGGAAAGCTTACCTTCCACTTAAAACCATTTGCCTTCAAGCACACAGGTCTTTTCCCAGAACAGGCAACGAACTGGGATTGGTTTTCTTCTATTATATATGAAGCAAAGAAAAAGAACCCTGATCGCGAGATCAAGGTCCTCAACCTATTCGCCTACACAGGCGGTGCAACCTTAGCAGCTGCATCCGCTGGCGCAAGTGTCACTCACGTGGATGCATCAAAGGGCATGGTCAATTGGGCAAAGGAGAATGCGGTTTCATCCGGACTTGGCGATGCACCAATCCGTTGGCTTGTAGATGACTGTGTGAAATTCGTAGAACGCGAAATCCGCCGTGGCAACAAATACGATGCTATCATTATGGACCCACCAAGCTACGGCCGTGGACCCAAAGGAGAAATTTGGAAAATTGAAGATTCGGTTTACCCACTCGTGCTTCTCTGCGAGCAGCTTTTAACTAAGGAACCTCTCTTCTTCCTGATCAACTCCTACACCACAGGCCTTCAGCCTGCAGTTCTTACCTACATGATGCAGACCGCCCTCAAGAAGTACAAAGGAGTCTTTACCGCCGAAGAAATCGGACTCCCTGTCACCGAGACCGGCCTTGTTCTCCCAGAAGGAGCAAGTGGTCGCTTCCAGGGGCAAATTTGATATTAAAATAAAAATGCCGCATAGCAGCGGCATTTTTTATTTAAAATACTAAATTTGCAAGGGTTGCAACCTTCTTGCTACGAATCATAGAAGTATTGTTGCAAAGGATTACATCATTGATTCCATTTTCGTTAACAAAATCGATGAGCTTTCCATCCCAGTAGCGATAATCAATTACGTGTACGGTCTGATAGTTGTCTAACAGATAAGGTACAAACGCGTTACCAAAAGATTCCTTGATTACTACACAGCTTGAGCCATCTGTAATTCCAGCATTCTCAATCACAGTGTATGGGTTATCTCCACAGATGAAGGTTCCATACTTGTTACCTGCTGCAACATTTGATACATCGCAGAGAACTGGCCAGTTGAAGGTCTGTCCCTTCTTGTCAGTAACAGTCATGGTTGCTGTCTCATATTTGAGTGGAACATACGCGTAAACAGTATCTGGATTGTTCTTTAAGTTTTCTGGCTTTCCATTGTCATTGTAGAAAGATCCAAGGAAGCCTTCGTAAGAACGCTCGGTGTACTGAGAAATATCAGGGCACTCATAACCTGCCTGCTTACAGAATTCGCTGTAGGTATAATATGCGCCAAGTCCTGTCCAGTGATGATCCGTACGATAGTAAATATACTCGGTACGATGCTCTAAAAGAACATTCATTGGGTTTACCGCTACAACATTGTCATCAAACTTTGCTGCAATATCCTTTACCGTATCAAGTCCAGTACAGGTCTTTGCCTCAAGGTTATCTGGGAAGGTAACCTGAGTACTGATTGGAACAATGACATCGATGACTCTTGCCTTGCCATCAAGCTGTGCTGCGAGATAGTTTACAACCTTTGCATAATCAGATGCTCTGTCATCGTTGTAGTTGAATAACTCATAGCAGGTATCTCCTACCATAAGGCAGCTGTCAAACTGCTTTACTTCTTCGTTTGATGTAATCTCTGGAACATTCACTGGTGGTTCATCCTGAACTTCTGTTCCATTTTCTGTTGAAACTTCAGTTCCAGCCTCAGTTCCGTCAACAGAATTTCCAGCCTTTTTATCCTTCTTTCCACAGCCCGCAAATAAGGTTGCAACCATAGAAAGCGCTAATACTGCTACTAATAATCTTTTTTTCATAATTCCTCTAATCTCCATCTCATTCAAGCAAATATTCCTGAATGCTTTTATTGCCAATACACAGATTTGAGAGCTTTATTCAAAAGCTGCCTCAACAATTTCCTTTGCTGCATCAATGTCATTGCAAATGATAAGCACTGAATATTTTCCCTTATTAAATACATACGCGCTCTTTAAGCGAGTAGCCTCATCAGCAGAATACTTTGTAAATTCTTCTTCAGAATCAGCAAGATATTCTGTAATCTTTTTTCTTGTTTCTTTTGCAACGTTGGTATTTTTAGATTCAAATACAGCAACGATATCAGCAGTATAAGATTTGCTCTTGTATGCATACGCAGTGACATCCTCATCAATGTCAAAATACATACTTACAATCATACTGTCCAAATCCTGCATTTCATCAGAGAACTCAAGTCCCTTTAAGGATTCAAACAGCGCCTCACTATCAATAGTTTTTGTTTTATTCTTGCCAGAAGAACTGCCGCAGCCCACAAACATGCAGGCAGCCACAAGAACAAGTGCAATGACGCGAACTACTTTTTTCATATTCTTTCTCCTTTTTCCATTGGCATTCTTTTATTCAATGCCCTTATACTTCTCTGCCTGTGCCTTAATAAGCTCAAGATCATCAAAGTAGTTGATGCGCATTGCGCGTTTTACTTCTGATAAGGTCTGTGCAGCGGTCTCACGAGCCACCTCAGAGCCCTTCTTTAACATTTCATATACTGCAGGAATATCCTGTTCGAATTCCTTTCTTCTTGCACGAAGTGGTGCAAGTTCTTCCTGAAGAACAGAGTTTAAGAACTTCTTTACCTTGACATCGCCAAGTCCACCACGCTTGTAGTGATCCTTGAGTTCATCAAGATTTGCATAGTCAGGAAGATACTCTTCAAAATGCCCCTGGTTGCTGAACGCATCAAGATAGGTAAACACCGTGTTTCCCTCGATATGACCAGGATCAGAAACCTGGAGATGCGTAGGATCTGTGTACATACTCATAATCTTCTTCTTAACATCTTCTTCGGTATCTGCAAGATAAATACAGTTGCCGAGAGACTTTGACATCTTTGCTTTTCCATCAGTACCAGGAAGGCGGTTGCAGGCCTCATTTTCTGGAAGCATAACTTCTGGCTCCACAAGTACCTCTGCGTAGGTAGAATTGAACTTACGAACAATTTCTCTGGTCTGCTCAATCATAGGGAGCTGATCCTCTCCTACAGGAACAACATTCGCCTTAAACGCAGTGATGTCAGCTGCCTGGCTGATTGGATAAGTAAAGAATCCCACAGGAAGGCTGCGCTCAAATCCACGCATCTGAATCTCACTCTTAACCGTTGGATTTCTCTCCAAACGTGATACGGTAACAAGGTCAGAATAGAAGAAGGTAAGCTCTGTCAGCTCAGAAATCTGAGACTGAATAAAGAGAGTACTCTTTGCAGGATCAAGTCCAGCAGAAAGATAATCCAATGCTACCTCGATAATATTCTGACGTACCTTCTCAGGGTTATCAAAGTTATCGGTGAGTGCCTGAGCATCTGCAATCATTATATAAATCTTATCGAATTCTCCAGAGTTCTGTAACTCCACACGACGGCGAAGTGAACCAACATAATGGCCTACGTGAAGGCGACCAGTTGGGCGATCTCCAGTCAAAATAATTTTACTCATAATAAATCCTCCAATTTAACTCATATATGGTATCAAAGAATAGGTTTTCTTTCAAGGCATAGAAGTACTAATTATGCGCGGTTTAAAGAATTTTTAAGAATTGTTTTTCACAAAATTTGCGGTCCTTCGCCACGCCCCTGAAAAATATCGCGCATAGAAGAATGCGATCCTTACAAGCCAGTCCAAAATCATGGCATACCAGATGCCAAGCGCCTTTAAATCCATCATAATTCCAAACACAACGGCAAAGCCAATTCGGAAGATTACCATGGACGCAATGGATACAACCATAGTGTAGCGAACATCATTGCAGGCACGGAGCATATTTGGAAAAACAAACGCACTCGGCCAGCAGATAATCGCTGTCAGATTATGGATAAACACCAGCAGATATGCTAACTTTTCTGTCTCTGCAGATAAACCATACAGAGACAAGATTGGATGCAGGAGCGCTAAAATGATTGTGTTTAATATCGCGGTAGAGATATAAGTGATCGCCAAAAGCTTTTTGGTGTAATAGCGAACCTGCTCTTCATCATTTGCGCCAACACACTGCCCAATGACCGTAATCATTGCAAGATTCATTCCCTGGCCGATAATGCATCCCATCGCGTCTAATGAATTGGCAACACCATTTGCCGCAATCTGAACTGTGCCAAAGCCAGCGATAATAGATACGACTATGATTCTTCCAAGCTGAAAAATCCCATTTTCAATTCCACTTGGGATTCCTATATATAAAATCTTTCGAATCAAGGTAAAATCGGGACGATATTTTTCACGCTCAAAATGAATCTGATGGTCTGGGTTCCGAAGCAAAAGCAAAATGATCACACAGCCAGTCAGTCTTGAGACAAGTGAAGGAATTGCAACCCCCGCAACCCCCATCTTAAGCCCAAAAACGCAGATTGCATTCCCCGCCACATTGATCAGATTAATGATAATCGATACATAAAATGTGACATTGCTCTTTCCCATGGAACGGAAAAGTGCCGCCCCCGCGTTGTAAAGTGCAAGAAATGGATAGGAGAACGCAGAAATCACAAGGTAGGTCAGACAGGCCTTCATAACATCGTCTTCGATTTTCCCAAAAAACAGGCGTAGCACTGGTTTTCTTGCCAAAATCATAAGCGCGGTAACAATCAGCGCCACAAAAAAAACAGTATAGACCAGCTGCTTTGCCGAGCGGCAGGCCTCTTTTTCCTTTTTTGCGCCAATAAACTGTGAGGTCACCACTGCGCCACCTGTTGCCAACGCGGCAAAAATGCTAAAGATGAGCATGTTGATCATATCCACCAGAGAGACCCCTGATACTGCTGCCTCTCCCGCATTGGAAATCATCATGGTGTCTGCCATTCCCACCGAGATTGCAAGCGCCTGCTCCGCCACCAGTGGAATAATCAGTTTTCTAAGCGCCTGATTCGAAAACAGATAGCCGCTTCTATCTTTTTTATTCTTTTTTTCTCCAGTACGATTCAATGTTTGTTTCATGTCCTCTAGTATAGCATAGATAAAACACGCTTTGCGAGTTACATCTATGTTTAGTAGTCGTCAAATCTCCTTGCCTGCAAGCATACAGTCGATTTTCCTCGTCACCATAACATGTGCGAAACAAGTTTCGCCCTGATTAGTGGTCGTCAAATCTCCTTGCCTGCAAGCATGCAGTCGATTTTCCTCGTCACCATAACACAAAAGGCTACGCGAATGCGCAGCCTATGCCTTGTACAAAATTATTTTTTTATCGTTTTATAATTCTCAATAATATGAGTATAAAGACTTCTCACCGCAGGAGCCATAAAATCCGGATTAATAGCAGCAATTCCGATAATTCTTTCCGCTGCAGGCTCGACCGGATAAGTATCCACCTCATATGGGATATCATTCATAACCATTTCTGGCATCAGACAGATTCCAAAGCCCTGCTCTACCAGCTTTACGGTCGCAAGGTCATCTACCACATGATAATTTGACTGAATATTCAGCTTATTTTCCTTGAGGAAATTCTGGATATCCGCGTCGGTAGACTCTCTCTGGGTAACAAACTGATGATTTCTCATCTCCTCAATCGTCATGGTCTTCCCACTGGTCTTCATTCCCTTTGGCAGCACGCACAAAAGGGGATCGCGATACAATGGTTCAATCGGAATATCCTTTGCTGCGGATACCGACAAAAATCCCAAATCCACGACGCCGTTTTTCAGCCAATAGGCAACATCATCGTAGGTTCCCTGAAAGACCTCGATATTAATCCCTTCATATTTTTCCATAAAAGAATTCAAAATATTTGGAAGCCAGTTGGTACACACCGATGAAAAGGATGCGATTTTCACACGTCCCTGCTTTAAGCCGTTGGTCTCTGCAATATACTGCTGAAGGCTTTCATCAGAGTTTAAGACTGCATTTACATATGGAAGAAGATGCTCCCCATAGTTAGTCAGGGTAACCCCATGCTTGCTTCGGTTTAACACAGCAAATCCCAGCTCGGACTCGAGGGTTGAAATCGAGTGGCTTACGGCAGACGGTGTTAATCCCAAAATATCTGCGGCTTTATGGAAGCTTCCAATATCCGCAACAGTTTTAAAAACCTGATAGGTTAATAAAGTCATAGTTTACTCATTTCTGTATCTTAATACTCGCGGTTACATTTAAACAAAAGATCATCCCAGCGACGATCAACCTCTGCCTGGAACTGAGCCAGCAAGTCTTCGTTCTCTGGCTTGAACAGATGCTTGAAACGGCCCTGCTCACGAAGGAAGTCCTCGATTGGAAGCTTCTTCTTTGGCTCATAGGTCAGTCTCCACTTTCCATGATCCACCTCAAACATTGGCCAGTAACAGGTTTCTACTGCCAGCTTACAGATTTTCATAATATCCTTAGTCTCATATCTCCATCCTCGTGGACATGGAGTCATAATATTGAGGAAAGCAGCGCCTTCTGTATAAATCGCCTTCTCTGCCTTCATATGAAGATCCTGGAAGTTGTTGGTAAATGTAGTCTGAGCAACATAAGGAACATCATGGTCCGCAATAATCGCTGCCAAATCCTTACGATTCTGCATCTTACCATTTGACTGTGAACCAACTGGTGTGGTGGTGGTATCTGCATACATAGGAGTCGCAGAAGAACGTTGAATACCTGTGTTCATGTAAGCACCGTTGTCATAGCATACATAAACCATATCATGGCCACGCTCCATTGCTCCTGAGAGTGACTGGAATCCGATATCATAGGTTCCACCGTCACCACCGAAGGTGATAAATTTATAGGTCTCATCCTGTGGAAGACGTCCACGCTTCTTTAATGCCTTGTAGGCAGTTTCTACACCAGAAAGGGTTGCTCCTGCATTTTCAAATGCGTTGTGGATATAGCTGTCCTCCCACGCAGTGTATGGATATGTAAAGCTTGATACCTCAAGACATCCAGTCGCGTTACCGATGACTGCCTTATCTCCCTCATGCAGGGCTCTGAGAACGGCTCTTACACCAATGGTAGCTCCACATCCAGCACACATACGATGGCCTGGTGCAAGTCGCTCCGGTTTATTCATAACTTCTTTTAAATTATAGTTTGCCATTGTTATCTCCCTGACAAATAGACATTGCCATTTGCTCTTATTTTCTTAAATTGATGTACTGATACTGTTCTGGCTCAGTGCCATTTGCAACTGCATTTTCAAGCTCTGCAAAAATATCATAAACGTGGTTGACTGTGAAATCGCGTCCTGCAAGTCCATAGATATAGTTGACTGCCATAACACTTGCCTTAGCGCGATAAAGACCAGCCTCAATTTCGGCACCAAGTGGTCCACCGTGAGTATTGTAGCTTTCACAACGATCCATAATGGCAACCGCCTTGGCATTCTTTAACGCCTCTGCAATCTCAGCTGCAGGGAATGGGCGGAAAACTCTAAGCTTTAAGACACCAACCTTTTTGCCCTGCGCACGAAGATCGTCAACTGCCTGCTTTGCAGTTCCTGCTGCAGATCCAATGATGACCATGATATAATCTGCATCCTCAGTTTTGTATTCCTCGAAAAGACCAAAGCCTCTTCCTGATAACTTTTTATATTTCTCAGCAACCTCTAAGATGACTGCCTTTGATGCAGCAAGTGCATCTAACTGATTTTTTCTTGCCTCCATCGCATAGTTGGAAACCGAATATGGTCCAACCGCAATTGGCTTTCCTGGATTTAATAAAAATTCTTCTGGATGATATTCTCCAACAAAGTTCTTAACTTCATCATCCTCAAGCAGCTCGATGTTCTCAACCGCATGACTGGTGATAAATCCGTCCTGACAAATCATAATAGGAAGATGTACTCTTGGGTCCTCAGCAATTGGATATGCCTGAACAAAATTGTCATACGCTTCCTGATTGTTCTCAGCATAAATCTGAATCCATCCAGTGTCTCTTGCGCCCATACCATCGGTGTGATCACAGTTGATATTGATTGGACCAGATAAGGTTCGGTTAACCAACGCAAGTGCACATGGCATACGATTGCTGGCTGCAAGTAAAAGTTCCTCCCACATGAGAGCAAGTCCTGCAGATGAGGTTGCAGTGAGTGATCTTGCCCCAGCCGCCTCAGCACCAATGGTAGCTGACATAGATGAATGCTCTGACTCAACTGGAATAAACTCCGTATCCATCTGACCATTTGCAATATAGTTCGAAACCATCTGAGGAATTTCCGTAGATGGGGTGATTGGGAAAGCAGGCATAACGTCTGGGTTAATCTGCTTGATTGCGTAGGAAACTGCCTCGTTTCCTGACATTCTGTCTCTTCTTGCCATTTACTTGCCCTCCTTCATTACAATTGCGTCAAAAGGACAAGCCTCAACACAAATTCCACAGCCTTTACAGTGGTCTAAATCAAAATCAAGTCTCTTTGAATCCTTCACAGGAATGGAAGAGTCTGGGCAAACAGGTGCACAGAGCAAACACTGCTTACACTTATCCCAAACCATTACTGGAGTAGAGGTTCTCCACTCACCGGTGTTGAATTCCTTTGTGCTTCCAGCACCGAAAAACATTAATCCCTCCGTCAAATCCTGATGACGGGTCTGTTCATTTATCTTTGTAACATCTGATCTCATCTAAATATCCTCGTCTTTCATTAAGCATTTGCCAGCATTGGGTTAATTACGTCCAGAGTCATTTCCAGTGCACGCATATTACCGACAATGACCTCTGGCTTCTTTGCAAATTTATGCTCATAAGAGCCCCTCATCTGAGAAATAAATTCGTCCTGAGGCATGACCTTGCTCACTGCTACTGCTGCCGCAAGCATAGGCGAGTTAGGGAAATACTTTCCGAGTGCCTCCTCAGAAATTTTGCGACAGTCAATGGTATAAACTGCGCCCTGATATCCCTTGAGGAATGGCTTTACTTCCTCCACGCTCTTTGGGGTATTAATCACAATAGCGCCCTCACTCTTTAAACCAGCAGTAACATCTACCGCCTCAAGTAAGGTTTCATCTACTACCATAACCAAATCAGGAGTATAGATATTAGAGTGAACACGAATTGGATTTCTGCTAATTCTATTATATGCCGTAATTGGTGCTCCCATTCTCTCTGGGCCATACTCTGGGAAGCCCTGCACATACGCTCCAGTCGAAAAAGCGACATCTGCAAGAAGAAGCGCTGCGGTCTTTGCGCCCTGGCCACCACGGCCGTGCCATCTGATTTCTAAATCTTTACTCATCTTATCTGTCTCCTTGGTTCATAAAATTCTAAGTTATCTTATAGTCCGTCTTCTATAATATATAATTATAGTAAGCATAAGCTCTGATTATCTTTAATCAATTCTGTTCATCTTTAAGTTGAAAATTATTGAACATTAACAACAGTATTCATTATACCCCTGTCCTAGCAGATGTAAAGTGAAAATATGAAATGTGTTCATCATAAAAGTGAATTGTTTTGAACACAAAAATAGAGACACGATTTCTCGTGTCTCTAATAATGCCTTCTTTTTATGAACCACTTTGAATACTGCTAATCAAATCCGCCATCGCATCATTCTTCTCAGAAAGAATACTTGCTGCCTGAGAAGCGGTATCCTCATCCACCGGTCCTGTTCCATAGGCTCCTGAGTATGAGTTTGTTGCAGCATTGTACATGCTATCCATGTCACCTCCGGCTTCCGCCGCCTCCTGCGCTGCATACGCTGCCGCAATCTCAGCTGCTTTCACCGCATCATCAGCTGCCTTTTCTGATTCAAGTCGATTAAAGATTTCATTTGCACGTGCAATTGCCTCAAGCTGCTCCTCGCTGAGTTCCTCCTGCGGTGGCTCATGCGTTTCCTGAATATCCGCAGAATAAACAGTCTCAGTTTCTGGCTGTACTTGCTGTGCCATGCCATTCTCTTCACCAGGATTGACTGCATCAACAAAATTGACATTCCACCACTTGATAACAGTTCCCTGCATTTTTATTTTTTCATCACGAATTGCAATTAAATCAATAGGGTATTCAAACATATAGGAATTCCTTTCGGTCCCACGAACAAACACAATCCATTAGCGCATAAGACTTTAGTCCTATTTTCTATCAATATACCCCTTCATTTTGCGTTATGCAACAGCCAAACAACACTTTTCCAAAGTTGGTATTTTAACCACCACAACAATTTGTGGTTTTTCGCTCCTGCAAACACAAAGAGCCATTCATCTAATGATAAATGGCTCCTGATTTATGCAAATATTCTTTTTACAACTGCTTTAAAATTTCATCGGCGATGGCCTTTGCTACATCAGCCTTGCTCATCAGCTCAAGCTCCCTGCACTCGTCCTTTGTGATTAATGTCACGATATTCGTGTCTGTTCCAAATCCAGCGCCCTCCGTACGAAGATTGTTCGCAACAATCATATCAGCGTTTTTCTTAGTCAGCTTTGCACGGGAATTTTCGAGCATGTTTTCTGTCTCCATCGAAAAGCCACAGATAAACTGCCCTGCCTTTTTATGTGCACCCACATAAGACAAAATATCCTCTGTACGCTCCATCTCGATCGATGACAGATCCACATTTGCTGTCTTTTTAATTTTTTCGTCAGCTGGATGAGCAGGTCGATAGTCTGCAACTGCTGCCGGCATAATCACCGCATCCATATCTGCAAAGCATCCCTTAACCGCTTCTGCCATCTCAGCAGCGGAGGTCACCTGAACGGTATTGACAAACCTTGGTGCCTCAAGCGCGGTTGGACCAGTTACCAGTGTCACATCCGCCCCACGTCTGGCAAAATGCTCTGCAAGCGCATATCCCATTTTCCCGGTGGAATGATTTGTAATGTATCTGACTGGATCAATCTTTTCCTGGGTCGGTCCTGCGGTAAACAAAACCTTCTTTCCAAGATAGTCCTTCTCAAACGCAATTTCCTGAAGAATATATTCTAATAACACCTCTGGCTCTGGCATCTTACCTGCGCCAGTGTCGCCACAGGCCAGATATCCATTTGCCGGATCAATGATATGGAAGCCATATTTTTTCAGGAGCGCGATATTATCCTGAACAATCTGATTCTCAAACATATTGGTATTCATTGCCGGAGAAACATATTTCGGACATTTTGCCGCAAGAATGGTTGTGGTAAGCATATCGTCAGCAATCCCGTGCGCCATCTTCGCAATCACATTCGCCGAAGCTGGTGCCACCATAAAGAGATCCGCACGCTTCGCCAAAGATACATGCTCAACATTGAACTCAAAATTTCGGTCAAAGGTATCCACCAGACATTTATTTCCTGTTAAGGTTTCAAATGTAATAGGATTTATAAAGTTTGTCGCATTCTTTGTCATAATGACATGAACATCCGCCTGCTGCTTCTTTAATGCGCTTGCAAGATTTGCAATCTTATAAGCAGCAATGCTTCCTGTCACACCCAGTACGACGCATTTATTCTTTAACATAATTTAGCCCTTGCTTCTCTTTTGTTTTTTATAAACCAGGTTAATTCCCTTTAAGGTAAGGTTTGGATCATAAACATCAATCATGTCTGTACCCTCGGAGATAATTCTTCCGAGTCCTCCGGTAACAACCACCTTTGCATCCAAACACCCTGTCTCCTCACGAATCTTCTTAATCAGATATTCTGTCTGCCCAATCTGTCCGTAGACAAGACCGGACTGCATGGAGCTGATCGTTTCTTTTCCAAGCACATGCTCTGGTCTCTTAATCTCGATTTCCGGAAGCTTTGCCGCTCCCTGCCAGAGAGCCGTTGCAGAGGTACGAATTCCAGGGGCAGTGATTGCACCCGCGAAAGCGCCATCCTCTGTCACAAAATCGTAAGTGGTCGCTGTTCCAAAATCAATGACAATGACCGGACCACCATATAACTCGTATGCGCCAACTGCATCCACGATTCGGTCTGCGCCAATCTGCTGTGGGTTTGGTGTGATGATGCGAATTCCAGTTTTAATGCCCGCCTCAACAACCAGAGGATCAATCTCAAAATACTTAATTAAAGCGCTGATTAATGAGTGCATAATATTTGGCACAACTGAGCATATAATCGCATCCTTGATATCGCTGTGCTCAATCTTATTTGTGTTTAATAATTCTTCCAAAACAATTCCATATTCATCCGAGGTTCTAGGAATTTTGGTTGTTATACGAAAGGTTGCTTTGATGTCATCACCATCAAAAACTCCACAGGTAATATTTGTATTTCCTGCGTCTAAAACTAAAATCATGGGTATTCCCTCCAAGTTAAATTACAAACACATAATATCACTTTATACAGTGAGCGCAACCCCATTGACTGTGACAGAAACACAATCCGATGGCTGACTCTTTACAACAACTACCTGCGCACGGCCATGGAAGAGTTTCGTCTTTCCCGAGGTGTAGGTAAGGATTGGACTGTGATCACCGCTTCCAATAAAGCATACTGCATTGTCATCACAGGTCACTGAAATCTCCTCATCTCCTTCATAGCAGAGAGTTCCTGCAGCGTCCTTCTTCTCAATGTTGATATAAACCAACCTTCCTTCTCTGGTAGCCTCTTCCACCTCGACAGAAAGCTTTGCGTCTCCAACAACAGTCTTCACCTCACTGCGTCCAATTTCAACACCCTTTTCATAGGTAACTGCAGTCAGTGTGCCTGCCTCGTAAGGAACCTCAAACGCGGTAATGTTTCCAACAGCCTCTCCTGCCGGCTTTTTACCAAGGCTCTTTCCGTTGATCAACAGTTCCACCTCATCTCCAGCAGAATATACTTCTACCTTTGAAAGCTCGCCCTCATGGCCAGGATAGGTCCAGTCGTTTTCATAGATGGTTAATGCCCATGGAGTCTTATTTACAAAGTCATGATAATGAGCTGGACTCTGTGTTGTAATATGTGGATTCTTCTCAGCGCCAAACACAATTGCAGCAAGGCGGCCTGCTGGCTTGACAAATCCAGTGATATCCACATCACCAGAATACGCCATAATACATGGAAATGGAGTTCCAAAGCCATCCCCTAATCTGTCGTAGCTTGGAATACCAATTCCGGATTCTCCAATATAATCCCAGCCTGTCCAAACGAAATCACCAATCAGGCTGTCAATTTTATTGACAAGTGGCCAGTTCTCTGTAATCTGAGTCGCATAGGTTTCAGAACCAACCATAACACGATTTGGAAGTTCCTTAGCATCGCGCAGATATCTTGGAGTCATATAGTTGTAGCCAAGCATATCCGTAGCTGCGGCTGCCTCTGCAAGGGAGTTGTCCACCAGTGGATGATTTAATACCTGATCAATATGCTTTAAGGTGGTCATGATCTCATTGACATTTCCATCCTCATCCACCTCCATTTGATCACCTACTACATCAGCCATAATCTGTCCAAACAGATGACCAACCGCAAAGAGTGCATTCACTGAAGTAAGTGTGAAGCGGGTCTTGTCGATTGAACGAATCTTATCAGCAAGTCGCATTGCATAGCGCGCTCCAAGCGAGGTTCCAATCTCAGGGATTTCATTTCCAAGAGAATACATTACGACAGATGGATGATTGTAATCCTTTCTCACCATCGCCTCGACGTCGTCTTCCCAGCACTTCTCAAAAACGATTGCATAATCATTTGAAGTCTTGCAGCGTGTCCACATGTCAAAGGCTTCATCCATCACATACATACCAAGCTCATCGCAGGCGCGAAGGAGTGCTGGCGCTGCAGGATTGTGGGACATACGAATCGCATTAAAGCCAAGCTCCTTTAACTTCTTCATCTGGCGATAATGGAAATCATAGTAGGTCGCTGCACCTACAAGGCCATTGTCGTGATGAATGCAGGCGCCGGCCAGCTTCACCGTCTTTCCATTGACGCGAAGCCCTCTCTTTGCATCAAGCGCAAGTGTACGAATACCAAAACGCTCAGAAGCAGAATCAAGCACACTGCCATCTTCAGCAACGAGGGCTGTCTCAAGCGTATATAAATATGGATGCTCATCATTCCACAGCTTCGCATCCTCAATTGCAAAACGAACAGGCATCACGCGCTCTTCTCTCTCGAAAAGTGCCGCTGGTGTCATCTCCGATGCAACCACGGTTCCGTCGGCATCGAAAACCTTCCACTGAATATTGATCGCATTTCGATTGTTCATACGACTTACTACTGTTGATTCTACACGAATCACTCCAACGCCATCGTCTACTGACTCTGTCGTAATTCTGCATCCATCTGCACGAAGATAAATCTCACCAGCTGTCAAAAGATAGACGTCTCTATAAATACCACCACCTGAATACCAGCGGGAATTAGGCATTCCTGAATTTCTGACAATCACACGAATCTCGTTATCCTCGCCATACTTCAAGTAGTCATCTAATTTCACATAAAAACCTGTGTATCCATAATTGCAAGCCTTCACAAACTCAGAATTCACATATACCTGAGCATTCATGTATACACCTTCAAAATGAAGCATCACAGTCTGTGCTCGCATTTCCTCTGAGGCATATAAATTCTTAGAGTAATAATATACACTGCTATCACGAAAGCCAGAATTTCCTCCGTTAATACTTCCCTCAAACGGCTGCTCATAAATCATAGCGTCGTGAGGCAAAGTCACCTTTTCTGCTTCTTCATTTACATTCCACATAAGGGCAAAGGCATTATTCTCTCTCCAATAAAGCCAATTGTCATTCCATAATGTCTGATTCATATAATTTCTCCCTATTTGATGCACTATTCATCAAATTCCATGGTCACAAAATAACCTTTATCTGTCTCGCGAACATCTACCACAACTCCCTCGCGAGACTTTAATCGCTCGCTCACGTGATAGTTCCCAGACATGGCAATCGCATGTTCAATCGTATAATAATAAGACGTAGGGAGCTTACTTTCTGTAATCGAAAGACGCTCACCCGGTTTGGTCAGACCTGGGCGCTCCATTTTAAATTCCATCTGTCTCATAAATATCACCCTCGTTCTTATAAAAGATCCAGGATGGACTGAAGTTCTGCGCCTTCCACCGGAGCAGCCCCATGCGAGATGCGATGCTTATCCTTTGTCATCTCCGCAAGGACATTCTTGCCCTGCTCCACCTCAATCGTAAACATTCTACAGATATCTTTTTCGGTGTCCTGCAAAAAGAAAATATGTCTGCAGCACTTTTCAAGCAAATCACGTGTTGGCATATCTACCTGAACCGCGAGCAGAGTATCTGAAATGTGGAGTGGCATAACATGAAACTCCTCTACCAGATAAGGATACAGTCTTGGGTTCTGATAACTTTCTTCATACAACTCGTCGATATACTCCTCTTTTCTTTCACATAATGTATCGAGGAAAGTTTCCGGCGCACTGAAGAATTTCTCCGCTAAGGTCACATGCTCATATTTCACACGCTCAAGTGCGTTGACCTGCTCTTCGGTAAGCTGAAGAACATTGCCAGGCATTCCACCTTCCGCGGTCTCTGCAGCCTTCAAAAGTTCAGCCTTCTTTGCTTCAATCTCCGCAATTTTCTCAATCAGAGCTCTTTTCAGTACGAGATTGCCAGTAAACGGATTGATTACAATTCCTGTTGTCTCTGCGTCCTTCATCGCAATATCATTGACTGCAAGAAATGGCATATTTAATACGGCCTCTGCCTTTGCATCCGCAGTAATATGCTTCTTTGTAGTAAAAATTGGGAAGAATGCTTCCGTTCCATTTGCTTTAATCTTCAAAGGTAATGGCTGCTTGCGCTCATTTAATCGAGCTGGAATTAACACTCTTGTTGTCACAAGCTCATTGACGAGCGCATTTAAATTCTCAGAAGAATTATCCTTCGCATATTGGTCCATCAGCTCCTCTAATTTGCTGTTGTCAACGTTGATGGTCTCATTCTGATTCATTGGTTTTTTGATTACTCGCTTTGGCATGGTCTTCATTGGACCATGAAAGTTATTTGGCTTTGCCATTTTGATTACTCCATTTCACATATATAATTATTTTTTCCAGACTGCTTTACCCTATAAAGCGCCTGATCTGCCTTCTCAATAAAATCTTCCACAGAAGCACTTTCTTTCGGAGTGCTCACCACATACCCCTGAGAAACGGTTAGATACTTATCCACAGAAGAATTCTCATTTATAATCTGCTTTTCTTTAAGCTGAAGCTTAATTCTCTGTCCTAAATCTTCTATCACACTCGCTGTTGCACCCGGAAGGAGCATAACAAATTCATCGCCTCCGTAGCGATAAACCTCTCCCAGATTACCCACAGATTCCTTTAAAATCTGAGCAATCTCGAAAAGTCCTTCATCTCCTTTTAAATGACCATAAGTATCATTTAGCACCTTAAAGCAATCGATGTCTATAATGCCCACACCAACTGCTGCGCCCGTATCGATTGCCTCCCTGATTTTGGTTTCACCATCCTTCTGAAGTGCATAACGATTTCCAATCTGCGTCAGGACATCCTTCATCAACAGTTCCTGCTCATCTACAATCTGGCGATTCTTTCGCTCCAGCTCCAATTTGATTTTAATCGCCGTCAGACGAATCTTGCTGATTTCAAGCTGGCGCTTGTGAGTTAACTCTACATGCTCAACTGCAAGATCTCGATAACGCTCTGTATTTCCACGCTTCTTGTGATATTGCAAAAGCAGCTCGTTTAAAATCAAATCAAAGAAGGAGGCATCCTGCTTTTTACAATAAATTTCGTAGGTACTCAAAAAGCTTTCCCACTTCTCGTAGTCTTCCATTTTTTCAAGCAGACGACCTATAATTCTAGGATCATCGTTGGAAACAAAAATGCTTGGGTCTTCCTTTGCATCAACCACCAGTTGTTCAACCAGTTCCTTTGCTGCCGCTTCTTCGCCTCTATCCCACAAAACTTCTGCTCGAATCAAATGATAACTGAATACATATGCTCGGTTAATGGAATCCGATACATAATTTTTCGCCGTCTCAATCGCGTTCCAGGCTCTCTCTATATCTCCCAACATTTTGCTGGAGTAAGCAATATTGATATATCGAATCAGACAATACAGCGGATATCTCTCCATCTGCTTCTCTTCCTCGCTGAACTTTGACATCGTTTCAAGTGCCAGCTCAAAGTACTCGAGGGCCTCCTCATGCTGCCCCATCTCCTGAAACACACTGCCTAAGTTGTTATACAGTATCGCAAGAACCGTAATCACATTATGGTCAAGCGCCTCGCGAATTCCTCTCAGATAATAATCCACTGCCAGCGTTTCATTCCCCATCGATGAATAAATAACACCAGCGATATTGCAGGATTCGCAGAAGCCAGAATAATCGCTAATATTCTCAAAGATTCGTACTGCGTTTTCTACCAAAGAAAGTGCTTCCTTGTACTCATTCTCGTAGTAGATTTCCTTTGCCTCCGCAATATATTCACATGCTAATTTCTGAAGACTATCATGCTCATTTGTCATAACAAATCCCCCACAATCAAAAACGGTATATCTCAATAATTATACCACCTAATTCCCTTGAAGTTCTACCTTTCTTTGCAAAAAAAGGGTCAGCCCGTAGGTGGCTGACCCTTTCCTATAAACAGTGATTTTAATTAACGATTAGAGTTTTCTTTTTTTCTGAATGCAAAAACAGAAATCACGATAACAATAATCACAATTACACCAATCACAACGAACCATATTAAATTCTTTGCAAAGAAGTTAGTTTTCAAAGATGCAGCTTCCACATCCTTCACTTCCTTGTTCATTTCCTTCACTTGCTCTAACGTCGTATTATCATTTGCGCTCAGTGGAACATCATCCACCAAGATGACATAGTCTGAAGCATGTACAAAGGTTAAATCTGTCGAACCATCCTCTGAAATCTCTGCAGCACAGATAAATTCCATCGCTTGTGTCTCTGGATTGAAGTAGAATAGGTTTGCAAATTTTCCTGCATTCTCCTTATTAACATTGATCGTCATCTTTGCTGTAAATCCAAATACACCATCATGTTCAAGAGAAAGCTCCATGCTGAATCTATCACCAGATAGACCGGCAATCAGTTCATTTGGAATTGCAGTTACACCATTTCCTGTTGATGCATTAAAATTAATCTCTCCGAAGGAGTCTGCAACCACATCCTGTCCATTAATTGTCCAGGTAATGCCGTTGCTCATTTCAAAGGCAACCTCTACATCTTTACCCTTAATTGCCTCGAAAATTTCAGATGGAACAACACTCTCCTCCTTCATCTCAATCGCTATGACAGGAGTTACCGACTGTGCACTATCTGCAGTTTCTGCAAGCACCTCTGCAATCTGCTTTGTAATCTCTTCCTTAACCGCATTCCAATTTTTATCGGAGTCGCTACCCATGGTAATCGTCGTTGTGTTTTCATTATTCTTCACAACCTCCGGAGCTTTTACTACCTCCTGTGGCGTTTCTTCCGCAGGACTCTCTGGTTTAGGTGCCTCTGGCTTCTTCTCCTCAGTCTTGGTCTCTTGATTATCCTTAGGCGTCACATTCGCATTGCCTGAACTTCCTGAAGTTGAAGACGCTGGTGCTGTATATGCAGTCAGCGTGTACACTCCTGTTACAGGCACTGTAACATCAGCAAGATTGGTAGTAGGCGTTGGCAACGTTGCTCTCACATTATATGTGCCTGGAGTAGTTGGTCTGGTGATTGTCCACTCCATAACCGCAGCTTCTGCTGATGCAAAGCCACATTCTGAGTCATGTACATGTGTTGCTTCATAGCCGCAATCGCAGGCTGCTGATGCATCTTCCTTTGTTGCACAGGTTGCAAGATGGCCATTTGCATATTTACAAGGCTGTGCTGGCTTTGCAGGAGTCTTAACAACCTCATACTCAATCTTAACAGAAGCACCTGCATCTGTTGGCGACAAGGTTGCCTTCACACCAGTTGGAGCCAGTGTTGTTTCCGTTAAGTTTGACAAGGTAATCGTTGGTGTGGCAGCCGTAATTTCACCTGAGGTAAGTGTAGCGCTTTCTGAACTAAGCACATAGTTTCCTAAGGTTGAACCGCGCAATGTAATTCCGGTAGCTGTAATTGTCTTACCTGTTCCAGCCGTTGCACTGTCATACTCATACTTAAGCGCTGATGCACTTACATCGTCAGAGCCCATCTTACCAGTAAGGGAAATCGATAACCCAGTTGCAGTAGCCGTTCCATCATATACCTTTGTCGCGGTACCGCTAATTGATGGTGTTAATGTAGCCTTAGCAATCGTAAATTCTTTGGTTGTGCTACCAACATAATTGCCCTTGCCTGTTACTGTAAGCAGATATGTTCCAGCCAAAGTCTTGGTTGCATTTGTAATTTCATAATCAGTAGCAGGATCAAGAACTGTGCCATCAATCGCTACACTGGTAACCGTCTGCGTCTGTGCACTTCCATTATAGGTCAGTTCGGTTCCAAGTGTTATCTCGGCAGCCGCAATACTTTTAGCTCTTGGGGTCTTAACAATTGTATATGTCGAGAATTTATTTGTCTCAAACGAAATTCCGTCTTCAGTGATTGTAGCTTCCAATAAAACTGGAATTTCACCGGAATGCTCTCGAATAACCGCATAAGTATAGTTGGTTGTATCTTCTACAGGAATCGTTACAGTTGCCTTACTGCTACCTAAATCTTCTAAGGCAGTGCTCCAGTTTCCTCTGCCACCACCCTTACTTACAAGATTTGTCAGAGTAATATCATAGGCTGCTAAACTCTGTGCGCCAGCAGGGATATTTGCAGTATTTGGTGTACCAGTGTCAACCTTCATTTCCAAGGTACCACTTGCAGCTGCATTCGCTGAGGCAATTTTTGCAGAAGATGCAACCTCTGCATTTCCAGTAACTGTATTGCTTACAGCCTCATATTTTACTTCAAAGTGAACGTTGCGTCCCTGAATAACATCAAATTTAAATGAGCTGATTGCCGATGCAGCAACAAATTCATCAAGAATTCTATCTTCTTCATTTTCATTTGTGTATACATTCGTAAGCTGATATCCAAAATCAGGAATAAATTTGAAATCAATAGAAACTCCTGATACGTCACTGCGAATAAAAATGTCTCCGTCAGATCCACCGATTCCATATCTGGTCAAAGGATCCTCATAAGTTGGATCACTCTCCTCCGCTGCAGTCTTCTGGTGGAAAATAGTATCCTCCATTGAGTAAATCTTATCTGTTTCACTTGCATTGTACTCACTTGCAATCGTGGTGTAGGTAATATCACCAATGTGAACACGTTCAGCATATACCTGGCCATGCTCTGTTGTTAAGTTTGCAGAGCTACCATAGGATACGGTATACCATGGCAAATCTCCACCGCCATCATCGACTGGTCTTTGATCTGTTTCCCATCGACTCAGAGATACATTCCAGGTAAATGTCACTGGTCCATCTCCTCGATTCTCATAGTTCTCTTCTGGTCCGCCAGTAGCCTTCTCACCATCTGAATAATATAAAATCAATCCACTTGAAAAAGCGTGTCCAGCAAATACAAGCTCTGAAGAAGCAGAGGTTCCGACAACATTGGCACCTGATTTTACGTCTAATTTATGGTCAACACGTACTGAACAATTATCAATTGTAAGAACTCCTGCTGTTACTGTGATATCCGTTTTCGTTTCAGCAGATGAAAGTGTCGTATCCTCAGCAATGGTTAAATCAGAATCACCACCTGGACCACCTGGACCACCTTCGCCTCCATCTCCACCATCGATGAGGTATTCAAATTGAAACTCGATTGGCTGACTTGTGGAATAGCTCATAGGAACAGTAAGGGTATATCCGCTTTCTCCCTGCGCAGTTAACTTAGCAGCCTCCCTTTCATCGTTATTTGCAAAAACAGATAATCCATCAATCTGAATATCAAAATGACTTACGTTGGCACCTTCATGCTTTTGCGCCCAAACCGTAATGGTCTCGCCAGCGGTAAATTCCTTGTTTTCTAAGGCTGAAATGATTGCACTCTCATCATTTGTCTCGTCCCCGCCCACGCGGTACACCGTACCGGAATCTCCTATTTTGAAACGAACATCTCCGTTCTCTGGATGGCTAATGTGAAAGGCCAAAATTCCATTTTTCCCATAACCGACAGGGTCGCCTCCGCCACCACCTAGTGAAATTCCCCAGCCAGTAAAGAATTCATCACTTAAATAAGTAAAGAAGAAACTGTTCCACTGGTCATCTCCAGTAATGTCAATCGCTTCCCCTGTTACATCATAAACGGTCTGTCCTGTTGGCACATTTGCGTTACTGCCCAGAAACATATTTGCACCTGGTGTTGGAACGAGAGAGGTCGCATTTATATTTCCAGCTCCAAAGATTTCAAGCGTTCCACCTGCAGCAATTGTTACCGTATCTGCAGATACTACAGCATTATCAATAACGAAATGATAATTTTCTGGGATTACTACGGTTCCCAGTGCAGCATCACTATTAACGACATAGACCATTTCTCCATGATCATCTGGAGCGTAATCAGCAGCAGATATATTTACAGAACCCGGGTCCCCTTCTCCTGCCTTTGCCGTCAACAGATTTCCTGTAAACACAGACGTTAGCAGTAAGATGCAACTTAGCACTCCTGCCAATACTTTTTTCTTTGACATAGACATATACTTTCTCCTTTTTATTTTTCTAGTCATAAAGCACTATTATAGGTCCATTGTACTATTTTTAGAGTTAAATAATAGTTGACATATGTCTCAATTCAAAAATATCAAAGAAAAAAGCCCAGCGAATTAAAATTCACTGGGCAATTAAATGCAATATTTTATTACTCTTCCTTCCACTCAAAATAACTCTTTAACAAAGACACTCGATTCTTTGTCCCTGTTTTCTCGTTCATAGAACTTATGTGACGATACAGAGCCGCTCTCGAAATTGCTAACTTTTGTGCAACGTCCTGCATGCTTTCTTCAGAATCAAGAAGCGCAGCAAACACCTCTGCCTCTCTTTTTGTGAAATGATTGGTCTCAGCAAAAGCCTCCAAATGTAAAGTACTTGCTTCAGCCACTATGTTCTCGTCTGTTTTTGATAAATCATTCTGGTTCTGTCTAGATGATTTGCGCTGTTGCTGATAAATAACCAACGTCACGTTGATTGCTGCAAACAATACTAGCATTACGATCAATATGGTCATCTTGTTATCTGACTGTAGCAAGAAAACAGATAGACCAGTTGCTGCAATTGCACAGAGATTATTCACTGCGCGCCCCATACCTGCCCATATGCTTGACTGTCGCATATCATATGAAAGATCCATAAAACTTGTCATAAAGAATACAACAAAGAAGCCAGCAGAAATATAGAACATAATGAGCCCGCTCACAAAAGAGCCGCCCATCTCAATAACGACCACACAAATCGTAGCGATCAAAGTAACCAGATACATCATTATGCTCATATATCTGCGCTCCTTTATGTCATAAAGGAAACCAGCAAGCAAGCCGCTCACAGCCAAAATCAGTCTTGGCCACTGACCAATATTAAAAGAACCAGATGCATGCACTAATGTTACTGCATTATCTAAGGTTGAAAAAATAAGCGTAAGCAACGCAACACTTAGCACCAGCATTGCTGCTGCCCGGTTTTGATTACGGAATAAAGGCCTCGTCTCCACCTGGTCGGGATTTGCCGCGCGAATTCGATTCATGAACAAAAGGAGCGCAGCTAAAAGAAGCAATCCAATCACAATGACTATCGTCTGAGTCAATTCTCTTTTAACTAAATTGTTATTCAAAAACTGAAGAAACACACCAAATGCATAGGCAATACCGACAATACGTGCCGTGTGCTTGCGATCTGTAACAATCTGCGTCGTATAATAACATGCCGCGGCACCTGCAATTCCCAATAACAAGTATTCTAGAATACCTACTATCAGTGTTAGCGAATAGGTATGATGTCCATATACGAAAAACATGCACACAGCGCAGACAACCGTTAGCACAGCACTGACCAGATACTGATGAATATATTTACAGATAGCACGTAACACTGGGTATGCCAAAAAGCCAACAACACTGGCACCAAGAATAATGTTTTGCGAATATACAACACCCTTCTCTGTCGTAAGAAATGCCATTACACCATCAAAGCAAAATTCCTCGCACAAAAACACAAAATTAAACAATGCTAACGCTAATATTATTATAAGATTATTTTTTGAAAACAGCTTGTTCAATTATACGTTCCTCATCGTATCAAATCCACTTCAACAAATTACAACTATAGTATGAGCCTTTTCATACACTTGTACAAGGTTAAAATTCACGAATACAACAAAGGCCAGAAGTGTTACCTTCTGACCTTTTCTTATTCTTATTAATATTCTTAATTAATATTCTTATTCGTCTTCCGAGGTTTCTGTCTCTGTAGATTCGGTACTTTCCGTCTCTTCGGTTGAATGATCTACGTTTGGATCAATGTAGATGTATTCATTTGAACTTCTAAAGACAGTCCCTCCAGCACCAAGAATGTTTACGGTTACCGTATCGCCGTCGTTGACGCGCTGAGCGCTGATGGTGATAATGTTCTCATTTACAAATCTTGTTCCAACCTTTTCACCGTTGACATATACACGCGTCCACGGGGTGAATCCAACACCTGTCACAAGCGCCATTCCGGCATTTGGATACTTCGTTACATTGGTCACCTCAACCTCATCTATTCCCATTACAAGGTTAGAGCCAGGATATGGGTCTTCTCCAAAATATGCATAGCGCTTTCCGTAGAGAAGGTCATACTGAAGCATCTCGATTGCATTCATATAAGCAACCTGATCCTCATCATACATATGAATCTGGTGATATTTTAAAACGGTACCCTCGTGAATATCTAATCGATTGGTAGTGCTCGCAAGCAGCTGATATGCATATAAATCCTCATCCTGCTTCTCTAATCCAAAATTATTCCAGGTCCAGTACTTGGTCTTGTAGATATCGCCAGAAGCCATATCAGCGTCAGTAAGTCCCATCGTAGGGAGGTGATCTCCGAACATAACCACAATGGTATCTTCCTCTAACTCCTCTAAAGCCTCCGTAAGATTCTTTACAAACTGATCGGTCTTTGCAAGCTGATTGATATAGTAAGTCCACTGATAGGTCTTCTCTTCAGACTCACAGTCTAAAATCTTGTATGCAGGTGTATCAAGCACCTCGTACGCTGGATAATCACCATGAGTACCTACCGTGATGGTATAAACAAAATCGCTCTGATCCGGTGTAGAAAGCATGGCATTGATTGTGGCACCCACTAAAATGTCATCCTCTGCCCAGCTTCCAAGCGGAGTAAACTGCTGAATGTTCAGACACTCCTTTGAGGTAAAGGTGTCAAAGCCCATCTTTTGGAAGGCGTTTGCACGGCTATAGAAATTTCCTCCATTGTTGTGTACAACATGGGTTCCATATCCAAGCTTTGAAAGGTCTGATGCAGCAGACTCGCAGTCCTGTCCCAAAAGAACCGACTTATATGGCAATTCTCCTGTTCCAAAATACTGCACGCTCATTCCCGTTAAGACTTCAAACTCTGTATTTGCAGTTCCAGCACCAACAACAGGTACTCTGCAGTAGCCAGAGGTAAAGTTTTCCTCAAGATAATGGAGATATGGAATTGGATCCGCACTCGTTGTGAAGGTTCCAATTTCCTCTGGGTCGACTACACTCTCAAGAAGGATACAAATAATATTTGGACGTTTTTCCTTCTCGCCAATTTCTGGTGTCACTAACTCTAATAAGGCTTCCTCTGTTACAATTCCCTCGACACGCTCCTGCGAATAATCCTCAGGCATTGTCATTCCTCTGTTCAACGCACTAGCCGCAAAGCTGTAAATCAGACCATTATCCTTGTAGCCCTGCGCAATGTTTGAATAGTAGGTGTCAACCACGTGAGTTGCCTTTACAACCTCTGTCACAGAAGGCACACCGACCAAAAGCATTGTTGCAACTGCGATTGGCATCAGGATTGGATTCTTCTTTCCAATATAGCGTGGTCCCTTGATAAACATTGCAATCATAAAAATTACAAACGCAATAGCACCAACCGCAATAATAATTGCCTGCTCCTTGGTGAAATAGTTTGTATTTGTCATGGAAAGCAAATCCTCTAAGCAGCTGATATCGCTGAAGGTAAATGGAGTTACACGCTGTGCAAGAATACATCCATTAACGATTCCAATTAAAATCCAAAATGCGCAGACCAAAATTCTTGCAAATCCCCTTCTGCGGAAGAGATATACAAGGCTAAGCGACGCAAACACAATAAAAGCATTGTATAAGAAGGCAAGTGGATGCTCCATCACGAAGGTGACTGTCGCAAAAAACTTTGCTCTGGATAATAACTCAACGACAAAAATAACCGCCAATGCGATAAACACATGAAAGATCAGTGAATATCTGTTTAAGAAGTTCATCACCTTATAAAATCTTTCTGAGTGCTCCTTTTCCTTTTTTACAAAAAGAAAACTGTGAATTGCACGAAAAACCTTTCCTATCACGGTTGGTTTTTTGTTTTGCTTCTTCTGCTGTTTTGCAAGCTTTTTATTCAGTTTTTCTTCTTTTCTAAGTTCTTTACTCTTTTTCTCTTTCATAATTCCTATTAGGCCCATCCCTCAGGGCATCTTGAAATAGAATATAGAAAATCATATTCAAAAACAATGTATAAAATATATGAAAAACATTTCTAGCTTAGCCATTATAGACCAAAATATGAACAAATTGTTAATGAAAAAGCATAAGAAGTTCTTAATTATTTCTTAATAACAACCTTATTACAAAACTCCGCGCGATGATACATAATCTCAAGTCCTTTCGGAAGCGCATCAAAAGGAAGTCGGTGTGTTATGAGAGGATTTAAGTGCAAAGAGCCACATTCTAAAGCCGAAAGCACCGTATGCCAGTCATCCTCCCTGCTATGTGTAAAGGAAGAATTCCAGCTGCCTGTCATCTGAATCTGCTTGCGCAACAGCTTCCAATAAATATCCTTATCGATGGTGATATCCGTTTTTGGATTTCCGACCTCAACGATCTTTCCTGCCGGCTTCACCAGCCTAAGGGCATCCATCACCGACGCCTCCGTATCCACGCAATCAATTACAAGGTCAAATGAATTCTCCTCTAAAAGACACGTTCCACCGTTTGCCAGGTCTTTTGCCGCATCAAGCGCGCTGACAAAACCAGCCGTCTTTACAAACTTATACTGCTCATCCGCTGTCAGCCACATCAAATCCCCCTGCTCCACGTGATGACCAGTTGCGGTTACATCTCTCACTCCTGCGATGGACAGCCACTGCGCTATGATACCACCAATGGTTCCAAGTCCCATGATGAGCACCTTTCGATTGCCATTCGCTGCCTTATCCTCCAGATCAAGTCCCGCTCTTCTTACCGCATGGCAGGCCACCGCTGCAGGCTCCATCATTGCTGCCTCATCAAAGGAAATGCTCTCAGGAAGCTCAATCAGATTCCATGTTGGCACAATCACATACTCAGCAAAGCCGCCATCGGTGCGCGATCCAAGATAACTGTAATGCTCACACATTTCATAGTTTTCATTTTCACAGGGAACACAATTATTACATGGAATTAATGGAAACACTCCCACTCTTTTCCCGATCCAGCTTTCATCACCACGAGCCTGGACCACTCGTCCAGCAAATTCATGCCCTGGTATTGTAGGAAAGTGATAGGTTCCCGTAACAAAGATACGTGGAATATCTGACCCGCATATCCCAGCCGCATATACCTCCACCAATGCCTCTCCGTCCTTAAGCTCCCGAAGCTCATAATCTCTGTAATTTAAATCATTCACCTGATCTAGCACATAAGCCTTCATATCGATATAAATCTTCCCTTGTTGTAATCTTAAAATTATTTTCCTCGCCAGCAATCAGATGAACGTTCATACCTGCCAAAATCGCAACCTCTGTGCTTCCATTGACTGCTTTTATTTTCTCCGGCAAAAGCGCTTCATTTGCCTGCAAATATTTGCCAAACACAAATGCCTCTGGTGCCTGACCTGCAACCACTGTGCTTCGTTCAAGGAGTCCTGTAATGGATGTCCCATCCTCACTTAAATACACCGTGTCCTTCATTGGAAGTGTTGGCAATACCCCTTCACATTCCCCATGAAGAAGCGGCGCAATCAATCCTTCATACAGCTTAAGGCTCGTGCCCGGTCTTGCCGCATCCTGAATCACTACAAGATCCTCTTCCTTTGCGCCAAGTTCCTTCGCCCTGCAAAGTCCCTGATAAATCGACAGCTGCCTCGTCTCTCCAGAATCCGCAAACTCAAGTACATCCGCAGAGGATAGTTCCCCCTCAATAAGACTTCTGTAGGATTGGTCTGCTACCACAATCACCTGCAGATTTACATCTTCCTTTGCAGCTTGACATGCATACTCGCTTTTTAATAAGAAAAGAGTGCGAAGAGTCGCTGCCAAAATTGTCTTTCCATTTACCTTAATATATTGTTTTGGAACCTCTCCGCCAAAGCGTGTCCCCACGCCTCCAGAAAGGACAATTGCAAAAATGGTCATTATTATTCTTTATCCTTCAGCCGATAATATTTGTATAAAAATAGTAAAAATTGCCTAGTTGGATTCATTGTATCACTAAAACCTTTTTTATAGCAACAAAAGTGTTATAATATTTATATCATTTTCAAGTAGGAGAAGCCTATGAAATTTCAGCTTACCGCATCTATGATGTGTGCCGATTTCGGCCATTTGGAAAACGAAGTAAAATTATTAGAGGACGCTGGCATTGATTCCTTCCACATCGACATTATGGATGGACGCTATGTGCCAAACTTTGCGATGTCCTTAAACGATATGATGTATATTCGTTCTGCGACCGATAAACCGCTCGATGTGCATCTGATGATTGAGCATCCTAATACTCACATTGATATCTTTACTCAAAACCTTCGCAAGGGGGATACCATATACATTCATCCGGAAGCAGAATATCACCCTTCCACAACACTTCAGAAAATTATTGATGCGGGGCTCACACCTGGAATTGCAATCAATCCTGGCACCAGCATCGAGACCATTATGGAAATGCTTCGCATCGTTGATCGCGTCTTAGTTATGTCGGTAAATCCAGGCAATGCTGGTCAGATGTATCTGCCTTATGTCGGTCAAAAAGTAAAGCGCTTAATCGAACTGAAAGAAGAGATGGGCTTTGAGCTCTTTTGGGATGGCGCATGCAGTTCAGAAAAGATTTTAGAATTCGCTCCGCTTGGCGTGGATGGCTTTGTCCTCGGAACCACAGTTCTTTTCGGGAAAGACCGCTCCTACAGCGATATTTTAGCGGATGTTCGCACACTAAATATCTCTTGACACTCCCTGTCAAAAAGATTTATAATCAAGCGAATTCAATAATGTAAAAGCATTGAAGGGAACAAGTACTTATTTGAGGTACCAAACAGAAAGTAGCCGGTGGATGAGAGGCGCGTGGGAAACTTTTAAGGAATACCTCCCAGAGCTGTGCACCCAACAAAATCTGTGATTTTAAGTAGGCTGCAACGGTGTGGCGTCCGTAATCATCGCCCGAGTTTCATGAAATTCTTTCAGTTTCATGGCACTTACTGAGGCAGAGTGTGTGAACACTATGCAAAATAAGGTGGTAACGCGAGAGCCCCCTCGTCCTTATGTGATATTTCATATCAGGACCTGGGGGCTTATTTTTATGTTTTTGGAGGTTACCAAATGAAAGAATTATCAAATCTTATGAACTTTCGACCTGACATCCGCGTTTTGGATGCCACGCTTCGCGACGGTGGTCTCGTGAACGACTTCTATTTTTCCGATGAATTTGTTCGCGCACTGTACGAAACCAATGGAAAAGCCGGTGTTGACTACATGGAATTTGGTTACAAGGCAGACAAGGAAATGTTTGATGTAAACAAATTCGGCAAATGGAAATTCTGCAATGACGATGATATCTATGATATCGTCGGAGATAAGGCTAACGGAGTAAAAGTTGCAGTTATGACTGATGTCGGACGCTGTAACTTCAAGGAAGACCTTCGCCCAAAGAGCGATAGCCCAATTGATTTAGTACGCGTTGCAACCTATCTTCATCAGATTCCAGGTGCCATCGAAATGATTGAGGATGCAAAGGAAAAGGGCTATGAAGTCAGCTGTAACATCATGGCGATTTCCAACGCTCAGGAAGCTGATGTCCGCGTAGCATTAGACATCTTAGGCAAGAGCAATGTTGATGTCCTTTATGTGGTAGACAGCTTCGGTTCTCTTTATCCAGAAGCACTCGCTCGATGCTGTGATACCTACAGCGAATTTGCTGCAAAATATAATAAGAAGCTTGGAATTCATGCTCACAACAATCAACAGCTTGCATTTGCAAACACCATTGAAGCCGTTGGTGACGGTGTTGACTATCTTGACGCTACCTATGCTGGAATGGGCCGCGGCGCCGGCAACTGTCAGATGGAGCTCTTACTTGGCTTTTTAAAGAATCCAAAATACAAAGAATTTCATTCCTTTGAATTTATTCAGAAATATATGAATCAGTTAAAGGAACAGGGTGTCGTTTGGGGCTATGACCTTCAGTATCTGATGACCGGCCTTTTAAACCAGCACCCAAGAACAGCAATCGCTTTCACCAACGAAAAGCGCACTGACTACGCAGAGTTTTATAAGGAACTTACCTTATTAGATTAAATATTTAAACAAAATGAAACAAACATGAGGAGACAAAAGAAATGACAATTTATGACGAATTAGTAGCCCGCGGCTTAATCGCGCAGGTTACCAACGAAGAAGAAATCAAAAATATGATTAATCAGGGAAAGGCAACCTTCTACATCGGATTCGACTGTACTGCTGATTCCCTTACAGCAGGACACTTTATGGCGCTTACCTTAATGAAGCGTCTTCAGATGGCTGGCAACAAGCCAATCGCCTTAATCGGTGGTGGTACCACCATGATCGGTGATCCTTCAGGTCGTACTGATATGAGAAAGATGCTCACCAAGGAAGACATCGACCACAACGCAGAATGCTTCAAGAAGCAGATGGAAAAATTCATCGAGTTTGGCGAAGGCAAGGCTATGATGGTAAACAACGCGGACTGGCTTTTAAACCTCAACTATGTTGAGCTTCTACGCGAGGTTGGCGCATGCTTCTCAGTCAACAATATGCTTCGCGCAGAGTGCTACAAGCAGAGAATGGAAAAGGGACTTTCCTTCCTTGAATTCAACTACATGATCATGCAGAGCTACGACTTCTATATGTTATTCCAGAAGTACGGCTGCAACATGGAGTTCGGTGGAGACGACCAGTGGTCAAATATGCTTGGTGGTACTGAGTTAATCCGTCGTAAGCTCGGCAAGGATGCACATGCAATGACCATCACCCTTCTAACCGACTCAAACGGAAACAAGATGGGAAAGACCGCAGGAAATGCTGTATGGCTTGATCCAAACAAGACCTCTCCATTTGACTTCTTCCAGTACTGGAGAAATGTTGGCGACGCTGATGTAATCAAGTGCTTAAAAATGCTTACCTTCCTTCCAATCGAAGAGATTCAGGCAATGGAAAGCTGGGAAGGCGCAGAGCTTAACAAGGCAAAGGAAATTCTTGCGTTCGAATTAACCCAGCTGGTTCACGGCGAGGAGGAAGCAAAGAAAGCGCAGGAGGCTTCTCATGCATTATTCGCAGGTGGCGGAAGCAACGCAAACATGCCAACGATCACTCTTTCTGATGCAGATTTCACAGATGGAGCCATTGACATTCTTGGCGTTTTAGTAAGCACCGGCCTTTGCGAGAGCCGTGGTGATGCCAGAAGAAACGTACAGCAGGGCGGCGTTTCTGTCGATGATGTCAAGATTACCGACATCGCAACCAAGTACAACAAGGATGCTTTTGCCGGCGATGGAATTATCGTAAAACGTGGAAAGAAAAAATTCGCAAGAGTTCAGCTTTCATAGGCAAAAGACAGCGGCAGGATAAACCTTGCCATAACCAAAGGGGATGCGCAGATAGCGCATCCCCTTCTCTATTATACTGCTATATTTTGAATCATTACTGGCAAATGAATCGCCTTACATAAGGAGACAAGGCTACTTGTGTCCCCATAATATCCATCTGCAATCGCGAGAGCACGGTCCATATTAGGGGTATCATCATAAATCCCCCAATCGCCGTTTTTGTATGCATTCACAACGGCCGCATAACTATCCCAAACCGATGGACACATAGACTCTATCGTCTGCCTGATGAGCGGATGTGGTCTCCAAAGCAACGCCACATCCTCGCGATACTCATAAAAGGTTTTGAGCGCACGGTTAATTTTATCGACCGTCAATTCCCTTCCTTCTATCATCGCTGTCACACTGTTATTATAGATAATAATTTTCTTTAGAGTTCCATCTGGTTTATAGAGGTATTTCTTCCACTCCTCTGGCACTTCTTCAATCAGCCGCAAGCGATTCTCTCTCTCCTGCCTTATCTTTTCATGCTTTGGTGAGCCACTTCCCTGAAAACGCCGTGCAAGTTCATCCGTATCAATCGATTGTCCATGCGTAATCGCTGCCTTCGCATATTCTCGAATATAAATCGTTCGCATCGCCTCAGACTGAAGGATGACTTCATTGGCATAAATGGTTCCAGGTGTGTAGCAAAAATGACTCATGCCTTCAACCGCAGCCTCATTATCTGGATCAATTTCCTCCAATACAAAATAAGGAATATAAATCAGCTTCTCGGTAAATTTATGGATTCGGCTACTGTAAAACTCTGGGTCAATACTTGTCACATAATTGTATTCGTCGTAAGGATTATGGATATAGACCATATCTGGATGATGCAGCTTTAAATCAAACGTCTGATAATCCACAACTGGCACATCCTCTGGATAATCCTTACCCTCATATACGAATTCCACCATATTCATCTTGGAATCTCGATTGTAATATGGGATTGGAACCACATAGGTCTCGTAGCTGTCATCAGAAGCATATTGTCTCCACACGGACTCCAGTGAATCCCACATAGAAGCCTTATATGGCAAAAAGACCACCTCTTGCTTATCTGGAAATTCCTTATCCAGGGCACTGTGAAGAGACTCAAATAACGCCAAAAGCTCATTGGAAGACTCGATCAGCTGTACTTCATCTTCCGCCATCGAAACCTGATAAAGACCTTCGCAAAACTGCTCCAGCACTTCTACAGTTTCAAGGTTTTCTCCCTTTAATTGCTCTGCATACACACCCATTGCAACAGCGGCCTCCTGCATATTGGAAAGCAGAAGTATTCTTCTGTCCGAATCTGCGAAAGTCAGCTGCTTTGCTCCGTCTTCCAATAATTTTATTGTCTCATCAAATTTTCTACGAACAACCTTACTCATTCTCTTATCCCATACATGCCTTTAAGCAAAGCATTGCCACGTCCAAATCTTCTGGAAGCATCGTCTTAAGCTGCGATAAAATCTGTTCGGCAGCTGATAATTCGCCTTTTTCTATATAATCGTTTGCCAAAGTTAACAGGTTTTCCTTCAGCAAATCCATCTCATCCTGCTGCTTCCTTCTGGCTTCTTTTTCACTTGCGTCCTTTCTGCAAAGGAACTTGCGAATGGTATCTGCAAACTCTGGATATGCCACAGCAGTATCGCGCAGGAATCGAATCTGTTCCTCCTGCTTTGCTCCAAATGCCGCGAGCAGACTTTTGGCAGCATGAACGCGATCTCCCAGTTCAATCTCAGGGAACATCTGATGAAAGGCCAACATAAGCTGCGCATATTCCACCATCAGCTCTTTTTGATTCTCAAGCTCTCTTTCATCCATACCATAAATAATAGTGAGTTCCTTAAGGTAAAGCTCGAGATAGACATAACGAATGTCATCCTGTGATTTCACCTGATCAAAATATTCTTTTAAATTGGCAATCGACAGCCATCCGCAATGACTTGCGTGATCCTCAAGCTGCTTCATCCATTCTTCCACAGGCATCGCCAAAAAATATGGTTCAAGCACGCGTCCATCGATTGTCTTCATTCTCGCATAGGAAATCAGCCAGTCATCCGCATTGATGGAAGAAAGCTTTTTTAAGATTGGAAGCTCATCGTACCCCTCTGTCGCCTCATATAAAAAGACTAGCTTTGTGACATGCTCCCAAATCAGCTTATTCTCATAAACTCCCTTTAAAAATCTGCCAAAATCTTCCTGATCCTGCTCTGGAATCACAAGATCACGCGAAAGCACCTCTACCATTTCATCAATGATATTTGGATAAATGTATACTGTTTTTTTATCCCACTCTAACAGAGAAATATATCGATATAAATCCCCAAACTTCTGCTGCTTTAAATTGCACAATAATTCGACCGAATAAGCCTGTTGCACATGCTCAAGGTCAAATACCTTTCCCGCAAAAATCGCAATTGACTGCAGATATGAACCTACTACATCGGCGTCCATTTTCTTTTTCAAAGAAAAATATGCATTAATGGACTCTCTTGCCTTGTCATATTCCTTTAATTCGGCATTCACCTTAGCCACGTATAAATGTGCAAATGCATAGCAAAAGCTGTCAACTCTTTCCTCTGAAAGCGTTTCCTTACAGGCTATTTGCGCTTTGTCATATTCACCAAGCTCAAAATGCGCAATCATGCGAGCTGCATAAAATGTAGCCAAATCACCGATTTGCTCTGCATTTTCTCCATTTTCAAACAGCTTCATGCCTTCTGACGCACACTCTAGCAGCGCTTTCCATTCCTGAGCGCCCTTATATTCCTGTGCCAGATGAACCCATGCACGTGAATTTTTGGGTTTCTCCTCTATCATTTCCTTCAAAAGACTGACATTACGCTCATAATGTGCGCGCTCAGCTTCCTTTGAGGTGTTGATATAGCCGTAGTGCTCCACGATGGAATTCAAGGCAACGATAGACAAGTTTTTTATCGGTTCGAGATGCTCATGAATTTTATCCTCGAAATGAGTCTCCGGGCTCAGATAAATCATTCGGCCAACCCAGGCATCGCTGTAGCTATCCCCATGAAAATCGTGATAATTTCTCTGAACATATGTCACATAGGAAGGGGTTTTATACTTCCCTGATCGAAAGAAATCGACAATTGCGTCCGTATCGATAAACCATTCATCATCATCCAGGTACATGTAATATACGCCTGATGCGACATCCACACTGACCTGTCTTGCCTTCGCAAAGTCCCTGCACCACTCAAAATTGATGATTTTATCGGCATAATTTTCCACAAGCTTTCGCATCTCATCTCCACAGCCAGTGTCGGTGACAATCAGCTCACATGGAATTTCCTTGCGAAGCGTATCAAGTGACTTAAAACATTTTTCGGTTGTATCCAGGCGGTTTGACGCCATCACATTTATGCTTAATAAAATTTCAGACATAATTCCCCTGTTAACAAAAAAGCCGGGTGGGAAATCCACCCGGCATATTTTTTATGTTTTCGATTACTGAAGTAATGAAAGAACTCCCTGAGTTGCCTGGTTTGCCTGAGCAAGCATTGACTGACCTGCCTGAGCAAGAATGTTGTTCTTGCTGTATTCAACCATTTCTTCAGCCATATCTGTATCACGGATACGAGATTCTGCTGCTGTGGTGTTCTCAACTACGTTGTCTAAGTTATCGATGGTATGCTCTAATCTGTTCTGGATAGCACCGAGAGTAGATCTCTGAGCTGATACCTTTGCTAATGCATCTGCGATTGCATCGATTGCGTAGGTTGCTGCGATACCAGAATCATCAGTTACACTGAGTCCTGCGATACCAAGGCTAGCTGCACTCATTGCCTCAAGATCAACAGTGATCTTGTTTGACATATCTGCATCTGATCCAACATGTAAGTTGAATGATAAGGTGTTTGCTACAGAAGCGGTAGCCTTATCGATTACATAGGTCCAGTTAGAATTTCCATCATTTGCAGGAGTATTAGAGATTGCAGAGCTGCTTCCATTGGTTGCACCAATGTTGTTTGCTGTCTCTAATGCCTGCTCAATCTTATCAGATACTTCCTGAGCAGTAAGATTCTTCTGAGTATCTGCATAATCTAAAACAGTCACCTCATCAGTTGCTACTCCACCGATGTTGGTCTTTACTCTTGTACCATCCTCGATTAACTGTGCGATTTCCTTGGTGAGGTAGGTTGAACCAGTACCTGCATCAAATACTAAATCGGTTCCATTATCCTTTAAGGTATAGGTGGTACCATTGATGGTAACTGTATCACCAGCTGTTGCTGCTCCGATAACTGCAGCCTGGATTGCTGATAATGAATCAACGTCTGGATCACCGTTCTTAATGCTGTAGGTCTGTCCAGATACCTTAATTGATTTTCCAACCTCAAGCTTAACTGTAAGAGTTGCCTGAGTAGAGCTGTCTACGAATGAAACATATGCGCTGTCGGTACCAGCGATACCAGCATCATGTCCCTTAAGATAAACTTCCTTAGTGCCGTTAGCACCCTTTAATAACATTGTCTCGTTGAACTTGGTTGTTTCAGCGATACGATCAATTTCTGTTGTAAGCTGCTTAATTTCGCTCTGGATAGCATCACGGTCTGACTTAGAGTTAGTTCCGTTTGCTGCCTGAGTTGCGAGCTCGTTCATTCTCTGAAGCATAGACTGTACTTCGTTCAAAGCACCTTCAGCTGTCTGTACTGCAGATACACCGTCTTCTGCGTTAGTAGATGCCTGATCCAATCCACGTAACTGCTTTCTCATTTTTTCAGAAATAGCAAGACCTGCTGCATCGTCTGCTGCACGATTGATCTTGTAACCAGAAGATAACTTTTCAGTTGACTTCTTCTGTGCGCCAGTTGTGAGATTGAGCATTCTGTTGGCGTTCATTGCCTGCATATTGTGCTGTACTACCATTACTTTTCCTCCTTGAATGTGCTACGGTGGTTAACCGCAAATCCTTTTTTGGTTTAATAAATTTTGTTTGGTTTTTACAGTTGGTTTTGTTACTTGTATTCTATATCGGAGTTAAAGAGTAATACTTTATAGCAATTTTAAAAAATTTTTAAATTGGTACTAAAATACTATTATGTGCCTATATATATGCTTAAACCACAAAAGGAGCAGCAACATCTTGTGTGTTGCTGCTCCTTTCCGATTCATTTTTATAACTCGTCGTCTACTGGCACTTCAAATTTTTCCATGAAATAGGTTCCAGTTTTTGACTGCTTTGCGGTCACGCGAATCGTTTGCCCCTTACGAAGGGTAATCAGTTTTTCGTTGTCTGCAAACTTCTGACGATAGATATTTGCATTTTCATCCTCTAAGTACACATAGGTATTTCCGTTGATATCCACATACTGAATGGATTCAATTGTAATGACAGCCTCAACCAGCTCTCCTAAATCCTCCTCGCCTGTATCTGCATCATCCGTATCATCAATATCTACATCATCTACTACTGCATCCGCTAAGCCTTCTTTTCCAATCAGCTTACGATATTTGGTAAAGCAGTCATCTAAGTTTGCTGCAGTCGTTACAATATTATACTGCTCAACATTGACCATCGCATAAAGCTTAACAATTCCACTGCTGTCCTTTAATACCATGACGTAGGTAGGCTGCTCATCAACATTGATTAAAGAAGGGAAGCTTGCATCGTAGCCCTTCTCCTGAACCTCGCCCTCTGCAGCGCTCATAGCAGAATTTTCATCCGCACCTGCGATTACATAATAATGAGCCTCTGAGGTTCTCTGGTTGATTAAGATAAATCCGATATTTGATGCATCATCATTGACTGAAGTAACACCGGTATAAATCCAAATGTCTCCATCCTTTGCTATATATCCGTAGTCAGCTACAAAGCTGTCACTGTCAGAGTTTAAGGTCTCTGTACACTTCTTGCAGCCCTTCTTTCCAAATACAGAATTCCAGAAGCCATTTGAAAGCTCACCGTACCAGTTATACTGCTCACATAAAAGCTCACCATCAAATATGTCGTCTGCCCACTGAGGTACATCTGCTACGTCATAATACTCACAGTCACCAGTTTCTGGATCACAGATGACTGCACCCTTGACGGTTTGTCCTCCAAAAAGGCCCATCTTGTAGGTCATAACTGATGCTACGTAATATGGATTCCCCTCTTCATCCACTTCAAAGTGAATATTATCAAAAATAGCCGTTGGATATTTAAAACGAAGGTGACGCTCTAAATTATCATTAAAGTAAGCGGAAGGAACATACTTCATTCCCTTATCCAACGCAACATAATCTGCATTCTGTGCAACCGGGTCAACCTTTACATATCCAGGCACGCCCTCGCTACGGTTTCCTGTCCATTTAAAAAATCCTGCGTATCTTAGGGCTGAAACCTTGACTGGCTGTCCCTTGTAGGAAATCTGAGAATAATTTGAGGAAACATCATACTGGCTGACAAGATCTGTCAGACTACCAATCTCACGGTTTCCAAGTCGAATTGCAGAATTAGTATCCATCAGTGCGATCATGGAAAGTGCTGAGGTCTGATCGATATCCTCTGAAAATTCATACTGTTCCTGCTTTAATATAGATGCATAGCCTCTTGCGTGAAACAGCTTTGCTCCAGCAATGGTTCCTACTACCACAACAACAATAATTGCTATGATTGCTCCAAAGAGAACCTTAGGGCCTTGTGCTAACATTCCTCTTTCAATATGAATGCCCTTCTTGGTAAAGCTAACTGCCGCATTGCGAACTGCCCATGCAATTGCAATCGGAAGAATCATAACGATTCCAAGATAAGCCCAAAAGCTGGTGGAATGTGCATTGATTGGTGGAAGCATAAAGTAATAGGTGACAAACACCCATACAAGCCAGATTACAGCACCAATCAAAACTGATTTTACCTTGTTTGTCTTCATAGTTTTCTTCTCCTATAAATGTACTGCCTAAATTCAAATTTGAATTTACAGTTTGAATTATACCATATCTATACAAAAAAGAAGAGGGATGCATTTGCATCCCTCCCAATAGCGTATGGCTTTGTCTTTGTTCCTATTACTGGA
>JAZUGV010000060.1:0-9876 GCA_045641385.1 Agathobacter sp. | reverse complement strand
CTGTTAAAAGGTTTCGTTCTCAAACGAAATTTGAATTGATAGGTAAGAACTTTCGTTCTCATCATGTTTAAATCTTTTCAAGGTTGTTCACTGTTCAGTTATCAATGTACTGTAATGGATTTCTGCAAGAAATCGATTACTGTTGTCTCACGCGACAACTTTGATAGAATATCAAAATCTTCGACGCTTGTCAACAACTTTTTTTATTTTTTGAAATTGTTTGAAACCAATCTACAATTTCCAGCGCCTCACTCATCAGTCACAATCAAGTGCTGTGCGATTCAGCTTTGTCATAATAGCACCGTATTCTGGCACTGTCAACAGAAAACGACCCATTTTATTAAAGTAGTAAAATGAGCCGTTTTTCCTCGAATTGTTTGAATTGTCAAAATTGTCGCAAAATTTATTACAATTAATTTGTTTGATGTTTTTTCTTCTATATTATTAGCTGATTGCTTCTAATACATTCGCAACATTCTTCACGCCGACGAGTTCAATTCCCTGTATATTCTTAAGCGATGCCTTGCATACTTCCGGAAGAATCACTCTATGAAAGCCTAACCTCTTTGCTTCAAGCACTCTCGCCTCTGCATTTTGTACCGATCTGATTTCACCGCTTAATCCAACCTCTCCAAAGCAAATGGTATCTGCTGGAATCACAATATCTTTCTTACATGATATGATGGCCAACACAATTCCTAAATCGATTCCAGGTTCTGACATATGTAAGCCACCTGCAATATTGATATATGCATCGCAATCTGACAATGTCATGTTAATTCTCTTTTCCAACACTGCCATCAGCATATTAACGCGGTTAAAGTCCGCTCCGTTTGCTGTACGCTTTGGAAAATTGTAAAAGCTATGACATACTAAGGCCTGTATTTCCAAAAGAATCGGACGCGTTCCTTCTATAGAACAGGTCACCACAGAACCTGGCGCATCCTCAGGCTTGCCATTTAACATATATTCGGAAGGATTTAATACTTCAACCAATCCCTCGTTTCTCATCTCAAAGACACCAATCTCATTGGTCGAGCCAAATCGATTCTTTACTCCTCGGAGGATGCGATAATTTTCGCTCTTATCTCCCTCAAAATATAAAACTGTATCCACCATATGCTCAAGCATACGAGGTCCAGCAACAGAGCCATCCTTTGTCACGTGGCCAACGATAAACACGGTAATTCCAAGTTGCTTTGCCAGGCGCATCAATATGCCGGTCACTTCCCGCACCTGTCCAACACTGCCCGGAGCAGAACCAATTTCTTCGAGATACATCGTCTGAATCGAATCTATAATAAGAACATCTGGCATTTTGCTTTCAACAATGCCCTGTATATCATCCAGCTTCGTCTCCGACAGGAGTTCAAGACTGTCTGTAAAGCCACCGATTCGGTCAGCGCGCATCTTAATCTGATGTTCTGATTCCTCTCCAGATACATATAATACTTTTTGCTCTTTTTCGGAGCCTGCTTCCTTTGCCTTTTGAAAGGAAATGGAAAGATTTTTGCAAACCTGTAGCAACAAAGTTGATTTTCCAATACCTGGGTCTCCGCCGATAAGCACCATGGATCCTTTTACCAGACCACCACCCAGTACACGATCTAATTCGCTTAGTCCCGTGCTGATACGCTCCTCATTTGAAGATTTCACCTTGGAAATTGGCTGCGGTTCCTTTCTCTCATGAGAGACAGTTTTGCCACTCTTACTAATACTCTTTTTGTCTACAAGTTCCTCTACAAAGGTATTCCATTCCCTGCATCCAGGACACTGTCCCATCCATTTTGCCGATTCGTAGCCGCAATTCTGACAGAAAAACATATTTGTCTTCGACTTTTGCATTTCATTTCTCCTATAATAAAAGCCCCGCCGGCCTTGGCGAGGCTTTTACAGTAATCTCTTTACTTTTTCTCGATTACTACAGAAACAGCATCTGCATCTGCTAACTCAAGACCTACTGTAAGCTTTCCACCTAAGTTTGTCTTCATCGTTCCAACGCTATTTCCATCGACTGTAATCTCATATTCTGTGTCTGCTGCAAGTTCCAAAGTAACCTCAGCATCCTCTGTTCCCTCAGCAACAAAAGAAACCTTATCTTCTGTTTTTGCAAAATCATTGACAGCGGTACCTGGCACTGATTCATAAACAAACATGCCATTGCCTTCTAACTTGGTAATTTCCTTGCAGGTCTTAACCTTATAGATATCTCCCTTATGCTCAAAATTATCCAGTTTCGCTTTCTCTGCTAATGTATAATCTCCAAAACTAATGTTTCCGTTTGATTCCACGCGAATCAATTCACTTACTGTAGACATTGATATTCCTCCTGTACTGTAACTACATTATACTCTATTTTATTCGTCAATTTCAAACGAGAGTTTCTTATTTTTGGTGGTAACAACTACTTTGTTTTTCGCCTTAAGTTCCCCTGCAATAATCTTCTCTGCGAGCACATCCTCGACTTCCTCCTGCACCTTTCTCTTCAGTGGACGAGCACCATACTTCTTATCGTATGACATATCCACCAAAAGAGCCTTTGCTGAATCGCGAATGGTAAGTTCAAAATCAAGCTGCTCCTTGCAACGCTTCTTTAAGTCCTTTTCTAATATAGAAATAATCGCCTTCAAGTCAGTCTTGTTTAACGTTCTGAACACGACGGTCTCATCAATTCGGTTTAAAAATTCAGGCTTAAAGATACGTCTAACTTCTTCCATAACGGAAGTCTTCATCTTGTCATGATCCTGCTTCTCATCCTCCACCGAGCCAAAGCCAAGCTTCTTTGGCTCAACAATAGAACTTGCACCAGCATTTGAGGTCATAATGATAATTGTATTTTTAAAATCTACCATACGGCCCTGCGAGTCTGTGATACGTCCATCATCTAACACCTGCAGAAGAATATTAAATACATCCGGATGAGCCTTTTCAATTTCATCGAACAAAATGACAGAAAATGGATTGCGACGTACCTTTTCTGAGAGCTGGCCACCCTCCTCATGTCCCACATATCCAGGAGGCGAGCCAATCATTCTTGACACGCTGTGCTTTTCCATATATTCGGACATATCCACGCGGATCATAGCGTCCTCATTTCCAAAAACAGCCTCTGCCAATGCCTTTGAAATCTCAGTTTTACCAACTCCTGTTGGTCCTAAAAACAGGAATGATCCAATAGGTCGCTTTGGATCCTTCAATCCCACACGTCCTCTTCTGACAGCCTTTGCCACAGCGGTGACCGCCTCTTCCTGTCCAATGACTCTCTTGTGAAGAATTGCTTCAAGCTTTCCTAATCGGGCGGCTTCACTTTCAGTCAATCGCGTCACAGGAATTTTGGTCCAGCCTGCAACTACAGTAGCAATCTCAGTTTCTCCAACCGTTGGATTTGCCTTTCTTGCCCTGCTTCTCGCCTGCTTGCTCTTTTTTTCAAGCAGCAATTCAAGCTCCTGTTGCTTTGCGCGAAGTTCTTTTGCCACATCTACTTCTTTATTCTTTAAGGCATCCTCGAGTGCGAGACCCGTTTCCTTAATCTGCGCCTTTAACTCGCTTAAATCCTCAGTCTTTTTAATCAGACCAAGCTTTGTTCTTGCCGCAGCCTCATCCACCAGGTCAATTGCCTTATCTGGTAGGAAGCGGTCGTTGATATATCGGGTTGCAAGTGTAGTCGCAGCAACGAGTGCCTCATCCTCTATTGTCACCTGATGATGCTTCTCGTAAAGCGGACGCAATCCTTTTAATATTGCGATGGTCTCTTCCTCACTCGGCTCTTCCACCATAATTGGCTGGAAGCGGCGCTCCAATGCTGCGTCTTTTTCAATGTGCTTGCGATACTCTTCTACGGTGGTTGCTCCAATCACCTGAATCTCACCACGCGCAAGAGCAGGCTTTAAAATATTAGAAGCATCCAGTGCGCCCTCAGCGCCGCCTGCTCCAATAATAGTATGCAGCTCATCAATGAACAAAATAATATTCCCTGCCGCAGAAACCTCTGCGATTACATTCTTAATTCGCTCTTCAAACTCTCCACGATATTTTGACTTTGCTACCATTCCAGACATATCCAGGGAAAGAAGTTTTTTGTCCTGCATCAGTTCTGGCACATTTCGATTTACAATACTCTGCGCAATTCCCTCGACAATTGCAGTCTTTCCAACGCCTGGCTCGCCAATCAGACATGGATTATTTTTGCCTCGACGACATAAAATTTGAAGCAGGCGTTCTGTTTCACGCTCACGCCCCACAACAGGATCCAAAAGTCCATTTTTTGCCATCTCTGTCAAATCACGGGTGTACTGATCCAATGTAGGAGTTGCAGTCACTACATCGCCAGAATGCATTTTTGCTATTTCCTCACGAAACTCATTTGGGTCCTCTCCCATCGCAGAAAGAATATCCACATAAAGTTTCTGAGACTGAGCTCCTAAAGTATTTAAGAGTCTAGAAGCCGCGCAATCTCCCTCTTTTACAATCGCAAGGAGAATATGCTCTGTACCGATCTCATCCACATCGAAATAATCAGCCTCTTCTGATGCGCGATCAAGAACACGCTCCATACGAGGTGAATTTCCATCTCTCTCAAGAACTGCAATTTCCCCGTCTGGAGAAATCAGTTCCTGTATCATTTTCTGTAATTTTTCCTCTGTAACGCCATTTGCAGTCAAGACCTCTTTTGCCACGCCTGAGCCCTCTTTTACAAGAGCAAGCAGAATATGCTCGGTCCCAACATAATTGAATTTCATCTGTCTTGAAATTCTTTTTGCAATTTCCATTACTTTTTTTGCACTACTTGTATAGGGTTTCAATTTCAAACCTCCATAATTTTGAATCTTTTATCACTAATTATAAATCCAGCAAAGTGAAATCATCGTCGTCCTCATCTACCGATTCGCCCGCTGAAAGCGTATTTAAAATATGCTTCATTTCCTCGTCCGGTGATAAAATCACATCGCCATATCGGGTTCGCATTGGCTCCTCCTGAACGATTTTGTTTAAGGCTTCACTGGTCTTAGTCAGATCAATGGTATCAAACTTTGGCTTTGCCGGTTCTACTTCTTGTTCAACCTGTACTTCAGGATTTGCATTCGACTCATATACATCGCTTATATCTATCAAAAGCTCATCCTCGGAATCCTGATTTTGGTTTTCTTCTGATGCTGCTGCTAAATTTTCGAGATAATGATTATCCTTCTCTTCTTCGTCGTAGGCAACCTCCTCGCGATCGACATCTATATCCTCTTCGTCGTCTTCATCGTCATCATCATCCTCGTCGTCATATTGCTCGCGGCTTTCTCCGTTTCTTTCCTTACGACGGGAAACTGCAAGCACAATCACGCTTACTAACAAAATGACAATGATCACGGCTGCAATTGCACCAGCAAACAATACGAGAGTCTTATATTCCTTGAACTCTTTTTTCAGATTTTTGTAATCTGTGCTAAGATTTTCTTCCTCTAAACCAGTCTGCCCATCGTCCGCAAAAAGAAGGGCTCTCTGATAGGTCCCTTCAACCGCGTCATACTGATACCAGGCAACATCACCATTCTGATTCATACCATAGACCAGATAAAAATCATCCGCACGAACCTCATCCGCATATACCGTTTCTGGCATAAGAAAATTCAAAAGTCCAAGCTTTTCTCCCTCTGCATTATTTGGGCTAAGCTTCTGATAAACCGTAATTGATCCCTTGCCTGTGATTGGAAGCGTAATCTCAACACAGCCACTTGGAACCTCGTCCGCAGAAGGCAAAAGTGCAATTAAGTAACCTGCTTCGGAGTCAAACTTGATAAATGGATAGATCTTTTTCTCATGCTTATCATAAATATAGTATGAGCCCTCTTCTTCTCCTTCTCCGATGAGCATAAACAATGTCAAATCGCCCTTATCAAACTGCAGACAAGGGTAAGAGGTATCACCGATATAAAAATGTGAAAGCGAAAAATCCTTAGGAATTGCATCCTCAGGAATCTTTTCAGCAGAGACTAAGCTTTTCCCTCCGTAATAAAATCCAGAGGTTGCCTCAACAGAGTCAGGCGCATTATTGGCTGAAGCATTGTCCGAATTATTTTTATCATTCTCTGGCTTTTGCTCACTGTTGTCGCCATTGCCGTTATTGTTCTTATCTTCGCTGTTATTGCTATTATCTTTATCTTTGTCCTTGTCTTTATCCTTATCTTTATCCTTGTCCGTATTATTTGTATTGTCGGTATCTTCTTTTTTCTTACGATTTACGACAATCTTATAAGTCTTGGTGGTTCCATTTTCAGCGGTTACAACAATGGTCACCGTGTTATTCCCAACCACAAGATTGGTATTTCCAGAAACAGATGAGACGCTCGCCTTACTATCCTTTGTGACAGCTGAAACTGCAATACTAGTCACAGAATTTTCTACGGTAGCGGTATAGCTGGTGGTTCCAGATGAAAATGCTGGAGATAAGGTTCCTGCCGAAAGCGTAAGACTCTTTAAGGTGTTATCACCATTTTTTTCTGTAGTAGATGTATTGTTTACAGTGACAGTTGTCGATACAGATTTTGTACCGCTTACATCACCACTTTCATTGGTCCATGTCACAAATGACGAAAAAGTACATGTCCCTGCTGCAGTTGCAGTAAAGCTAAATGTTGCAACATCATTTTGCATAGCAACACTTCCAATTAAAAAATTGACATCGCTACCTGCCGCAAAAACATTTGCATCACTTAAATCAATAATGCCCTGCGCCGCGTACCCGCTATTGACGGACACGGTAAGTGTTATCGTATCTCCAATGTTCACAGATGTTTTATTCACACCAAAAGAGATTACAGGATCCGCCTTTACAAATTCCTTTTGTGACAACAAAATAAACACACAGCAAAATACTGTAAGAAATGAACATACTTTTTTAATAAAATTCTTTGCGTTCATTTATTAATAGCTCCTATTTAATACCTTTTATTTAATCAGCAAAAACTTTACTGTATTATCAACTTTGTACCAAAAATATGATTTCTAGTAACAACTAAGTCAACAACATTTATACCATCCTTCTTGCGATTTGCATCTCCTGCCTCCAAATAGGCACCAGTCAAATAGCTCTTTCCAAGAATATGGCGACTCATTTTAACCACATCAGCAACATTCACCACACCATCTCCACTGACGTCACCGTATACAACAACATCATAGGCAGCCACAATGGTTCCACCGTTGTAAAGTGTAAGCTTATTTCCAGTTGCCACCACACCGGTGTTCTCGGTTCCGTCTGCTTTTAGAAGCTTAAAGGTACATCCACTCGCTGTAAACGCGCTTACAAAGGTAGCCGCTGTCGTACCTGGAGTAACTCCAGTGATAAAGTTTCCTACTGTGTAGGTTGTTGATGTAGGTACGTTGCTTGTTGGAGTTGTCACAACAGGGGCCTCCTGTCGGAACACATTGATGGTATAGGTCTTAATGTTTCCATTCTGTGCCTTACAGTTCACCTGAACGGTATTGTTTCCTTCCACCAGCGTGTAATATCCAGTTCCAGTAACTACAGAGGTTGCAGCAACCGGCGCAGCTGTAACCGTGATTGCCGAAATGGCATTTGGCACAATCAGCGAATACTCTGTCTGGCTTCCAGAAAATACTGGAGTCAGGGACTGACCTGCGATTGTGAGAGACTGCAGATAATTGTTCGGATTTCCAGTCGCTGTGAAGGTCACATTTGTCGCTGGCATATTCGTATAAACAGGAATTCTAAAGACAAATGCCTGCTGTTTGTCAGTGTACGCATTGGCCATGTTGCGTCCCTCGCTGTAGGCCGCAATTACATTGCCCATATATTGATGTCCATAAAGCGATGCCTGATAGACAACATTAAATTTCTGGAAGTACAAGGTGTCCTGACCTCGAGAAATATAGTTGGATGAAATTTTTGCAGCTCCACCATATAAAGACTTGTATCTGGTATTCCATCCCTGTGCCTTTGCATAGGCAAGCCCTGAAGTGATTACTGCCGTGGTGCCACTTCCGCTTGCACCAAAGTTAAAATAATTGTAATAGCCCTCATATCCGGCGTATTTTCCTGAAATCAGCGAGCTTGTGCCAGCGCCCTGCTCCTGACGAACACGCGCAGCGAGATGATAAGGACTCACTCCCGTCAGCTGTCCAATCTGCATAAAGGTGCTTGCGTAATTTAAGGTAGTGCCATCGCTGTCAACCACATCCTTCGATAAAAAGCTGCTTCCGATGACAGCCTTTACCCCATCAAGGTTGTGAGAAGTTGAATAACTTAATGCCTCAAACTGAAAAATGCTGACGTCATCCAAGAAATTTCGTGGATCCATATAGTATGCGATGTACTGTGGATTTGCGCCAACCCAGGATGAACCATCATAGATAGTCCAGGTGTTTGTATTCCAGTCATATGCGCCACTGGCTGTACTCTTCATCGAATCATCATAGGTTTTTGGAACCATATTGATTCCGTTTGCACTTTCCTTTGTGATGACGGTATTCCAGTCTAATCCTGTGAGCACTGGAACAAATTCCCACTTTGGATACTTTGCGTGAAGTGCCATCAGCTTTGAGATATAACTGTCTGGGAATCCTAACGTTCTAAGCTTTGTCTCAAAATCAACATTATTCTCCACCACAACATTGATAGACACATAAGAGCCATAGACATATCCATCAAATGCGACACCGCTTTTGGTTCCAGTCACGTGATACCAAAGGTTGCCATCTACCGTTGTCTGACCCTTGATTGCCACCGCATCTCCTGTATAAAGAGAAAGGATATATTCTCCTGCTGTTCCCGCAGTTTTTCTCACGAAGACATTTCGAGCATTGATGGTACCGGTCTGCTCTGTTGCCACTTCCGGTGTTGCCTGTGGTGTCTGTGCCGATGCATCTGGCGTTGTATCCATAGTAGTTACCTTGACATAATCTGAACGCATATATCCAGTAACATTTGCTGCCGTTGCCGGATGCTTACACTCGATTTTGTACCACTCATAGGCATCATCCCCGATGGTGCTTTCAAGCACAGAAACCTCTGTACCTCCGTACAGTTCACAAAGAATAGTTCCTGACATGGAAGCTATGGAACGAACATTGACTGTCGAGGTTGCCTTTACGGTTACAACCACACCCTTTAAGGCAGCTGCTTTAATCCTTTCCATGTGAGAAGCATTAGATGCAAACAAAATGGAAAACATCAAAAGCACAGATAATACTCGGCCAAATATCTTATATGAAATTTGCTTTTTTGAATTCAAATTGAATTGTAATAAGTTCACAGTTTCACCATTTCCTCATAAAAGTGCATATTAAGGCATTCTTATTTAAATTATAGTAAAACTGTGTATACAAATCAATAAAATCTATGCATGCTTTAAGGATTCACGCACCTTAAATAAAATCATAACCCCAAAGAACACTCCGCCCATTCCAAGCACATATCCAGCGCTTGCGATTCTTCCAATCTGAGAAATTGTCAAATGGAAACAGCCGCACAAAAGTAAAAATGCGCCAATTGCCTCCGCCATTGCCATAAAGAAATAAATTCCAAGTGTCTGTCTGTTTTCCAAAAATAATCTCATCGCATATACCTCCGTTTTTCTTTTCATAGGCTCCCTTTGAGCTCTCTTTTGAGGTAATAATAATTATTTTGATGTACCATAATCCGCACACCAGAGCAAGACATGGGACCTTTAATTGCTTTTTTAAACGCTTGTTTTTGCTTGCAACTACGATTGCAAACTAGCAACTGCTTTTGCAAAGGCTTATATTTAAGGTGCCTTTGTTTGATCAGGAAGGAGCTTTTTATGGCTAAACAATTATCCTTACCTGAACGTTATGTTATTGAGCGGATGATCCATCAAGATTGCTCATTTGCTTCTATTGGAAGAA
>JAZUGV010000059.1:0-2887 GCA_045641385.1 Agathobacter sp. | reverse complement strand
TGCTGCTCAATATTAGAAAAGCTCGATTTCTCCAAGTCACCGACCATATGAGGCGGTACCCTAAAGATTCGAGCTATCTCATCAATCTGAAATTTTCTTGTTTCCAAAAACTGTGCTTCATTCGGGCTGATGGAAATCGGTGTGTACTTCATACCTTCTTCCAACACTGCCACCTTGTTAGCATTAGCAGAACCTCCAAAGGTTGCCTGCCAACTCTCACGAACCCTTGAAGGATCCTTGATAGTTCCCGGATGCTCTAATACACCAGACGGAGCTGCACCATTCGCAAAGAACTTGGCTCCGTACTCTTCACAGGCAATCGCCATACCAATCGCATTCTTTGCCATTGCTATAGGTGAATACCCTACCAAGCCATCAAAGCCTAACCCCGGAATGTGAAGTACATCATGTGGCTGCAATCTTACGGTTGTATCCTTCATAGTATGAGCATCATCCGTATTCATGTAATACTCATAATAAAGCTGACCGTTCTCATCACGATTGACTGTCATTCGATCAGGCATCAGCGGATACAATGCAATGATTTCACCTCTCGCATTCCTGATTATCTGGCTGTAAGCATTGCCCCATAAAAGCAAATGCGTCATTAAAGTCTCACGGAATACAAAGCTTGTCATTTCCGGATTTGGTTCATCATGGAGCAAAAAATAAAGTGGATGATCCACCGCTTTTTCCTTACCGCCATCTGCTGTATATCTGTAAAATTGCAATGGAAGTCCAGCCACCGCCTCCGACAATATCCTCACGCAAGAGTACACCGCCGTCATCTGCATAGCTGTTCTTTCATTTACTCTCTTCCCGGAAGTACTTCCACCCATAAAGAATGAATATGCACTGCCAGAAGTTCTATCTGTGGGAGCATCTCTTCCACGAAATATGTTACTTATACTATTGAATAATCCCATATAGCCTCCTTAAAAAACTAATAATCCTCTCTCATCGTAAACGCTGCCGCTCTGTCCTTCCTGACGAATACATCTGTCAAGTGCCATGATTGCAGCAACAATTCCATCAATCTTCTCCTTGGATTTAGCTTTGGTAACTTTAATATTACCAGCAGGATCTGTATCAATCACTACATTACCTGCCATCCATCTAAGCACCGGATGCCCACCATGAATAATCTGCCCTTCCATAAGCAAACGATAGAATTCCTTGGTTGGAGCCGACATTGAAGAAAATCCCTGACCAAAAGGAACGATGGTAAAGCCCTCGCCCTCTAAGTTCTGGATCATCTGTGTCGCATTCCATCTATCCACTGCTATTTCTATGATGTGATATTTCTCAGCCAGGTCATAAATGAACTTTTCAATAAAGTCATAGTGAATGACATTACCTTCAGTTGCTAAAATATGCCCCTGCTTCTCCCACACATCATATGGAACTGAATTGGCTTTAACTCTTCTTGGTATCGTATCTTCCGGTACCCAAAAGAATGGAAGCACAATGTACTTTTCATCCATATCTCTTGGTGGAAACATCAGCACCAGAGCAGTAATATCTCCTGTACTTGAAAGGTCAAGTCCTGCATAACAATCTCTTCCTTCCAAGGCATCCATATCAATCGGCTCATTACCTCTCATATAAATTGCATCAGGGATCCACGCTGTTGTACTTGATACCCACATATTCATACGAAGCCACTTAAAAGTTATCTCATCAGCTGGGTTCTGCTTTGCCTCACGATAAGCATCTCGAAGTCTTTCGATATCAACTGTATATCCAAGTGACGGATTGACCTTATACCAGTTAGCTTCATCCTCCCAGTCCTCATCATCCTTAAGCCCATAAACCACAGGATAAAAAGTAGGATCAACACGCCTGCCTTCTAAGATATCAACAGCCTTGGTATGTAACTCAAAAGCTATTGAATGTCTGTCATTACCAGCAGTAGTGATAATAAAATGAAGCGGATTCTGTCTCGCATCTGATGAACCCTTGGTTAGTACATCGTATAATTGCCTGTTTGGCTGGGTATGAATTTCATCAAACACCAGTCCTGAGACTGAAAATCCATGCTTGCCACCAACTTCAGCTGAAAGCACCTGATAGTAACCTGCATTACCATAATTTACAATTCTCTTGGTTGCTGCCATCAGCTTTGAACGCTTCATCAGAGCAGGTGACATCTCAACCATTTGCTTTGCTACATCAAAAACAATGGAAGCCTGCTGCCTGTCTGCAGCTGCACCATAAACCTCAGCACTTGGCTCATTGTCTGCATATAAAAGATAAAGAGCGACGGCGGCGGCCAATTCACTCTTACCTACCTTCTTACATATCTCTACAAATGCTGTGCGGAACTGTCTGTTCCCATCAGGTTTTACAATTCCGAAAATATCTCTTATCAGTTGTTCCTGCCAAGGCAATAACCAGAACGGTGTTCCAGCCCATTTGCCTTTGGTGTGACAAAGGTTCTCTATAAAAGTAACCGCCCTGTCTGCTTTCTTCTTATCATAATGAGAAGTGGGAAGCATAAACTGAGAAGGTTTATAGTTCTTAAGCTTTGGATACCCCTTTGGTCTTGGTTCCTTTGCCATTAAGCATCACCCCCAAGTAAAGCCTCCATCTCATCAACATCATTTTTATTTGCAGAAGACGCTGCCATGATTCTTGATCTTGCAGATGGTGTAAGACCAAACTCAGACGCAGCTGACATCATCAGTCGCTGTTCTGTATTGCAGATAGCCACATAAGGATTAGGTCTCTGCATACCATTTTCTGTCTCATAGGTTGCACCCTCAGAATTGATATGCTCCTGAGCTTCCTTCCATCTTGCATAAGACTGACAGTAAGCAGCAAATGCGGCTCTATCTATTTCCGTAAGAACACCCATCTGATTCAGTTTTTCACAGAGTCTGTTCCA
>JAZUGV010000058.1:0-5384 GCA_045641385.1 Agathobacter sp. | reverse complement strand
CTACCACTCAGGTTTATCCTGAGGTTTTGGATGCGATGCTTCCATTTTTTACAGAATGCTATGGAAATCCATCTTCTATTTATGGATTTGCCAGCGAGGCAAAAAGGGGAGTAGACCACGCAAGAGAGATTATTGCAAACGCAATTGGTGCAAAGACTGAGGAAATCTATTTTACTGGTGGCGGTAGCGAGTCTGACAACTGGGCATTAAAGGCAACTGCTGAAGCATATGCTTCAAAGGGCAAGCATATCATTACAACAAAAATCGAGCATCACGCAATTCTTCACACTGCCGAATGGCTAGAAAAGCAGGGGTATGAAGTGACTTACCTCGACGTAGATTCTGATGGACGAGTAAACCCAGCTGATGTAGAGGCGGCCATTCGTCCAGATACCATTTTGGTTTCTGTTATGGCAGCAAATAATGAGATTGGAACAATTGAGCCATTGGCTGAAATCGGAAAGATTACAAAGGCTCATGGAGTGTTATTCCATACAGATGCAGTGCAAGCCTTTGCGCATGTACCAATTAATGTTGACGAGATGAATATTGATATGCTTTCTGCCAGCGGCCACAAGATTAATGGACCAAAGGGAATTGGAATTATGTATATCCGAAAGGGAGTGCAGATCCGAAACTTTATTCACGGTGGTGCTCAGGAAAGAATGCGCCGCGCTGGAACTCACAATGTACCAGCAATCGTTGGAATTGGAAAAGCAACTGAACTTTCCCTTGCAAATATGGAAAAAAACGCAAAGTATGAGACTGAGCTAAGAGACTACTTGATTGGACGTGTGCTCGAAGAGATTCCACACAGTGTACTCCACGGAGGAAAAGAAAATCGTCTTCCAAATAACGCAAACTTTGGTTTCCGCTTTATCGAGGGAGAATCAATGCTTCTGTTTTTGGACAAGTTAGGAATCTGTGCAAGTTCAGGAAGCGCATGTACTTCTGGATCCCTTGATCCTTCTCATGTTCTCCTTGCGATTGGAATTCCTCACGAAAGAGCACATGGCTCTCTTCGTATTACGATTTCAGAGAAGACAACCAAGGAAGAAATTGATTTCACAGTAGATGAATTAAAGAAGATTATCGAGCGTCTTCGCAGCATGTCGCCACTTTACGAGGATTTCTTAAAGCATGGGGATTCTGTGGATAGTGCAGCAGACAGACTTGCAGAGCGCATGAAATAAAAAACATTCAGACGAAAAGAGTTGAAGGAGATTATATATTATGTATAGCGAAAAAGTAATGGATCATTTTACAAATCCTAGAAATGTAGGAGAGATGGAAAATCCATCAGGTGTTGGAACTGTAGGAAATGCTAAATGTGGCGATATTATGAGAATGTATCTGGATATCGATGAGAATCATATTATTCGTGAGGCAAAGTTTAAGACATTCGGATGCGGAGCCGCAGTTGCAACCAGTTCAATGGCAACAGAGTTAGTTGTAGGCAAAACAGTAGAAGAAGCATTAAAGGTAACAAATAAGGCAGTTATGGAAGCTCTTGATGGACTTCCACCAGTAAAAGTTCACTGTTCTCTTTTGGCGGAAGAAGCGATTCATGCAGCTCTTTGGGATTATGCAGAAAAGAACGGAATTACAATTGAAGGTCTTGAAAAGCCAGTTACTGATATTGGAGAGAAGGAAGAGGCTCCAGAAGAAGAATATTAATTCTTCAATATAGTCGAAGTTATGAAAGCTGTTCGCATTGCGCTTGCGAACAGCTTTTTGTTATGGCGACGAGGAGAGTGCTCTCTGTGCTTGCACGAGAGAACAATCGACGACCGCAAATCAGTACAAGAAGCGCGAAGCGAATCTTGTACATGTTATGGCGACGAGGAGAGTGCTCTTTGCGCTTGCGCAAAAGAAAATGGGCATTTTCATAAGAAAATACAGAAATGAATAACAATTCCGCTTTGTGCATTGTCAAGAGACTGCGTGCAAAAAATGAGTAAAGGGAGTCGATTCTTCAGGCTGAATGGGGAGAAGGATGCGCGGGATGTTTAGAAGAAGAGCGAATAGAGGAATAAAATGGAGAAAGTTAATTTTTGATTTAACAAATAAAATATTACCAAAAGGTGACCAATATATGATAAAACAGAGACGAAACACGCTTCGCGCTGATTAGCGGTCGTCAAATCTCCTCGCATGCAAGCATGCAGTCGATTTTCCTCGTCGCCATAACAAAAACAGCTCGTGTATTCACGAGCTGTTTTATATTTAAGTCTGTTGAGATTTGTTATTGCCACGATTACGGTGGTTTCGCTTCTTTTGATTTTTGTTTCCGCTTGTAGGATGTTGATTATTATCGTTGTGAGAAGAGGAAGCGTTTACAGCAGATGCGTTGCTTTCTGCTGGAGTGTTGGTAGTTACCTCTGTTTTTTCGTCTTCTGTCTTCCGGGAAGGACGCTCTTTTTTGCGACCGATATAAACATTCCACTTGGTGTAGGATTCCTGCATATTACGTGACTTGTAAATTTCGGTACGGGTTTCGCCTACCACATCGGTGATGGTGTAGAGTCCCTTATCATATTCAAATTCAGCAACTTTATCTTCTAACTCTTTGGTGCCAAGAATGAACTTTTTGATCGGTGGTTCTTTAGGCTGCTGATTATTGTTTTTATGTGAATGATTATGTGGATGATTATTTGTCATAAATACCTCTAAAATAGGTTTCTCAATAGCAAAAAGTATAGCATAAAAATTAGTGAATGCAAATGACAATTATGCTTCTTTATATTATAATGATACAAAGTGGCGTCGTATACACATGTAGCGTAAAATTGCGTTTATGTAGAGAGGGTAAGAACAGTATGCTTAGAATTGGAATGTTGACAAGTGGCGGAGATTGCCAGGCATTAAATGCTGCAATGAGGGGCGTAGTAAAAGGACTTTCGCAGAATGTTAATGAGCTTGAGGTTTATGGCTTTGAAAATGGATATAAGGGCCTGATTTATGGCAACTATCGAATTTTGACCTCCGCTGATTTTTCGGGAATTCTTACAAAGGGTGGAACCATTTTAGGATCTTCACGTCAACCTTTCAAGCAGATGCGAATCCCAGATGAAAATGGGCTTGATAAGGTCGAGGCCATGAAGCAGACCTATCATAAGCTGAAGTTGGACTGCCTTGTGATTTTAGGTGGAAATGGGACTCAGAAGACAGCGAACCTTTTAAGAGAAGAGGGATTAAATGTCATTCATCTTCCAAAGACAATTGACAATGATATTTATGGAACAGATGTTACCTTTGGGTTCCAGAGTGCGATTAATATTGCGACAGATGCGATTGACTGCATTCACACAACCGCAGCGAGTCATAACCGTGTATTCATAGTTGAGGTTATGGGCCATAAGGTTGGCTGGCTGACACTTTATGCTGGAATTGCAGGTGGCGCAGATATTATTCTTCTCCCAGAGATTCCTTATGACATTAATAAAGTGGTTGAGGCCATTGAAAAGAGAAGTCGTCAGGGAAAAGGGTTTACAATTTTAGCGGTGGCAGAGGGTGCCATTTCAAAAGAAGACGCAGAATTGTCAAAGAAAGATTATAAGAAAAAGGTAGAAAAACGTAAGTATCCATCTGTTTCATATGAAATAGCTGCACAGATTCAGGAAGTATGTGGCACAGAAGTTCGTGTCACTGTGCCGGGGCATACGCAGCGAGGCGGAAGCCCTTGCCCATATGACAGAGTGCTCTGTACACAGCTTGGATCAGCTGCGGCACAGGCAATTATGGATGAAGATTATGGCTGCATGATAGCCATGATTAATGGACAGACAAAAAGAGTACCATTAGAAGAATGCGCAGGAAAGCTCAAGATGGTTGACCCAGCAGGTCAGATGGTTGAAGAAGCAAAACGCATTGGAATAAGTTTTGGAGATTAAATGGCATATACAGCTTTATACCGTAAGTTCCGCCCTTCAACGTTTGAGGAAGTAAAAGGGCAGGAGCATATTGTAACAACACTGAAAAACCAAATAAATGCAAATCGAATTGGGCATGCGTATCTGTTTTGTGGTACACGCGGAACAGGAAAGACTTCAGTTGCAAAGATTTTTGCAAAGGCGATCAATTGTGAGCATCCAGTGGATGGAAGTCCATGTGGAGAATGCCCAACCTGCAGAGCAATTGCAGAGGGAAGTTCATTAAATGTCATTGAAATCGATGCTGCATCAAACAATGGCGTAGAGAATATTCGTCAGATTCGAGATGAGGTATCTTATTCACCTGCGGAGGGGAGATTTAAGGTCTATATTATTGACGAGGTACATATGTTAAGTACCTCGGCCTTTAATGCTCTTTTAAAGACGCTTGAGGAACCGCCTGAGTATGTTGTCTTCATTCTTGCGACGACTGAGTCACATAAAGTGCCTCTCACGATTTTAAGTCGTTGTCAGAAGTATGATTTTCATAGAATCACAATTGATACGATTACAGAACGTTTGATGGATTTGATGCACCGTGAAAATATAGAGGTAGAAGAGAGGGCCATTCGATATGTTGCAAAAGCAGGGGATGGTTCTATGAGAGATTCACTCAGCCTTCTGGATCAGTGTATTGCTTTTCATATGGGAGAAACGCTTACCTACGATAAGGTTTTGGAGGTGCTTGGCGTAGCTGATACACAGATTTATTCTGATTTGATTCGAGCGATTATAGATCAAAACGTGGCAAAGGCTCTCAATGTGCTAAATACTCTTGCGGACGAGGGCCGAGAACTGACGCAGGCAGTTGTAGATTTTACCTGGTACTTGAGAAATCTGCTTCTTGCGCAGGCTTCGGATGACTTAGAGGATGTGTTAGACATTTCTTCAGAAAATTTATCAGCTCTAAAGGAAGAAGCTGCCATGCTGGATACACAGGTATTGCTACGCTATATAAGAATCTTTTCAGAACTGACGAATCAACTTCGAAATGCTTCGCAAAAGAGAATTTTGATAGAAATAGCGATGATTAAATTGTGTAAGCCGGAGATGGAAACGACGGATGATGCGATTGTAAATCGAATTGATAATCTTGAAAAGAAACTGGAAAAAGGTGTCCCTATTGCAATTCCCGCTGGGGGAGTGGCTTCAAGTGTTGTGACGGCTGAGCCGATGAAAGCAGCACCGCTTCCACAGAGTGTCCCTGAGGATATCAAGTTGGTTGCAAAGGATTGGAACATGTACGTGGCCCAGGCGGATGGATTTGCGCAGCAATATTTGAAGATTGTCACGCCAAGTGTCGGCCCAAATGGGGAACTTATGCTCGTGACAGACGATCAGAATGCTCATATGTATCTGTCGGCCAATCGAGCGGACTGTATTGTTATTTTAAAGAAAAATATTAGGGATTATATTGCAAAAGAAGTGGAGGTAGTAGTTCGGCTAAATGAG
>JAZUGV010000057.1:0-3647 GCA_045641385.1 Agathobacter sp. | reverse complement strand
CTTTGGCGATTTATTCTCTGGCTTGAAATGAGTCATCAACTTATTCATAAGTCTTGTCTCAGTTTCTTTACCGGAAAATGCATACGCTGGAACATCATCTGCTTTCTTCTTTTCATCCACCAAAATGTCATCTGCAAAACCAAGCTCAATGGCTTTATTTGCATTCATCCAGGTTTCAGAATCCATTAAGTGTGACAGCTTCGCACGCGACATACTTGTCTTGATTTCATAGGCATTGATAATGCTTTCTTTCACCTCATCAAGCATCTCGATTGCTTTCTCCATGTCCTCATGATTTCCATAGGCCATAGTCATTGGATTGTGGATCATCATTAATGCAGTAGGTGCCATCAAAACTGTGGTACCAGCCATAGCAATAACGGAGGCTGCACTGGCAGCGATTCCATCGATTTTGACTGTTACATCACCCTGATAATCCATAAGCATGGTATAAATCTGGCTTGCTGCAATGCAGTCTCCGCCAGGGGAATTGAGCCATACAGTTACAGGTCCGGTTCCGGCAAAGAGCTCATCATGGAACATCTGTGGAGTTACATCATCGTCAAACCATGATGTTTCTGCGATAGTTCCATAAAGCTCAAGAACTCTCTCCTGACCTTCGTCTGCTTCTGTCTGGTTTTTCCAATTCCAGAACTTCTTCTGTTTCTTCATCAGAATCTGTCTCCTCCTTATCTTTATTTGCATAAGCTGCACCAGCATCCACTAGCGGCAGCATATTGCCATTAACTAAATACAAATCACCGCCAAGTTCAGCCGGGATCCTATCAAGGTCCTCAAGCTGACGGATATCATTTGCACTCATCCAACCGTTCTGTCTGGCTGTTGCATATCCGTTCATGCGGCTTGCATAGTCACCTCGAAGTAAGCCTTCAACATTAAGCTTGAAGAAGTAATCCTTCTTTTCTTCATTTGAAAGAAGTGCTCGATACAAGGACTGTTCCCATCTAATTACCCAGGGGTCCAGTGTGTACTTCACGAACTCCAGTGACTGCTGCTCAATATTAGAAAAGCTCGACTTCTCCAAATCACCGACCATATGTGGCGGCACTCGGAAAATTCGAGCTATCTCATTAATCTGAAATTTTCTGGTCTCCAAGAATTGTGCTTCATTTGGAGATATTGAAATTGGCGTATACTTAAGTCCTTCTTCTAAGACCGCAACCTTATGACTATTGGAACTACCACCGAATGCTGCGTTCCAACTATCTCTTACTTTGGCAGGATCTTTTAATGTGCCGGGATGTTCCAACACACCCGAAGGCGCTGCACCATTGGCATAGAATTTTGAACCATACTCCTCTGCTGCAATTGCAAGTCCTATCGCATTCTTGGCCATAGCAATTGGTGAATAACCAACTAAGCCATCAAAGCCAAGTCCTGGAACATGCAACACATCGGAAGGATCCAAATAAACTGTCGTGCCTTCCATCGTAGGCGCATCATCATTGCTCTTTGTATACTTGTAATAAAGCTGGCCTTTTTCATCTCTATCCACAGTCATTCTATCCGGCATCAAAGGATACAGCGCTACCACTTCACCTTTTCCATTCCTGATAATCTGTGCATAAGCATTACCCCATAAAAGCAAATGCGTCATAAGCGTTTCCCTAAAAATAAAAGAAGTCATTTCCGGGTTAGGCTCATCATGGAGTAATCTAAACAGCGGATGATCATAGGCCTTTTCTTTACCGCCATCTTTGTTGTATCTGTAAACATTAAGTGGCAGGCTTGCAATTGCCTCTGATAAAATACGGACACATGAATACACCGCAGTCATTTGCATTGCACTTCGCTCATTTACTCTTTTTCCGGATGTTGAATTACCCATGAAAAAGTTATAAGAGCTACCACTTGTTCTATTGCTAGGTGCATCTCTGCCACGAAACAATCCACTAAATATTCCCATCTTCTCACATCCCTTCTAACATTTGATTGATACCTTCACGTATCACCAAAAATCCAATAATTAACGTAATCATCAAAACACCAACAACCCTCTCGAATCATATACACTCTCGCTTGTATCATTGCCGCATCTGATTGCTCTATCCAAAGCCATGATGCAAGCAATCGCACCATCTATCTTTTCAGTAGATTTTGCTTTATCTGCTTTAATATTTCCGGGCGGATCAGTACGAATATAAATGTTATCCATATTCCATCGAAGAACCGGATGTCCTCCGTGGGCCAGTTTCTTTTCCAGCGTTAGCTTCATAAGTTCTTTTGTTGGAGGTGACATTGAAGCAAATCCCTGTCCCATAGGAACAACTGTAAATCCCATGTTCTCCAAGTTCTGAACCATCTGTACAGCGCCCCATCTATCGAAAGCAATCTCTCTGATGTTATAAAGCTCACCCAGGTGCTCTATGAATTTTTCAATATATCCATAGTGAACAACATTTCCTTCTGTGGTCTGGATGTAACCCTGGCGCTCCCAAATGTCATAAGGAACGTGATCTCGTTTTACTCGAAGGTCCAGTGTATCTTCTGGCACCCAGAAGTATGGCAAGATATAATATGGTTCCTCTTCTTCCTCTGGCGGGAACACCAAACAAAATGATGTAAGGTCCGTTGTACTTGAAAGGTCGAGTCCTCCATAGCAGACCCTGCCTTCTAAATCCTCTGGATTAACAGGAAACGCACAAGCATCCCATTTTTCCATAGGCATCCATCTGACCGCCTGCTTCACCCACTGATTAAGACGAAGCTGCCTGAATGAGTTCTCCTCACCAGGATTTTGTCTTGCGGAATCACATGCAGCCTTAACCTTATCCATTCCAATGGTCTCTCCAAGTGATGGATTTGCTTTCTTCCATACTTTAGGATCTGTCCAATCTTCCTCAGTACCGGCTCCATAAATAACCGGATAGAAAGTTGGATCCACTTTTCTGCCTTCGATAATATCCAGCGCCTTTGTATGTGTTTCATAACAAATAGAGTTGGTATCTGTTCCTGCAGTTGTAATCAGGAAATACAGTGGCTGCATTCTGGCATCACCAGACCCCTTCGTCATAACATCAAATAGTTTTCTGTTTGGCTGGGTGTGCAGCTCATCAAACACAACTCCGTGAATATTGAAACCGTGCTTACTATAGGCTTCTGCAGAAAGTACCTGATAGAAACTGTTCGTTGGTGTGTAAACAATTCTTTTTGATGCGGTCAGGATCTTGCACCTTTTATTAAGTGCCGGACACATCCTCACCATATCTGCAGCTACATCAAATACAATAGTTGCCTGGCCTCTATCAGCAGCACAACCATAAATCTCTGCACGCTGCTCACCGTCTCCACAGCAAAGTAAAAGAGCGATTGCCGCAGCAAGTTCGCTCTTCCCATTCTTCTTAGGTATCTCTACATAAGCGGTATTAAATTGTCTGTACCCATTGGGTTTTAATACTCCAAACAGGTCTCTTATAATTTCCTCCTGCCATTCCAGGAGCTTGAACTTCTTCCCAGCCCAGGCTCCTTTGGTATGGCATAAACACTCTATGAAGCTCACTGCATAATCGGCTGCATCTTCATCGTAATAAGAATACTTCGCCATGACCTTCGTTGGCTTGTATTTCTTCGCCAATTTGCATCACCTCTTTCTGTAAGTAAAATACCTACAAGAACAAGGCCGGTCT
>JAZUGV010000056.1:0-12741 GCA_045641385.1 Agathobacter sp. | reverse complement strand
TTTTACTGTATAGGAAATTGCTCCAATTTCCTATACAGTAAAAAGGCTCCGCGAGGATGCGCACGCTTTTGCAGATGAAAAATGTCGCATAGGCGACGCAAAAGCGGCGCGAGAGTTTCGCAAGCGAAACTCTATTTTTATCTACGTGCCAACTCCGCATAAATTGGAGTAGGTGTCTCGTTTTTAAAGTCGAAGGATTGCGATTCGTAAATTTCGCGGAATTCACTCGGCGTACAGTTCTTGATTTGTTTAAACATTCGAATGAAGGCCGAAGAACTAGAAAAACCGGATTTCATTGCGACCTCTGTTATGGAAATGTCCGGTGTTGCAAGTAGCTGCTCAGCATAGGAAATGCGCTGAAGGTTCACGTATTTGTAGAAGGATACATTGGTGTACTGCTTAAACAGGCGGGAAAAATGGAATTTACTAAAGCCTGCAATGGAAGCAACGTCATCCAGGTTTAAGTCTTCTGCAAAGTGTTCGTCGATGTAACTGCAAATTCCCATGAACTTGCCAATGTACTCCTGGCGTTTGTCGGTGCTGATGCTGTCGTCTTCTATATTATCGTAATAATTTCGTCCAATCAGGGTGAGCATTGTCAAAAACTTGCTGTAAATGATAGGCTCACATAAAAAGTTTCTGTCGCCAGAGATGGAAACGGAATGATTGTTCGGAATAAAGAATTCCTCGCTGCTGTAATACTCATCACAAATATCCTGAAAAAGTACAATTAGTTCTGGAAGAATATTTCCGGCGTTTTCACTATTAAAGACAGCAATCTGTCCAATGTGCGAAAGGATGTTTGTGATACCGTTGATGGATTTTAAGCGGGTGATGTCAATCTGAAAGATATATCGCCAGCCCGAACTTGGCGCGACCGTGTTGTGTACAACGCCAGGACTGATAAACATAATTTCGCCGGGATGAACAGTATACTCAATATCATTTGCTACAATTCCATAGCTGTTTTCCATTGGCATGATCAGCTCTGCGGCGAAGTGCCAATGGAAAGGATAGTTCTCTGAAAGAGTATTTTTGTAGATAACCAGGTGGGTATCACTTCGGTAATCAGGAGTTTCCTTCATACCATCCAAATATTTGATCATAATGTAACCTCTTAAAATTTATAAATTTGTCCACCCTGGAATGAAATGAGTGGAAAACCGCATAAACACTGGGGTTGTCGGCATTTTTTGTTCTTTAAAACATGTATAGAATAGCAAGAAATTGCTATTCTGTAAACAGTGAATATACAAAAATTGCTATCCAATTGTGAATAATATATAAACAAAATACCTAAAATTTGTGAATAGATGACAAAAACGTGGGTAAAATGCCCAAAAACACGCATAACATATGGTTACAAAGGACTATAAATAGGGTGGACAAGAAAAAGCAGTAGCAATAATTGATAATCAAAAAGCAATTTTTATGTTACTTAATCGTTTTCGTTATGGTAGATTATGGGTGTAACAAAGATTCATATTTCTTGGAGGAGGAAATGTATATGAAGAAAAAAATCTTCGCAGCTCTTCTTGTAGCTGCAATGTCTGTTACTATGCTCGCTGGATGTGGCGGAAGCAAGTCTGGCAGTACAACAAGTGACGGCAAACTCATCATCAATGTTTACGCATTTACCGATGAAGTTCCAAACATGATCAAGGCTCAGTTCGGTGACAAGTACGAAATCAAGGATACTATCGTACCTACTACCGATGGTGCTTATCAGCCAGCTTTGGATGCTGCTCTTCAGGGCGGTGGCGAGGATGCTCCTGACATCTACTGTGCAGAAGCAGCTTTCGTATTAAAGTACACACAGGGTGATGCAAAGGATTTTGCAGCAACCTACAAAGATTTAGGAATTGATATCGACAAAGAGATTGCTGATTCTCAGATCGCTCAGTACTCTGTAGATATCGGATCAAGAGACGGTGAAGTAGTAGGACTTGGATATCAGGCAACTGGTGGTGCATTCATCTACAGAAGATCAATCGCTATTGATACCTGGGGAACAGATGATCCTGCAGTAGTTGGCGAGAAGATCGGTGCTGGCTCTGGTAACTGGGATGCTTTCATGGCAGCAGCTGAAGAGTTAAAGGCTAAGGGATACGGAATTGTTTCTGGTGACGGAGATATCTGGCATGCAATCGAGAACAGCTCAGAGAAGGGCTGGATCGTTGACGGAAAGCTTTACATCGATCCTAAGAGAGAAGCTTTCTTTGATTACTCTAAGCAGTTAAAGGACAACGGATATCATCATGATACTCAGGACTGGCAGGAAGGCTGGTTCGCTGATATGAAGAAGGACGGCGGCGTTCTTGGATTCTACGGACCTGCATGGTTAATCAACTACACCTTAGGACAGAACTGTGGTGAAGGTGATGACAGCTCTGCTGGTGACTGGGCAGTATGTGCTCCTAACGTTGGATTCTTCTGGGGCGGTACCTGGGTACTTGCAAACGCAGCTGTAGTTGGAACTGACAAGCAGGAAGCTGTTGCAGAAATCATTCGTTGGATCACCTTAGATGCAACTCAGGATGGTTTACAGTACAAGTGGGCAAATGCTTGCTTATATCCAACTTCATCTACTAAGGACTGTGTAGCTTCTGGAGCTGTTATGGAAATCTCAAACGGAGAAATCGATTTCTTAGGCGGACAGAACATGTTCGAAGCATTCGTACCAGCTAACACTTACGCAAATGGTAAGAACTTAACTCAGTACGATGAGACCATCAACCAGTATTGGAGAGATGCTGTTCGTACTTACACTTCTGGTGAGAAGTCTAAGGAAGAGGCAATTGAGACCTTCAAGACTAACGTTAAGGAAAACTTAGACGTTCAGGTTGACTAATCAATTTTAATAAAAATAGATTTTACGGGGCGAAGGATTTTCCTCGCCCCGGTTTTTCTTTATAAACTTATAAAAGTTTTTATTTCAATTTGTTTTCTAAGGGAAGAGATAGAAAACTGGGCAAGACCCGAAAAATTTGTTGTGGAGGTATGGACTTATGCGAAAGAAAAAGAAGGTTTCATATGCTAAGTATGGCTATATATTTAGTATCCCATTCGTGCTCGCTTTCTTAGTATTTACGCTTTATCCAATCATTTATACTGTCTTACTTGGTTTTACAGATTTCAAGGGAATGGGACCTGTAAAATTCCATTTTATGACAAATGATTTATTTGCAAACTTTAAAGATGTTCTGACAATGCAGAACTTCAGAATTTCACTTTTAAATACCGCTATGATCTGGGGCGTGAACTTTATTCCTCAGATTGTATTAGCACTTTTACTTGCAGCAATCTTTACCAGTAATCGCAGAAAGATTAAAGGTCAGGGATTCTTCAAAGTAGTATTTTATATGCCAAATATTATTACCGCAGCTTCAATTGCGATTTTATTTGCGGCATTATTCGCTTATCCAAAGGGACCTATGAATGATTTGCTTCAAATGCTTCATTTGTCCAAGGAGAATATTTATTTCTTCCAGAACCGCTGGATTGCAAGAGCAGTCGTAGCATTTATTCAGTTCTGGATGTGGTATGGCTATACCATGATCGTACTTATTTCAGGTATCTTAGGAATTAACCCTGAATTATATGAGGCAGCAGATATCGATGGTGCAAACTCTGTACAGAAGTTCTTCTTTATTACAATTCCAAACCTTCGTACAGTATTAATCTACACTCTCATCACAAGTTTGGTCGGCGGACTTACCATGTACGACATTCCAAAGCTTCTTGTTCAGAAGAGTGGTCCAGATAATGCAACCCTTACAAGCTCTGTATTTATCTTCAACCAGGCATTTAGTGGAAGCTACAAGTACAGTACCGCGGCTGCAGCAAGTATGATTATGTTTATCATAATTGCAATTCTTTCTGCATTTATCTTCTTCCTTATGAGAGATAAGGATGAAATTGCAGAACAGAAGGCAAATAAGCGTGTTGAAAAACAATTAAAGCGTGAAAGAAAAATGAAAGAAAAGGAGGCAAGATAATGAAAAAGAATCAGACTATCAACATTATTCTTAAAATCCTTATTTATATTTTCTGCATTTTCCTGGCGATTGTAAGTTTGTTCCCATTTGTAATCATGCTTGTAAATGCGACTCGTTCGACTTCACAGATTCAGTCGCATGCAATTTCACTGATTCCATCTACATACTTGCTTAAAAACTTTGCAGTATTAACAGGAAAGAGCTTTAATCCAATCAGAGGTTTTGTAAACTCAATTCTTATCTCTGGTGGAGCTACTATTTGTACAATCTACTTCTCAACACTGACCGCATATGCGTTAGTTGTTTATAAGTGGAAACTTCGTCAGCCATTCTTTACCTTTATCCTGGCAATCATGATGATTCCTACACAGGTTATCGGTATTGGTTTCTATCAGTTTATGTACAAGATTGGTATGACTAACAACTTCCTGGCATTGATATTACCAGCAGTTGCAGCTCCAACCGTTGTCTTCTTTATGAGACAGTTTATGATTCCTGCATTGCACATAGATATTGTAAACTCAGCTCGAATTGATGGCGCAGGAGAGTTTATGATCTTCAACAGAATTGTTCTTCCTATTATGAAGCCAGCGATGGCAACTCAGGCAATCTTTGCCTTTGTAAATAAGTGGAACGAATTATTCTTACCACAGATTCTTTTGACCGACAAAAAGAGATATACCATGCCAATCATGGTAAGCTTGTTAAACGGTGATATGTACAAGACCGAATATGGTTCAGTTTATCTTGGACTTTTGCTTACTGTATTACCACTCTTTATCGTATACTTCGCACTTTCAAAGTATATTATTGCCGGTGTAGCGCTTGGTGGTGTAAAGGGTTAATCAATTTATTTTTGCAACGGGCAAATTATGAAAAAACGTTTTGGGTGGATAGAGGACCATCCAAAGCACAGCGGCCAACTGCGGTTGGCCGCAGAGGAAAACTAACAAAGAAAATTTAACTTATAAGAGGATTTATGATGACACGCGAGGAAGCAAGAGCCAAAGCGGAGGCTTTGGTTAATCAAATGTCAATTGAAGAAATGACAACGCAGTTGCGATATGATGCGCCAGCGATTGAAAGACTTGGCATTCCTGCCTATAACTGGTGGGGAGAGGGCTTGCATGGCGTAGCACGAGCAGGGAGCGCAACTGTGTTCCCACAGGCGATAGGAATGGCAGCAACCTTTGACGAGGAACTCGTTGAAAAGGTTGGTGAAATCGTATCGACTGAGGCAAGAGCAAAATACAACGCTCATCATAATCGAGGAGATAATGATATATACAAGGGGCTGACAATCTGGTCTCCAAACATCAATATTTTCCGCGATCCAAGATGGGGGCGTGGACACGAAACCTACGGAGAAGACCCATATCTGACCTCCAGATTAGGTGTAGCCTATGTCAAGGGATTGCAGGGAAATGGTGATACCTTAAGAGTGGCTGCCTGTGCCAAGCATTTTGCGGTACATTCTGGACCAGAGGCGCTTCGCCATGAGTTCAATGCAAAGGTAAATAAAAAGGATTTATGGGAGACCTATCTTCCTGCCTTTGAAGCTTGCGTGAAAGAAGCAGGGGTTGAGTCAGTGATGGGTGCATACAACCGCACCAATGATGAGCCTTGCTGTGCAAACACTGAGCTGATGGTTGATATTTTAAGAGACAAGTGGGGCTTTGAGGGACATTATGTTTCTGACTGCTGGGCAATCAAGGATTTCCATGAGCACCATATGGTGACCAAGAATCCTAGAGAATCGGTTGCGCTTGCTCTTTCAAAAGGAACGGATGTCAACTGTGGATCTACCTATTTATGTATGCTTCAGGCTTACAAGGAAAAGCTGATTACAGAGGAGCAGATTAGAACAGCTGCCATTCGCTTGTTTACCACAAGATATTTACTGGGAATGTTCGATGGATCAGAATATGATTCATTAGATTATTCGCAGGTAGAAACAAAGGAGCATCTTGCATTTTCGCAGGAAGTTGCTGAAAAGAGTATGGTGCTTCTGAAAAATGAGGGAATTCTTCCGCTCAATAAAAAAGAGATTAAATCAATTGCGGTGATCGGACCAAACGCAAACAGCAGAAGCGCTTTGATCGGTAACTATCATGGAACCGCTTCAAGATACTGGACTGTCACGGAAGGCATCCAGGAGTATTTGAGGGACGATGAAATCCGCGTTTACTATTCTGAAGGCTGTCATCTCTTCAAGGATCGTGTCGAGAATCTGGCAATGCCAAACGACCGAATTGCAGAGGCAAAAGCAGTTGCAGAATTATCAGATGTCGTTGTGTTATGTGTAGGACTTGATGAGTTCCTCGAAGGTGAGGAAGGCGATGAGGGTAACAACTATGCATCTGGCGACAAGAATGATTTGAGTTTGCCAAAGAGCCAGTTACATCTTATACAGGCTTTAATTGAAGTAGGAAAGCCAATTGTTCTCCTTAATATGACTGGTTCTGCTATGGATTTGGGTCTTGCAAAGGATTGTGATGTTGTAAAAGCAATCCTTCAGACCTGGTATCCAGGAGCAGAAGGAGGAAAAGCAATTGCGCGAATTCTGTTTGGAGAGGTTTCTCCTTCAGGAAAGCTTCCTGTTACGTTCTATCAGAGTTTGGATGAACTTGCAGACTTCACTGACTATTCAATGGAAGGAAGAACGTATCGTTACATGAAAGAAGAGGCCCAGTATCCATTTGGATTTGGTCTGACCTATGGAGATATTGTCGTTGAGAATGCTAGCTTTTCTACCAGTCAGGTTTTGGCTGATGATTGGTACTATGTGGATGTTCACGCAACAAATCGTGGACTGGTTGAAACTGACGATGTAATTCAGATTTACGTAAAAAATACACAGTCAAAATATGCGGTAAGAAATCATAGTCTTGCAGGTATTAAGAGAATTCATCTTGCGCCTGGTGCGAGTGGTGATTATCGTGTGAAAATTCCAAAGAGAGCCTTTATGGTTGTAAGCGATGATGGTGAGCTGATTTCTGATGGAAACGAGATGCTTCTTTATGTAGGAACCTCTCAGCCGACAGAAGATACTTTCCATACTCTCGTTACGATATAATCCCAAAACACAAGAAAAGAATGTGCTAGCCACATTCTTTTTTTGTTGCGAGTACGAATGGAATAAGAGTATAATGGGTCTATAGTACTAAACAGGAGAAGAATTTATGGATATTGATGTATTAAAGGATTGTGGAAAAACAACTGTATTTGAGCGAGGACAGGTGCTGTGCCAGGAGGGCGAGACTGGACATTCTATGTTTATTCTGCTGAAGGGAGACGTAGAAATTTCAATTAATTCCTTTTCTGATAACCCTCAGTCACTGGGAATGTTACAGGAGGGAAGCTTTTTTGGAGAGATGTCACTTCTAGAGAGCAAACCACGTTCTGCTACCATTATTGCCTGCTCACCACAGGTGACGGTATTAGAGGTGTCTGAGCTTGATTTCTCCAAGCTGTTATTGAATGCGACTTCAATCACCTATCGCTTGTTGTTATCACTAAATAGTCGATTAAACAATATGCTTGACCGTATTAACGAGGAGGACAAGCGTTTTGTCTTTCAATATAGAAAGAACCCGATTTACAATACCATCCAGAAGATGGATGTCAGAACTTTTGATGCGGTTGCAAAGAAAGATCCGGATTATGTTTGGAGTTTGCTAAAATATTTAAGCTCATCTTTAGAAAAGTTAAATCGCGAATATATTTCGCACATTGATAAATAAGAAAGAACTAATCGGATTTCGGAGGAAATGCATTGGCGGACATAAACAAGAAGAGCGAAAAGGATGAAAAAAATTGGAAGGCGTTTTGGACCTTTCGTAAAAAAATAAAAAATGACTTGAAACAAAGAGGGCGCGATAGAGTAAAGCAGCATAAGTTCACGCTATATCAGTTTTTGACATTATTGATTGCGGTTGCAATTGGACTTGGTGCTGGATTCTTGTCTTATTCACAGGTGTTGCTTAAGCCAGATGAGGCCTTGTCCAACTATGTCTATTTCTTTAATCCCCTCACAAAAGCGGACGCGAGAATCACTCTTTTGGTGATTGATGACGCAACTCTTAAAAAATATGGAGATTACGACAGTTGGAGCAGAGACGTGCTCGCTGAGATTGTCAATCAGCTGACGGTGGATCAGGCGTCAGTAGTTGCGCTTGATGTGGATTTATCAAAGGAAAAGGATGAAGCCGGAGATCTTGCACTTGTAGAGGCGTGCAAGAAAAATGGGAATGTAGTAGCGATTGCAAATGCGAATTTTGAAAATGCTGAGTTTATGCGTTTTCAGGAAGCGGTAAAAGAAAGCGGTTTATCAGAAGAAGAATTTCAGACGCAACACATGGTAGAGGCTTTTGCTGCTGGGTCTCCAATACTGGATGCAAAATTCGCAAGTGTAAACTATCCATATCCGGCATTGAGCGAAGTGGTTTTCTCTGGATTGGCGAATGTATTTCAGGCGTCAAGGGATGGTAACGTACGAACCACGATGCTATCGCTGGAGAAAGATGGAGATACTTTTGACAGCTTTGCTTATTTGGTATATCAGAAATATCGTGACATGCATCCTGAGCTAAATTTGGAATATGACAAAACATCGCTGAATGATGATGGTTCTATGGGATTTAACCGTATTTATAATATTGATTCCTATGATATGATTTCTGTGGCAGACTATCTGGACGGTAATTATGACACTTCAGAGGTGTTGGATAACATTGTATTGCTGGGTTTCTATTATAAAGCAGACACCGATTTGAATTATTTGCAGTTCATGAGATCCGGATTATCACAGCAGGATATTTTGGTTCAGTCTTCCATTCTTCAGGCACTCCTCAGCGACAAGGTGGTTGAGGATATGAATCGCACAGTGATGGCTGTGGCGTTTGGAATCTTTTTTGCGGTTATATATATCATATTAGCAAGAAAAAATAATATATTTACAGTTGTCATTTATCTGGGCAGCATGTTTGTCTTTATCACAGCCTGTTATATAGCAAATTTGAATGGACGACGTGTTCTTTTGCTGGTTCCGGCGATTTTTAGCATTTCTTCGTTTGTGGTAAGTCTGATACAGAAGCAGCTTCGTGCGAATTTTGAGAGAATCCAAATGGAGCGGACCATGAAACTGTATATGGACTCACATGTGGTTGATCAAATCACAGAGATGAATCCATTTGAGCTTGCAACGATGAGTATCAGAAGAAATATTGCAGTTTTATTTGTGGATATTCGCGGCTTTACCACGATTTCGGAGAGCTTAGAGCCAGAAGAAGTAGCGAAGCTTTTGAATTCCTATTTTACAGTGGTGTATTCGGCGGTTATGGCATGGAACGGAACTTTGGATAAATTTATTGGTGATGCCGCAATGGTCATTTTCAACGCACCAAATGATTTGGAGGATTTTGAGCTAAATGCAGTCTGTGCTGCAGATGATATCGTCAAAGGCTTTGTTTCTATCAAGGAGCAGTTTGAAGCGGAGCATCACATTCCGATTGATGTTGGAATCGGAATCAACTGCGGAGATGCAATTGTGGGAAATATCGGTTGTCATCGAAGGTTTGACTATACTGCCATTGGTGATGTCGTAAATACGGCATCGCGTCTTGAGTCTACAGCAAAGCCAGGACAGATATTAATCAGCGAGGCTATGAGAGAGGCAGTTAAGGATAAAGTACAGATGACCTCTATTGGTGGTCTTTCATTAAAGGGGAAGGAAAACTTAGTCGAAGCATATCAGGTAGATTTCGTTGATAAGCCGGTGGCTCCAAATGATCTTGCAAGAAAGGGATTCATGCATGAGTTCAATATACTGTATACCAAATTTATCGCAAATCGATAAATATATGAATTTTTCAAAAGAATATAATGCGGCCTTTGAATATAACGACTTCTTCCTGCCATGTGTTTTGGATGATGAAGATAAAGTGAATGAGCTCATCGAGGCATATTGTGCGATAGACAGAGATCGAAGTGAGGATACACTGCACGGAGTGTTTTTGGATATCTGCGTAAATAGTGCGGATCCTCTTATTTATAAGGCTTCTGATAAGCGAATTCATCAAAGTATGGATATCGCGATGCGTCTGGGCGTCAAAGCGGTTATTTTTCATACGAATCATATCCCAAATTTCAAACTGAAAAGTTATCAGGATGGCTGGGTGGATTTGAACGAAAAATACTGGAGAGCATTATTAAAAGAATACCCTTCTCTTTCTATATATATGGAGAACATGTTTGACAATGAGGCAGAACTCTTGCAAAGGCTTGCGGATCGTATGATCGATGAGCCAAGATTTGGAGTGTGCTTTGATATTGCTCACGCACATATCGGAACGGAGGCGCTTGAGGACTGGGCGAAGGATTTAAAGCCTTATATTCGCCACATGCACATCAATGACAATGATGGCCTTGAGGACACACACCATCCTGTGGGAAGCAAAATGCTTGACTGGTCGGTATACCAGGGGCTGATTGATTCCATGGAAGAAAAGAATCGACCTTCTATATTAATTGAGGTGCGAACCTATGAGGATTTAGAAGCATCTGTGGCTTTTATGAAAAATCATCATTTATATCCGCTGGGTTAGGGATAACATTATAATAGAAAAGCGTTCATTGGATGATTCCAATGAACGCTTTTTTACTAGGATGCGCACGCTTTTGCAGATGAAAAATGTCGCATTTGCGACGCAAAAGCAGCGCGAGAGTTTCGCAAACGAAACTCTATTTTTAATTTTAAGCCTGTGCGATTGTTTTTACACTCTGAAGTCCCTTGCGTACTGGTGGGATGAAAAGAATGATAACGGTGATGAGCGCCTCGAGTCCAAGATATGCGCCGTTGTAAGCGAGTGAATAAACAACTGCGTTTGGGAAGCTCTCTGGAGCCCACATTCCGAAGAAAATCCATCCTGAAAGGAAAGCAAAGAAGTAGCGGCCGATGACTGCAATCAGATAGCAGAAAATAAGGTTGTATTTTGACTTATTCTTCCAAAAGATTCCAGCAAGTCCAAGTGCACCAAAGGCAAGGATATAATCTACAAGCATCTGAGGAACACTGATGATGTATGGATCAATAATCATCTGAAGAACTCCGTAAGCGAGACCGGTTGTAAGGCCAGCTCCAAGTCCATACCAGTAGCCAATTAATACAATGAAAAGCATGCTGAATAGAGTAACAGATCCGCCCATAGGCATGTGAATAATCTTAATAAAAGAGGTAAGAGTAGCAAGTGCAATTGCCATTGCAGAGAAAGCAAGCTGTTTTGCGCTAAACTTCTTCTTTCCACCAAACAGTGCTACACCGATTAGTACAAGTGCAAGCATGATGATAATCAGCGCAGTGTATCCAGCGCCAGTAAGGGAATAAGTTGTGTCGCCCCATTCGTCAACGACAGGTGTTACAAAAAATGACATAAAAAAATCCTCCTGTACTTCTGTCAGGAGGATATTACTTCGAATGGCTTTCATCATAAAAAGGATACTGTTTCAAACGGCTGTTTGCCTGCGGCAATTATATAGCAGCAAAGGTATCTTTTTGGATTCTAGCTTGCTTCCTTACGCCAGTATTATCTGGTTCAAGTAATAAGGGTATTTCTCAGCGATATGCACCCCTAGCAGAGTCAATATTTAATTTGGTCATTGACCAAAAACTAAAATACGCTACTTGGAGGTCGGTGTCAAGACATAATAAAATAAAGATGTATATCTACAGATTATAGCCACCAAAACGCTATATTATAAAACGAAGGAAAAATTAGCCTAACTTTCAAAAACAAAGTAAAACGACTTAATATTATTAGGTATTATACTGAATTTTGAATTATTCGTTGCCGAGACTTGCATTTTGGTTTAATATAATAACTGTCGAAACAGTATTTTATTAATTTTTTAAAGGAGATAGATCACTATGAGTTATGTTGATGAAGTATTAGCAATCGTTGAGAAGAAAAATGCAGATCAGCCAGAATTCCTTCAGGCTGTATCAGAGGTTCTTGAGTCATTACGTCCAGTAATCGACGCAAATGAGGAACTTTACAGAAAGAATGCAATTCTCGAGAGAATCACCGAGCCAGATCGTCAGATCATGTTCCGTGTTCCTTGGGTAGATGACAATGGACAGGTTCAGGTGAACCGTGGTTTCCGTGTTCAGTTCAACAATGCAATTGGACCATACAAGGGAGGTCTTAGACTTCACCCTTCTGTAAACTTAGGTATCATCAAGTTCTTAGGATTTGAGCAGATTTTCAAGAACTCTCTTACAACTCTTCCAATCGGTGGTGGTAAGGGTGGTTCTGACTTTGATCCTAAGGGTAAGTCAGACAGAGAAATTATGGCATTCTGCCAGAGCTTTATGACCGAGCTTGGAAAGTACATCGGCGCTGACATCGATGTTCCAGCTGGTGATATCGGAACTGGTGCTCGTGAAATCGGATTTATGTTCGGACAGTACAAGAGAATTCAGGGAATGTTCGAAGGTGTTCTCACTGGTAAGGGACTTACCTGGGGTGGATCACTTGCTCGTACTCAGGCAACTGGATACGGATTATTATACTTAACCAACGCACTTTGGAAGGACAATGGACTTTCTCTTGAAGGAAAGACTGCAGCAGTTTCTGGTTCAGGAAACGTAGCAATCTACGCAATTGAGAAGGCTCATGAGCTTGGCGCTAAGTGTGTAACCTGTTCTGATTCTACTGGATGGATTTATGATCCAGAAGGAATCGAT
>JAZUGV010000055.1:0-30451 GCA_045641385.1 Agathobacter sp. | reverse complement strand
TAAGACCGCTTGGCCTCCGACTTGATTGCAACGTTACCGCCACCGATAACAACTGTGTCTCCGGATAACTTATAGTTTTCGTTGTCAGTTGTGATATGAAGGAATTCAACACCGGTCATTACGCCCTCAGCGTCTTCTCCTGGAACTCCAACCTTGCGTCCGGCTTGACAACCGATGCCGAGGTAAAAGGCTTTATAACCCTGCTCACGAAGCTGAGCAATAGTAACATCTTTGCCGACTTCAACACCAGTCTTAAATTCAACGCCCATTTCAGCGAGAATGTCGATTTCTGCCTGAACAATATCCTTTTCTAATACGAAGGATGGAATACCATAAACAACCATTCCACCGAGTTTTTCGTTCTTCTCGAAGATAGTTGGTTTGTAGCCTTTTTCTGCAAGATAGAAGGCACATGAAATTCCGGCTGGACCACCACCGATGATGGCAATCTTTTCATCGAAACCTTCGGTTCCGATCTTTGGGATGACCTTCTTTGGAATGAAGCGTGTTGCTGCATCCATATCTTTCATGGCAATGTACTTCTTGATTTCATCGATAGCAACTGCTTCATCGATGGTGCCACGAGTACATGCATCTTCACAACGGCGGTTACATACATAGCCGCAGATTGCAGGAAGCGGATTGTTTTTCTTAATTAACTCAAGTGCATCTGTGAATCTTCCCTGAGCCGCCATCTTGATATATCCCTGTACAGCAATGTGAGCTGGGCAGGCGGTCTTACAAGGAGCAGTACCAGACTCGTGGGTATTGATGCGGTTTGCATCACGATAGTTCTCGGTCCACATTTCTGGTCCCCACTTCTTTTCAGAAGGAAGTGGCATCTTAGGATAGGTAACTTCAGTTCCATCCTTCTTGCAAAGTTTCTGGCCAAGGGTTACAGCACCAGCAGGGCAGAACTCAACGCAACGTCCGCAGGCTACACACTTTTCCTTTTCCACATGTGCAACATAAGCGGAACGTGACATGTTTGGAGTGTTGAATAACTGTGAGGTACGAAGTGCATAGCAGACATTGATATTGCAGTTACAGATGGCAAAAATCTTGTTTTCACCATCGATATTGGTAATCTGATGTACAAAGCCATTGTCCTCAGCCTGCTTAAAAATTTCAAGAGCTTCTTCTCTGGTAATATAGCGTCCGCCCTTTCCAGTTTCAACGACGTAGTCAGCCATATCGCCGACAGCAATACACCAGCCTTCTGGGTCATCTGCACAACCCTCATCGAAGGTAGTGCGAGAGCGACGGCAGGAACAAGGGCTTGCTGCATACTTGCCGTCGTATTTGTCCAGCCAGTGAGAGATATGCTCTAAATCGATGGAAGTATTTTCCATTTCAATTGCTTTTTCGACAGGGATAACATGCATTCCGATTCCTGCACCGCCAAGAGGAACCATAGGGGTAACCTTTTCAAGTGGAAGGCGGCTCATACGTTCAAAGAAACGTCCCATTTCAGGATGCTCAGCTAGAACGGTTGCATTCATGTTTCCAAACTCAGCAGAACCAGGTACATACATTGGGAGAACCCACTGTTTCTCGTGCTGCTCATTCTCATAGTTCCACTCAATGACACCGTTAAATGACATCTCTTCCAGGTGCTTTAATAGCTGCTCTTCGGTGTACTCTGGGCAGAGTTTTTTCATGTCTGCAAGAGTGCGAGGCTTACGCTTTTTCATTTTAATTGCAATTTCACACTGCTCATCAGTGATGAGGTGCTGAAGGCCCCAGTACTCTGGAGATTCTTTTGTGATTTTTTCTTTCCCGATGAGTACAGGTACTCGGTCGGTGATTACCTTTCCAAGACGCACAAGTGCTTCTCTTTCAGGCTCGTCATTTTTGACAGTTTCTGGTACAAATCCTCCTAATGGATCGGCCATGATATCCTCCTCCTTAATTGATTTCCTTGACATATTCCTGGATATTCTAATTCCCTTTTTCTATGAGTTTAACATGACAAAATATGGGGTGTAAATAGATGGAAAACAGTTTCCACATACAATTTATTTATATCTCAAAAAGTCAGTGTTTTCGCGGGTTTGTGGACGTTCGGGGAGTATATAATCTGTAAATGGAAACTTTTATTATGAAATAGTTTCCTGTTTTTTGGTGTGGCGCAAATGAGATAAAAGAATTATAATGGAAAAAAGTCGTAAAACAGATTTGGCCAAGAGGACATAAAATGAAAATCTTGTTCACCATGGACGAAAAAAATTATACGGCTGACATGCCAAAGTGTATGCGGTATGCGGTTCGCGCAATTATTTGCAGGAACGGTAAATATGCCATGCAAAAAAGTCGTCAGGGAGATTTTAAAATGCCTGGCGGTGGAATTGAATGCGATGAAACGCACATCGAAGCTCTGCAGAGAGAGGTCGGTGAGGAACTTGGCTTGTGTGTAGATCCTGATTCGGTGAAAGAACTTGGTGAGGTAATCGAAAAAAGAGTGGATCGCTTCGACCATGAAAAAGCCTTTGAGTGTCATACCTTCTATTATTTCTGTGATGTCACAGAGGAGAATCGGGAGGTGAAAATGACAGAAAGCGAATTGCGTTTGGGCTACCATCCATCATGGGAAGAACTCGGTAAGATACTACAAGCAAACGAAAGTAGACTTGATGACTATTGGCAAAAGCGAGATTTTCGTGTGCTTCAGGAACTATATAATTTACATATTTGATTAGGAGGTTTTAGGAATGAAATTAACAAATGTAAAAAATCCAAAGGAATTATTAGAAGTAATTGATGCCTGTGAGGGAACAGTTGAGTTGGTGACCTCAGAGGGGGATCGCTTGAATTTGAAATCAAAATTATGTCAGTATATTTCTTTAGCAACTATTTTTTCTGCGGATCCACAGGAGATTCCAGAGTTAGAGCTGATTGCTCATGAGCCAGAGGATGTAAAGAGACTGTTAGAGTATCTTATGACTGGAAGAGTGTAAAGTGACAATAAAAAGAACCGCTCGCAGGCGATTGCCAGGAGCGGTTCTTTTTTTATATTTTCATACACCCAATTACTTACGCTTTTTACGTCTCGTACATGCTGTTTTCTATTATTTTCTAATAGAAGCAGTTTCTTCGTTGTATTTCTTAATTGCAGATTTAATTCTGTCAGAAGGATCCAATAAATCGCTGATTGATGCGTCATGATTTAATGTGTCAATCAGGTAAGCAATATACTTACTCATATCACAGCTGATGTAGTATTCCTTTGAGAGTAATTCTGGAGTCTGATAGCAAAGGTTTGTGGTAACAACTCTGTAGATAAGCCCTTCTTCATAAGCCTTGTCGAAATTCGCAAAGCCGTTGGTGAAAAGACCAAAGGTTGCTACAACGAAAATTCTCTTTGCTCCGCGCTCCTTTAATTCTCTGGCGGTATCAATCATTGACTCACCAGATGAAATCATATCATCGATAATCATAACGTCCTTACCATGGATGTCGCCACCTAAGAACTCATGGGCAACAATAGGGTTACGTCCGTTAACAATCTTAGTATAATCGCGACGCTTGTAGAACATACCCATGTTGACACCGAGCACACTTGAAAGGTAGATGGCACGGCTGGTAGCTCCTTCATCAGGAGAGATGATCATAAGATGTTCGTCGTCAATAATTAAGTCCTTTACATTTTTAAGAATGCCCTTGATAAACTGGTATGAAGGCATTACATTTTCAAATCCGTGTAATGGAATTGCGTTTACAACACGTGGATCGTGAGCATCAAAGGTGATGATGTTATCAACACCAAGAGCTACAAGCTCCATTAATGCCAATGGACAGTCCAAAGACTCTCTGGCAGTACGGCGATGCTGACGGCTTTCATATAAGAATGGAAGGATGACAGTGATACGACGAGCCTTTCCTCCGATTGCAGCGATGACACGCTTTAGATCAGCATAGTGATCGTCTGGGGACATATGGTTTTCATGTCCGCATACGGTGTAGGTCTGGCTGTAGTTGGTAACGTCTACCATAATGTAGGCGTCGTAACCACGAACTGACTGGTTAATAACACATTTTGCTTCTCCAGTTCCGAATCGTGGGGTATAAGGACGAATTACATAAGTGTCTTTAGAGTAATCAACGAATGCAATTTCGTTCTGATGCTGATGCTCTCTCTTTTCTCTCCATGCAGTCAAGTAAGAATCAACCTTTTCAGCAAGCTCGATACAGCTGTCAGTAGCAATTAAGCCAAGCTTGCCCTGAGGCATGGTTTCAAGAATTCTCTCATCATTTGGCATGATATCACGTCCTCCGTTTGTGTGATCAGTTTGTTGACAAAGATTATGCTCTTTGTAATGTTCTTTTTTGGAATCGAATATCCCGAGCGGAAAGCTTAATCATAGAATAACCTGAACTGAAGCGAGATACAACACGCTCGCTGTAGGTGTCTGCTAAAAGCTGTAAACTCATATTCGTAGAAATAATTGTGGATTTCTGACGAAGATAGCGCTCATTGATGCATAAAAACAGCTGCGATATGGTGAAGGTATTAGAAAACTCTGTACCCAAATCATCAATGATGAGTAAATCGCAGTCAAAGATGTTTTTGTTTGCCTCAATTGCATCGGAGTCTTTTTCGAAATAACCTTTTCCTAGATTGTCAAAAAGCTGCTGTGCAGAGAAATAGATGACGGATTTCCCCTGATCTAAAAGTTCCTTTGCAATACAGTTTGATAAAAAAGTTTTTCCAACTCCTGTTTGCCCCATAAAAAGGATATTCTTTGGTTTGTCCTCGAATTCATCGATAAACCTATGACATTCTGCCACGGCATCACGCATATTGTCAAGTTCAGAACGCCCCTCGTTATCAATCTTTGTATCATCTGAATAAAAATCGTAGGAGAGGGCATCGAAATTTTCACATTTCAGTATGCTTTTTAGATTTGACTGTGTATAAACGGTATTGATAATAGCCTGCTTTAGGCAGTGACATTTTTGGCCGTTAATGTAGCCAGTGTCTCTACAGTCAGCACATGAGTACACTGGCTTGAAAAAATTTTCGTCAAGCCCAAGCTGATCAAGGATCTCATCACGAAGCGCCTGCTGTTCAGCAATCTTTGCTTTGATTTCGTTAGCGGCCTGCTTGTCGCCGTAGAGAAGATGCTTGGCAGCAGCAACGGAATAGCTCGCAATTGCATCATCGATTTCCTTTAAGCGGGAATCCTGTCCATAGGCCTTGATTTTTATTGCTTCGGATTTATGCTGATTTGACAGCTGCTTGCTGTCGTATTCTCTCATGATTTCATCGTATTGTGAGTTTGTTATTGACATATTTATATCCTCTTTTAAACAGGTCTGTGTACCAAAAGCTGCTCCATCTCATCGTAATTGTTATTTCGTGAGTCGATGTTGGTGAACTTATTGCGCTTTGGTGCTTCTGAGGTGCGAATGGAAATTTTACGGTCCTTTGCGAAAGCGGCATCTAATGCTTCTACGTCCTTTAAGGTTTTCACACCATTTCTTCGCCAGGTCTCTAAAACCTTGTCGGCATAGGCAAAGCTAGGCTGATGAGTGGCCTCGATTGTGCGACGGCACGCTTCCTCGATCAGAGGTAATTCGAAGTGCCACTCTTCGGTCCAGCGGGCAATGTTTGCCTTTTCTGATTGGGCCAGATCCCTTCCGCTGATGCCCAGAGCTTTTATGACCGCGTAGTTGGTTTTGTTGTGACTTTCCGAGTCGGCCTTTGCGGCTTCCACAGTGAAAATACGGTTTTCATACCAATCTAAAGCAATGCGGTCCATATAACGGAAGGAATAATGTCCTTTATTTACACAGTATTCAACAAGATAGTCAATCAGATCATTTGAAAAGCCAAGAACATCGTACCAATAAAGTACGTTGTTAATCTGAGTGACAGTGAGAGGCTTTTTCATATAGGCCTCAATTACGAAGAACAGTTCCTGAATTTCAGGATCCTCACGGTAGCTGCTGATTTCGTTGATTGAATATTCTCTGCGAGCTGGCTCACTGAAGGTGGAGCCTGTTGTTGCTGCGACAGCAGAATAAGGAGCAGCAGTGCGTGTGACGGTTTCCTCCTGAGCCAACAGCAGGGAGGAAGTTGAATTCAAATAGCCAGAGTTTACTGAAGCACTCATGCTAGCTTTTGACTGTAGCGGAAGAAGTGCAATGCCAATTGGCTTGTTGTCCTCGTTGTAATCAATATTTATAATGTTTTGTCGCTCCCAATAGGTAAGGGCGCGCATAATGTCAGTTTCAGTGTGATTTAATGCATCTGCGATTGCAGATAGGCCACAGACTTTTGACGAATCTCCCATACAGCGAACCAGATACAAATAGACCTTTACGAACTCTCCATTCGCCTCTGGCATATATTCGTCCAAAAATATATTAGAAATGCCAGTGATAGATAAAACACCCTCACTATATAGCTTCATACTACCCATAAAATAAATTCCTCTTCTTCTTCATAACCTGTTTCGAATTATAGCACCATGAGTTGAAAAAGAGAAGAGAAAAATTTGCGAAAAACCCAGTAAAATCAAGGGTTTGAGGGCATTTTGGAAACTGTGGATAATGTGGATAAATTGACGAAAAAAATGATTTTACACAATACGATTTGGCAGAAATGCTTGTAAAATCAAGGACTGCAAATGAGCTGAAAATTGTATGACAATTTCAAAAAAATCCACACTGAAAAACTGGATAAAAATCCGCCTTCAGTGTGGATAATGTGGATAACTTATTTGCCGAGGAGCGATTCGCCGATTTCTACTACGTTTCCGGCTCCCATGGTTATCAACAGGTCACCGTTGATACATTTTTTTAATAAAAATTTTTCAATTTCTTCAAATGAAGGAAAATAATATGCCTCGCATCCCTTTTTCCGGATGAGGGATAAAAGATCCTTTGAAGAAATACCATAAGTGTTTTTTTCGCGCGCAGCATAGATATCTGGAAGTACAACCATGTCTGCTTCGGCAAGAACGTCAGCGAAATCTTCTAAAAACGCCTTGGTGCGTGAATAGGTGTGTGGCTGGAAGCAGATAATCAGTCTTTTGTGAGGATAATTCTTTGCAGCGGTGATGGTTGCGCGAATTTCAGTTGGATGATGCGCATAGTCATCAATGATGGTGACTCCGTGCGTCTGTCCCTTGTACTGGAAACGTCTGTCTGCTCCGCCAAACTGCATCAGTCCTTCAACGATTGCAGACTGGTCAATGCCCATGGATATACAAAGAGCGGCAGCGGCAACTGCGTTTGATACATTGTGCTCACCGGGAACAGAAAGTGTAATTTCAAAAAGTTTGCCTTTTGAATCACATAGGGTGAATTGTCCGCAGGCCTTTTCATTATAAGAAATGTCTGATGCATAATAATCAGCATCCTCACTCAGGCCGTAGGTGAGAACCTTGCCTCTGTAGTCCGCAGTGATTTCAGTTGGATTTGCAATTGCTTTATTTATAAGAAGAACGCCATCCTCCTTGGTGTTGCTTGCAAAGTGCTTGAAGGATGCGCGAATATCATCCAGATCCTTGAAGAAATCCATATGGTCTTCTTCTATATTTAAAATGATATTGTAGCGTGGATAAAAACTGAAAAAGCTGTTTGTATATTCGCAGGCCTCTGAAAGAAATACCTCGGATTGTCCAACGCGAAGGTTTCCGTCGATTGCTTCGAGTATGCCACCTACTGTGATGGTTGGATCCACCTTTGCTGCCAAAAAGATTTGAGAGAGCATAGAGGTGGTTGTGGTCTTTCCGTGAGTCCCGGATACTGCAACAGAGTTTTTGTAGTTGTCCATAATCTGTCCTAGCAGCTCCGCCCTGGTTAACATTGGAATGTTTGCATTTCGTGCAGCGACAAACTCAGCATTGTTATCTGAAATTGCAGCTGTGTATACAACCAGATCAATGTCTGCGGTTATATTTTCAGCCTTTTGGCCGATGGAAATCTTCGCGCCCAAAGACTCTAAATGCTCTGTAAGTGGTGATTTCTTTGAGTCAGAACCCATAACATGGAAGCCCTGATGGAGCAAAATCTCTGCGAGACCGCTCATGCTGATTCCGCCAATGCCCATAAAATGTACGGTGATTGGCTGATTAAAATTCAACTGATACATATAATCCCCTTTCGTGCTTATCCTATTATAGCACCAATTTGAGGTCATTCAACCCGAGATATTGTTAAATGTGTGGTAAAAAGCAACAAAAAAATCTGTAAATGTGCTAGAAAATTGTGCGATATGTTGTTTGAGAGGGAGGTTTGTGCTATGATAAAGGCATATAAATTTATGTATTATCAGGGGTGATATTTCTTATGAAAAAAGAAATGATAGCAATGTTATTGGCAGGAGGACAGGGAAGCCGTCTTGGTGTTCTGACACAGAATGTGGCAAAGCCAGCTGTTTCCTTTGGCGGAAAGTATCGTATCATAGATTTTCCGCTCAGCAACTGCATTAATTCAGGGATTGACACGGTTGGCGTACTCACACAGTATCAGCCGCTTTTGCTGAATTCTCATATTGGAATTGGGATTCCATGGGATTTGGATCGCAACAACGGCGGTGTAACCATTCTGCCTCCTTACGAGAGAAGCGGGGATAGCGAATGGTACACTGGAACAGCAAACGCCATCTATCAGAATATGAAGTATATCGATTCCTACAATCCAGAGTATGTTTTGATATTGTCAGGTGACCATATTTATAAGATGGATTATATGCTGATGCTTGACTTCCACAAGAAAAATCAGGCAGATGTCACAATTGCGACGATGCCTGTTTCGATGGAGGAAGCGAGTCGCTTTGGCATTGTCATTGCCGATGACAATAAAAAGATTACAGATTTTGAGGAGAAACCAAAAAATCCAAGAAGCAATTTGGCGTCTATGGGAATTTATATTTTTACCTGGTCTGTATTAAAGGAAGCTCTTCTTGCAAAAAAACAGCAGGAGGCCTGTGATTTTGGAAAGCATATTATTCCATACTGCTTTGAAAATCAGAAGAGACTGTTTGCCTATGAGTTTAGAGGCTACTGGAAGGATGTTGGAACCTTAGGGTCATATTGGGAATCTAACATGGAGCTGGTTGACCTTATCCCAGAGTTTAATCTTTATGAGGAGCAATGGAAAATCTACACCAAGTCCAGCGCATTTGAACCTCAGTATATTGGACCGGAATCTGTGATTGAAGAGAGCATTATTGGGGAGTCTGCGGAGATTTATGGAAGCGTATATCATTCTGTAATTGGTCCGAATGTCAGAATTGGCTTTGATACGGTTGTCAGAGATTCTATCATTATGCAGAATACTGAAATTGGGGATCACTGTTCTATCAACCGCAGTATTATTGGAGACGATTGTGTTATTGCGGATGACTGCTTTATTGGGTATGGGGAGCACGACGTTGAGAGTAAGCTAAATCCATCTGTATATGCATTTAATCTTGCCGTGATTGCTGAAAATACAACCATCCCAAACAGTATTAAAATTGGAGTGAATACCGCAGTTTCTGGGGAAACAACAAAGGCAGATTATCAAAATGATATCCTGCCATCAGGAGAATATATTATTAAGGCAGGTGAAGGAAAATGAATGCAGTAGGAATTGTTTTGGCAGGTGGAAATAACTATCGCATGGCTGAGCTTACCAAGAGAAGAGCGATTCCTGCGATGCCTGTAGGCGGCGGTTTTCGCTGCATTGATTTTGCATTGAGTAGCATGAGCAACTCGAATATCCAAACGGTTGCCGTGCTCACACAGTATAATGCCCGCTCATTGAATGAGCATTTGAATTCTTCTAAGTGGTGGGATTTTGGACGAAAGCATGGAGGACTTTATCTGTTTACTCCAACGATTACGCATGAGAATCAGGACTGGTATCGTGGAACTGCAGATGCGATTTATCAAAATATTGATTTCCTTAAGCAGAGACATGAGCCATACGTGATTGTTACTGGTGGAGATTTAATTTATAAGATGGATTTTCGTCAGCTGCTTGAATACCATATCGAAAAAGAGGCAGATATCACGGTTGTCTGCAAGGATGCGCCAGCCTATGCGGATGTGACCCGATATGGTGTGATTCGTTTGGATGAGGATAGCAGGGTTGTCTCTTATGAGGAGAAGCCGCTTACTGCAAATTCCAATACCATCTCAGCTGGAATTTATGTATTTCGACGTACACAGCTGATAGAAATGCTTGAGAGAGCAGCGGGAGAAGACCGCTACGATTTAGTCAGCGACATCATTATCCGCTACCATGAAAATAAGCGTGTCTATGGCTACAAGATGAAGGAGTTCTGGGCGAGCATCGCTAGCATGGATGATTATTTTAGAGCGAATATGCATTTCCTGAATCCAAGAGTTCGCAGCTACTTCTTTAAGGAGGCACCTTCTGTATATACAAAGATTGCCGATTTGCCGCCAGCGAAGTATAATGTAGGTTCACAGGTGAGAAACGCTATTGTCGGAAGTGGTTGTATTGTCAATGGCGCGGTGGAGGATTCCATTGTATTTAAGAAGTCTTTCATCGGTAAAAACTGTGTCATAAAAAATTCTATTATTTTGGACGATGTATTTATTGGAGATAATACACACGTAGAGAACTGTATTGTGCAGAGTCACTCGACCCTGCAGGCAAACAGTTACTATTGTGGAACCGACGGTATTTTGGTCGTTGAAGAACAGTATGAGCGATATATGCTATAGGAGGCCCCTATGGAGATTACAGATATTCGTATCCGAAAGTTTGAAGGCGATGGAAAAAAGAAGGCTACAGCTTCCATAACATTGGATGATGTTTTTGTGATTCACGATATTAAAATTGTGGATGGCGAAAAGGGGTTATTTATTGCCATGCCTAGCCGAAAGGGCGCTGATGGGCAGTACAAGGATATTGCGCACCCTATTACCACCGAGATGAGAGAACGTCTCCAAAACTTAATACTGGCAAAATATTTAGAGGAGTCGGAATAACCGACTCCTCATTGATGTTGCTAAGGAGGATCAAATGTTTTTAATCGTAGGACTAGGAAATCCAGGGGATAAGTATGAAAAAACCAGACATAACGCAGGCTTTGAGACAATAGATCGTCTTGCAGATAAGTTTGGAATTACCATTCGAGAGAAAAAGCACAAGGCACTGATTGGGCAGGGAATCATCGGCGGACAAAAGGTAATTCTTGCAAAGCCACAGACTTACATGAACAAGAGCGGCGAGAGCGTGGAGGAGATTCTAAACTATTATAAGATGGACCCAGAGTCGGAGCTTTTAGTAATCTTTGATGACATTTCGCTGGACGCTGGAAATATCCGTATTCGCAAGAAGGGCTCTGCTGGTGGACACAATGGAATCAAGGATATCATTGCGATGACTGGCACCCAGAATTTTATGAGAATAAAGGTTGGCGTTGGAGAAAAGCAGACCGATGATTTGATTGCTCATGTTATGGGGCATATGCCAAAAAGTGAGCGTGAATACTTTGAAATGGCAATGGACAACGCCTGTAAAGCCACTGAAATGATTCTTGAGGATAAGATTGATCAGGCGATGAATGATTTCAACAAGAAGCTGAGAGAAAAGGAAGAGGCATAAATTCATGAGTGCATTCACTGAACCAATTGTCTCGATGGGACAGTATTCAGAACTGAAAAAAGCACTGGAAAAGAAGGGATTATATACCATCACTGGTTGTATTGATTCGTGCAAATCACATCTTATTTATGCAGGAGCAGGATCAAAAACGCATAAGCTGGTGGTGACGTTCCACGAGCAGCGTGCGAGAGAGTTGGCAGAGGAACTATCCTTCTACGATTCTTCTGTGGTGTATTATCCTGCAAAGGATATTCTTTTCTATCAGTCTGATATTCGGGGTAATATGCTTACGTCGGAACGTATTCGTGCGCTCAAAATGCTTGAAGAGGCAAAGGAAATCACACTTGTAACGACCTTTGATGCACTGATGAATACAGTTGCTCCGCGCGACCATTTTTTAAATTCTGTCCTTATGCTTTCGGCGGGGGATACCATTGAGGTAAAGGAGTTGACCTCTCAGCTGGTGCGCATGGGATATACCAAGGAATATCAGGTAGAGACCATGGGACAGTTTGCTGTGCGTGGGGGAATTATAGATGTATTCCCTTTGACGGAGGAAAATCCTGTTCGAATTGAGCTTTGGGGTGACGAGATTGATACGATTCGCAGCTTCGATGCAGAAAGCCAAAAGTCAATCGACATTGTCGATGGGATTGTAATTTATCCTGCGGCTGAGCTTGTCCTGACAGAACAGGAGTTAGAGGAAGGAATCAAAAAGCTTTCTGATGAAACGGATCATATATACGAGAAATATCGTGCAGAAATGAAAACGGAGGAAGCACATCGACTCAAGCAGCATACCGAGGAGCTGATTGAGGAGTGGAGAGAACTTTCCTTATATTCTGGAATAGATGCATATCTTTCTTATTTTTGTGAGCATCCAATTTCGCTTTTGGATCTTTTTGATAAAGAGCATACAGTCATCTTTTTTGATGAACTCGCGCGCTGTATCGAGCGCGGAGAATCTACGGAGGCAGAGTTCTCAGAGAGCATGAAGCAGCGTCTTGCCATGGGATATATACTTCCTGGCCAGATGCGTGATTTGTTTGCTGCAAAGGAAATACTTGGTCGCTGTGGAGGCTTTTCCTGTGTCGGTTTAGCGGCCCTTGATAACAAAGCGCATGGCTTTAGTTCAAATGGAGAGATGGATCTTCATGTGAAGACAGTTTCTTCCTATAACAATAGCTTTGAGTTGCTTGCAAAAGATTTAAAGAAGTATGCCAAGAATGGGTATCGAATGATGCTTTTGTCCGGATCAAGAACCAGGGCAAAGCGTCTCGCAGAAGATTTGATGAACGAAGGCGTTGGTGCCTTTTATACAGAAGATTACAACCATGAGCTTTCTTCAGGGCTTGTCATGGTTTGCTATGGAAAGATAAAAAAGGGGTTTGAGTACCCAGTACTTCGCTTTGTGCTGATTACAGAGTCGGATATATTTGGCGTTAAGGCTTCGGCCAGAAAGAAAAAGCATGTACGCGCCTATGAGGGGGAAAAGATTTCAAGCTTTTCCGACCTTTCGATTGGTGATTATGTTGTTCATGAAAATCATGGACTGGGCATTTATCAGGGAATTGAGAAAATCGAAGTCGACCATATTATAAAGGATTATATTAAAATCCAATATGCGGGTACTTCCAATTTATATATTCTTGCGACGCAGCTAGAACTGATTCAGAAATACGCAGGAAAAGATGCAAAGAAGCCAAAGCTAAACAAGCTGGGTGGACAGGAGTGGGAAAAGACAAAGTCCCGCGTGAGAGGCGCTGTCAAGGAGATTGCATCAGATCTCGTCCGACTTTATGCAGCCCGCGAGGAGCATGCAGGATATGTATATGGAAGTGATACGGTTTGGCAGAAAGAATTTGAGGAACTCTTTCCATATGAGGAGACGGAAGATCAGCTGTTAGCCATCGAAGCGACGAAGAAGGACATGGAAAGCAAAAAGATCATGGACCGTCTGATTTGTGGAGACGTTGGATATGGTAAGACGGAAATTGCAATTCGTGCTGCCTTTAAGGCTGCGCAGGAGAGTAAGCAGGTAGCGTATCTTGCGCCAACCACGATTCTGGCTCAGCAGATTTATAATACATTCACCGAGCGAATGAAGGATTTCCCTGTTCGTATTGATTTGCTATGCCGTTTTCGTTCGCCAGCGGAGCAAAAAAAGACCATCGATGATTTAAAAAAGGGACAGGTGGATATTGTAATAGGAACCCATCGTCTTTTGTCAAAGGATGTGCAGTATAAGGATTTGGGGCTTTTGATTATCGACGAAGAGCAGCGCTTTGGTGTGGCTCACAAGGAGAAAATCAAGCAGATGAAGACAAACATTGATGTTCTGACTCTGACTGCGACACCGATTCCAAGAACCCTGCATATGAGTCTGATTGGTATTCGAGATATGAGTGTGCTCGAAGAACCTCCAATGGATCGCCAGCCGATTCAGACCTATGTTCTTGAATATAATGAAGAGCTGGTGCGCGAGGCAATCTTAAGAGAACTCGCAAGAGATGGACAGGTTTACTATGTTTACAATCGTGTTCGGGATATTGCAGAGGTTGCAACGAAAATCGCGAGTCTGGTGCCAGATGCAAATGTTGCCTTTGCACATGGCCAGATGAAGGAGCATGAGCTGGAAAAAATCATGTACGGTTTTATTAACGGCGATATTGATGTTCTTGTGTCGACAACGATTATCGAAACTGGCATGGATATCTCAAATGTAAATACAATGATTATCCATGATTCAGACAATATGGGATTGTCTCAGCTGTATCAGTTAAGAGGTCGAATTGGACGAAGCAATCGTACCGCGTTTGCTTTTTTGATGTACCGTAGAAATAAGATGCTAAAGGAAGTTGCGGAGAAGAGACTTGCGGCGATAAAAGAATATTCGGATTTGGGAAGTGGCTTTAAGATTGCCATGCGTGATTTGGAAATCCGAGGTGCTGGAAATCTGCTTGGAGCAGAGCAGAGCGGTCACATGGAAGCGGTCGGTTATGATCTGTACTGCAAGATGCTAAATGAGGCGGTCAAGGAAGAAAAGGGGATTATTCCGACAGAGCGTTTTGATACTTCCATTGATGTGGAGACCGATGCTTATATTCCGTCTGGATATATTGCAAACGAATATCAGAAGTTGGATATCTATAAACGCATCACAGGTGTGGAGACGCAGGATGAAGCGGATGAAATGTTAGAGGAATTGATTGACCGATTTGGGGAGCCACCTAAGGCGGTACTAAATCTTCTTCGAATTGCCTGTCTGAAGGCAAAAGCGCATGAGGCCTTTGTGCAGGAGATTGTACAAAGGGGCGAAGAAGTGAAATTTGTCATGTATGAAAAGGCTCAGATTGACGTGTCAAAAATTCCTGAGCTTTTGGAGGGACTTTCCCCAGCACTCAAGTTTGTTGCTGACAGTAAAAATCCATATTTCATTTATCAGACAAATGTAAATTCAAAGGCGAAAGCAAAGGAGATTCTTGAGACCCTCGAAAATTTGACTTGCCAGTTTAGAGAATTGGCACTATAATGTATCAGATAATGTCGCTTACTAGGCGTATATTTAGGAGGTACCATGAATTTTAAGAAGTTTGGTGCACTTGCGTTGGCTGGTGCTATGACTTTGACCTGCCTTGGAGGATGTGGTCAGAAGATAGATAATGATGCAGTTGTTGCTACCTTTGGGGAGCAGGAAATCAAGCTTGGTATTGCAAACTTTTTTGCTCGTTACCAGCAGGCTTGCTATGATGATTTGTTTGGAAGCACGAGTTCAGTGACGGAAGATGGTGCTGGTATTTGGAACCAGGATCTCTATGGAACAGGAGAGACAATGGAGGACACCATCAAGGGAAGCACACTTGATTTGCTTCATGAGTATTATACCCTTGAGGCCCATATGGATGAGTATCAGGTGAGCCTTTCAGCAGAGGATGAAGCGAAAATCAAGAAGGCAGCCGAGGCGTTTATGAATAATAATTCCAAGGAAGCTTTAAAGGAGCTTGGTGCTACCGAAGAGTTGGTGGCAGAGGTTCTTCGACTCTTCACAATTTCTAAATTGATGAATGATGCTATGATCGCAGATGTAGACACAGTTGTTTCTGATGAGGAAGCAAATATGAGAGCCTACAGCTTGATTACAGTCCCACTTGTTACCTATGTGGATCCTGAAACTGGGGAGACGAAAGAATTCACTGAGGCTGAAAAGAGCCAGATGACTCTTAATGCACTTGAGTTTGCGGCAAAAGCAAAGGGATGTGAGGATTTGGCTGCGTTTGGAGAAGAATATTCATACACAGCAACATCTGGAACCTATGATGCTTCAAACACAACACTTGACGCAGAATTAAAGGCTGCGATGGATGCTGTAAATGAGGGCGAAGTTGATTCGGTTGTGACCGACTCAAATGTTTTTATTTTCCGAATCGACAAGAATTATGATGAGGAAGCAACAGAAAACAATCGCAAGAGAATTGTAAATATCAGACAGAGTAACCGCTATAAAGAAATTCTTGAAGGATGGCAGGAGAACGATGGCTGGACTGTAAATGAAGATGTATGGGGTAGGGTTTCCTTTGACGATTACTTCACAACTGTGAAGCCAGAGGCAGAGACCGAATAGAGACAGCGTAAATTACAGTTAAGATAAAAGGATAGTTATTATGGCAGAAAAGTATGTGATCAAAGGTGGAATTCCTTTGACTGGCGAGGTGGAAATCGGCGGTGCGAAAAATGCCGCACTTGCGATTTTGGCTGCAGCAATCATGACAGATGAGACAGTCACAATTGAAAATATGCCTAATGTTCGAGATACCAATGTTTTATTACAGGCAATCGAGGAAATCGGTGCTCACGTGGAACGCGTGGATGAGCATACTGTTAAGATTAATGGTTCATTCATTCGTAATGTCAGCGTTGACAATGAATTTATTCGCAAGATTAGAGCTTCTTATTATTTAATCGGAGCTCTTTTGGGTAAATATAAAAAGGCTGAGGTTGCACTCCCTGGCGGATGTGATATCGGAAGCCGCCCAATTGACCTTCATATGAAGGGATTTCGTGCAATGGGTGCGAAGATTGACGTTGCTCACGGTCTTGTAAAGGCAAATGCAGAGTCGTTAAATGGCGCACATATTTATCTTGATAAGGTTTCGGTTGGAGCCACCATCAACATTATGATGGCCGCATCTATGGCAAATGGAAAAACAACCATTGAAAATGCCGCTAAGGAGCCACATGTTGTAGATGTTGCAAACTTCTTAAACAGCATGGGCGCGAATATTCGTGGTGCAGGAACCGATGTCATTCGTATCGTCGGAGTTGAGAAACTTCATGCGACTGTTTACTCTATTATTCCAGATCAGATTGAGGCAGGAACCTTTATGTTTGCCGCTGCTGCAACTGGAGGAGATGTCCTTGTAAAAAATGTAATTCCAAAGCATTTAGAGGCAACCAGCGCGAAGCTTTTGGAAGTAGGATGTCAGGTGATTGAGTATGATGATGCTGTACGAGTTGTATCTGATGGCAAGCTAACACATACTCAGGTGACTACACTTCCTTATCCCGGTTTTCCAACGGATATGCAGCCACAGATGGCCGTTGTACTTGGTCTTGCTGAAGGAACCAGCACAATTACAGAAAGTATTTTTGAAAATCGTTTCAAATATGTTGACGAGCTTGCACGTATGGGGGCCGACATTAAGGTGGAGAGCAATATTGCGATTATTAATGGCGTGTCTACTTACACCGGTGCAAGAGTGAGTGCACCAGACCTTCGAGCAGGTGCTGCACTTGTGATTGCGGGATTAACCGCAGAAGGAATCACTACCATTGATAGTATTCAGTATATTCAGCGTGGATATGAGAATTTAGAAAAGAAACTTGCGGCTCTTGGCGCAGAGATTACTCTCGCGGAAGATGAGCGTGCAGAAAAGAAATTTATCTTGAAGACATCATAAACACAAAAATAACCCCGGAAGAAAATTCCGGGGTTTTGTTTTGCGTTATACAATTGCGGTGATGAATAAATTTCTTTGTCTGGAAAGATCCAGGCAGGAATTGTCATCCATACGAACAACAGGTCTGGAAAGATCTGTTTTGTTTAACATAATAATCTTGCAGGCAGTTCCGTCTGATAAAACAACGCGGTTGTTCTGATAGGTGGCGGCAATCTGTCGAAGGAAGGTCATAATGTACTTGGTGTTGTATTTTGAATATCCTTCTTCTTCGAATTTTGCTATTACCTGGAACGCACATAGCGGTGTGCGATATGTTCTTGCAGCGGTCATTGCATCGTAAACGTCTGCGATCGCAATCATCATTGCCATGTCATCGATATTATCCTCATCAAGTCCTGATGGATATCCACTTTCGTCACAGCGTTCATGATGCTGAAGCACTACCTTTTTGATGCGGGAATCAAGTTCCATTGGCTTCAGAAGGTTGTAGCCAAGCTTTGGATGACTCTTGATTAGGGCAAATTCTTCATCCGTGAGAGCTCCCTGCTTGTTAATCACATCGGCTGGAATCAGGCATTTTCCGATATCATGAATTAGTCCAGCCTGAGTTAACACGTCTAGCGTCTGACGGTCAAGATGTAACCATCGGCCGAGCATTCTTGCAATAAGAGCTACATTGATCGAATGCGCATAGATTGTATCATCAAGCGCTCTAAGATTGTTTAGCATGTCAAAAAGCTCTGTGATGGTTGCACGATCCTGAAAAAGAGAGCGGATGCTGTCCAACAGACGATTGGCATCAATTGGAATGTTTTCTTCAATGGCTTCGCGAAAAGCTCCCTTTAATATGTCGATTGATTTATAATATTCAATCTGGAACGCCATAAACTCTGGTGATTCAGCAACTTTCTGCTTTGCAGTCTTTGACTCATGAATCTGAGTGTTTGCCATGATATTTGGTTTAGGAGCGACCTTTATCTCAGGAGGCGTCTCCTCTGGTGTTGTGGCAACACCCTCCACACTTGCAGTTTCTACGCGATAGAGCTTCATACGATTAATCAGCTGTCGGGTGACCTCTTCCCCTTTTTCGCTAAGAATCTGACCAGTAGGCGTTTTGACTGCTTCCATTAATATCATACCAGGTTGTAATTCTTGCGGCTTTAATATTCTCATACTTCCTCCAATTTTCCCCTATATCAAAATAATAAATAATATCAAGGATACTGTCAATAAAATTGGTCTTGACAAAAAGAGAAAAAGAGAGTAAAGTTTCATAGGCAAAAAGAACTAAATTACATAGGAAGCTTTTCTCTTATTCAGAGTGGTGGAGATACAAAGGATCAAGGAAGCCACAGCAACCCCGTCTATGGACAGAAGGTGCTAGCCTGAGCGAGTAAATCGAACAATAAGAGGATTTGTTTATCATATATTTTCAAATCCGCTTATCATGTAAGTGGGTTTTTTTATTGCACAAAACATTTCCAGTTTTTGCTGGACGATTAGTCTATATTATTCAAAGGAGAGACGACATGGAAAAATTATTATTTACTTCAGAGTCAGTTACCGAAGGCCATCCTGATAAAGTCTGCGATGCGGTTTCGGATGCAATCCTTGACGCTTGTATGGCGCAGGATCCAATGAGCCGTGTAGCATGCGAGACCACAGCATGTACAGGCTTTGTATTAGTTACAGGAGAAATCACCACCAAGGCGCAGCTGGATATTCCAGGAATCGTTCGTAAGACGGTTCTCGATATCGGATATGATGAGGGAGCAAAGGGCCTGGACGGAAATTCATGTTCAGTCATGGTTGCTCTTGATCAGCAGTCTGCTGATATCGCTATGGGTGTAGACAAGGCACTTGAGGCAAAAGAGGGTAGCTTAAAGGATGATCTTGATACCGGCGCAGGAGATCAGGGTATGATGTTTGGCTATGCTACCAACGAGACCCCAGAACTTATGCCTTATCCAATTTCACTGGCACACAAGCTGGCACTTCAGCTTACAAAAATCCGCAAGGACGGAACCTTAAAGTATCTTCGTCCAGACGGAAAAACTCAGGTTTCTGTTGAGTATGATGAGAACGGAAAGCCAATTCGTCTTGAGGCAGTTGTTCTTTCTACCCAGCACAGCGAGGATGTAACTCAGGAGCAGATTCACGAGGATATTAAAAAGTATGTATTTGACCCAATTCTCCCAAAGGAAATGATTGATGCAGATACAAAGTTCTTTATCAATCCAACAGGCCGCTTTGTAATTGGTGGTCCACATGGAGATGCTGGTCTGACTGGTCGTAAGATTATCGTAGATACCTATGGTGGATATGCACGTCACGGCGGCGGTGCTTTCTCTGGAAAGGACTGCACAAAGGTTGACCGCTCTGCCGCTTACGCAGCTCGCTATGTTGCAAAGAATATTGTTGCAGCAGGTCTTGCTGAGAAATGTGAAATTCAGCTTTCCTATGCAATCGGTGTTGCACAGCCTACCTCTATCATGGTAGACACCTTTGGAACTGGTACTGTATCAAATGAGAAGTTAGTAAATGCAGTTCGCAAGGTATTTGACCTTCGTCCAGCTGGAATCATCAAGATGCTCGACCTTCGTCGCCCAATTTACCGCGAGACCGCTGCCTATGGACATTTCGGAAGAAACGATCTGGATCTTCCATGGGAGAAGACAGACAAGGTGGAAGAAATCAAGGCCGCTTTATAAAGGATACCTTTGTATAAATTTATAAGGAATTTATATTTATTTCATTCTTCGGAAATAGTAATTCCCCTGAATAATGCTATAATAGTGTTATTCGGGGGATTTTTGTTTATGAAGATTAAAACAAAGCTTATTATTTCATTCTGCATTATTCTGTTGGTTCCGCTGTTTGCACTTTCTGCTGCATCGGGTCTGTTTTATGCAGTGCGAATCAGAGAACTTCGAATTATCACTGGAATGGATGTGCAGGCGAGACAGATTTTTAATGCGATTATTTTTTATATGGTCTGCATTCTTGTTTTAACCGCGACAATATTAATTGTGTGGGTGTACAGGAGTATCATTAATCCAATCCGTAAGCTTCGCAATGCAGCGAACAACATCAAGGAAGGAAATCTTGATTTTACAATAGATGTCAAAGGAAATGATGAGATTGGTGAGCTAGGAGCTGCCTTCGAAAGCATGAGGCAGCAGCTGAAGGATAACGCGGAGGAAAAGCTTCGTGATGAGGAAGAAAACCGAGCGTTAATCAGTAATATTGCTCATGATTTAAAAACACCTATCACGGCAGTGAAGGGCTACTCTGAAGGAATTCTTGACGGAGTTGCCAATACGCCGGAAAAGGTGGATAAATATGTGCGCACTATCTACAACAAGGCCACAGAGATGGATACACTGATCAATGAGCTGACGCTTTATTCGAAAATTGATACAAACCGTATTCCTTATGATTTTGCCAAGATTCCAGTAATGGCATACTTCAACGATTGCATCGAGGAAGTGGGAATGGATTTGGAATCCAAAGAAATCGCTCTTTCGTATTATAATTATGTCACGGAAGATGTTGAGATTATTGCTGACCCAGAGCAGCTACGCCGAGTAATCAATAATATCGTAAACAATTCTGTAAAATACATGGACAAAAAGCGCGGCGCAATTAGCTTTCGCGTGAAGGATGTCGGAGATTTTATTCAGGTGGAAATTGAAGACAATGGCCGTGGTATTTCCAACCACGATTTGCCTTATATCTTTGATCGTTTCTTCCGTGCAGATACCTCGCGCAATTCTGCAACCGGCGGAAGTGGAATTGGCCTTTCCATTGTAAAAAAGATTATCGAGGATCACGGTGGAAAAATATGGGCAAGCAGTGTGGAAGGACAGGGAACTACAATGCATTTCGTCCTTCGCAAATACGAAGAAAATTTTGCACATGCAGATGTAGTGAATGATGATATCGCATCTGATTATCAGGATGCAGAATATAGTGAAGTTAAGCAGTAAAAAAGTGAAAGATTAATAAAAGGCAAAGTAGTAAGTCAAATGCAAAAAGCCAATAGGAGGATGCAATGAGCAGAATTTTGATTGTTGAGGATGAAATAGATATCGCTTCTCTTGAAAAGGATTATTTGGAATTATCAGGTTTCTCTGTTGAGATGGAGCATGATGGAGAACGAGGTCTTGCGCGTGCGCTCTCAGAGGAATTTGATTTATATATTCTCGATCTGATGCTTCCAGGAATGGACGGCTTTGAAATATGTAAAGAGATTCGTGAAAAGAAGAATACTCCAATTCTCATGGTATCTGCAAAAAAGGATGACATCGATAAGATTCGCGGATTAGGACTTGGTGCAGACGATTATATCACCAAACCATTTTCGCCAAGTGAGCTTGTTGCCAGAGTAAAGGCACATCTCGCCCGCTACGAGCGATTGATTGGAAGCAATGCGGTCGAAAATGATTTGATTGAAATTCGCGGACTTAAAATCGATAAGACAGCGCGCCGTGTTTGGATTAACGGAGAAGAAAAGCAGTTTACGACCAAAGAATTTGATCTGTTAACCTTCCTTGCTGAACATCCAAACCATGTTTACTCAAAGGAAGAACTCTTCCAGGAAATCTGGGATATGGAATCCATCGGCGACATTGCAACGGTCACTGTTCACATCAAAAAGATTCGTGAAAAAGTCGAACTCAACTCCGCAAAGCCTCAGTATATTGAGACAATATGGGGCGTTGGGTACAGATTCAAGCTGTAGAGCTTGAATCGTATGAAGAAGTAAAAAGAGCCAAGGCAGATGCTTCTACGACGAAGTCGTAAAGGAATGAAGCATCTGCGCTACATAGGCCGAAGGCATATGTAGCACAATATGGGGCGTTGGGTACAGATTCAAGCTGTAGAGCTTGAATCGCTACCCCACTTGAACATATATAGCTTTTTGATTGTCCGTTGGCGAGTGGGTCAAATCAGGCAGGGCATGCTAGTTTGACCCAAACAAGACTAGGGAATGGGTCAAATCAGCCGAGTTATACGTGGAATGACCCAAACAAGGCTGGGATGTGGGTCAAATCAGCCGAGTTATATGTGGAATGACCCAAACAAGGCTGGGAAGTGGGTCAAATCGGCCTGATATACGTGGAATGACCCAAACAAGGCTGGGAAATGGGTCAAATCAACCAAGTTATACAAAATTGGCCCAAATTAAGCAAGGTAGTTTCGATCTACTGATTATTCTAATCCAAAGTGCTTTTCTATTCTGTTTCATTCCAAGCTGTTCAATTCAAAGTTTATCTTTTCATTTTTAATTTTTTCACACATACATTATTATCTGATTTCCCATACATATATTAATAACTAATTTCATAAAGGAGTATTATTTGAATAGCAAATTAATAAATCATCTTATCAATCAAAATGAGGTGAAGATTTCACAGTTGGAGAAAGAATTGCTTGCGTCTCCAGAGGGGAATCTGTCATGTCAGAAAAATGGGAAATATGAGAAATATTATCAAGTGACAGAGAATGGTCGTGTATATATCCCTAAAAGTAATAAGGAACTGGCGAGTCTGCTTGCGAAAAAGAAGTATCTTTTGTCAGCATTACAAGATTTGCAGGTGGAGCAAGAAGCGTTAAGGAATTATTTGAAGAGTAAGGAAAATTACAAGCCTAAGAGAGAAAGTTTTCTTAACAATCAAATATATAGAAATCTTTTACAGGATGCATATTTGTTGGAATGCAGTGACGAGATTAAGGAATGGAAGTGTGAGGACTATCGGAAAAATTCACTTTATCCAGAACAACTGAAGTTCAAGTGTAAGTCAGGAAATATGGTTCGCTCAAAAACAGAAATGATGATAGATCAAATACTATTTGCAAAAGGGATTCCTTTTCGATATGAGTGCGAGCTAAGAATGGGGGAGATGATATATTATCCTGACTTTACAATATGTCATCCATGGACCGGGGAGATATTTTTCTGGGAGCATTTCGGAATGATGGATAACGCGCAATATGCACAAAAAGCATTTAAAAAATTGCAGAACTATAATGAAAACGGGTTGCTGATTAATCGCCAGTTAATTGCAACATTTGAAACGACTGAAATGCCTATGAATCTTACAAAAATAGAAAGCATAGTTAATGAGTATTTCTGTGAGATATGTTAGTATGTCAATGAGTATTGTTTCAAAGATGACAGATTTTTCACCAAGGAGATTTTGTTTTGAAATACAAAGCAAGTGAACATATATTTACAAAAGAAGATGGAAAACATATCTGTGGTAAGTTATTTTTACCAAACAAGAAGGATGGTGAGAGGGAGGAGAACTATCCTCTGATTATTTTCTCGCATGGCTTCGGAAGTAATTACAGAGACCTAGAGCACTATGGACCGTTGCTTGCGGGATGGGGAATTGCGCTATTTGTCTTTGATTTTTGTGGCGGAGGACCGGAATGTCTCAGCGATGGAACCATGAAAGAGATGAGTATTCATTCGGAAACAGAAGATTTACATTTGATTCTTTCTGAGATGAAGAAAATAAAAGACATCGATGCAGACAGAATCTCGCTGATGGGAGAAAGCCTTGGAGGACTCGTCAGTGCTTATGTGGCCTTCAATAGAAACGAGGATGTGGATCGTCTGATTCTCTGGTATCCTGCATTCTCGATGCCGGAAGACTGTAAGAGAGATTTTAAGGATAAAGTTCCGGAGAATGTCAGCAGATGGGGGATGCCAGTGAGCCGTGCATTTATTAAACAGGCGATGGCTCTGCAGCCTTATGAAGTGATGAAGGGCTATGAGAAACCAGTTTTGATTCTTCACGGAACGAACGATGCGATTGTTCCAATTGAGTATTCTAGGAAAGCAAAAGAAGCATTTCGGGATTGCAGGCTTGTGGAAATCGAGAATGGAGAGCACGGATTTAATGGATTTCAGTGCCTGACCGTGATTCGTGAGTGCTATGAATTTGTCATGCAGGCATAAAGTGGTATAACATGTGAATTCAAATATCGAATGAATGTCATATCAATATTGGGGAAATCAATATTGGGATAATCATTATTTGAAAAATCATTATTTGGAGAAAAGTATGGCATTAGAAGTTATATATGAGGATCAGGAAATCATTGTCTGCTACAAGCCGTCGGGAGTACCAACGCAGACGAAAAAGTTTGGACAGCAGGACATGGAAAGCCTGATCAAAAATTACAGAGCAAAGAAAAAAGAGGATCCTTTTGTGGGGATTGTGCATCGTTTAGATCAGCCGGTTGAGGGCGTGATGGTGTTTGCAAAGACAAAGAATGCGGCCGCTGAGCTGTCCAAACAGGTGAGAGAACGCACCATTTCAAAGAAATATTATGCAGCAGTTGAAATAAAGCCAGGCGTACTATCGCAGAGCGCTCTTGAAGCGAAGGGAACGCTGACCGATTACATTGCATTTGATCAGAAGACAAACGTAGCATGGATTGTTCCAGAAGAAAATGCTACTGAAATCAAAAAGACGGGTGCAAAAAAAGCGGTACTCGATTATGAGTTTGTTGCGAGGACAATATGTGATGAAGGTGGCGGCGAAGAAGATGAAAGCAGTCGCAGAGTTGGTATAAACGGCTACGAAGAAGATGAAAGCAGTCACAGAGTAGGTAGAAACGGCTGTGAGGTGGAGGGGACTGTTTGCGCTGTGGATGTGACCCTGCATACTGGTCGTCATCATCAGATTCGACTTCAGCTTTCGCATATGGGCTGGCCGATTATTGGAGATACCAAGTATGGAGTGACTTCTACAGCAGAATTATCAGATACAAAAAGTCAACCTTCCTCAGCGGAAAATCGCGGAAGAACGGGGCGCATTCAGCTTGGGCTTTGCAGCTATCATCTTGCATTTGCACATCCAAAGACAAAACAGGAAATGGAGTTTTCCATTCGCCCGAAAAATCCTTTGTTCGAAGGGCTATTACCTTGACAATCCGAGTTTTGTAGAATAATATAAACAAGTTATAAAAAAACAATCTATTAAGCGAAAAGGAGACGTATTATGGCAAATGATAAGAAATTAGTTGAAGCCATTACATCCATGGAAGATGATTTCGCTCAGTGGTATACCGACGTAGTTAAGAAGGCAGAGCTCATTGATTATTCTTCCGTAAAAGGATGTATGATCATCAAGCCCGCAGGATATGCAATTTGGGAGAACATTCAAAACGAATTGGACCGCCGTTTCAAGGAAACCGGTGTTGAGAATGTTTACATGCCTATGTTTATCCCAGAGAGCCTTTTAAATAGAGAAAAGGATCACGTAGAAGGCTTTGCACCAGAGGTTGCTTGGGTAACCCACGGTGGATTAAATGAATTACAGGAGCGTCTTTGCGTACGCCCTACATCAGAGACCTTATTCTGTGATTTTTATAAGGACGACATTCAGTCTTACAGAGATTTGCCAAAGGTTTATAACCAGTGGTGTTCCGTTGTACGTTGGGAAAAGGAGACTCGTCCATTCCTTCGTTCGCGTGAATTCTTATGGCAGGAAGGCCATACTGCTCATGCTACCGCAGAAGAGGCAGAGGCACGTACTGTTCAGATGTTAAATCTTTACGCTGACTTCTGTGAGGAATTCCTTGCAATGCCTGTTGTACGTGGACAGAAGACGGAAAAAGAAAAGTTTGCAGGTGCTGCAGCTACCTATACCATCGAAGCATTAATGCATGATGGAAAGGCACTTCAGTCAGGAACCAGCCACAATTTTGGAGATGGTTTTGCAAAGGCTTTTGGCATTCAGTTCACCAGCAAGGAAAATAAGTTAGAGTATGTTCATCAGACCTCATGGGGAATGACAACCCGATTAATCGGTGCAATCATCATGGTACACGGTGATGATTCTGGTCTTGTGCTTCCTCCAAGAGTAGCGCCTACCCAGGTTATGGTGATTCCTATTATGCAGAATAAGGAAGGCGTGCTTGATAAGGCGAATGAAATTCGTGAGCGCGTAGGCAAGGTTTGCCGTGCTAAGCTCGATGATTCAGACAAGAGCCCAGGCTGGAAGTTTTCAGAGGCAGAGATGCGTGGTATCCCAGTTCGTATCGAACTTGGACCAAAGGATATCGAAGCTAACAAGTGTGTGCTTGTGCGTCGTGATACCAGAGAAAAGATTGAGTGCTCATTAGATGATGTTGAGACCAAGGTGGCAGAGCTTTTAGAGACTATCCAGAAGGACATGTTTGAGAGAGCAAAGGCTCATCGCGATGCTCATGTATGGGATGCACATAACTATGATGAGTTCTGCAAGACCGCAGAGACAAAGCCTGGATTTATCCGTGCAATGTGGTGTGAGGACCAGGCATGTGAGGATAAGATTAAGGAAGACCTTTCCGTAACCAGCCGCTGTATGCCATTCCATGACAAGGAGCAGATTTCAGATGTCTGTGTATGCTGTGGAAAACCAGCAAAGAAGCTTGTGTATTGGGGCAAGGCATATTAATAAAATAGCAATCAAAGATTTAAGTCCGGCGCGTGAGCGTCGGACTTTTTGTTATGGCGACGAGGAAAATCGACTGCATGCTTGCATGTAAGGAGATTTGACGACCGCTAATCAGGGCGAAACTTGTTTCGCACATGTTATGGCGACGAGGAAAATCGACTGCATGCTTGCATGCAAGAAGATTTGACGACCGCTAATCAGGGCGAAACTTGTTTCGCACATGTTATGGCGACGAGGAAAAAGACTCCGTGAGAATGTACCGTGCTCGAGCACATAGCGGTACTTTGGGCGAGTGGCACGCATGCGGGAAGTGTGGTAGAATACAGACTATGAAAATGAATTTGCCAAAAGATGTGGAAAATATTATAGAGAAATTAGAGAGCGCAGGCTTTGAAGCATATGCCGTGGGTGGATGTGTGCGCGATACCATGCTTGGAAAGGAGCCAAAGGATTGGGATATCACAACCTCTGCAAAACCAGAGCTGGTGAAGGAACTTTTTGGGCATACCATTGACACTGGAATTGTGCACGGTACTGTGACTGTTATGCAAAATCATACGGGATATGAGGTTACAACCTATCGTATCGACGGGGAATACGAGGACGCGCGTCATCCAAAGGAAGTAATTTTTACTGCCAGTTTGGAGGAAGATTTAAAGAGACGCGATTTTACCATTAATGCGATGGCATATTCTCCAAAGTCTGGCCTTGTGGATTTGTTTGAAGGGGAAAAGGATTTAGAGCGAGGAATCATTCGCTGCGTTGGCGTGGCAACAGAACGATTTACAGAAGATGCGCTGCGTATGCTTCGCGCAATCCGTTTTTCAGCTCAGCTTGGGTTTGTGATAGAAGAGCGTACAGGCGAGGCAATTTATAAGCTGGCTGCCACAATCGGAAAGATTTCTGCAGAGCGAATTGCAACAGAACTGATCAAGACGATTACTTCAGACCATCCAGATTATTTTTTAAGAGCATATGAGCTTGGACTGACGAGGTATGTGCTTCCAGAATTTGACCGAATGATGGCAACCCCGCAGAATAACAAGCATCATAAGTATTGTGTGGGAGAGCACAGTATCGTTTCCATGACAGAAATAGCGCCAGAAAAGAATCTGCGACTGGCAATGCTTTTGCACGATGTTGCAAAGCCATTATGTGTTTCAGTGGATGAAAAGGGGGAACATTATTATGGACACCCTGAGCTCGGCGCGAAGATGGCAGTGGATATTATGAAACGTCTGAAGCTGGATAATGATACGATCGCAAAGGTTAAGACGCTTATTTTGTATCATGATGATCGTCCAGAAATTACGCCTAAGAGTGTTCGCAGAATGATGAATCGGATTGGGGTAGAATTTCTTCCAAATCTGATTTTGGTAAAGAGAGCTGATGTACTTGCGCAAAGTGAGTATAAACAGGCGGATAAGTTGGCTTATATTGATGCTCTTGAGAAAGCATATCTACTGGCGTTAGAAAATGAAGAATGTGTTTCGGTCAGAGATTTAAAAATTGATGGAAAGGATTTGCTGAAGCTTGGCTTATCACAGGGAAAGGCAATTGGTGACTGCCTAAAATATCTCCTGGAGCAGGTTTTGGAAAATCCAAAGGTCAATGAGAAGGCGAAACTGGAAGCAGAAGCTCAAAAATGGATGAAAGAGAATTGAGAATGAAAAAGCAGGGAAAAAAAGGGCTGTTGCTGTTTCTCTTTATCTTTATCTTTATGTTTCTTCTAGGTGCCTGTGGAAAAAAGGGACTTAGAGATTTGGAGGAAGGTTATCACTATTATTATCCTTCAAAAGAAACTGGGACAGAGATCGTGATTGCAGAGGAAGCAAAGCCTTATTATATGATTTTGTCAAATGATATGGTTGCGGAAGTGATTCGCGTATATGATTATGACACTGATTTGGAGTATCAGTATCGCTATGGATTGACAACGGATTTTAAGGATAAATATGGAAATCGAAGTTCTGCCATCGAGTTTACTGCCGGCCGCGTTGTCTGGGTTGGAGACTTGGATGAGGATGGAAAACTCAAGGATATTGGAATTTCAGACCAGGTTTGGGAATATGAAGATATCGTTCGCTTTAAAACAGATCCTGAGCAGGGCCGACTGACCATCGCTGATACGCTATATTCGTATGGAAATGATGCATTTACCTTCTCGAAGGAGGAGATTGTAGAGTTTGGTTCTATCCAAAAAAATGATATTTTGTCGGTTGTAGGCATTGGAAAGAGGATACTTTCTGTAAACATTACAACGGGACAAGGTACTTTAGAACTAGAAAACACGGACCTTTTTGAGGGCAGTTTTGTGCAGATTGGTTCGAAAATTTTTGCAGAAGTAACAAAAAATATGGAAATGGATTTGCCGGAAGGAACCTATAAATTAGCTGTTGCGAACAACGGTTGGGGCGGCTCGACGGAGATTACAATTGTGAAGGGAGAGACCACGGTAGTCGACCTTGATTTGATTAAGGGAGATGGACCTCAAACCGGACTTGTAACCTTCAAAATCAAGGAAGCGTATGCGCAGCTGTATATCGATGGTGAGTGGACGGACTATGTAGTGCCAGTGGCATTGACCTATGGAAAGCATACAATCTCAGTAATTACGGACGATTACGGCGAATGGAAGCGCTATTTATATGTGAATTCTCCGACTGCAACAATCGAGATTTCGGTGGAGGAAGCAAGCAAATCTCAGGGAAATCAATCATCTGATTCCGGTACAAAAACACCTGGTACTGAGAAGTCAGATTCGCAGTCCACAGAAAATTCGTCTACAGAGTCAAGTTCACAGTCAAATTCAACCGATTATTCGGACCTTTATAAGTACCTGCAAGACTATTTGTCAACCCTTTCTTCACTTCTTTAGTATTTTTGTAAAAACCATACAAAACCTTGAAAAATGGGCACTTTTCCTTGACTTTAAGGGTGGAAATTAGTATAAATGAATTTGTAATAAATATAGTTAATCCAGAGGAGGAATTTAACATGAACAAAGCAGAATTATATGCAGCTATGGCTGAGAAGGCTGATATTTCAAAGAAGGATGCAGAGAAGGCTGTTAAGGCTTTCACTGATGTAGTTGCAGAAGAGTTAAAGAAGGGTGAGAAGATTCAGTTAGTTGGATGTGGTACCTTCGAAGTTTCTACCAGAGCAGCTCGTACCGGACGTAACCCACAGACTGGTAAGGAAATCACTATCCCAGCTTCTAAGGCTCCTAAGTTTAAGGCTGGTAAGGCTTTAAAGGATTCTATCAACTAATATAGAACAAATAAGCTTTGTAAAGGAACTTACAATAATATTTGTAAGTTCCTTTTTTACTGTATAGGAAATTGCTCCAATTTCCTATACAGTAAAAAGGCTCCGCGAGGATGCGCACGCTTTTGCAGATGAAAAATGTCGCATAGGCGACGCAAAAGCGGCGCGAGAGTTTCGCAAGCGAAACTCTATTTT
>JAZUGV010000054.1:0-55186 GCA_045641385.1 Agathobacter sp. | reverse complement strand
AGCCTGAACTGCAAGTTCGTTCATTCTCTGAAGCATAGACTGTACTTCGTTTAATGCACCTTCAGCGGTCTGCACTGCAGATACACCGTCTTCTGCGTTTGTAGAAGCCTGGTCAAGACCACGGATCTGCTTACGCATCTTCTCAGAAATTGAAAGTCCTGCTGCATCATCTGCTGCACGGTTAATCTTGTAACCAGAAGATAACTTCTCAGTTGACTTAGCCTGAGTTCCAGTTGTGATGTTGAGCATTCTGTTGGCATTCATTGCCTGCATGTTGTGTTGTACTACCATAATAATTTCCTCCTTGAAATTAAAATTTCGCTTCCTTGCGAAAAGTTGAATAATATTGCCTAAAAAGCCGTTTGAATATTATCTCGTACGCTTACAATAAAAAACGGCTTAATTAGCGAGTAATTAAACCGGAAGAATTGTATAAGAACCAGAAGAGGGGATATCCGTTTATCAAAAGATAAATCCATCCTACGCTTCCCTCTGGATTCTTTATTACCTTTACATTTTCTTCCTTGAAAATACTAGCCCCGCATCCTTGCGGTTGGGTAACTGAAATATTCAGTTGTTCTTTGTAATCTGATTATAGTACCTTAGTTTCAGTGCGTCAAGTAATTTTTGCCCGAAAGTACTATTTTATTTTTTATTATCCAAAAACTGTGGATCTATATAGTCTGAACTCATCATGCTGCGATAATACTGGCTGGTCGCTTTTGCATTCGCGCGCACCGACTTTGCCTGCTTTTTCACAGTTGCACTGCGATTGATAAAAAGCTCCTTGTTCATCGCCTCCTGCTTCTGCAAATCCATACTTTTTTCTGTCAGCAGACGAATATATCCCTGCATCTCACGGATGGACTCTGCATAAGCCTCACGATTATTATCTAATTCCTCTTTTACACGGGCAAACAACTTGTCAAATCCGCTGTCTAGCTGCTCAAGCTGCTCAAGAAGACGATCCTTTGCCTCCACAGTCTCATCAAAATCCTCCACCGAGGACATTTCGTCCTCGAGGATGGATTTCTGTTTAATGTTTTGAATCTCAATGGCCTCAAGTACCTCTAATTTCTTTTTGAGGGACTGAAGCATAATTTCAACGTATGTATTATTCATATCTGCGTAACTTATCCTACACGCTTTGATCCGTTTCCAGCAATTGCCATAACTTCCTTCCAGGTATCACGCATAGTGCGAAGATGCTTTAATACTTCCTGAAGAATATCAGCATCCTTCTTAATATTTGCTTCTCTTAAACGGCTGATCAGATATAAGTATACCTTTTCAAAGTCGTTTGCCACCTCATACTTGTGGTCCAAAGAAGTCTGGAACTCAATGATAATACGCTCTGTCTTACGGATATTGTTATGCGCCTTTTCCATGTCATTCTTTTCGATGGCAAGGATAGCAATGTTTGTGAATTTGATTGCTCCATCATAAAGCATCAGGGTCAGCTCTGCTGGAGAGGCAGTCAAAATTTTGCTATTGTTGTACGCATTAAATGCTTGCTGCTGTAACATATAAATTCCCCCTTTTAGGACTAGTTGCCACCTAACAACCCGCCAAGCGAGGTTGTCTGGCTCTGAAGTTCTGAAAGTTTTGATTCCATTGAAGCAAACTTTTTGTAGTAAGAATCTTCTTTGTCTGTCATCTTCTTTTCCCATTCTTTGATCAGCTTAGAGAAATCATTATACTGATTCTTCATCTGCTTATCATTGTAAATGGTGTAAGCTGAGCTAAGCTCGGTTGACTTCATCTTATCGCCAATCGAATCGTAGAGATTCGTTGTCAGCTTTTTGAAGAATTCAACTACCTGCTCTGGATCCTCATTTAAAGCAGCCATCAGCTTATCTGGATTTCCAGAGGTATTTTCATCGTCTGCATCTCCATCAATGTGGTATGCATTCTGCTCATTTTCAGCTGCATTTAAGTAGCCCATGGTATGAATACCAAAGTTTACTAAAGAAAGCTTTGTGCCATTGATTGTGAGTACACCATTCATTGCATTCATCATTGCCTGATGCACACTGTTTAAGGTGGTATCACGACGAAGCAGCGAGTTTTTAATCTTGCTCTCCCACTTCTCAATCTCGGTCTCTGACATTGCTTCTTTTTCTTCATCTGTCAAAGGCTTATAATCGCCTGCAGATTCCGCATTGTAGAGCTTTGTAATCTCATTGATTACACTGTTATATTCTGTCAAGAAATCCTTAATCTTATCGTAAAGGCCCTGAACATCAGATTCTGTAGTTATAGAAATGGCGTTTTCATCGCCTGCCCCGGTAACTCCCGTCGCATTGATGGTTAATCCGTTAATCAGGAAGGTATTGGTGCTTCCCTTATAGGTAATGCCATTTAAAACAATCTCTGCGTCAGATCCGCTTAATTTCGCAGACATATTGTCTGTATTTTTTCCATCAAGCTTGTCGATTCCAAGAAACTCCAACGCCTTCATGGAATTTGAATCACCTGCAGTGGCCTCAATCTTAAAATTGCTGCTGCCATCGGTAGCTGACATGATAAAACTGCTTGTTGCAGAATCAAATTTCGCTTCAACTCCAGCTTCCTTAAATTTCTGAATCAGATCTTCTATGGTAGTGCTTTGATCTACATCGATGGTAGTTTTTGATCCATCTGCTGCAGTCACCTGAAAGCTTGTAGGGTCAGAAAGATATCCAATTTCTGATAAGGTAGTCGCTGTAGTCATCTGACCTTCGCCAGAATATTTTATGCTGGTACCACTCTGATATTTATCTGAATCTAAAAAGCCAAGAGCCTTTAAAGCTCCCATTGAGCTATCATCAGCTGCGGTAATCGAAAAGTCACCCTGACTTCCGGTTTCCTTTGAGCTTATATAGAAGCGACCGTTGTTGGTATCAAAATTCGCGTTCAGCCCAGCTTCTGCAAATTTGTTTACCACATCCTGAATCGTGCTATTCTCAGTAATCTCCAGCTTTGTTGTTACTTCCTTGCCATCCTTTTGGGTAGTGATATTGATGGTAGAAGCATGCATAATCTTCTGCTCTTCGGTTACTGGATTGCCTTCGTCGTCCAAAACAGGATTTCCATCTGCGTCCTTCTTCTCAACGAGGTTTGTCGTATATTTATTGGTGTAGCCAAGGTCTGACAGCTTTGTGTCTGTCTTTACCTTGCTGCCATCGGCTGCGGTAAGCTTTGCTCCAGTCATGTAAGCACTCTGTGCCAATGACAGAATATTTAACTTCTGGGTTCCGTTTACAGCAATTCCCTCTGCAGATACGGTTGCTTTTGCTGAATTCGATGAAGTAGCCTTCTTTAATGAATAAGCACTGCTGTATCTGAGAGAAGAAATATTTGTATATAATCCGTACACCTTAGTGTTTAAGGATTTCCAAGCATCCTGTGTCCAAGAGAGCTTGGTCTGTTCTTTTGTGTATTTATCAACCTTTAATTTATAGTTGGAAACCATCGCAGTGACTAACTGCTCTGTGTCCATACCAGAAACAAGGCCTGAGACTCTGTTTGCCATAGTGTGTTCCTCCTATCGCTTCTCGTCGACCAAAATGCCTGCCATTTCCCAAATCTTTTCGATCATGTCAAGGGTCTGCTCTGGTGGAAGCTCCTTGATGACCTTTCTGCTTTCACGGTCAACTAATTTGATGGTGACACGATTGGTACCCTCGTGGATACCAAAAATTGCTGTTGAGTTATTCTGTCTCTTATTGATATCCTCTACAGCTTTCTTGATTGCCTCCTGCTGCTGTTCCGGAGTCATACCACCCTGGGTATTTCCCTCTCCATCTGCGCTGACTTCCTTCGTATTCAATTTGCTGGTCTCAGATGCAAGACGCTCGGATGTGATTTCAATTTCGCCAGCGTCAATCTTAGACTGAGCTTCCGCTCTCATTTCTGCAGTTGACGTACTTCCCTGATATGTCATTCCTGCGCCCTTAATTCCTTCAATTCCTGCCATGATTTTACACCTCCATGTGATAATCTGTTGACTTGTAATTTTAGGGTCCACTAATAAAGTAAACTTTCCGCTTACTTTAATTATCGACTCTTTCATTAAAAACTTTATACCTAAAGCAAAAAATTTTCAAAAAATTTTTCAGCCCTGATATTCACATAATTACGATCACAAATTATCACAAAACAATTCGTTGATTTATCCAATCAAATTCTTGAGTAAATCGAAGCTTTCTGGTGTTGCTGCTGCTGCCTCGTTTTCCTTCTGAATCTGTAAGAATACTTCCTTACGATAAATTGGCACATCCTTTGGTGCATCGATACCAATCTTAATCTGATCGCCACGGATCTCTAATACAGTCACTTCAATGTTATTGTTTATTACAAGGGCTTCGCCTTTCTTTCTTGTCAATGCCAGCATATTATTCACCGTCCCTTTCTGCTTTCTTAGCCTGAAGGACATCGTATACCTTATACTTGATTGGCAAGTCGTCTTCTACGATTAACTGTACACCTTTCTTGGTCTCATTGTTGATTACAATAGGAGCCTTAAGATTTACAGAGAAATCCTGGATATTCTTTGGTACAGTAACTGTAACCAGAATGAAAGTATTTTCTTCTGTCAGCTTTCCAAGTGGTTCTACAATTTCTGCAGAAACATTTGGGTTGTAGTCTTCTTTTACAACAGATGGATCCATTACTGGAAATGCAATGTCTGGATCATCCATTGACTGCAGCCACATGATAGATGTAGCCTTGCGTCCCTTGTCCTCATCATAGATTAATGCGAAACGATTTAAGTTTGGGAACCCAATCATTCCTTTTTCCATAACGATGACCTTGTCGTCAGCGATTTCAATTTCGCCAAAAATTCTTGTTTTTGCCTTCATGGTCTTCCTCCTCCCGCTCCACGGGTGCTTTATTTTAAACGTTCCTGAACTGTGGTTGATAAATCCTTACAATTACAGGAAGTTTAGTAAACTCTGCTGTCCTACCTTGCTCGCTGCTGTGAGCGATGCGGTATATGCATTGTATGCTGCGTAGTAGTCTATAATAATGTCGGACATTTCTCTGTCCTCGTTGGAGCTCTTAAGCTCCTCCACCGTTGTCTGCTGATTCTCCACTCTGTTCTGGGTGAGTGACAGTCTCGCCTGCATGGAACCAACATTTGTGATTGAGGTGTTTACTGACTTTAAGTATTTGTCAAAGTTTCCAATATACTTCTCATACAGCTTCTGCAGATTGTCATTTGCAAGATCACTTTCCTTCTGTGCAGCATCCAGATAGGTCTTTAACACCTCCTGATTATCTGCATCGGCAAACTGCTCTGACTCAAGCATCTGCTTGATATCGGAAACCTTCTTTTCTGCATTGATTGCATAAGAAACAGCATCAATCATCTCCGTGACATCACGGTCAATATTAAAGTTGAATACATCTCTCGCCTGCGTATTGATGGTAAGCTGTGTACTGTTTGCGATGGTGTAGTTGATTTCCTGATTCTCCAAAGTAAAAGTAATCTCATCCGGCTGACCAGGATTCTTTACGCAGTCAAAATAAAATTCCGGCTTTAACTCACCCTCTGTAAATCCAGTACGGGTATAGGATACAGAAAGAGAGCCTTTGTTTTGCATTGCCGCCTCAGCAATCGAATCTGACACAATCAGTTCTCCTGTTGAGCGGATAAACACTGCGTTGTCACCTGTCTGGAAATTTCCATACGTTGGATCATTCACCCAGTCCTCATAAGAATCATATGCAGTAGGTGCTGCTGTAGTTCCTGGGATAACATTTTTGTCCGCATCAGTAAACTGAATACTTCCCACATTCAGATTATCCACCTGATCATAAGCAAGACGAATTCGATAAAAGGAGTCGCGGCCAATATTGTCCGTACAGTTTGTTCCAGCATTTACGGTCGCCGCAGTTGGAACGGTTGTACTACCATAATAATATCTGTGTTGCTCTAAATTCTCAAAGGTAAAATTCTCTGTGATGTCATAGCTTAATGCATTGTCATCCTTATCAAAGGTCAGATTTTCCGTCGTTCTGTATCCAGTGAATACGGTTCTTCCCGCGTAATCTGCGTTACCCTCTGTATATACCTGATCCTGAAGAGCCTTTAAATTCTTTAAAATAACCTGTCTGTCCTCTGCGGTCAAAGTATCCGTTGCGCCGTTAACGCACTGGGTACGAATATCTGTCAAAAGATCCTTCATGTTATTCAACGCGGTGTAGGTAACATCCATCCATGCATCAGCATCAGGAATATTGTTGTCCACATACTGATTGATGTGAGTCATTGTCGTTGACAATCGCAAGGATCTGATTGCAATGACTGGATCCTCGGAAGCCTTGTTGATTTTCTTCTGAGTGGTCATCTGCGTATTATATTTATCTACATTTATTTTGTTGGAGTTGATATTGGTCTTGGTGTTACCCATGATCATATTATTTGTAATTCTCATACTATACTCCTGTCTCATTGATGAGCTTGTTATAAAGTTCGCTCATAACACTAATCATTTTTGACGCCAGATTATATGCATTCTGGAAGCGGATTAAATCCAGCGCTTCCTCATCCTCATCAACTCCGGAAACAGAGGTTCTCTGATTCTCAAGCGAGCTGGATAGGTTGCCATAATTGTTACAGAAAATTTCTGTTTTGTTGGTGTCTACAGAGATATCAGAAAGCAGGGTCTCAAGGAAGCTTTCTGCGTCATCTCCTCGAAACATTGTCACACCCTTTTGAAGTGTCTCAAGCTTTGTGATGATATCGTATGCATCAATACCGTTTGTGATATCCTTTGTAGTCGAGAAATATCTCGCATTGCGAAGGGAAAGCTCATTCACCTCGAAGGTTCCCGCGGTCAAAAGGAAGTAGGTGCTGTCATAGTGGTCAAAGGTTGCAGTTGTTTGTCCACCGTAATTTGTCACATCCTGCTGATCTGAAAAATCATAGTGATTTCCTGTAACACTTTTCGCAGTAAAGAAGGCCCCCATTTCATCGCCATCAAGCGTCTGTCCGGTCTTTTCGATGTCGTTAAATGCCTTGGCAAACACACGGATAAACTGGTTCATCTGAGTCATATAATAAGGCACGCCCATTGCGTCTACCGATTCACCGACTGTGACACCCTTATCCACAAGCGCGCCCAGCTTTCCAGCGGTCACATTATGCTCTGGATTGTCTCCCGTCAAACGGAAGGTCAGCTTGCTTATTGTGCCTGGCTCTGACATCTCAATATCAAAGCCCTCATAATAATAGGTGGTATTTCCAATGGAAAGAGTACCCTTGTCTGCAATCGCAAGCGCTTCTAGCTGAGTGACAGAAAGCTCCTCGACCGTAATCGTCTTAGGAACACTTAACGCATCAACTGCAGTAATTTTTCCTTTTTCAGGGTCCGCATTATTGCCATCACGCATTGCAAAGAGCGCCTTTAAGCTTCCTCCTGCGGTAGCTCCAGAAACCGCAAAATTCATTTTGGTATCGGACCAGACAACAGAGTACATACCGTCGATATCACACTGATTTTTCTGATAGCTGCTTGAGGTCACCTCAAGACTTCTGTGCTCAAAACCGTCTACTAAGGTCTGTCCGTTGATATAGATACGATAGGTGGTTACCCCCAAATCTTCTCCGTTTGTGTTATAAACATTTACTTCGTTGGTCTCTACCTTGACCATGGAAGAGAGCTGATCTAAAAGAACATTTCTCTCGTCGCGAAGCTCGTTTGCATATCCGCCGCGCACCTCAAGGTTATAAATCTCGCGATTGAGCAGGGCAAGCTTTTCAGACATTGCGTTGATGGAATCCACCGAGGTCTTAATCTCCTGGTTGCAATCCTCCTGAATATCGCGAAGGCTGACGTATACAGAATTAAAATAGGTGCAAAGGCTCTGTGCCTTATTGATAAACTGGTTACGGGTTGACAAATCACCAGGTCCATCCGTAATGACGCTGTCGAGCGCTCGGAACATATTTGCAAAAATGGTCGAGAAACCAGTCTGTGAAGCATCGTCCTTCAATATGGTCTGAATCTGATCTAAATAGTAGAGCTTTTGCTCATAGAGACCAAAACTGCTGCTGTTCTCCCAATACTTTGTATCGTAGTATTCGTTTCTGGTCTGTTTGATGGCGGTTGCCTCAACACCAGTACCAACGCTACCATATTTTGCGTTTACACGAAGAGCGGCAGTTGCATTTATTTCAGTTGTTTGACGGGTATAGCCTGCGGTTCTAACATTTGAAATGTTGTTTGCAGTTGTGTTGACAGCGGTCTGAAATGTTGCCAATGCACTCTTTCCAATATTCAGACCCATGAATGTAGAAGCCATTTTGCCACTCCTTTCGTATAGATTTATAGTGCTTATCTATAGTATCGGCAGGAGTGGCAAAAATCTTTAGATTAAACCGACAATCGTTTCAGTCATTTCTGAAATTACTGTAATATATCGGCTCGATGCGTTGTATGCAGATTGGAAGCGAACCATATTGGTGAGCTCTTCGTCGGAAGAAACACCAACAACCTGCTGTCTTGCGTTTTCCAAAGAAGCAGTGGTCGCAGTCAGGGTATCCTCCGCAGCCTTATAAATACTGCCTTCGGTACCGAGCTTATCAATCATTTTGTTGTAATAAGAACCAAAATCGGTAACATTTTTGTCCAATGGATTTAAGGTTAAGGTTGCAGATGCCCAGGCGAGAGATAAATTTTCTCCCAAATCGTAGGCAACGGCTCCATCTCTTTTAAAGGTAGCCATCAGCGTTACCTGCTTTTGAAGCTCATCGTTGATCTTCGTAGTTCCGAGGTGATACCAGGTATTTGGATTTGCTACATCCTCGGAATTATATAAATAAAGCTTATCGCCGTTTGCAAGTGTAAGCTCCGTATAACGGCTTGAAGAGTTTCTCACAAAGATTTCTCTTGGTGGAAGCTCGCCATCAATGCCCACATAGCTGTTCGCCTCATCCAAAACCTGAGCTTCCTCAACGGCAACCAGTCTTCGCATTCCTTTTTCAACGCCCAAATCATAATAGGTGTTGCTCGCTGACAAAGATCCAATCAGCTTATAATTTAATGTGTCGTCCTTTATATTAGCCGCAGATACTGTCACCGTCGAAAACTCTGCACCCAAAAGCGCCTGTGAAGCTGCGTTGTCTAAATTAGGACAGAACAAATTATTGATCACGGAAGCGACCTTTGCAAACATCTGATCAATTTCAGCTTCCACTTCCATCATCGTGGAATCCTCAATCGCCCTGTAATCGGCTTCTGTACGCATATCCCCGACCGTTCCGAAGTGGTCTCCGCGCTGAATCAAAAAGGCTTTTAATGAGCCGACATCCGTGTTATTTTCTGTTTTTGAGTCCTTCGTCAAATCATAGAGATTGATGTATTCCTTGGTATCCTCATTCGACAGGTGAGGCCAGTAAGGAGTATAGAACATGGTATCCAAATCAATGTTTGCTCCAAGATGCATGCATCCTCGGTCAACAACGAATTCCACACCCTCCATCTCAATATGAGTGAAGCCAGTTGCATCCTCTGTCACATCAATTTTTACCAGCTGGGAAATCTCATCAATCAAACGGTCTCTCTCGTCGCGCATGGTCATGGAAGTTTCCACGCCACTTGCCTCAACCTTTTGGATTGCAAGGTTTAACTCGTAGATGCGATCTCCTTTTTTGTTGATGGTGTCAATAATGTCCTTGATTTGATCGTTAAGGTTGGACTGATAACTCTTAAAATCAGAGTAAATAGAAGCAGATCTGCTGAGGAACAGTTCACACTTCTGTAAAAGCAGATTCTGGTTGGTGGAATCCGAAGGATCCTTTGCCATTTCCTCAATCGCTTTATAGAGGTCATTGATACTGTTGGCGAACTGCTCGCCATCAAGTTCCTGAAGCAAATCCTCCACAGCTGTTGATGTTTCGTAGCATGTGGTGTAAAAAGCCTCTCGTCCATTTTCCAAACGAAAGGCTTTGTCCAAAAAGACATCGCGCGCGTGGACTACATCTCCAATCGACACACCTAAGCCGTGCTGTTGAAGATTTGTAGTCGGGCTCGCAATTTTTAATGTTGAATAATTTCTATCCGCAAAACGTACCTGCTGACGAACATAGCCTGTGGTATTCACATTTGCTAAGTTGTTCGCCGTGGTATTTAATGCATTTTGTGCGCCTGCAAGACCGGTTTGTCCGATATACAGACTTCCGAATCCGTTTGCCATACCTTAGTCCTTTCTACTGTTTTGCATCGAAGCCACTGCTTCCTAAAATCGAACCTGCATTGTAGGCATTTCGATTGTAGTTCGCCGTCGTCGGGGCCTGTCGCAAACTCTTGAATAAGGTAATATCAAACTCGGTTAGCTCAATCGCCTGGTTCAGTAAGGCCTCATTCTGCACATTGATCATTTGCAGTTCTTCTGCAACCTCAAGCAGATTGTCCCTTGCTACGGTGAGTTGCTTTACCGCATCCTCCTGGGATGCCAAAGCAGCGATGAGTTTTGTAACTGTCATCTGTTCGGATTCTTTTCCAAGAACCGCAGAGATATCCTTCAGAAGACTCATCTGATGATTGCTCTCTGATAACAGTCGATCGCTTAAAGCCTGTTCTTTTTCAGTTAATGCCTCAAGTGCTGTGATATCAGCAACGATTAAGATATCCTTCTTCTGACGGCCACATTCGACCAGTTCCTTATAGATATCTGTTTCGTTATTTAATACATTAACTAATTCCTCGACCAGACTTGCCACGAGTATTCCTCATTTCTAGAAAGTAATTTTTTCGTTATACTTTGCGAGAAGTTTGCTTGCAAAATCCTCTTCCTTAACAGTATAACTTCCTGAATCCACCATTGCTTTCAATTTTGCGACCTTATCTTCCCTGACGTCTGAAGCTTCCGATACTGCAGCTTTTGCTACCTGAAAATCACGGGCGGTCTGTGAAATAGTCAACTGGTCGGTTCCCTGTGCCACGCCGTAAGCGGCCTGAGCTTTGGAAGTCTTTGTAGTTGCTTTGGTTCCATAAACCTGGGCGATCTGGTTATATGCATCTATACGCATAACAGCATCTCCTTTCTTCCTTGAAATAGCTTTCTAATGTGAAGATTATCGGACGAGAATTTAAAAACCTTTAGCGGTGTACCTAAAAATTTTTAAAGTCAGCCTATAACTTCTTGTATTTTATATCGGAGGATTTTTTCAGAAGTTAACCTCCAAAATCACAAATAATAGAAATATTATCGTAACTATCGTTTAAATAACTTCTCCCTCAAGCGCGGCAACGACTCTTCCCCTCAGATAGGTTGGATTTGCCGGCTTGATAATATAATCGGTAGCGCCAACCGCCTTACCCTTTAATACCGTCTCCCTGTCACAGCTTGCTGTAAGGAAAATCACTGGAATCTGGGTGTATCCGCTCTCACGAATTGTGCGCACAGCACTGATTCCATTTAACACCGGCATCTCGACATCCATGATGATTAAATCCGGAATTTTTTTGTTTTTGATGTATGCAATCGCATCCACGCCACTCTTGATGGATATCACCTCATAGTCAGAACCGATCGCTGCCTTTGTCTGCATCAGACTGATAGAACTGTCATCTACGATCATAACAAGCTTTTTGGTGTTTTTCACCTTTGAGCGGCCTTCATTCAGTTCATCAATGCCCTCGTCGAGGCCATCTCCCAATACCCCTGAGGCAACAATTACAATATCCTTGTAGGAAGCATTTGTGCTTAAATCAACCACGGCATGGCGATGTTTAAGCTTGATAAATGGGCGCTTTTCATCCTTTGTCTGTTCCATGACAACGGCTTCCTCGCCGTTTGACAGCTTCACCATTACACCAATTGGATAACATGGAAGCACCTTATGGATCACATCGACTACTTCGCTGGCAAAGAGTGTGTTTTTTCCACCTTCGATGTATTCATGAGCCTTGTAATGTGAATATGGATCCTTATATGGGCGCTTTGATGTCAAAGCATCATAGACATCACACACATGAAGAATCTTCGCATACTTTGGAATTTCATCCCCTGCTCTTCCAAGTGGATAGCCCGTTCCATTTTCATTCTCATGATGCATCAGTACGGATTGCCTGATACTGGCTGTAATACTGTCATTGTCATATAAAATATCATAGGAATGCTTCGCATGCCCCTTGATTAGTTCATACTCTTCGTCCGAAAGACGACCTGGCTTGTTTAAAATTTCCTGTGGAATTTTTGCTTTTCCAAGGTCATGACACAAAGCTGCAGTTGCAAGCTCAATGAGTTCTTCAGAGCTAAGTCCCATAACTTTTCCAACGGCCACCGCATAAATACCAACATTTACAGAATGATGGTAGGTATAATCGTCATATGAGCGAAGATCCACAAGGTCGACACTCACATTGGAGTTGTTCATAATCTCCTGCACAATCCCGCGAGATACGCTCATAATCTCAGCGACATCGCCATTTGCAACTGCCTCGACCCCCTGTTCAAAGGTCTCCGGCGAAATCGCCTCCTTTACTTCAATTCCATCAGACAAATCATCACTGATATATGCACCCAAATATCCTTTTTCCTGCAAATATGCGACATACTTTTCAGTTAAAATCGCCCCTTTTGCCAGCATAAAGGATTTGTTTCTGGCTATAATATTTTTTCCCAAAATCATTCCCGGCATCAATGACCGAGCAGGTACAAACCTCATGAAATTCTTCCCCTATCCCCGAAATTAGTGTTCTAATGAAATATCACCAAACTGCAGCTGCTCCCACAGTTTTTCGTTTATCTTGTTGTTGTAATTCTTTTGCAATTTTTCGTAGGCTTCCTGGTCAAAATTAAAATCCTCATAGGCAAGCCCTTTGGAATTTGCATAAATCAGCTGCATTTTCTGCGCATACATCATGCGTTCCATTGCAGCCTCAATATCTTTTTGTTCAATCCCCAATCGAATCTGTTTATCGTCATCGCAAAGGTCATACCAAAAGTCCTGCTGCTTTGAGCGAAGCGATTCTTTTTCCTCTGCATCAAGAACGATTCCTTCCTCCATCGCCATCTGATAGAAGATTTCATCATGAAGTGCCATCTGCGAAGCCGCATTTCGCGCCGCAAGTCGCACAAAGATTCCATCGGTATGGACGTTCCAGTATTTCTTTGGATTTTCCGGGTCGTAGACGACGGCCTGTTCCTCAACCACAGCCTCCTCGTAGGCCACATAAAGTGCCACCTCACGAAACGTTCTGCTACTTTCATCAACAGTAATCGCGGTTTCATCGAGTATGGTCTTGTAGTCAATTCCAGTCTTTTGCCTCTTGTTAAAAGAGTAGACGGAAAGAGCTATGAGAATCACACTCAAGACCAGAGTGATTATCAGTTTTTTCGGGCTGTGTCGAAACGCCTTCAGTCCGTCCCAAAGTCGTTTGATTGTTCTCATAATTTATAATAAGCGTCTGATTGCTGTAATGGTATGACAGTCGACACGACGATTGCAGGTAACACCCTTCTTGCTGCCCTGCGCCTCGACAATACAGCCATTTCCAATATAAATAGCAACATGGCCAGGATAAACAACAACATCGCCAGCCTTGATGTTTGCATAGGCAACTGGCTGTCCAACCGTCTTAAAGGACTGTGAGTAACGAGGTGTATTGATTCCAAAATGCAAATATACCTGATGTACAAATCCTGAACAGTCTACACCTATGTTGTCATTCCAGTTCTGACAACCCAGGGTGTTTCCAGCCCAGACATAATGACTGCCGACATACTGCATCGCGTAGCTTACTAAGGTCGCACCAGAGACATTGGTTGCGAAAGCTGGGTCATAAGAAGCATCCTTTAAGTAACTTGCAGAGCCCAGTCCACCCTTACCAGATCCACCACCATCGTAGGAATCCGGATTTACACCAGCTGCTGCTGCCTCCTCACGGCGCATCTTCTCCGCAAGTTCATCAACCGTCTGCTGATACTGATTCTTCTTGTCTTTTGCCTGTGCAATCTGGCTACTGTACTGTCCCTTCTTCTCTTCAAGCATCGCGATGGTTTTTTCCACAGCGGCCTGCTGCTTTTCATAATCACTCTGAAGATCTAACAGATCCGACATCTTTTCCACCAGCTGCGCCTGTAAATCCTCTACTGCGTGAAGAGCCTCCTCATAGCGGTCCATCAGTTTTTTATCCGCATCGTAAACCTGAGATATATAATCCACACGGTTTAACACCTCGGAAAAGCTTTCAGAGGAAAGCACTGCTGCCCACACAGAATCCGTACTGCTGTTTTCATACATAAACTGAAGACGAAGCTTCATGGAATCATACTCTTCCTGAAGGGTATCCTGAGCCAGGGCAAGATCAATATTTGTCTGGTCAATCTCTGCCTGAACACTGGTAATTTGTCTTTCCAGTGCCTCCTGGGCACGAATCAGCTTTGTCAGCGCCTTTGAAGCCTTCTCCAAATCCGCCGCAGTCTTTTTCGACTTTGACTCTAGACTTTTTACTTCAGCAATCGCCTCCTTTAGCTCAGCCTTTGCCGCCTCCCAGTCAGATCTGGTATCTGCATAGACCTTTTCGCTTTTCTCAAAATATTTTTGAATATTTGTGTATGGAGACACCAAAAGAAGCGCAGTCAGCACCACCGCTCCCGCGCGAAACCACTTTTTATTTTTACGGACAAATACGTATTTCATTTGTTCCCTCCGCTATCATTACAAACCACAATTGTACTACTAAAAAATGATACTATTTCTATTTTACACAATTATCCAAAATATCGAAACCCCAAAAAATTCCGAAGGCAACTGACGATAGATACTGCCATTGCCCTCGGAATAAAATTGTTAAAGTCTAAAGCGATTTACCGCATCTGATAGTGACTGCGCCTGATTTGCAAGCTCATGCGAAGATGCTGCTGTCTCTTCCGATGCCGCTGTATTTGTCTGAACAATATCAGCGATATTCTTAATCTCATTGCGGATTTTTTCTGCATCCGCAGCCTGATCCAAAGTATCCGTCGAAATCATATCAAATGCCATTGCGATATCTGATGAGTGTTCTCGCACTACATTCAAATAATCAAGGGTCGTATCCGCATGATTTTTTGCATTGGTGATGGACGTAATACAACTCTGAATCAGCTCGGAGGTCTTATTTGATTCTTCCGAACATCTTGCTGCAAGGTTGCGAACCTCCTCAGCTACCACCGCAAAGCCTTTTCCATTTTCACCAGCACGTGCAGCCTCAACTGCTGCATTTAAGGCAAGAAGATTCGTCTGGAAGGCAATGGTATCGATTGCATTGACAATCTTTTGGATGTCTTCCGACATTGCCTCAACTTCTCCAACAGAGACAAACAGCTTCTGCATCTCATCGTTTCCATCAATAATTCTCTGGTTCAAATCGACAAGCTTGTTATTTACAACATCACACTGCTTTGCGTTGTTATCAATCTTATCCGCCATATCATTCACGCGAATCTCAAGATTGCTGATAGAATTTGCCTGTGTGCTTGCACCAATCGAAAGTGACTCTGCGGCAGCTGTAAACTGACTTGAACCATCATCAACACTTCTTGCAGCGCCATACATGCTGCTTAACAGCTGTCGAAGAATATTCTTTACATTGTTTACCGCCTCAGACATCTCATTGAATTCACCAGGATATGCCTTCATATCCTCAACGGTAAGGTCATAATTTGATAAGGATCCCAAGACCTTATTTGTATCCTCAACAATCGCATTCAATGTAACTATCAACTGAGAAACAGACTGCTCAAGAACGCCAACATCGTCCCGTCTTGCCTTCTTAATTTCAATCTTTTCAGAGAAATCTCCAACAGCAACCTTTGAAACCACATTTGTCATGCGGGTAACCGGTGCAAGCATAAACTTGAGCAAAAGCACAATGATTGCTGTATCAATAAAGAAGGTTGCTCCCAAAATGAGCGAGCTTCTGCGAAGCGGTACACGAAGCGTTTCGTCGATAACGCTCATATTTCGACAGATTCCGATGGTCCAGCCGGTTGAGCTCAACTTACCAATCGCATACATCTTTTCTTCGCCGTCATAATCCGTAAATTCCAAAACATCTTCGGTGGTAAGGTCTATATCCAATACCTCCTCTGCGTTGGTCATCACTGCAGATCCATCCTCTGCCACTTTTGGAAGAAAATCTTCATTGGCATGACTGATGATAGAACCATCGGCAGCTACTAAAAATCCTTCTAAGGTCTCATCACGCTCATGAATAGCAGCAACTGATTCCATAATCTTCTGAAGCGAAATATCTGCAAGTAGCACATACTGATTTCCGTTTACCTGATAGGCATAGGAAAGTGTGATTACCATCGTATCTGTACTTGCATCTACATAAGGATCCGTGTATGCAACCTGACCTGGTGCGTTCACGGCAGAAGCCCACCAGCTTCGAGTGGTTGGATCAATGTTCGGCGCTTCACCTCTCGCTGGAATTACCATCTTCTCCGGTCCTCCGCAGACATAGTAATTTAGCGCAGATTCATTGGTCGAAATCTGGCTGTCGAGATAGGCTCTTAACATCATTGGTTCTTCTAATCTTGCAAAGGCAAGAGAATTTGACATAACCGAAACACGATCTGCCTGAGAAGTCAGCCAGTCATCTAGCATGTTCACGTTCGTAGGAACCATATTTAACAGAGTTTCGCGATTATTATCCCGAATAATATCCGTCATATGACTCTTTGCTGTAATCATGGCAAGCATTGTAAGAACAAGAAGAGCTGCTGCTGCAACCAATCCAACCCTGCGATAAACCTTTCCCCTCGGCTTCTTTTGCGTTTCCTGGCTGTTAACATTCTTTTCATCTTTTTTCATTTTCATATCCCTCGTTCACAAATTTATCCCATAACCAAAAAACATAGATATCTAATTTAATAGTAGCACTTTCGGACTATATTGCAATAATTTTTAGGCCTTAGGTACCAAAAATCCCAGTGAGTAATCTCACCGGGATTTTCCTAAACAATGATTTATAAATCTTCTGGTTCTAAGGTTGATAAAAGAGCTTTGTTATCCTTTGCGTCGGTCATATCAACAATTCTGCTCGCGTGGTGTGAAATTGCATGCTCCATATAATTTCTGACCTCGCGCGCGTTTGCAAAATTGTCAGGCTTATTAATAAGCCAGCCCTCTATCGTCGCCCTTGCCTTTTCTTTTGCCGCATCTGACAAAACATACTCCTGCTTCTTTAAATTCTTCTCTAAAATCTCATATAACTCTTCTGCAGAATAATCATCAAAATATATAAAATTATTAAATCTCGATTTAAGTCCTGGGTTTGAGCACAAAAACTGCTCCATCAGATCAGTATATCCAGCCACAATTACCACCAGCTCATCGCGATGGTCCTCCATTGCTTTTAAAAGCGTGTCTACTGCCTCCTGTCCGAAATCGCCCTCTCCCTTACCTACAGTGAGAGTATAGGCCTCATCAATGAACAAAACTCCGCCTAACGCCTGATTAATTACCTCCTGCGTCTGCGTTGCCGTCTGTCCAACAAAGCCTCTTACCAATCCCCCTCTGTCAACTTCAATCAGCTGACCGGTCTTTAGCACACCGAGATACTTGTAGATTTCTGCAAGTTTGCGGGCAACAGTGGTTTTTCCTGTTCCTGGATTTCCCGAGAATACCATGTGCTTGGAAACATCAGATACCTTAAGGCCATTCGCCTGGCGCATCTTTTGAACCTTGATTAAATTCACAAGACTGTTCACCTGATATTTCACACCAGTAAGTCCTGTCAAATCGTTGAAATCCTCCAACAACTCCGCCAGTTTCTGCTCTCGCTTAGACTCTTCCTCGGCCAAAAGCTCTTCCTTCTCTTCCTCTGAAAGATTCGCATACAAGTCAACCTCATTTGGCATAAATATTTTCTGCGAAGGTCCATACCAGACAGCATACTCTTTGATAAAGCGTTCCATCCGTTCTAAGTAAGAGGTATAAAATGCACACTCTGCTTCATCAGGTTCCTCGTGGTGAAGTGCAAGCAAAGTCTTTCCAAACAGGCTGAAGGTGTCATAGATCACCATCGCCATCTGTCCATGATAGGTTTCCCTCGCAACTTTTGCTCCAGCATCCGCTAAAACCATATACTTTAAGCTTCCAGGAATCGTATCTACAAAATCCCTTGGCAGTTTTTGTTTTTGCTCAAAGAAGAAAAGTTCTGTAGCCTCCACTCCAAGCATTTCTGAGATCAACTCCATCTCAGCCTTCTCAATCTTATTGTTCGCATCGGCCAAATATATCGAAAAACGAAGTAATTCTGCTGAAAAACGCTCCGAAAGGGACAGCCCCTCCGAAGCGTTATTTCCTACATTGGCTTTGGTTAAAAGCTCACAAATATCTTTCGATTTTTCGATATAGCCCTTTAAATCAAGCTGCTCCATAAAAGTCTATATCCCTAACCTTTAAATTTTCCTTTGAAATTACATTCCAAGCTTAGCCTTTAATGCTGCAAGCTCATCATCAACAGAAGAAGAATTTGCTGCGCTTGCATACTTGTCAGTAAGACTTTCAGCGGTAACGGTCTCAGCATCAAGCTCTGCTGCTGCATTTGCCTCTGCAAGCATTCTGTCTGCCTTTGCCTCGTAATTGTTAAAGGCATCTAAGCTAACAGTGCTGTTTGCTTTCGCTGCAGTCTTATTAATCTGATCCTGCGCCTTTGCCATTGCAATCTTAGCCTTAGCCACATCCTTGCGCTGCTCTAATTCTTCAATATTGCGAACAAGTCTGTTGTAGCCATCCTGCATCATCTGTGCATTCTTCTGAGCAAGCTCATAATTTGCAGCAAGGCTCTCTCTGGTTACTTCTAAGGTCTGTTTTGCAGCAAGAAGAGTACGTGCATCGTTTTCCTCTCCAGCCTTTAACGCATTCTCTGCTGCTCTCTGCTTGCGCGCGATTTCTGCATCACAGTCAGCAAGCTTCTTCTCAGCCATCTTTACATCAGCCATAACTGCTGCAGTGTCGCGCTTAACATCTGCGAGATCTCTCTTGTAATCAACCAGCAACTGATCGATCATCTTTGCAGGATCCTCAGCCTTATCTAAAAGTGCGTTTAAGTTTGCCTCTAAAATCTTTGGAATTCTTGCTAAAGTATCTTTAAAACTCATTTCTATTTCCTCCTGTAAATTGAATACTGTTTTTATCTACTGTTTGTCCTCTTCGTTTAAGTACTTCTTTTCTAAGTCCTCTGCCATATTGCCAGCGATATCGTCGATTGGTGTATTGAGAATTCTCTCATCCTCCTCGGCCTTTTCCTTCGCACGCTGATTCTTTGACTGGATCACACGAATCACGGCAACCACAATCAAGGCTACTAAGACCACAATCAAAAGCCACTTAATAATGTCCTTTCCTGTGGTTGAAACTCTCATAATCACGGAAGCAGTTTTGTCAAAGGTATTGATTAAAACCTGATCCATTGACAGGCTACTGTCAAACCAGTTTTGATCCAGATAATTACCAAAGATTTCTGTAGCCTCTGAATCCATGACAGCTACCGCCTGCTTTCCAGGTGTATAGGTCACAATACCAAAATCATTGTCTGTATCCTGTTCTGCAAAGTATACAATCAGGAAAATATTCTCACGATCAAAGTGAGTATCATAATAGTCGGTTGCCCAGTTCTCTTTCTCTGTGGTTGTGTAAAGAGATGGATCATAGTCCTTTAAAATCACATAAGGCTGAACACCTGTTTTGTCATAAAAGTTTTTCAGTTTGGTCTCGGTTCTAGCCTCGTTATCCAGCCATCCAAGCTCATCCTCCACACAGTTGCTCATATAACCATATCCGGTCTCAAGCTTTTCTCTCTGAATGGTAGATTTTGCGCCAGAAGTCGATCTGGATCTGCCTCCAGAAACAACAACTACCGACATGAAAATGATCATCAGCGCGATGCACAATACTATGATTGCAGCTGCACTTCCTCCGCCTCCTGATGAACTTCCTTCTCTTCTTGAATAGCCGCCATTTGAATAAATGACAGTGGTATGTCTTGGTCCATAATAGCGTCTTGGTGGTCTAGGAGGTCTTGGTCCTCCGAATCCCCCAGATCTTCCACTACTAAATCCTCCGGTAGGTCTTCCTCCGCCCATCGGTCTTCCTCCACCCAGGCTCGAGCCAACGCGGTGACTGCTTGAGCTGTGGCTAAATGAGTGCGACCCTGATGAGTGATGGCTTCCCCCGCCTCCTCCAGGTCTTGGCATAATTATTCTCTCCCCTTAAAAAATATTGTATGCTTGAGCTGCCTTTTTCAAATCGTTTAGGCTTTCTTCTCAAATCATGTTTTTATTCTAACCCATGCCATACTATAAATCTACAAAAACAGATGCGACTAAATGTATTTTTTAGGCAACAGAAAAGCGACTTAGAAAACTCTAAGTCGCCTCAATTCTCTGTTCTTATTTCACAGCCCTTAAAACCACAAGTGCGTCCTTTTTATTTGCAAAAAAGTTTCTTGTCTGATAGGTATATGTTCCGTTCTCTGGAATCACTTCATGATCAAACGGAGTCTTTTCCCCATTTTCCGGATTCACCCAATAGCCCTCGTACTTATTTGCCGTCAGACCATTTAATTCAAAAACTCTCATCGCCGTTGGCTGAGCATAGCCAACTACAGTCGTCATATCTTCATTTCCGGTAAAATAGATACTTGTGCGCGCATCTGCCTCCATAAAAAAGCTCTTGGTCTTGGCCTTTTCCACTGGAAGCGGCTTTAGACTTGCCCAATCGACACTCTCATAAAAATCGCGCATAATCGTAAGCTGGTCTGCACCAGGGAGCTCAAGTCCGTTCCACCAGGCCATATCTCCCCAGCCGATTCCACCGACGCCGGCTTCAATCTGAAGTTCCCAGACTCCGTTACAGCCATAAGTATAACCGCAGCCTCCGGCCTGAATGCAAAGATAAGCAAGTCTTCGCATCATATCTGGCCCAATCACACGGGAAACATATTCATTTGAGCGGGCACCTTCATAGGTCGCCTCGCTCTCAAGAACAGGATGTCCCTTGTAATTCTCCACAAACTCATAGTACATCTTGCCATTCATATCATAATCGCCATGTCCAGCCTGGCTCATTGCAAAATCAAACCATGGCTCATCCTTATAAATCACAGGAAATGGACGTGAGCATGCAAGATGAACAGAGCACAGATTTTTGTACGCATTGTATTTATGCGCTTCTAATGCAACCTTATTCCAGGTCGCCATAAGTGCTTCCTTATCTCCCATATATCCAGGGAGTTCTCCTGCTAGAGTCCAAGCAACTGGAAATGCGCCATAGCGCGCCATTGTATATTTTGCAAATGCCATATATCTTTCTACCGGATGACGATCCGTGTCAAAGCCCCAGGCATATCCGACCGCATGATAAAGTCCCTGGTCAGCAATATACTTCATCTTTAAGTCTGCATTCTTCTGAAACAGCTCAAGATTTGGGAGATAGCCATTTTCTGTCTCCTGCATAAGGTCAATATTTTTCCCGAAGAATCCATCGCTGTTTCCATCGCGGAAATTTGACTGATATACCGTAAATTTCTGACGCACGCGCTTATCCACACAAGCCTTAAATATGCTCTTGTGCATCTGCTCATTTACCTTTGCATCGGCATCCTTAAAGTCAGCAGGGCAGTTCGAGCTGTCCCATGGCTCCTCTGTCACAAAGGTCCAGTGTGTATCTCCCAGCCAGAAAAATGGAGTGCCATCTGCATGAACAAAATGAGTATGATCCTCACTCACACGCAAAAATCCATGCTGGTACATCGCCAGAGTCCCCTCATAGGCAACTGCTTCCACAGTTCCCTCCTCCACGAAATCCTCGTTTGCATCCGTTGAGGTAATCTTATATTTCCACTCGCCAATTTCTGTTGGCGCAAAGCGAACAATCCACTCTCCATTTCCATTCCAGAAACCAAGAATCTTTTTCACTTCTTTCGATGGAGCGGTAAACTCTCCAAACACATCTACATCCTCAAATGGATTTCTATAGTTTTTGTCAGTATGTACTGTCACATCCACAGTACGCCACTGCTGCGCAGTATAATTTGCCATAATTTCTTCCCCCTAGTTATCGCGATAATTGATTGCAAGCTTGCAAAAGAAATCTTCCAGTATCATGCGATAATGCATATTCTTGTATACACGAATCTCTCGATGATTCGTATCCAAATCGTAGGTCATATCCTCTCGTATGCGTGGAGCCTTTATTAGCTCATACTCTGTCTCACACTCATTTTCCATCATGATGGCGCCAAGCACACCCTGGTCTCCAAGTCCCCAGATTTCTCCATGTGGCCACATTGGAAGCCATCCCAGCTGCTCGTTTAATTCGGTGAGCTCCTCGAATAAATATCTTCCAAGTGCCCCACAAGGAGCAACCTTATATTGAAGTTCCGCAAGAGAAACCGCGAAATTTTTATAAATGTTTTTTGGCACCTGCCACAATGGCATCTCTGAAGAGAACACAACATTTGCCGCGTTGATATCCATGCGAAGATTAAACTCCTCATCGCCAGCTGGGTATGCGCCTCCACCAATCCAGATGCAGGTCATGCGTTTACAGATTTCCGGGCAGAGCAAAATTGCTGATGCAAGGTCGGTAATACTTCCCTGACATCCGATGAACAAAGGTCTGTCATCCTCCCTCATCGCTTCCTCTATGATCATCTGCACACCCGCACAATCAATTGGCGTCTGCTCATCCTTCAGGGGATACTCAGCTCCCTTTTCCACTCGGTATGCGCCCTTTAATCCCATAAAGCGAAGGACCTTATTGATTTCATCCATACTCTGCTGTGCTGTTTTCCCTGAACTTGCATCATCATGAACCAGTGCCGTTTTCCCCTCAAAGTGTGCGCCGATAATCCCGACCACATCCACCTTTGGTGTCATAAGTGCATGAGCGAGAGCATACTGGTCATCTGCTTCATTTGCGCAATCTGTATGAACGATTAATCTTATCTGTTTTTGTTTTGGCACGTTGTACTTATAGTTCCACATACTGCATTCTCCCATCCTGCGAGTTTTTTCTCTCGCTCATCCTGATTCATCTTAGGTTCATAGGTCGTTCTGTTTAGCAGAGTAAACACTTCCTCTGTCCAAACGCCGGTTTTTAATCCCGCCATGTAGGCAGCGCCTATTCCAGAAAGCTCTTCTGCATCTGGGACAGCTACCCTAGTTCCAAGTATATCACTCTGAAACTGCATAATATATTTATTTCTGGTCGGACCACCATCCACACGCAGTTCTGACAGCTTTAAATTTGCATCCTTCTCCATCGCAAATACAATATCTGAAATCTGATATGGAATGCACTCAAGCGCCGCTCTTACAATCTCATTTCTTCCAGTTGTTCGATCCATACCAATGAGGCAAGCTTTTGCGTGGCTCTCCCAATATGGCGCCCCAAGCCCTGTGAACGCAGGCACGAAATACAAATCATCCCCCTGATGGGCTTCATTAGCAAGCGCTTCTGTCTCACCAGGATGATCGATTAGCTTCGCATCATCCTTCAGCCAGGTAATTACAGCGCCGGTATAGTTTAGGTTTCCTTCCAGAACATATTCTACTTTTCCACTTCTGCCCCAGGCCAAGGATGTCACTACCCCGTGTGTAGACAGCACTGGAGTCGTCCCGATATTCATCATAATAGACGAACCAGTTCCATAGGTAGTCTTTGTCATTCCCTTTTCTAAGCAGCCCTGTCCAAACAATGCGCCATGAGAGTCTCCGAGTGCCGCTGCAATCGGAATCTCCTTCTCAAAAAAGCCCTCGCAGTCTGTCATTCCAAAAATGGAGTCCGAATCACAAACCTCTGGCAAAAGGCTGCTGTCAATGCCAAACATATCGCAGATTTCATCATCCCATTTCAAGTCAAAAATATGAAACAGTTGAGTGCGGCTTGCATTAGAATAATCGGTCTTGTAGCTTGCCCCTTTTGTAAGTCTCGAAATCAGATAGCAGTCAATGGTTCCAACTCCGATTTCATCTTTTGCTGGAAGCTTTTCTCTATTGTTTTCAAAGAGCCAGGCAATCTTTGCCGCTGGGAAATATGGAGACAGATTCATTCCTGTCTTTTCAAAAATTTCCTTAGCGTTTTTGCTGATAGCCTCTCTCTCACAGATTTCTGTAGCACGAGCACACTGCCAAACTACCGCATAATCGATTGGCTCTCCAGTCTTTTTATTCCACAGACAGGAGGTTTCTCTCTGGTTGCTGATTCCAAGCGCAACCACATCGCTTTTTTCCATTCCAAGCTGCGCAACCCCATTCCCCACCAGGGTACGAATGACCTCAATTGTATTTTCATAAATTTCAGCCAAATCATGCGAAACCCAGCCCTGGTCGTTAATCAGCTGCTTATGCGGTTTGTCTGTGCGCAGCACCAGCTCCCCTGCTTCATTAAACAGCAGCGCCTTAGTGCCCTGTGTGCTCTGATCGATACTGATGATATATTTCATATACTCTCCTGAATATAGGGACACCGCCTTATGCAGTGTCCCTATGATAAATTATTCCTCTCCAAGTGCGGTTTTCGCCAAGCCTTCGGCGTCTAATCCGTAGTATGCAAAAACAGCCTGTGATTTTCCAGTAATCACATGGTCATCTGGAAGTGCTCTTGTAATGACACGAATCGGATGATTCTCGCTGACAATCTGTGCTACGGTCGCTCCAAGTCCACCAAGAGGTGCATGCTCCTCCGCAGTCACAATCAGCTTGGAATTCTTTGCAGCCGCAATGACTGCTGCCTTGTCAATTGGCTTTACGCAGTACATATCAAGCACTGTCACGGTTTTTCCCTTTGCCCTCAGAAGCTCTGCCGCTTCAATTGCAGGTCTTACCATTTCTCCACAGGCTATGAAGGTCACATCCACGCTTGCATTTGCTTCTCCATGTACTGTTGCGCGGTCCATTTCAAATGGACATACCTCTTCGCTGTAAATATCCTCCACTGGATTTCTTCCAACTCGAACATAGGCTGGTTTTTCATCCGTAAGCAGAGCTTCTACCAGTTTTGCCGTCTGGAAGCGATCGCTAGGCAAATACACGCGCATATTTGGAATTGCGCTCATTGCTGCGATATCCTGTGCGCTGTGATGGCTCATTCCAAGCTCACCGTAGCTGATTCCACCCGAAATACCAATCAGCTTAACATTGGTATTCGAATATGCCACATCAATCTTTGCCTGCTCATAGCTTCTTGTAGATAGGAAGCATGCTGGAGAGAAGCAAAATGGCTTCTTCCCGCACTTCGCAAGTCCCGCAGAGATGCTTACAAGATTTTGCTCTGCGATACCAACCTCAACGGATTGCTCAGGATACTCGTTAAAGAAAGGTGTCATAGAAGCAGAACCGCGCGAGTCGCTGCATAAAGCGATAATATTTTTATCTGTTTTTGCCGCAGACATTAAGGTTTCACAAATTGCCTGTCTGTTTGGAATTTTATTTGCCATCTGCCTATGCCTCCTTTCCAATCATTTCTTTTCTGCGATCAATCTCTGCCATGATCTGCTCGTATTCCTCAGCAGATGGCACATGATGATGCCATGCAGCCTTGTTTTCCATGACTTCGCCGCCCCCAAAGCCTTTCACTGTGTTCGCAATAATGCAGGTTGGCTTGTCAGCTACCGCCTTTGCATCCTCAAAAGCCTTCATCAGCTGCTCGCTTGAATTGCCGTCCACCTCGATCACATTCCATCCAAAGCTTTCTACCTGAGCGTGAAGATTTTCGTGTGTCATCACCTGCTCTGTAGTTCCAGAAATCTGAAGACGGTTGCGGTCAACTACTGCACAAAGGTTTCCGAGCTTATAGTGTCCAGCTGCCATGAAACCTTCCCAAACGGAACCTTCCGCCAGTTCTCCGTCACCCATTACGGTGTAGACACGGCTTGGGCGCTTGTCCATTTGACACGCAAGTGCCATTCCGACACAGACTGGAAGGCCATGTCCAAGAGAGCCTGAATTCATTTCAATTCCAGGCAGTTCATTGTTTGGATGACCAATAAAAGGACTTCCAAACTGAGAAAACTCCTTGATTACACGCTCTGTCTCAAAAAAGCCTTTGTCTGCTAAAACCGCATAATATGCTTCAACTGAATGCCCCTTGCTCATCACGAAATAATCGCGATTAGGGTCATCCATATTTGCAGGGCTAATGTTCATCACATGATGATACAGTGTCACCAGTGTTTCCATCACAGAAAAATCGCCACCAATATGTCCTCCGCCAGAGGCCACAATCATCTCTACTACCACCTTGCGAAGGTCGTATGCCTTTATCGTCAAATCCTTACTCGTCATAATTCTTAATCCCTTATTTTACACCGTGAATCTCATCGATTACCTTTTGTTCAATGTCGTCATATAGATCAGCCTTGATGCCGATGTACTTACATGCCTCATAAAGCACTGCCACGATATCCTGATGAATACCGACACAATGATGAATATATGGGCCCTCGACAATCTTTGCCTCAAGACGTGGCCAGTTTTCCACTTCAATCCAAAGGTAGGTCCCCTTAGTGTATGGACCATCAATGCCCTTTGCATTTCCAAGAAGAAGTGAGTACTCACCGTTATCTCCATCAAAACGGGCAAGCGTAATCTCACCATGCTTTGCTTCCGCTTCCACGGCACCTGGATGATCAAAGGCTAATGGATATCCAATGGTTGGCTTGCAGGAAGCACATGACATTGGCCATGGTCCACAGTGCTGTAATAATTCTCCATTATCATTGAATGGATGGCGAACCGTCCAATCCGCAAAGAAGGTTCTGTTTTCGTCCATGCCAGCTGCTTCCATCATAAGCGCAGTGATAGCACCATGAATATCTGTCTCACAAACTACAGGGAATCCTTCTTCATTCAATAATGAGTTGGCTGCACAAGGCATAATTCCAATCTCTCCCTGAAGCGCGTTCCAACACTGAATCGCTCCAGCAGTACATCCATATTTATCTGCCAGATTTCTGATTGCAACCTTAAGAGCCGCAACATTCTCAAGCTCATTGTCCTTGATTTCTACATTAAAATTCTCTTTGCAGAAGGCAATGGTCTCAGCAACCTTTTTGCCCTCTTTCTTTGCCGCATCCATTTCGCTGGTGAGCTCTGGAAGTGGAATTGGAATCAGCTGCACATTAAACTTCTCAAGCAGCTCTCCTTCATTGCACATGGTAGACCAGAATTCCATTGGTCTTGGTCCAATCTGAAGGATACGAATATTTCTAAAGGTCTTCACTACATTGCAAACGCGAAGAAATCTGTGAATTCCCTCAGCAAATTCAGGGTCATCCAAATTACAGTTTGTCAAGTAAGTGAAAGGCACCTGAAATCTTCTCAGTACCTTTCCAGTGGCAAAAATACCACACTGGCTGTCTCGTAAACGGATTCCGTTCTCATCTGGGCACTCATCTCTTGGTCCCCAAATTAGCACTGGCACATTTAAATTCTTTGCAAGACGCGCAACCTCAAACTCTGTACCGAAGTTGCCATGTGGGAAAAATACGCCATCGACTCCCGCCGCCTTAAATTTTTCCTCGATTTTGATGCGGTCGTTGTCATCGTGTAAAAGACCATCCTCAGCGATATCATCAATGTCTACAAATTCAATCCCCATCTTTGTCAATTTCTCGCGGGTAAGATTTGCGTACTCGACCGCTGCTGGTGCAGAAAAGATGCTTCTTCTGGTTGGTGCAAAGCCTAAAACTATTTTTGCCATATTATATCCTCCTGTGTTTTTAACCACTCAATATATATATTTCTTAATTATAAACTACACTCAGGGCAACTTAATCTCAACCGTGAATAAAGTAAATTCTACTTTATTTTAACTTTATTTCTTCTAAATTACTTTTTTAAGTGTTATAATTCAGTACATGACAGCAAAAGAATTAGCAGCAATGCTTGATATCAGCGCAACCGCAGTTTCCATGGCATTAAACAACAAGCCTGGGGTAAGTACCGAAACTCGTAACCTGATTATCAAGACTGCAGAAGAAAATGGATTTGACTTTACAAAACTGAAAAAAAGCACTACCGCAGGGTCGATTTATATCGTATCTTACCGCGCCAGCAACGCAATCCTATCCTACTCAGCGATTTTTAACGAAATGTGGGAAGGGATAAAGGCAGAATGTCAAAAGGAAAATTATCCCGTAAAGATGATACAGTTCTATGAAAAAACTGACCAGTTAGAGCGTCTCTTTGAGGACCTTCGCGGTTCTGACTGCTGTGGTCTGATCTTAATAGGAACAGAAATCAGCCGCGAAATTTGCGAAAAATTTCTATCACTGGGTCTCCCACTTGTTTTAGCTGACACCTATTTTGAATCACTCGACTGCACCAGTGTGCTAATCAACAATGCACAAGGCGCTTACCTTGCAACAGATTATTTGATTAGTACCTACCACGAAAAACCAGGGCATATTAAGTCTTCTTATCTGATTCCAAACTTTACTGAGCGTGAGCATGGCTTCAACAAGGCAGTCCGTGAAAATGGAATGAGTCCGTCCCGCTGCATCACGCATACCTTATCGCCATCCATTGAGGATGCAATGGCTGACATGCTAGAGGTCATCGACAGTGGCGCGGAAATCGCACGGTGCTACTTCTGTGATAATGACATTCTTGCAATTGGTGCCATGAAAGCTTTAAAACTTCGTGGCAAGCGCGTTCCGCAGGATGTCGCCCTGATTGGCTTTGATAATATTTCAGAAGGAAAAGTTGTGGAGCCATCGCTTACAACCATCGATGTACCCCGCTATTCCCTCGGTGCCTCTGCCGCGCGATTATTAATGGATCAGATAGGAAACCCCAAATATTATCATTCCAAAACGCAAATCAATACACGACTAATCAAACGCTTTAGCTTATAAGTAGCGTTCAAACAAAAAACTCATCCCAAATTTCTTCGGGATGAGTTTTTCTTATTTGTAAGTTACTCGATTTTTTCCATTACGCTTAGACTCATATAAATTGGCATCTGCCTTTTTCAACAGGTCCTCGCTTAAGCTGTCTGATGTAGCAATTCCCATACTAAGGGTTACCCTTTCATCAAAGCTAAAATCACTTCTGCAAAATGCGGCATGTATATTCTCCGCGATAATTGAAACACTTGGTACACCCTTTTCACGTACAATCAGCACAAACTCCTCACCGCCATAGCGATACGGTGCAACCTGCGCACTTCGAATTCCATCTAAGATTTGGCCAAGGCGAATTAACACCTCATCGCCGGCCTGATGTCCATACTTGTCGTTGACATTCTTAAAATCATCAATGTCCATCATAACAATGGCCCATGGACCAGAAATCTTTCCATATCTCTTTAGCGCCGAGTCAAATGCACGCCTTGAGTACACATCGGTAAGTACATCCATCCTGTTTTTTCGAACAATTACCACCAATACCACTACGAGCATGATTACAAAGATAGTAGCCATAACATATCTCTGGAATCTGGACCATCTTGCGCGGTTTGCCTCAACACTTTCCTTCATACTAAACTTCGAATCCTCAACCTCTCCATCAAGCAAAGAGGTATATAGCTCATTCTGCTGACTTGCAGCTCGTTTATAAACATTATTCAAAAGTGCATAGAAGCCCTGTGGGTTATCCCCCTCCAAAGGAGGTGCATTTTCAGCCAAATACAGCAGCGTATTTAACTCGCACACGACATAATCATATTCTTCACAGTATGCAACATAGGTGTCCATAATCGCCTGAAGGCCTTCGCGATTTAACGCAGTTCTCAAATAAATATCAGCCTCGTAATACGGAATCACAAAATCGCGGACAAGGACAGAGGCATAAATCGTCTGCGTGAACAGTTCACTATTTGCGTATTGGTTTAAAATCGCCTGCGCCTCCTCATATCTTCCCTGAAAATAGTAAACCTTTGCAAGATTCGCAGCGATCATTCCCCTATATGCATCCTCATAAATACCTGTATTTGACTGAGAAATAACATCTGCCGCTGTTAATAAATCTGCTTCCGCCAAATCGTACTGCTCATTATGACACTCGATAATGGCCCTCAAACGATATGCATAGCTTTTAATCTGCAGATCTTCAATCGCCTCAAACGCGGAAAGCTCATAGATATGGTTGAGTGTTTGCTCTGCCAAATCATATGCATAATTGGTCATAAAAAGCATCGCCAAATCCAGTTCCAAATTGATGGTATATGATTTATCCGCACCGGCCTCAAGGAAATAAAGGGCATAGCCCATTGATCTCGCGTATTCTGCAGACTCCCCTTTTGCTTTGTGAATCAGACTTTTTCTCTCATAAAGTCTGCCGATATCCTCATCATTCAGATAAGGATTCTCAAGCCAGGCTTCTATCTGTAGCAGATCATTATCCAAATCCTCCTGCTCATATGTCAAATCATCATCTACAAAAGCCTGAACCGCCTTATGATTCTGCTTCTTCTGTGATCTGGCATATACACGGTATGAAGTTTGTATCGCCAATGCTAAAACTAATACTGCAATAACACCAGCTATTAATCTGATTAATAGATTTTTCGTCATACAAATCCCTCATGCTACTCATAGTTACCTACATAGTACCACAGTCCTACTTTTTGCGCAAGAAAAAGACCCAGGCTAGGCCTGGGTCTTTCGATAATCCATTTACAATATAAATTACTTTGATGGAGAAGGAGTAGGAGCAATCACTTCAGTGTAGTGCTTCTTGCGAGCCTGGAACTCTGGATCCTTGAAGAGATCCATTAAGCGTCCCTCATTTTCAAAAATGTCATCTCCATGCATCTTCTTTCCTGAGATTGAATCATGAGCATGCTCAAGTAATCCGTTAGGAACGATAGTAGTATCATTTTCAAACTTGAATGCGCCATCAACGATCTTAAGGTTTCCTTCAAGACCACAAAGCTCACAGCAAGCAGTAGTAGTTCCTGGATAAATATAGAATGCATTTCCGTGGCAATGAGGACATGCGCCTTCCTTGCCCTTCCAAAAATCGCGATCGTTGGTCTCAACTACAGGGATTCCACCGCGAGCAAAGATTTCTTCGTTCAGTGCAGCAATTTCCTTAGCAGCTTCAACAAGGTTGCGAGCGATTTCACGCATACGCTCAATCTTGTCATCCTGCATGATAACGTCCTTAGACCATGAGAAGAAATCATTGTCTACAACTCTCCAAGCTGGGCTCATAGCAAGCATAGCATGGTCAGTCTCAACACGAACTGCCCAGTCAGATCCACCGATTCCTACAAAAGAAACTGGCTTCTGCTTGAAGTACTTCTGATCAATTCCCTGGCCAGTCTTCTCAAGCATTGCAAAATGAGCGCCAAGCATCATTCCAGAATCATGTCCTGGTCCCATACGGTCAGTTAAAATATGGTAAAGGCCTGAAGCACCTGACTCAAAAATTGGATCTACAAAGAGAACACCGTCAGCGTCTACCATCTTCTCATAGAATGCCTTGTAATCATCCTTGCGTGAGCAAATCATTCCCTTGCCCATTACAAGACCTCTTGAGCAGGCAACACAACCTGAACAGGTCTTGAAATCCCAATCGTATGCGTTGATAAATTCAATTTCGCATCCTAACTTCTGAGCTTCCTCTAATGCAACACGGCACATGGTGTCGTTGTTTCCATTTTTTGTTCCTAATGAAACACCTAAAATTTTCATTTGCGAAAACCTCCTAAAATATACACTTAACGTTATTACAATAACCTTGTTTTATTATCTAATGTGTTTGTCGACTTGTCAACAAGTTTGCGTAATTGTTTTCTATTTTACACATTTTTCGTCAGATTTTTGCCATTAAATAGAGTTTCGCTTGCGAAACTTTCGCGTCGTCTATGCGACCGATTTCATCTGCAAAAAAACGGCAAACCAATCGCAATGACTGGTTTGCCGCCTAAAATCATAACTATAAAATTCAATTAGATATTTAATAACTCACTAAATACAGCAAGTGCGCCATCGGTCTCATGCGCAAGAACCTTCTTTGCAAGAACCTTTCCAAGCTGAACACCTTCCTGGTCGAATGAGTTCAAGTTCCAAGCAAAGCCCTGGAACATAACCTTGTTCTCAAAGTGTGCAAGCAAAGCTCCAAGTGCTTCTGGAGTTAAGCTGTCGCCAATGATGATAGAAGAAGGACGTCCACCCTCGAAATTCTTGTTCTTATTGTCATCACTCTTACCACAGGCAAAAGCTACAATCTGAGCCGCTACGTTTGCACATAACTTCTGCTGGCTGGTGCTTCCCTGAATATCAACATCAGTTCCGATCTGGCTGTTTCTAAAGCCGATGAACTGAAGAGGAATAATATCAGTTCCCTGATGAAGAAGCTGATAGAACGAATGCTGTCCGTTCGTTCCTGGCTCACCAAAGATGACAGGTCCAGTTACATAATCCACATATTCGCCATCACGGTTAACGCTCTTTCCGTTTGACTCCATGTCAAGCTGCTGTAAATGAGCAGGGAATCTTGAAAGTGCCTGTGAATATGGAAGAACTGCGGTTGAGTCATAGCCCATAAAGTTGCGCTCGTAAACACCAATCAATGCGTCCATAAGAGCAGGATTCTTCTTGATATCCTTGTTGGCAGCAAGCTTATCCTCTTCTGCTGCACCATTTAAGAAGCGAGCAAATACATCTGGTCCAAATGCAAGTGAAAGAACAGCGCCACCTACTGCAGAGGTAGAAGAATATCTTCCTCCAATGTAGTCATCCATAAAGAATGCTGCAAGATAGTCATCACTCTTTGCAAGAGGAGAGGTCTCACTGGTAACTGCAATCATATGCTTAGAAGCATCAAGTCCCTGCTTTGCAAGTGCATCCTTTACAAAGGACTCGTTGGTTAAGGTCTCAAGAGTAGTTCCTGACTTAGAAACTAAAATAAAGATAGAATGAGCAACATCAACATTATTTAATACTGCTGCTGCATCATCTGGATCAACGTTTGAAATAAACTGAGCGTTCATCTTGAATAAGCCCTGCTTCTTTGCCCAATTCTCAAGAGCAAGATACATTGCACGAGGGCCAAGGTCAGATCCACCGATTCCAATCTGAACAACAGTAGTAAATTTCTCTCCTGCTGCATTGCAGATTTCTCCAGAATGAACCTTGTTTGCAAAGTCAGCAATCTTCTCCTGCTGCTCAACATAGAACGCTCTCTTATTAACACCATCTGCAATAACATCATTGCCTAACTGTCCACGGGTTAACTGATGAAGAACAAGTCTCTTCTCTCCAGTGTTAATAACTGCACCATTGTAGAGCTCCTCATACTTCTCGACTAATTCAGCTTCATCAGAAAGCTCCTGAAGTAGTGAAAGGATGTTTTCATCAACTTCCTTAGCAGCGTAGTTATAAGCCATTCCAGCTGCCATTGGTACGCTGTAATTTCTTACACGGTCTGCGCCTTCTGCACCAGACATTACCTCAACAAGGTCTACGCAGTCTGCATCAAACAGCTTTTTGGTTGCAGAAAGCTCATCAAAGTTTTTCCAAGTTGCCATGATTTTTCTCCTCTATATATAAATTTTATTATTCTATTACAAAATCAAGGAACATTATATATAGAATTCCTTGAAAAAACAAGGGTCACAAATTTCTGTTAGGGTGTTCTTTTTTGTGCTTTTTGCACGAAAAAAGCGGCCCGCAATCAGCGAGCCGCCATAAGATCAAAACGATATCCTATTCTTTTCCGATCATCTTATCCTTTAAACAGAATGCTACGATGGTTGAAATGATAGAAAGAACAGCTAAGATAATGAAGGTTAAGAAATAACCAGTTGCGTTGGTCTCTGGAGTCTGCTCTCCACCCTTTGCAGCAACAGCAAGCATTGCAGGTACAATGAAGAGTGCGAAGGAACGAATTGCTACTACGAGAGGAACCATAATCTTGTTTGCCTCTGGGAAATCATAACGTCCAAAGATGGTGATGGTAAGAGATGGCATTAAGTTGCCAAGTCCACCAAGCAGTAATGAGTACATTACTACAGAAACAAGAGTTACAGGCTGACTGATAAGCTTAGCGCCAAATGCACCAACAATGGTCATACAGGTCCAGCAGATACAGAAAATTTCTACTGCAAGCTTTGTTCCAATCTTCTGATCAATCCAGCCCCATGCGAAGGAACCAAAAATACCAATGACAGAAGAAATGGTAAGCCACATAATCGCTGTATTCTGGTCAAAGCCAACAGCTGCCATTCTTGGAATCATCTGTGAAGTAATACCGATTAATCCAAGGAATAAGAATCCGAAGATTACGATCAGTGCCCAAAGTTCTTTGGTCTTCATCAGCTTACCAAAGGTAAATTCAGACTTGTAGTTGTTGATCAGCTCAAGGTTTGCAGCCTTCTGCTCCTCGGTAAGAGGCTCATTGTCAGGATAAGCACCAGCCTCTTCTGGGTAGTTCTTAAACCAGGCTGCAGTTACAATTGCAAGAATGACGCAGATAACAGTCATCAGATAGTATGGTGCCTGAATGTTGATTTTCTCCTTTAATACAGAGAATACAGCAACCATGATTGCACTTGAGAAGCACATACCCATGGTAGACCATCCAAGAGCAAGACCCTTCTTCTTAGGGAACCAGTTGTTCATGATCTGCTGAGTAGAAACTAAGTTCATTGCATCTGAAACAGCTACCAAAAGGATTGTAACAACTGCATACATAGGAACAGACTTAACAAATCCGTTTAATAACCAGATAACAGCGTAAACAAGAAGAATACCAACGGTTGGCCACTTAACTCCGTGCTTAACAATAAACTGTCCTAAAACAAACGCAACAAGGATTCCAACAAATCCACCGATTGCGAAGAATGGTAAAAGTGATGCAGAACCAACTGTAATGCCAGTAACCTCAGTAATGATGTTTGCAAACCATTCTGCGGTTACATTTAATGTGTCTGGTGGGGTTGCAGAGAACATGTACAGGAAAAGTACAAAGATGATAATCTGCCATCCCTTTTTACCAAAGTTACTCTTTGTGTTCATAAGAAAACCTCCCTTAAATTTATATAACTTCTTCAAAATAATTATATAAATTCGGGAGGTTTCCGTCAATGAAACGCATCTTTTTGCGACATTAATTTACATATTGTTGATAAAGTAAAACAAAGCAAATTTTAGCAAGCAACAGCTCTAGAAATGACCGTTTCCAGCTGCGGCTTCAACATTGTCCACGCGCATAACGCAATCCCAATGCTCCGCAAGTTTTCCACCTTCTACGCGGTACATATCAAACACCTTTGCAATCGTTCCATCTGCAAACTCACACTTGAAAAAGACGCATACCATATCGTCCTCTTCAATGGCCTTGTAAATGGTTGCGTGAGGCTTCTTTTTCACAAACTCCGTGATAAACTGCATAAAGCCCTCTTTGCCATCCGTTACACCTGCTGAGTGCTGTCTGTAATCATCTCTCATATGAGCATCCACATAAGAAAGATCCCAGCCATTAAAAACCTTGTCATAAAAATCCAATACAACCTGCTTATTTGTTCCCATACGATTCTCCTTTTATTTTCATTTCCATCGACGAAGCGCAAAGCTTCTGCCCTATTATTTTAAACCGCTGTAATCTTTTTTGGAATATACTTATCCATAAAAAACGCCACCAGTCCGGTAAACAGTCCTGTCACAATTCCGCTAATCATCAAAAACGGAATGTATATAAGAATCCCTGACATTCTAAGGATCACATACGCCGCAAAAATCTGGCCCAAATTATGCGCAATTGCGCCAAAAATACTGGTGATAAAAATCGCATGCCCCTTTAAAAAGAGATTGATTAACGCCATTACCAGCAGACAAAAAATTCCTCCAAAGAGGCTGTACAAAAACGAAACCGCCTGCCCCGCCAGGAGGGTTCCAAGAATAATTCGCAAAAACAGGACAACCGCTGTATCATACCATTTCATTCTGCGAAGCAGAAATAATGTAATAATATTTGCAAGCCCCAGCTTAATTCCCGGAATTGGTATCATCGTCGGTATCGCTGATTCAATTATAAAAATCGTAAGCGCGATCACAGTAAACACTGCAAGCGTTGTAAGCTTTCTTGTTTTCATGATATCTCAACTCTTTTCACTGGGTAAGATGCATCCGAGAACTGATCAAAAATTCCTTCCGTGATGTAAATTGTTTCCCCATCAAAAATAATAAAATCAAATTCCTCAAAATGCTCTCGCCAATACTCTGTCGCCTCATCTAAGCCCATAATAAAAAGCGCAGTGGAAAGTGCATCCGCCAAAGTTCCATCCTGACTTACAATGGTAACAGAGGCAAGTCCACTGTTTGCCGGATATCCTGTTCTTGGATCAATAATATGATGATAGCTGATTCCGTCTTCCTCAAAAAAACGTTCATAACCACCTGAGGTAATCATTGCACAATCTCTGGCCTCAAGTACGCCCATAAAAGAACCGTCATTTTTCGGATCCTTGACCGCAATACGCCATGCACTTCCATCCGTTTTAGAGCCAAGCACATGGATGTTTCCGCCGAGATTTACGATTCCACTCTCGATTCCATGCTCACGAAAAATTTCCATAATTCGAGCAGAAGTATATCCCTTTGCAATTCCACCAAAATCAATTGCCATCCCCGGTTCCGAAAAAGAAATCATTCGATCCTCTGCACTGTAATTAATAAGCGCCGGATCCGAAAGTGCAATTGCTTCCACCAGTTCTCCTTCGTCGGGCACGCGATACTGCTGATTGGTAAAGCCCCACAAATCCATCAATGGATAAATTGCAACATCAAAAAGCCCATTGGTCGACTGATAAAATTCGATGGAACGCTCCATCAGCTCCGCTGAGGTTTCAGAAAGAACTGCCTCTCCACTTTCATTGAGTCGCGTAATCTCACTATTCTCATCACCAGTAGAAAGCAGCGCATCAAGGCGTTCAATTTCTTCTACTGCTGCATCCACTGCGGCATCAGAATTTCTGCCATATGCGGTGACTGTCATCACAGTGTCCATCGCAAGTAGGTCTGTTGTTGAACTCTCTTCCTCCCGTCCCGCAGATAACAGATCCTTAAAAGCACATCCGCAAAGGAAAAGAGCTCCTGCCATAAGCACTGCTGCCACAGAAGTCGCTCTTTTTTTTCCTGTTGTGCTGTTCATATTCTTTTTGCGCATGAATTTTTTTAGCATAACTGTCATGCTTCGTATCATACCACATCTGTAAAAATTGGAAAACCTCATCAGCTGTGCTATTATTTTTTTATTCAGGTTTGTTTTGATGCAAATGCTGGATATCACAACATACAAATCATAACGATAAGGAGAATTCATATGATTCGAAATAAAGAGGACGTTCGCATTCGAAAGGTAAGCAATGCGCAGGGTGGAAAGGGCGACATTTTCTTCCACGACTGGCTTCTCCCGGAGGAGTCAAAGGGACACGGAAGAGTATTCAGCAAGCTCGTCCTTCCACCAGGCTGTTCTATTGCTCCCCACAGACATAATGGAGAATTTGAGGCCTTCTATGTTTTGGAGGGCACGGCAACTGTCACCGATGGAGATCATGTCTATACAGTATTAGAAGGTGGCATGAATCTTTGCCAGGACGGAGATGTCCATGGCGTAGAAAACCAAACCGACAAAGATCTCGTGCTTCTTGCACTCATTATGAACACGCTGTAATTTTGATGATCACTAACCATCATCCGTCAAAAAATCCCCCGCAAGTGCGAGGGATTTTTGCATTTACGCTTAGTATATTTTATTTCGCATCCAACAAAAATGTGCATCCATTTTCCGAAACTCTGCGAATTGGATTTCCGAAGAATTCTGTTTCTTCTCCAACGCATTTGCCCGAAATAATTTCCTCTGCGGTCGCAATCAGTCTGTCCGAGAAATCTGCTGCAAGAGGAATGCTTCCGTGGGAAGGATATACTTCGTCGTAGAGCTCCTTGTAATCCTCTAACTTCTGCAGGCTCTTTAAATAAGCGTGAATCTCACGCTGTACGTCAAACATAAAAATTTCGCCATCCTGAATACTGTCTCCGGCAAATAAAATACGGCCATTGACATCCAAAATTCCTATGCTGCCTGGGGTATGACCTGGCAACGAGATAATCTCGAGCGGACGATTTCCTAAATCTAACTCATCGCCTTCTTCCACCGGAATAAAGTCTCCAGTATGGCCATGGTGATAGAAGTTGGAAGCTTCCGCTGGATTCATAAAGAATTCCTCGAATTCTTCGATTGCTGAGATATGATCTCCATCCGCATGTGTCAAAATCAAACTGAGTGGCAGATTTGTAATTCCAGCGACCAGTTCCTTTATGTTTTTAAGTTCCACGCCACAGTCAATGAGCAGCGCAGCCTCATCCCCTGTCAGTACAAAGCATCGCACAAAGCTATCCTCGATACGCCAGGTATTTTCGTTCATCTGAATGATTTCAGCCATATGATCCCCCTTATGAATTATATTTTTTTCAGTTCTGATTCGTTTATTATTTCAACCTTGCCCTTGGAAAGAGCCACCAGGTTTTCCTTCTCAAAATATTTTAGCATACGTGAAACCACCTCTCGGGCACTTCCGAGATTTCGGGCAATTTCCTCGTGTGTCATAGATATCACATTTGGATTGATTTGATTGTCAATTCCAGCGGCTATGGCATTGATCGCATTCTTCTGTCTCTCCTCGACCAAAAACATGGCCAGTCTACGATCAAAGCTGGTAAATAAAATCTGCTGCATTGCCCACATAACATCAGAGAATCTCTCCGTCGCTGTCCTGTAACCAAAAAGTTCTACATAGACATTGCTTGCGGAAAGCTTTGCAAATGTTGCGACATCAAGCTGCTTCACTTCAGTTTTGGCATCCGCCACAATGCTGACATCAAAGTCAATGGCCTCAAGCACACAGGAGGCAGAAAGCACGCATACCTCGCCCGGCGACAAGCGAAACAGCGTAATCTCGCGACCTTCCTCTGAGGTCATATACACGCGAATGGAACCGCTTTCCACGTAAATCAAGCCTACGCAGTCAGTGGTTCCATAATGAATCATCTGTCCTTTTTCAAAAAAAGCGCAATGTACCCCTGTCTCTAAAATTTCACGTTCCGATTCTGTTAACTTGTCGATAAAAGGTAACGCGTCGTAAAACATCCTAAAACCTCGTATATCCAGCCGCATATGCGCTTAAACTACTGTTAATTTTACTCGTCTTTCCCCTTCTTTTCAATCGATTTTAACTGACAAATTCCCTGACACATAGTGCCCATTGGGCAGAAACTGCACCAGGTTCTTGGCTTGTATAAAGCCATCATAATCAGCCCAATTAATGTCGATGTCAACATTAAACTATAAAAGCCAAAGGCAAACTTTGCAATCCAGTCATAGGTAAATCCAGCAGTATAGGTCCAACCCCAAGGAACTCTGATGGTCCAAAACAGTTTGATTGCCTCCTTTAAGGTTGCTCCGCCAAATACCAGATATGTCTGATAAATCATATTCCCAAACATTGTGAGGAAGAAGATTAAAAAGCCATAACGGAACCATTTCGAGGAAATCCATCGGGGCGTCTTCTTATTTCGCGACAACTTCAAGTCTTTACCCAGTTTTCGAAACAGCTGTCCCCTTCCACAGTATTTGTTACAAAAATTCTTATTCCCACCAAAAATCGCAAACCCAAGTGGAACCAAAAAGTCAATCATTCCCAGCCATGCGAAAAGAATATTGAAAAAGCCCAACGCAAAATAGACAATGGACCAGATCCAAAGATAGTCATACCACTTTTTCCCTGTGCCAGTTCTTCTCTTTTGACTTATTTTATTTACTGACATGACTTGCACACCTCACTCTCCGACTCATTTCCCCTGTCTAGCATAGCAATTGCTCCTGCTGGGCAGTATTTCTCGCATAGCCCGCATCCAACACAACTATCTATATCTGCAACTGCGAAACATCCTCTTTGAATTCTGATGGCACCTCGTGGGCATGCATTCACACATTCGCCACAGGCAACGCATCTGCTTTGATTGACCGTTGAATATCTTTTTGCCATTTTGTATTTCCTTTCTGATTTGATTTCTTCACTGCCTGAGATATTATCAGAATCAAACAATGGCGTATGTGACTAAATCACACAGGTTGCTTTCAATCACAAATATGCTAGAATAAATCAAACATTTATTGAGGTAAAGCCATGAAACAAAAGCGTATAAACAAGCGAGCAAACTTCATTCTCGCACTTATTTTGATAATCGTATTTATCATCTGTGCAATTCTTCTCTTTCAGATGGGACCTTTGTCAAAAAAGAGCCGCACACAGCAGGCGATCAATTCGCAGACAGCAGACGTCGATACAACAGAAAACTCGACTGAAATCGCAACAGAGACAGAAGAAGAAACGGAGTCTGAAGAAGATCGAATTCGTGCGGCTTCGCGCGAAAAATATCTCTCCTACGAGCAGGCCGTAGACGAAAATGGAATCGCTATTGATTTGCGTGATAACCCGGTTTTCGACCAAAAGATGGAAGGCTACGATTATCCAGAGCCTCAGACCATCGTCTATGATTCTGGAGTGACAAACACCCAGAGGCATGCAACCGTCCTCTTTCCAATCAACTACGACCCAAACCAGAGCTATCCAGTGCTATATCTTTTACATGGGCAAAAAGGGACTCACAAAACCTGGGTTAATAAAAAAGCCAATATTATCCTTTGTAACCTGATGTACTTTAGGGATGTCACACCAATGATTGTTGTTCTTCCAAACTGCCAGCTAAATGACAAGGAAGATTTGACGGGCTATTCCAACCAGATTCAGTACTATGACAAGGCAGAAGAGGATATCGTCAATTATTTAAAGCCTTATATTGAAGAACATTATCCAGTGAAAACCGGGCCAGAAAACACCGCCATCGCCGGCAACTCACTTGGCGGTCGAAACTCTGCAAACACAGCCTTCAAGCATCCAGACCAGTTTGGCTACATTGGCCTTTTCTCTGCAGCAAACTTTGTTGATGACAGCGGAAGGTCGCACAACAAGCCTTTGGTGACAGAGGCACAGCTGGTAGAAAATCAATACAAGTTAATTTTTATGTCTGTTGGCAAATCAGACACCATCTGCGGCTGGGTCACCTACGATGCACATGAACGCTTCACCCGCCTCGGAATTAATCACGTTTTCTTTGATGTAGAAGGTGGTCATGATGATGTCGTATGGCAAAATGCCATCTATAATTTTGCACAGTTATTGTTTAAATAAAAAAGGGACCTCTTTGAGGTCCCTTTTTAAATTTATCCTAAACGAAATCCATATTTACTTAAATCGACTTTGCCGTCGATCACCTCAATTCCATCCTCCATCAGAAGCCTCGCCTGTGCTCCGGCGCCTCCAAATGCAAACTCGCCAGAAAGCTCTCCCTTCGAATTTACAATTCGATAGCAGGGGATTGTATCCGGATCAGGGTTCTTGTGCAGCGCATTCCCAACTGCTCGCGACATTTTCGGATTCCCCGCCATCTCGGCCACCATTCCATAGGTTGCGACCATGCCCTTTGGAATCCGTTTTACCGCCTCATAAATACGCTTCGTCGGACTGTCTGTGACGATATCATAGCTCTCCGCAATCATGCGTTTTACTTCCTCGTCTGGAATCGTATCATCCAAAATAATCGTGTTCCAATGCTCCTTGTTTAGATGCCAGCCTGGAATCACAGAAGGGTACGTCCGGCGCCACAAATCTCTCCACTCTGGGTCCACCTTCACATTCAGATTGATATACCCATCTCTCTCGTAAGTCCACAGAAAGGCCTTGTTATTCTCCGTAGAGCGAACCAAAACCCAATTCGGATCTCGAAAAGGCACATTCTCATAGGTATTTGGAAATGTCAGCGCATAGGCCAAAGCCTCTTCCCTGGTTCTCATAGGTCTTCCTCTGTATAAAACATTCCTGTCATCGATGCATTAATTTCAGAAATTTCGCGCGTTCCGTTAATATAATCCGCATAAATATCCCACAGATCCATTCCATCCGTCTCCATGCCGTCATCATCTGGAATCCACTGTTTAATCAACGCGATACGCTCAGATTTTGTTGTGTTTTTTATCAGATACTTATCCATTATTCATCCTCTTTTTACATCAGCCTGCCCATGGAACCATTACAAACAGCTCCTGAACATCGACTCCGTCAATGAAAAATCCCCAGTTATCCGTAGCCATGGTATAGTAAATGGTGCCCCTTGTTCCATCCTCAAGCGTAAAATAAAACTCATATGGGCTTACCTCTAAATTGCATCCCTGTCCATACAGCTTCGTGCCTGGTGCCAGGTTAGTCTCACCTACACCCTCTAAGGTTACAGAAAAGCTCTGCTTTACCTCAAGCTCCTGCGTATAATCGTATACCACATTTGATAAATCACCGATCAACTTGCCGTTCACAAACTTGCAGTGATACAGTCCCACATAGGAGCCAAGGGAATCATGTGGCATCCACATAATAAATTCCTTCAAAGAAGAAATGTCGTCTGTTCTGTATAATCCACGACCCTCATATCGGTCTATTAACTGCAGACCAGCGCTGTCCCTTTTGTAAACATGCGTCGTAGGCCAATCATTATACCAGGTTGTCGTAAACACAAGATAAGTATTCTCATCCTGCACAAATACATATCCGCCGTCCACTTCAAATCCACCTACAACATCTGCTGACTGGCCATTCAGATACACAGTGACAGTCTCAGCATACTCATCCGCATAAAATAAAAATGTATCATCGCCCCAGGTAATCTCATAGCTATCATTCAGCGCAACAATCACATCTCTTGAGAAGGTATCCTCAGGTTCTTCGCTCTCTGTCGAGGCAGTCGCAGGATTTGAATCGCTCTGATTTCCTTCCTGTTCTGCAACAACACCTGGCACAATTGCATTCTTCTCATCGAAGTGCTTCTTTGCCAGAACGCCTCCTGTTGCGACTCCTCCTACCGCAACAAACGCAGCAGCACCAATTGCAATTTTGGCGCCCAGGGATAATCCAACCTTTGCCACGGTTCCTGCGACCACAGAAGTTGCAGTGGAAGCAGCTGAACCTACCCCTGCTGTGGTACCAACGCCAGTCGTTGCCGCGCCGGCCACGCCAGTGGTCACCTCATCAAGCGCATATGCCTGAATTCCCAGTCTTCCGCAGGCTCTCTGATAAATCAAGCTCTTTGTTCCAACTGCTGCTGAGCCTACACCGGTGGCTACAGAGCCGGTTGCAGCGGCTGCCGTAGCGACAGCAGCGCCATACTTTCCACTGGTCATCAAAGCCTGAACTGCCAGGAAAATAACCGCAGGCGAAATCGCACAAAGCTTATACTGATACTTCTTTTCATGCGCCTCCGCCAATTCCTTTAAGGTCTTTTTCGCGTAATTTAAGCGACTCTTAATGGTATTTGGTGAGCACTCATATAAGGCTGCAATTTCATCAATTTTTCGGTCCTCATAATAAAATGCCATGATTGCGCCACGCTGAAGTTCTGGCAGCTCATCAATGAAGGATTGCACAATGTTTGCGGTCGCACGTCGCTCCTCCACAGACTCTGGCATAAGATCATTGTCGTTACTCTGCTGATCCTCAAATACAAATTCGCCGTCTTCATCCACAAGAAATTCTTTTTTGCGCTTTCTAAAGATATGCATTCCCTGATTATGCACGATACCTCCTAACCAAGCGTGAATGTATTCGGCATTCTGCAAGGAACCGATTCCCTGATAAGCATTTACAAAAACATCCTGCGTCAAATCCAGCGCATCACTTTCATTTTTCATGATGTAGTAGGCCTTCTTATATACCTCATCATAGGTGCAGCGATACAAAATATTAAATCCCTGCTCCTTCTTTACGGGATCATTGCTCACCAGCAAATTTAATCCCTGCATTAACTCATTACTAATTGCCATTTTGTTCACCCCTTAATGTAGTTTTGACTGTTTACATAAGTTAGTAGCATCAAAACCATAAAAAGTTTTATAAATTTAAAATTTTTTGAAAAATTTTTTCAAAGGCTAGGAATCGTATTCCCCATATTCACATCCGATATGCGTAGCCTTCATGTCATCCACCAGTTCCAATCCGTCTGAAGTTTTGCGAAACAGCTGAATTCGTCCAATTCCATTTCCACCGTTCCATAGACGATTGTGCCGCTTGCTTCCATCTGGCGCCTCATAATTTACGAGAAGCATATCTGCTTTTTTGCAGCGGACATTAATTTTAATCACAGCCTTGCTACTTTCCTGCCAAACCTTCCAATAGATATATTTCTCATCCTCATTGTATGCAAAGCGGGTTGCTGGCTTCTGCCAGAACTTGGAAAAGTTAAATTCAAACTCCTCCCCCTCGTAATACATTCCGCCGAGGAGCTTACGATTCAAAGGAAGAAAATAAATTTTAGGGCGTCCCCCTCCGACCTCAAAGGCTGAATTTTTTAGAAGCTTTCCAGTTTTTACACTATAGAGGCAGTTTGAAGAGAGCCATACCCATGGCGTTGTAAATCCGCGGCCCCAGTTTTTATCAGCATACCCAAAGCAACGCTTTGGAATCACATCATATATTTCTCCGTCCATAATAATGGTGCCCTCGTAAGCCGATTTGATTCCCTCCGCATGCCAGTACATTTCAAACGCCTTAATTGCGCGGAAAAGTCCGCTCGCACCATATCCAACATTATACGCAATCTGCTTTTCGACCGTGAGATGCCACTCCATAGAGCCCGCATCACACATATACTCTGGATGAGCGGCCACCTCTTCCTCCGTCAGCGATACGCTTCCGCAAAGCACTGTGTCAGAAGCACTACAGTCCCCAGCCTGAAGTTCAAAAGGAGCGCCAAGCGTCACCTTGACATCATCCCATCCAAAGAATCGATGAAGCTGCTTTTTGTTTTTTCCCCAGCAGCCAGCCTTTACCATGAGATAGGAAGGACGAATTCCCTTTTCCTTGTTTGCTGGGAGCTGTCCGAGTACAGGCTCCTTTCCCCCAAGCGCAGGATTACAGACAAAGTATTCTATGAAAAACGGACACTCTTCTCTCGTCGTTCGATTGACTGCGGTAAATGAATGCCACCACCAGTCATAGCCCTTTCTCGCAAAGGACCCAGTCAGCATAAATGCGTTTCTTCGGTAATCAAGTTTACTAAATCCCATCTTATTCCCCCCAATTTTATTCAAATAACTCCTCACATCCCAGTGCAAACACCATCACACGATTGCGTTCGTCTGGCTGTTCAAACAAATCCATACAGTCTATCTCATCGATAAACATAAGCTCTTCGACTGTGGAGAGGTAAGCAATATACTCATCCGACGGATAATAAAAAAACAATTTGATTCCTCTTGGACATTCATAATAAGAGGACAACAGATTTTTCATTACTCCACGCAAAATCCCCACGTCAAAGGGATTGAAGAAAAAGCAGACACAAACCTCGTTTGGCACAGTAAAGTCCTCAGCTCTTCCATGAAAAAAAGCGACCTCAGAAATGCCATCTGCATTTTCCACCGCCTGCCGAAAAAACTCTTCTACAAATTCGACGCCCATCGCCCTGCAACCAAGCTTTTTATAAAAATAAAGTGGCACACGGCCTTTCCCACACCCAAAATCTAAAAGCGTATCCTCTTTACTCATATAGCCTTCTTCCAGGATACGGTCCAGCACACGATACTGTGTAGGCTCATAGGGATAGCGATGCGTATCTGAATGGTCGTCATTTCGCCCGGTTGTCTTTATCTGAAGTTCCGCGTCTATAAAATATTCCTGAAAATCCGACTTCATAATCAAATTATAGTCCTTTCAAAACCAATTTGTAACGCACTGCTTTATTCCTCGTCGAAATCAAGCCCGCTATTATATATCTCATTGATTCTCGACTGATAATATTCCATCTCATGCTTCTGACGAATGCGGTCGCGATCACTCATAATCGCAAGCATCTCATCAACCACATCCTCCTGCCTTGCGTTTGGAACCGCACGCAGATACCCCAGCATACGTGTGGCTGTCCAGTCTGTGCACATTTCTTTTGAAATCAATTCACAAAATCGAGGCTCAAAACCTCGCTTTTGTAATAAGCTGTAAAGCTGGCTCACCAATTCTTTGTTATAGCCCATATACTCCTCCATAAATCATCTTTTATATTTTAGCAAATTTCCTGCAGAGACGAAACACGCTTTGCAAGTTTCGCCCTGATTAGCGGTCGTCAAATCTCCTCGCTTGCAAGCACGCAGTCGATTTTCCTCGTCGCCATAACAAATAAACAGAGACAAGATACGCTCCGCGAATCCTGTCTCTGTTTATGCTACAAATTTATGCTGAATATTTTAATAGGTGTCTGGGTTTGGCATGATAATCGCTGCAATCAGATATGCAAGTAAGCCAGTGCCAAAGCATAATATCATAATCACCCAAATCAATCTCACAAGAGTTGGATCAATGTCAAAGTATTCTGCAATTCCACCACATACACCACAAATCTTTTTATCAAAACTTTTTGTTAATCTTTTCATAATACATACTCCTTTCCGTCAATCCGTTATGTTCTAAATCATCATTTTTATATCTGGACCGGTTCACAAGACCAATCCGCCGGCAATAGTCCTTATGGGATTCCATCTCTGAAATCAGCCGACATAGCTTTATCCGTTCTTCTATATTCATATGCCGCCTCCGCTTCGATGTTAATATCATAAGACTTCTGCATCAGCAAATACACCCTCATAGCAGCGCATTATACTCTTTTATTCCGCAAAAAAAGCAAGAATTAGCCTTTTACATACCGCCGACAATTTGTATAATAGTGACCATAATATATAAGGGGAAAGAATATGGGAAGAAAATCTATCAAAGAAAATAAGAACGTTTATCAGACAAGCCGCGAGGCCGTTGAATTGACACGCGAGGCTGCTGCAGATTTACTTGAGTTCATCTCTTCAGACCGCATCGAAAAGATTGAAAACGAACGCGCCAACATTCATCCGGACGAGGTTTTGGCGATGGCAAAATGCTATAAAAATCCTGCGCTTTGCAACTACTACTGCTCGCACGAATGTCCAATTGGACAGGAATATATTCCAGAGGTTGAGGCAAAGGACTTAACCAAAATCACACTTGAGATGTTGTCTACACTAAACACCCTCTCAAAGGAAAAGGATCGTCTGATTGACATCGCAGCAGATGGCAAGGTGACCGAGGATGAAATCCCAGATTTTCTGGAGATTAAAGCGAATCTCGAGGACATGTCACTCGCAATTGAATCTTTAAAGCTTTGGGTGGAAAACACCATTGTAAACGGCGAAATCCAGAGAGACCAATTAAAAAAATAGTCTTTCATAAACGATAAAAGGCACGCGTAACGCGTGCCTTTTACTATCATCTCTTTTACTCCACTGGCATTATAAGTGCGGCGATGATGTATGCAAGGATTCCAGTTCCTGCCATACAGCAGAAAATAATCCATCCAAGACGAATCAGGGTAGAATCTACCTCAAAGTATTCAGCAATTCCACCACATACACCGCAAAGCTTTTTGTCAACGTTGCTTCTCATAAGTTTTTTCATATCTATCCCTCCTTTATATGGACGACTCCTCCAATTTCGGAAAGTGCCCTTTGCTTACTGTACAATTTCATATGGCCAGTCGATAATGCCACCAAACTCACAAATGTCCGAATATCCAAGTGCTACTAGCTTAGCGGCCGCCTCTTTGCTTCTTCGTCCACTACGACAGTACACCAAAATGGTCTGGCTCTTGTCTGGGAGCTCCGCAATCTCTGCGCTTCCAATGCTTTCATTTGCCACATTGATGGCACCAGGAATATGACCTTCGGCATATTCATCCGCGCGACGCACATCTAGAATTATAATGTCCTCGCGTGAGTCCATCATCTGCTTTGCCTCTTCCTGCGAAATCTGTTTGAAATCCATTGTCTGTTCCTCCACTTCCGTCGCCGAACTTTGATTTTCACTTTCTACAGTTTCTGTCTCATTCTCATCTACTGCACTGCCCGTCTTAACTGCGCAGGCAATCAACAGAAGAACCACCAGCGCACACAGAAAATAGGGGCGATATCTCATATTCTTTCTTTGCATACTCAAAATCCCAGTCTCTTATTATTATGTAAAACTAAATCCAGCTGTCATCTCCGCCGGTAATTGCCAAAGAAAGCAGAGCGTCCATACGCTCCACCGCTTCCTCTCCACGAATCATCTCAAGAAGCTTTGCGGCTGTAGTCTCTACCGGCATATCCTCGTCAGGGCCAATCTCCATGTCGACCTCTTCCCCGCAATATGGACACACCAAAGCAGGCGCAATCCGCAAATCTAAAAAGCGCTGTCCACAATCACTACATTCATAATATCCACACTGCTTGGTGCCGTCAGGTACATAATACATAAAATCTCTACTCCATTTTCTAGCATCCGCTGCCGTCAAGTCGACATGCAGATCCTGTAGTTGCTGCGTCATCCTCTGGTCTGCTCTTTAAGCCAACCTCCTCCGGCACAAGTGTTACACTTCCATCTTCTCTGACGAAGCATGGAATTCCTGCATAGCCCTTTGCTTTACACTCATCAAAGAGAGGGTTGTTGTCGCGAATGGCCAAAAACTCCTTAAACAGTTTCACATGCGATCCAAGATCAATATACTCAAATTCTTTTTCTCTTCCTGCAATCTGATCATGCAAATACGCACAATCTGGGCAGGATGGCATTCCATAAATTTTAATCATAGTTCGTATTATCCTCCTTATTGGGTCATCTGTACAGTTTAAAAATAGAGTTTCGCTTGCGAAACTCTCGCGCCGCTTTTGCGTCGCCAATGCGACATTTTTCATCTGCAAAAGCATACGCATCCTCGCGGAGCGTTTTAACTGTATAGAAAATTGGAGCAATTTCCTATACAGTTAAAGAGCGTATCAAATGATACGCTCTTAACCTTCTTATCGTTTACGCCAGTTAGAACCATCCACATAGCTGATTTCAATTCCCGGCTGCACATTGTAGCAGAACACGCAAAACTCTAATCCCTTGCCCTGGTCCTCCACAGATTTTGCCTCGATCAGCACACCGCTTGCAAGCTTATTTTTACCTGCAAAAATCGGAGTAACTCGATAAAGCACATGGTTTCCAGTTCCGCTGATATAATTATATCCCTGACACTCAAATGGGAACATTCCCTCGGTGTTCATATACTTGGTGCCTGTAATCAGATTGTCGACATTGTCATTTTCTGCCGTCAGACAGAATGCAATTAAATGACAACGGTTGTATAGATAATCTTCCTCAACAAGACCCGCATACTTTTTCTGCTTCCAACCTGTTGGCTTAACCCTGCTGATGTCACCGCGTTCCTCTGTCGGCATAATCTCTTCGCCGATGCAGGCCATGCAAGATGTACAACGGCCGAACTCATCCAAATCTCCATAATACTCAAACGCATTGTTTGGAAGATCTACCACATCAAAAAACGGAACATTTCCATTGATTTCTACATAAGGCTCTCCTCTGTAGGCAGGAATATCTTTTAATTCCAGACTTGGATTTACAACAGCCAGCGTAGCAGAGGCTGCGATCGAATTCGCCTGATAGCACTGTTTTTCAAATGCCATTCGGGCTTGATATTGTTTTGCAGAAACAGCGCCTGTAGCAATTGCAGATATAATCACTGCCCATACTGTCAAACGCGAAATGAAACGCACCTTATAAAAACGTTTCATAAAAATCACCCCTTGTCGCGAAATACTTCTCCCAAAGGAAGCACTGGTCCCCACCAGTTTTACCTTGCCAAAATTTCACTTAGATTTTTGTCGTAATATGAATTTAGCACCTTATTTTCACAAATGTAAGGGGTTGTTGAAAGTGTTTACATTTCGTTCATAAAAGTTTAAAGTTCTGTAACATTTGAACAACAATTGGACTGTTTTTTCAGAATTTTAAGATCAATTATAAATACAAAATCAGAACAAATCCAGCGATGCATCCAAATAAATGGCTTCGCGTACTTTCAGCTGACATTCTGGCTTTGTCATATAATAGAGCAAAAACTCAAGAACAACCGCGCTTCCAAGTCCGCGTCCTTCGATTTTAAAATTTGTAAATCCCATCGGCAGATACTGATTGCAGATATCATCAATCCCTATAAAACCTGGATTTTCCATCGCCTTCGAAAACATATAGCCCTCGGCCGCTCCAGGCTGACGACAAATATGTCCGTCCACCTCAGTCTCTTCCCCCAGGGCTTTCCTGCTGACGCTTTCGTAACAGTCTTTTCGATCTCCGCAGCCAAAGTAACAGCACTCATTACACAAAAACTCAACCTTATCCTTCAGCTCCTGTGGCAAAGCCGTTAGCTGCTCATATCTTTTGTTTAAGCGAAAATCAGGAACTACATAGGAAAACTCCTCCCTCCGCAGTTCATTTTCAAATTTCGAAAAATCGGTCAGCACCTTTGTCGTTGATGAAACCAGATATAAAGATGGATATTGCTTTTTCAAATAATCCACTAGAAGGTCGGAGTGTACAATGACACCATTTCCCTCAATTTCCTCAAACTGTCTACAAAGTCGATTACAGAAGGAATCGGTGAGATGCTCCTCTCTCAAAAGAGAATTACTGAAGGTCAGTCTTCCTGAAATGCCAAACTCCCGCATCAGCGCAAGTACATCCTTCGTCCTTGCATCTCCAAAGCCGACTCGACCTCCGCCCCAAAGGCAGTCCGCCGGCGCCCCATAAATGGAGCCAATGTCGCACCAGTCATAAAAATATTCTCTGTGCTCATAAAAAAGAGGCAGAAACCTCTTATAAAGCTCATAGAATTCGTATAATCCTGGAAGGTGATACCAAACTCTTTTCTTCATAAGATGTCCTGCCTTTTCAAAATCGGAGTGACGCGATTCGAACGCGCGGCCTCTTGGTCCCGAACCAAGCACTCTACCAACTGAGCCACACCCCGTTATAGCCGCATACAAGAAAATTCATACGACTAGATAATAATAACTTTTTTCATTCAAAATTTCTATATTTGAATGGAACAAAATACAGAGACGAAACACGCTTTACGAGTTTCGCTCTGATTAAAAACTGAGCTCGCAGGGAACGCTAAAGCTTCCGTCCTCGTAAACCGTCTTGTAGACAGCGCAGTTTCCGATATTTTTCGACCAGTATGCTCCCTTTGACTCCGGAGTCAAATATTCGAGTGCACCCTTCATAGCAATCGCATGTGTCGAAATCAAAATATTTTTCTCTGCGCCTTGCGCCTCTTCCTTAATCTCTTCCAAAAATTCGCCAAGACGCCCAACCACAGAAGAAAGCTGTTCCATTCCCTCTGGTGCTGGATGATTCACAAAATCGCTGAAAAAGTACAGGATTTCCTTTGGCGGATTTTCAAGCGTCAAACCCTCGTATGGACCGTAATCCATCTCGAGCAGTCTTTCATCAAGCATCAGCTCTGCGGCCTCATCCTCTAATCCTGCGGCCAGCTTTGCGGTTGCAATTGCACGATCAAGCGGGCTTGAATAAACTTTGTCAAACACAATGCCATCTGCGGCAAAGCACTCGCCCGCAGCCTTCGCCTGCTCGATGCCGTTGCCGTTTAGCTGCGTGTTGCTTCGTCCCTGAAGCGCCATTTTTTTGTTCATATCCGTCTCCCCATGACGGATGATATAAATATTTGTTTTCATAATGATATCATCGCTCCACTCATTAGGCATTCATTCTCTGAAAAAACACCTTCGCTGATTCAAATAAATTCTGATGTCGAATCTTTGCCGCATCAAATCGTACAGTAATAAAAGCAAACTGCATGATCGGTCCACAGGTAAATGCACAAATAATCGTGCCAATTCCAACTGGACCGCCAAGCAGATATCCACCTAAAGTGGCAAGTCCCAAAAGCACAATACTAATGACACCAATTGGGATTTTTTTCATTCTCTTGGAAAGGCCAACTAAAAGAGTATCTCTCGGGCCACAACCCAATGCGGCCTTCATATAAAGAAACTGTGTGTATCCCATAATGACCAGTCCTATAATCAGCATAAGAATGCTAAGCCATAGATTCTTAGGCACTGGAATCACATCGATAAAGTTAAAGAAATCCACTGACTTTCCAACGACAATTGCATCAATAAACATTGCGATTCCAATTGGCTCCCGCATAATAATATCAATCACCAAAATGGTAACTGACACAATAATAGATGCCGTGCCATATAAAATCCCAAAGGTCTTTGAAATACCAAGGTTCAGGACATCCCATGGGCCTGCGCCAATGCTTGCATGAATGGTGAGATAAACTCCCAGTCCATTAAAAAACAATGCAACTGCTGCCAGCAGCATATTTAATAAAATACTTCCCTTGCTTTTGTTACTCATAGTGTTCATAAAACTTTCTAACCGATCACATTTATCGTGAAAACAGCCAAGCCTAATTATAACCTCTTCTCTCGCAGAAATATACCTTCTTTTTCTAGAAGGCGAAACAGAGATGAAACTCACTTCGCGAGTTTCACCTCTGACTAGCTGTCATCACAACAAAACTGCCAGAGCAAAACTCTGGCAGTTGATATATATAATGCGCAAAACCAATCGAACGGAAATGCGCTAGCTGAGGTTAAAGATCTGTCTCCCAGATCACAATTGAGGTATTATTCATAAGCATGTACCTCCTTTCCTCAGAACACATTATACTTGATTTTTGTAAGATGCACTATCCGTTATTTTCGTCCGATTTCAGCTCTTCAAACTTCGCCTTCATCGTTGGGTTATTTTTTGTCAGTTTTTTAATCGTAAGATCATCTGCCTTGTTGTTTGCCAAGCGAAGATTATTTTCAGAAGATGTTAATGCTTCTTTTATCTTCTGTAAATGGTCAATGGACTTGTCGATTTCTTCAATAGCCTTCTGGAACTTATTGCTTGCCAACTCATAATTTCTTGCAAAGGCAGATTTAAAATTCATCAGATCTTCCTCAAAATGAGTGATGTCCAAATTCTGTTCTCGCATCTCGATTAAATCCTTCTTATACTGAAGCGAATTACGCGAAGCATTCTTCAGCAATGAAATCAATGGGATAAAGAACTGTGGGCGAACAACATACATCTTCTCATATCGATGTGATACATCCACAATGCCCTGATTATACAGTTCGCTGTCTGATTCCAATAACGAAACCAAAACCGCATATTCACAACTCTTTTCTTTTCTATCCTTATCCAGCTCCTTGAAAAAGTCCTCATTTTTATGCTTGGTAGCCGTTGTATCCATCTCGTTTTTCATTTCGAACATAATAGATAAATACTCAACTCCATCATCAGAATAATCGCGGAAAATAAAATCTCCTTTGCTACCTGTACGAGCGTCATTATCTTTTTCAAAATATGCGTTAGGGAATGCGGTTGCACGAATCTGTTCAAAAACAGTATGGCAATGTACCTCTAGTGATTCTCCTATCATCTTGGTACTCTGCTTCGCTTTAAGGTCTTTGTAAAAATCGAGTTCTGTCTGTACCTGATGAAGCGCACCCTCGTGTTCTGTCTTCTGACGTTGTAGCTGTGCCTCATAATCATTCTTCATTTTTTCCTTTGCAATTTCTAGCTTTGCAGTTGCCTCTGTAATTGCAAGCTTCTTTTCGGAATCAGCAAGTTTTAATTGACCATCTAAACGAAGCTGTTCTTCTTTTGCCTTTGCAAGCCGGTCCTTCATTGCATCTAATTCCGCATTCAGTTTTTTCTTTTCTTCTTCAATCGCTTTTGAAGTCTTTAATTCTTCCTCTGCCTTTACCTGTTGTTCACGCTCTTGAATACGTCGCTCAACCTCATGCTCAAATTCGTGGTTACGTACCTGCTGCAATATTGCAGCATAATCACTTTCGCTTACTGTAAAAGCAGTTCCACAATGTGGACATTTTAACTCGCTCATCTTGCTCCTCCTCATATTCAATGGATTATGACATTTTAAATTAACAAGGCTCTCAAACTAAATATCTATTATATTGTAGATTATACTGATTAAGACCATTCTGAATTAACAAGGCGAGTGCAAATAAGGTTTATCCGAAATCGTCTTTATGACGCCACATGGTGTGGCATTTTAAAAGGTCATGCGTAGCATGGCTTTTTTTCATCTAAAATAATTATAGTTCAATTCCCCTATTGTTCAAATAATTTCCATCTACAAATCGAACACTATAGATAAACTACTTTCTTGTTGTGCTTCTGTATCCCATTTTACTCAAAACGCATGCGATTTATCGGACAGCATAGGCAGTCTTCCGTTCTTTAATTGCATTTAAAGTGACAGACCAGCCGGGTTCTTTTGTGATTCGTAAATCAAATAACCCCACTTCCCTATTGCGTCTTTCCCTAGGACATCCATATACTATAAGTGAACTACTTAATAAAACATAAAATAGGGGATAAACAATGAAACTATACATCAAACAAAAAGTTTTTTCGTGGGGAGATAAGTTCCGCATTTACGATGAATATGAAAACGACAAGTACTATGTTGAAGGCGAGGTCTTTACTCTCGGCAAGAAACTTCACCTGTACGCGCTGGCGGGAAATGAACTTGCCTACATTCATCAGAAGGTTTGGTCGTTTCGTCCCAAATATTTTATAAACCGTAACGGCACAGATATTGCCCAGGTAATCAAAGAATTCACCTTCTTTAGACAGGCATATTCTGTTGAAGGTTTGGGCTGGACAGTAGAAGGTGATTTCTGGGCTCATGAATACCAGATCAATTCTACACAAGGTGTTATTGCTACGATCACAAAGCGTTGGTTTACATGGGGTGATACATATGAAATCGACATTGCCGATGGCGTTGATGAAGTCATGGTCCTTTCGGTTGTGCTCATCATTGACGCGGTTATTGATTCAGAAAATTCATCAGTAGCTATAATGAACTCGTCGAGCAATTAATCTTAATTTAATGGAATGGATAATTCATATTTTATTAATTTTGAATAGTCCGGCCAGAAGGCTTGATTATAAATATTTTATTTAAAGGAGAGTGCTTTTTGATTAAGTACAACACATTGGAGATTGTAGCGTAGCCGGGAGGTTGCAAATACAATCGAAAACAACCTCCCGCTTAATGCAGTTGAAGTTAACAACATTCAGGAGGAAAAACAATGAATACAAATAACTTAATAATTCGTTTAGAACGAAAAGAAGAATATCGTATTGTAGAAAACCTGGTAAGAGAAAGCTTTTGGA
>JAZUGV010000053.1:0-24595 GCA_045641385.1 Agathobacter sp. | reverse complement strand
GACGAGGAAAATCGACTGCATGCTAGCATGCAAGGAGATTTGACGACCGCTAATCAGAGCGAAAGTAGCAGAGCGAGTTTCGACTTTGTTATGGTGGATTTTGAAATAGTGTGGGATAATATGGTAAGGATAAAAGAATAGTTCAAGCACCTGAACTATTTTATCAGGTAATACAATTATGAGAGGTATATTATGAGCACAATCACTAGAGAAAACGCATTTGAATTGCTAAAGAAATACAACAAGGATCCTTTTCATTTGCAGCACGCGATTACGGTTGAAGCTGTCATGAAATGGTTTGCAAAGGAAGAAGGGTATGGTGACGAGGCCGAGTATTGGGGAATCGTTGGATTACTTCATGATATTGATTTTGAGTTATATCCTAAGGAGCATTGCCTGAAAGCGCCAGAACTGCTTCGCGACGGAGGTGTTTCAGAGGATATGATACATGCTGTTTGTTCACACGGTTATGGAATTACAGTGGGCAATGGAGTTACCATTGATGTGGAGCCAGTACATGTTATGGAAAAAATCCTTTTTGCGGTTGATGAACTTACGGGCTTAATCTGGTCAGCATCGCTAATGAGACCTTCCAAAAGTACAAAGGATATGGAGCTGAAATCGCTGAAAAAGAAATATAAGAGCAAGGGATTTGCAGCAGGCTGCTCGAGAGAGGTAATTGAGCGCGGCGCAACTCAATTGGGCTGGGAATTAGATGCACTGTTAGAGAAGACACTAAAAGCAATGACAGAGACAGAGGATGAAATCAATGCGCAGATAGAATCTATTGGCGTTGATGTGTAAGAGGAAACAAAACAGATATTATGGGAACAAGCACGAAAAACATGAAAGAGGTACAATATGACGCTTGCGGAAAAGGGACAGCTTATTATCGAGGATATAAAACAAGAACAGGGAGTCAATCCGGTTCGTATTTTTAAAAATATTGCAAAGAACAGCTATATAAATATTCATGGGCCAGAACACCATGTGCTAGATGGCGCCAGCATTCTTGTTGCGTACAAAAATGCGGGAGGAAAGATTGATTTGGATGCGGCCCTGGAAAAACTGTTATATGAAGGTCTTAGAATGCCAGGGGCAATGTGTGGATTATGGGGAATCTGTGGTGCAATCACTTCGGTTGGCGCTGCGCTATCCATTATTGACGGCACAGGACCATTATCAACCGATGGCACCTGGGGAGACCATATGCAGTATACATCAAATGCAATCGGCGAACTTGGAAGAATCAATGGACCTCGATGCTGCAAAAGGGATGCCATGGTTGCCTTTAAGCATGGCATTGAATATGTGAATGCACGCTATGGAGTGACCTTGGAGTCAGAGGAAATCAAATGCGAATATTCGCATTTAAATGAGCAGTGCATTAAAGAGCGATGTCCATATTACAAATAAAGCTGGAGGCTTACTTGATTAAGGAGTATATCAATGAGAAAACAGAGATTTGAATGGACGGCCCTTGTGGTCTGCGAAATCGTGTTTGGCATTTTAGGAATCGTGTTTACCACATTAGGGATTGTATTAGGAATTTTTATTGATGAAATAGCAGCAAGCTCATATTCGCGTGGAGATGTTTATATTTTGCCAAAAATCTTTGGATTTATTGGAATTGCGTTTTTGATCATATGCATCATTTTGTTTTTCATCTCTTTTAAAAACAGGATGGAAAGGCAACGTCTCATCGAGAATGGGACCTACATCAATGCCTGTGTTACAGATGTAAAGCAAAATTATTTTATTCAGATTAATCATAGATATCCTTACTATGTTGTTTGTGAAGGAACCAATCCATACACTGGTGAGACCCTTATATTTAAAAGCGCAAACACAATGGAAAATCCTTCCGATTTACTAGGGAAGTATTTGCGAGTGTATATCGATTATGACAACATCAATAAGTACTATGTAGAGCTTGTGGACCAGGGGGACGGGGTTCGTGGTTCATTTTGAGAAGATGAATTTTGTTTGGGAATGTATTGGAGTTATGGTTACTGCAATCGTCGTATGTCAGAAAATGAAACATCTAATTTCCTTGAAAAATGTGGAGTGTTGATATAGTATCTTTTATGTATGTCTGCGCGTTTCATGGTGTTAATTCGATGAGTGTTGAAAGACAATTTAAAATCCAAAATTTGGAAGGAGTGGTTTATAGATGGAAAATAAAATGGGATCACGTGTAGTAGCGTTAACGGGCTCACAGCAGACGACGCTTGACGTGCTTAGAATTTTTGCTGCAATGATTGTCTTGTTGGGTCATAGTTTTTCTTATTATCAAATGTCTGTGTTTAAGGATCAAACATATTTCCCTTATATTCAAAATATGGGGGTCGTAATTTTTTTCCTTTTATCAGGGTTTTTGCTAGCATATTCTATTGAAATGAAGAATAGAGAACATCAGTATACATTTCTTTTATTCTTTAAGCATAAAGCTATTAGAATTTCAAAAGAGTATATACCGGGTTTGGTGTTTATTGCGATTATTGATGCAATTTCAATATTTGTTAATAAAGAGGCGTACATATATTATGATTGGTTTAATATTAAGCAATTCATAGGAAATGTTTTTATGCTTCAAAACATGGGGCCTTATGCGATATTGGGAAGATGGTTTATTCCTTTTGGATCGGGACGCCCACTATGGACATTGTCCGTAGAGTGGTGGATGTATATGCTGTTCGGGGCTATAATAATTTTTGTGAGCAATCGTGTAAGAATATCATTCCCAAAATTGATTGTTTTTGGCGGAATTTTGCTTATGGCATGTGAATATCTGCTTGCTGGAAGAGGAAATGGACTTGGCTTTGTATTCGCGCTTGGTATTTTATGCTATTATTCATATGACCTTATCAGCAAATCTACTGCAATCGTAGTTTTTATATTATCGTGCTTGGCTTATATCGTATATGGTTTGTGGATGAAAGACGCATATACGATGCTTTCATTTATACTGTTATGGGTCATTTTTTGCTGTGCAATTAAAATGGGAGCAGGAAAAGGAGAAAAATCAAAGAGAAATGCGGTACTCGCATTTATTTCAAAAAGTACATTTATGCTTTATCTATTGCATTATAGTATTATTGATTTGATTTATAATGCGAATATGAATTGCAGTTCGTATTTAAAGTTCTTTGCTGGAATAATCATTTCGTTAATATTATCCTTTGGTGCATATTACTGTTTTGGCGAGAAAGATGTAATAGGAAAACTGTTCAAGAAAATCAATATTAAATTAAAAAAATAACTCAAAAAGGCGGAGTCACTAAGTTGTGTCCGCCTTTTGGTATAGTGTGGACCAGGGGGACGGGGTTCGTGGCTCATTTTGAGAATAAGAAACGAGGGTGGCGATAGAAGCTACCCTCGTTATTTTACTGTATAGGAAATTGCTCCAATTTCCTATACAGTAAAAAGGCTCCGCGAGGATGCGCACGCTTTTGCAGATGAAAAATGTCGCTTTGGCGACGCAAAAGCGGCGCGAGAGTTTCGCAAGCGAAACTCTATTTTTATAATATTGAAAAGAGATATCCCTTTTTTACTTTGTACTTGCGCCGGCGACAATCGCTGTCAAAAGAACACCAATGAATAGCAGAGGATTGGCAACCTGTGAAATAGAGGCGACAACCGTACTGTATTTTGCCAGGTATTCTGCACCGAAGGTTCCGTAGTAACTGCTGTACCAGGCACTAAGAATGTTCATAGGTAGCATCAGAACAGCGAATAAGCAAACGCTGACAAGCGATAACACTAAGGTTGCAATTCGTTTGTTTGCGAGTGCAACTATGAATGTAACAAGGATCAAGAGAAACATAAGGATGTACTCAATCAGCATAGGTACAAATCTTATTGTGACATTGACATTTGTGTAGCCGAAAATTTGTGAAGAAACCTGATCCTGATTCATCAGAATAATGATGCAGGCAAGTATCGAACCAAATGAAGTTAATGTTGCAAATCCAGATAAAATTTTCTTTAACATAATTATATTCCTAAAATCTTTTTTTTCTTAAGGTCATAATCTTCCTGAGTGATTAATCCCTGATCTAATAGTGATTTATATTTCTTTAATTCATCTTCCATAGAGACGCTCGCTGTTGCAGTTGCATCAGTTATAGTGACTGTCTCTTGCGCGGTATTTTCCTGCGAAGCAGATGGGTTAACAATGCGATTGATATCGTCCTCATATACCTGGTTTCCGCTGACAATAAGTGTGTCATTTAAGTAGATGCGAATCATTTCTGGCACATTTTTGAGTCTGTAAATTTTTAGGTTAAGCCCAGGCTCAAGTGCTGCAGTTTCAACAAGGATTCCCTGCTTTACCTCATACAATGAGATTGGAAAGTCTGCAGGAATTTCATTCTTAAAATACCAGGTAACGGCAAAGCTTCTTCCATTAGAACTGGTAGTTCTGTTTTTCACCTTAACATTGTGACCATACAAACGCTTTATCATTCCGTCGGCATAAACAGATACCGCAATGGTACCAATGCGAAGCTCGCCTTTATATAAAGGCATTTGTACGAGCCCAATCAACAAAAATATAAGGCAAAGTACTACTGGCGCAAATAATATCACAGGTGAGACATTATTCATGCGGGCATTGTAGGCAAACATAATCAATGCAAACCAATCTAAAAAAAACAGGACTCCCAGTATTTTACATACTGTGGATATTGTTTTTGATCCTTTTACAAGTTTAAAAAATTCTCGATTCATTTTTATTCCTCACTCCTCTTAATAATGTTATGATAACAGATAGATACTGCAAATGCAGTAGTGGTTTTATGGATTATTGTTTTTTTGAAAGGCCAAGAGGAGAAAAGCATGGGCATGATGGACATACTTCCAAAACTTCTTGTTGATGAACATGGAAATCAATTAGAAAAACAGGAACAGTGGGAGAAGCGAAGAAGTTTTATTTGCAATATTTTAGAAGAATCTATGTATGGAAAGATGCCAAAGGCACCTGAAAATGTGGCTGGCGAGCTTGTGCGAAGCAGTGAATTTTTAAATGGAGCAGGAAGCTTTGAGCATTGGAGACTCTCCTTTGGACCAGGGCAGCGTGTGTCCATGAATGTATATGTTATGCGCCCATCAAAGGGTAAAAAGGTGATTCCAATTGTGATGGCTGGAAGCTTTTTAGAAAAGGAGATTGCGGAATTCGTAGTCAGAGAAAATTTTGCGGTCATTGCCTGTGATTTTTCTGAGGCTGTGCCAGACGGGCCGGAGTATGTCGATGCTCCATTGGCGAAGGAATATCCAGATTACAGCTGGAAGGTCATAGCAATGTGGGGCTGGCTGATGAGTAGAGCTTTGGACTGGCTGGAAACAGTAGCCTGGGCGGATGTAAAAAAGGCTGTTTTCACAGGCCATTCCAGATATGGGAAGGCCGCTCTTTGTGCAGGGATTTTTGACGAGAGAGCAGCAGTGGTTGCTCCAGCCGGGTCAGGCTGCGGAGGTATGGGAAGCCTTCGTGTATGCGGAGGCAGACTCGGTGAAAACACAGGGGTATGTGAGACGTTAGGCTTTATGATGATGAATCTGGGACACTGGCTTCGTCCGGAATTGGCAGATTATGGAAAGCCTGAGCCAAATGGTCATGCCCGTGAAATGGAGCTGCCTTTTGATGCGAACTTTATTGGTGCAGCAATTGCACCAAGGCCATTGATGATTCTCGAGGGATTGGATGATACCTGGAGCAATCCATATGGCACCTACGTGACCTGGGCAAATGTCCATGAGGTATATGAATTTCTTGAAAAGCCTCAGGCCTGTGCAATTCACTTCAGAGAAGGTGGTCATGAATATAACCTTGAAGACTGGTCCGTGCTGATTGACTTTTGCAAGGTGAATCTGTTGGGAATGGACAAAAAGACAAATTATTCAACACTGCCTCCTGCAAGAACACCGGAAGAGGATAGGGCAAGATTTTTTGCGCAGGCGCAAAAGAAAATAGATCGATGGCTGTTTGACAGCATTTAAAGAAGTGCGACAATTCTTAAAACAGAAGAACCATCGCAGTGAAAGGAACGTCAAAATGAACGTCAGCAAAAAGAAAAATATAGAAACCATTGCGCTTCTTGCAGTCATTGGAGGGAATGTGATCTTTGGATTTAGCTTTCTCTTTTCCAAAATGGCACTCGACCTTGTTCCACCAACCGTACTGGTGGCGGTGCGTTTTACAGTCGCATTTATTGTTTTAAATATCATAGTTTTATTTGGGAAAATCATTGGAAAGATAAAGGGAAAAGCACCATTTGAATTTTCTCTGAGAGGAAAGCCGAAAAAGGATATTATTATGCTGGCTATTTGTCAGCCGATTATATATTTTGCAGGGGAAAGCTATGGCATTAAAATGACATCTTCCTCTTTTGCGGGAATTATCATCGCATTAATACCTATTGCTGGAATTGTGGCAGATGCCCTGATTATGAAGGCAAAAATTGGCAAGATTCAGGTTGTGTGTGCACTGCTTTCTGTAGTGGGAGTGGCTTTGACGACACTGGGAGCCAAGAATATGGAGTCTTCAGGATTAGGCGTAATTTTGCTATTCGTGGCTGTTGTGTCTGGCTCTTTTTTTTACGTGTTTAGCAATGTGGCTGGAAAGCATTATAATCCGCTGGAAAGAACTTATGTCATGTTTGGCCTCGGAAGTATCACGTATATTGTTGTCGCTGTCATCCAGACCTATGGCAGTTATGCAGATACCCTAAAAGGAATCGCAACTCCTTCCTTTTGGATTTCCATCGCATATCTCGCAGTTGTCTCATCCGTGGTTGCCTTCCTTTTGCTTAATTTTGGAAGCAACTTTATATCAATATCAAAGGCTACACTTATGGCAAACTCCACAACGGTTATTTCCATTGTAGCGGGAGTCGTTGTCTTGGGAGAAAGCTTTACCTGGCCACAGATTGTCGGTGCTGTGATAATTTTGGCGAGTGTCACCGTGGGTGAGCTACGGGGACGGGGTTAGTGGTTCATTTTTGAGCCAAACCTATTCTACGTGAACAACCTACGATTTCTTATATGAGGAGAACTGTATGAATTTATTTGACATCATTGGCCCTGTCATGGTTGGGCCGTCAAGCTCCCATACGGCGGGGGCAGTGAAAATTGGTTATGTCAGCAGAAAACTTTTGCAGGAACCGGTTGCTTCTGTTGAAGTATTGCTATATGGTTCATTTTTGCTGACAGGAGATGGCCATGGAACAGGCCTTGCCATTGTAGCAGGACTTTTGGGGATGCTTCCTGATGATGCGCGCATTCCACACAGTCTGGAAATAGCGGAAGCACAGAATATGAAAGTCACCTTCGGAAAGGCAGAATTAAAGGAGGGACATCCAAATTCTGTTCTTCTCAAACTGGTTGGAACAAAAGGAAGAAATCTTGAGGTTGTTGGCCAATCGCTGGGCGGATCCGTGATTAATATTGCGAGTATTGACGGTTTGTCTGCGAATTTCTCGGGAGATTATCCAACCTTAATTGTTCACAACGAGGACCAGCCTGGTCATATCGCAGACGTGACGGGAATGCTGTCAGAATGTAGCATTAATATCGCAACACTCCAGTTGTACAGGGAATCCAGGGGTGGCAATGCTGTTATGGTACTAGAATGCGATCAGGAGGTGCCGGAGTCGGTGCTTGATAAAATCGAGAAGAGTAATGGAATTCAAAAGGTTACATATTACAGCTTAAGGGAGAAGGAATCATGAGTTATCAATCGTTAGAAGACATCGTCAACACAGCGAAAGCGCAGAAGGTTCCCTTTTGGCGTGTGGTGATTGATGAGGAAATCATAGAGGAGGCTGGCACCTTCGAGCAGGCCTTTGAGCGAATGCGAGGCATGTTTTTGGCAATGAAGGAGGCGGACCAAAAGTATGATGGATCCTTAACCTCCAACAGCGGCCTTTCAGGAAAAGATGGGCAAAAACTGGAGGACACGAGAAAGGGAAACAACCCGATTATGGGAGAATTCCTTTCTATGGTAATTGAAAAAGCAGTAAAGATGGCAGAATCAAATGCCTGCATGCGAAGAATTGTAGCGGCTCCTACTGCAGGATCCTGCGGAGTCATTCCAGCGGTTATCCTTACTTACATTGAAAAGAAGACGACCGAAGAGGACCGAGTGGTGGAAGCTTTGTTTGTCGCTGGCGGAATTGGAAAGGTGCTTGCGATGAACGCAAGCATAGCTGGTGCAGAGGGCGGATGTCAGGCAGAGATTGGATCGGCAGCCGCGATGGCCGCCGGGGCGCTTACCTATTTAGAGGGTGGAGATAACGAGGCGATATTGGATGCAGTTGCCATCTGCATCAAAAGCATGTTGGGCCTGGTTTGTGATCCTGTGGCTGGTCTGGTTGAGGTTCCATGTGTAAAGCGTAATGCGTTTGGTGCGACCAATGCGGTTGTGGCAAGTCACATGGCCATCGCAGGCGTCCATACGAAAATTCCAGCGGATGAAGTGATCGATGCGATGAGAAGAGTTGGTCATTTGATTCCATGTTCGCTAAGAGAGACAAGTGAAGAAGGATTGGCAACGACTGCGACAGGAGTTCGGTTAAAGACAAAGGAAGAGCATTCGGTGTAATGATGAAGGCCCCACAGCTTATGCTGTGAGGCCTTTTATATCGTTTCTATAGTGTAATTTATTAATAATGAACCACTAACCCCGTCCCCCTAGCTCATTTTCGAGCGAAGGAAACCAAACAGCTTCATTGGCACGAAACTAAAGAAGATGGACTTCATGCGTAAATCCTTGGACATAGTCCTGTTTTTTACGCAGGCGCCCATATTTTTGCGAAGGAGCTTTCGATAGCTCTTGTACAAATCCCATCTCTTTGCCTGGGCAAACTGCGAGAGGTAGGAGATGACAACGGACATGTAGTAGCCGTGCGCTTTCTGACGCATTTCAGGATACTTCTCGTCGCAGAAGCGAACCCATAATTCTGAAGCGTAGATGGTGTGCATCTTCTTCTCCTGAAAATCTGAGCGGGTTAGGCTTCCCTGATTGCGGACATCGTAATAGTAGAAGTACTGCTTGAGGTGTACAATCTTTGTGGCCTGATCAATCAGTAGATGCGCGATGTACATATCCTCTGAAAAGCGAATGTCTTCTGGATAGCGAAGTTCCTTCCACAAAGTCACGCGATACAGCTTTGCGCAGGCCGAGGTGTAACCAATCTTGTCAAACAGCTTTCCGATGGCTGTGCTCTTTGAAATCTCTTCCCCGAGCAGATTGTCATACTCGCCTAATTCAGGAGAGTCTTCTCCGTAAAAATATAAATCCGAAGAAATATAGTCGGCATCGTAAGTCTTGGCATTTAAAAGCATCGCCTCAAACATCTGAGGCTGCAAAAAATCATCGGCGTCGAGGAAGGTGACATAGTCACCCTTCATATGGTCGATGCCAGTGTTTCTGGCACCGGACAAGCCCTTGTTCTCCTGATGAATCACGCGAATGCGCGCATCCGAATTGGCAAGCTCATTTGCGAGAGATAAGGTGTTGTCCTTAGAACCATCGTCGACAATAATCATTTCCCAGTTTGAATAGGTCTGTTTCTGAATACCCTCCACAAGGCTGTTGAGCGTCTGCTCGGCATTGTAAGCGGGCACAACAATACTGATTAAAGGTTGTTGCAATTTTTCTTCCATGTATATCCTCAATAATAATTAGCAATCTAAATTTGCAAGCCAGTCCACATATTCCTGGCCCTCGCTTTTGGATTTCCAAATGGTTTTTAGCATAAAACAGCATAAGCCGTTGAGCAGCTTGTGGTTACTGCAGTTCTTCTTCAAATACTTCATGTTGGAAGTCCAAAGCATTGCAGTGCTTCTCTTGAAGAAGTCGTAGTAAACGACGGCTTCTTTCTCCTTTTTGCTGGAACCACCCTCTAAATGAACAATTTTTGGAGCGGAGATTAAAATGTTTTTCCTTCCGTTTTTGGTGAAGGCATTCCACTGCAAATCAGTTTCTTCCGCATACATAAAAAAGCGCTCATCAAATCGCGCGTTCTCATCATTCAGAAGGAACATATCTGCACCGATGATGTAGCCATCAAGCTCCACCATATCAGGCATTGTTGCAAATGCACCGCGTGTGGTGATTGGCTTATGAGCCTTTGCAACATACCACATGTGAAGGATAGCCTTCAGCATTCCAACAGAAGTGATATAGTTCCCAAAGGAGCTGACCTTTTGCCCCTGCAAATTCTCAAGCTGACAGCCGAGACAGCCGATGCTCTCCTTGCATGGATGATTCTCGTAGAAGTGAAAAAACTCATAGATAGCATTGTTGAGCAACAGAGTATCGCTGTTTAAATACAGAATGTATTTGCCCTGTGCAACCTCCAAAGCGCGGTTGTTTGCAGCTCCAAAGCCCAAATTTTCGCCATTTTCAATGAGCTTAATATTTGAGAAGGCGTGATATTTTTCTTTCATCATTTCGATTGACCCATCGATGGAGCCATTGTCTGAAACGATAACCTCAAAGGATACATCCTTTGTGTATTGCAGGATGGAATCAATGCAATCCGCAAGCATATCCTTTGTATTGTAATTTACGATAATGACAGATACATCCATGTATAGACTTACCTTTACTATAATTCTTGATAAAGCTTGATCAGTCGTGCTTTCATTTCTGCCCAGGAATACTTCTCATGGTAGAGTGCACGCATCTTTTCTGACAGAGTCTGCTTTTCGTCTTCTGTCAGCTGAGAAAGCTCTGCGACAGCTGCCTTGAAGGCATCCTTTTCATACGGAATGACTCTTCCAAGCTGATGTTCACTGATGACCTCGCTCATGCCAGTGCCCTCAATCATGAGCGCTGGCTTTCCAAGCATTAACGCTTCATAAAACTTGTTTGGTGCTGCGAATTTATGATTGCCAATCCATGGCGCATAAATTGCAGTCATAATATCGCAGGCATTTTCCAGGGCCAGAGTTTTCTTGTATTCCAGTCTTCCGTAGAAGAAGATGTTGGAGTGCTTTGTGGCCATTTCTTCGAAATATTTATCATATTTGCCGAAGCCGCCGACATGCAGCTCAACTTCTGGCATTTCGGATACGGCTTCTGCCATCTCATGAAGGAAGCGATAATCCTGCAAAATGCCGACGTAGGCGATTTTGGTTTTATTGGCATCGCCCTTGATCTCAAAGTCAGGGACCTCTGTGAGAAGGTCTGGACTGTTGTGAATAATCACAAGCTTCTTAGGATGTGCATCCGCAATCTGCTGTTTTCTCTTTTCGGTACAGATGATAGCGGCATTCGCATAATTGATGATTCCATCCTCGCGTTTTTTGATCCACATTTTAAAGCCGCTTTTTGCGTCAGTGGACAGATAATCAAATAAATCAAACACAAACACCTTGTGGACAAGGCGATTTACAAGAGAACTCATAAATCCGGTGTCAAAATCACAGGCATGAATGCAGTCATAATTTTTGCGGTTGCGGATTAACCAGGATGCCATGCTGAGCTGAAATTTTAAATATGGCCAGAGGTTTTTCATTCCCTCGCCAAAGGAAGCCTTTATACCAAAGCGGGTGATATCAATCTCGCGGTCGCCCAGAGAAAGGAGTTCCTTTTTTTCGCCATAATTGCTATCGCGGTCCCAGGCCAAAACGGTTACAGTATTTCCGGCCTCGGTTAAAGCAAGTGCTTCTTTTTCCACTCTCGAATCTGGTTTTACACCGTTAGAGCGGAGCATTACGATTCGTTTTGTCTTTGTATTTTTCACAATCAAATTTCCTATAATGTTTTTTCGATAATGTCGACAATTTGTCTGGATGCAGTTCCATCGCCATAAGGATTTGCAGCGTGAGCCATTGCATCATAGCTTTCCTTGTTGGTAAGAAGCTCGGTGAAGGAATGATAGATGGTTTCCTCATCGGTTCCTACTAATTTTAAGGTTCCTGCCTCAATGCCCTCAGGTCGTTCTGTGGTATCTCGCATGACAAGGACTGGTTTTCCGAGTGCAGGAGCTTCCTCCTGGATTCCGCCAGAGTCTGTCAGAATCAGATAAGACTGATTCATAAAATTATGGAAGTCGATGACATCGAGTGGTTCGATGATCTTGACTCTGTCCATTCCACCAAGCTCCGCGTCTGCAAGCTCTCTTACCACTGGATTCATGTGAATTGGATAGATGGCTTTCACATCTGGATGCTCCTCCAAAACTCTGCGGATTGCACGGAACATATGCTTCATTGGATCTCCAAGATTTTCTCTTCTGTGCGCAGTGATGAGAATGAGTCTGGAATCATTTGCCCAGTCTAAAAACTCATTGCTGTAGGAGTCTGTAATCGTATATTTTAAGGCATCAATTGCAGTGTTTCCGGTCACAAAAATATTTGCCTCGTCTTTTCCTTCGTTTAAGAGATTTTGTCTGGCAAGGGCAGTTGGCGCAAAGTTCAATCTGGATACAATTCCAACGGCCTGACGGTTGAACTCTTCAGGGAATGGCGAATAAATATTGTTGGTGCGAAGTCCTGCCTCCACGTGTCCCACTGGAATCTGAAGATAAAAGCAGGCCAAAGCGGTTGCAAAGGTAGTGGTGGTGTCACCATGTACCAGAACAATATCTGGTTTTACCTCTTCAAGAACCGGTTTGATTTTATCCAGAATACCAACGGTTACATCAAAGAGAGTCTGTCTGTCCTTCATAATTGCAAGGTCATAGTCTGGGACAACCTCAAAGGTCTCCAAAACCTGATCCAGCATTTTTCTGTGCTGTCCAGTCACACAAACAATACATTCTATACCATCTCTATTTTGGAGCTCCTTCACCAATGGGCACATTTTGATGGCCTCTGGGCGAGTTCCAAAAACTAACATAACTTTTTTCATTTTTGGCACGATTCTACAGGCAAATTTTGCCTGCTTCCTTTCATGTATATAGTCTATTCAAATATAGTCTCAAAGCGCTGTTTCGTCAAGTTTTGTGGCGCAGCTGAAACACCTAGGATTTCCCAAATTTTGGCATTGGAATCTGCGAGAAAATAATCGCCACAAAGATGATGGCACAACCAATCAATTCTCTGTAGGAAAGCTTCTGATTTAGAAGTAGCCATCCACCGATGAGAGAGAATACTGATTCTAAGCTCATAATTAAAGAGGCAATGGTTGGGTTGAAATCTCTTTGTCCAAAGACCTGAAGAGTATATGCGATTCCACTTGAGCATAATCCTGCATATAAAATTGGAAGCCAGGCGCTCCAGGTGGTAAAGGAATAGGCCCATACACGGATCGATTCTGCGGAAAATCCGACCTCCGTAAAAAGTGCGGGAATGGAAGACAAAACACCGCAGGTGAGAAACTGAATGCTGGCAAAGCGCACATTATCTACTCTCGGAGCAAAGAAATCCACACAGTGAATCTGAATGGCGAAGCTTGCTGCACAAAGGAGCAGCAAAATATCCGGAAGAGAAAGGACAAATTTACCGGTGATGCAAAGCAGATATAGACCGATGAGTGCCATGACAACTGCAATCCACACATTGATTGGACATTTCTTTTTCATAAAGATTCCAAAGATTGGGACAAGGATGATGTAGCAGGCGGTTAAAAAGCCGGCTTTTCCGGTTGTGGTTCCAAGTGTAATCCCAACCTGCTGCAGGTTGCTTGCGACAGCAAGCGCAGTACCTGTGAGGATTCCTGCAATCCAAAGCTCTTTGGTTTGTGCCTTTGTGGCAGGCTTTTTGGAAATGCCAATGCGGTCGAAGATGAGCATAATCGGGATAAGTACCGCGCTCCCTAAAAAGTTTCTTACACTATTAAAAGAATATGCACCAACGACATCGCCACCAGAGCTTTGTGCCACAAAGGCAAAGCCCCAGATCAATGCTGCGATGGTGAGCATTAAGGAATTTTTTGCGTTGTGAGTTGTATGTGAATCTTTCATTGTTACCTCATAAATAGTTGTTTTAGGCGCTTTTTCAATTATAACAAGCATGAGTGGAATAGCAATATGAATAAGATACCAAAATTCTTATTATCATTTTGGAAAGTAAAAAATGCTTGACAGATAAAATGATATGTATTATATGTAATAATACAAAGAATACAAATAATACAAATGATACAAAAAGGAGGAACAAGATGGTCATATCAATCAATGAGTTTTCTTCGATTCCTATATATATGCAAATCAGAGACCAGATTGTTATGGGAATATCTGATGGCAGATTGATGGAAGGAGAACAGCTTCCAACCGTTCGAGCTCTTGCGACGGAGACGGGAATTAACACAATGACCGTGAGCAAAGCGTACCAGCTATTAAAGCAGGAGGGCTATATTGTGACGGACCGTCGAAGTGGTGCAAGGGTTGGCGCGCAGAAGAAAAAAGAGCTTGGAGAAGAAAGCAAGCATTTACTAAAGCGAATCGCTTCCGAAGCAAAGCTCAGCGGAATGAGCGAGGATGAATTTTTGCAGGCCTGCAAGATGGCCTATGGAGGAAATGAGTTATGTTAATGAATATTATTTTTTCAATTTGTTTATATCCGGTGATTTTAATCCTATGGATTGTTTTTAAGAAAAGTGGAAAGAACACAAAGAGATTTGTGTTCGGAGTAAAATTGACAAAAGAGCAAAAGGAAAGCGACGAAGTAAAGCGGATCCATAAAGAGTATGACAGAAACTTTTGGATTCTTTTAGTTGCAACCATCTGGATTCCACTGCTCGCTTTTGCATTTGATAAGGTATCAGTTCAGTTTACCATCTGGATGGTCTGGTTTTTGGCAGTACTGGTCATTATGATGATTCCTTATGGAAAGGCAAACAATCAGGTAAAGGCCTACAAGGGAGAGAATGTTGAGGAAGAAAATCTGGTTCAGTACATTGAATTAAGAAGCGTAAGAACCTTAAAGTTTTCAGAACTTGTTCTTCCAATTGTGTTATCCTTCCTTGGACCTGTATATCTGCTCATCGCTGCGAATGTAATGAACCTTGAGGAATATCAGAGGACAAACTATCTTGCAGAAGGCGGCACCTATCTTGTGATTGCTGTTCTTTCGATTATCCTTGCACTTTGCGCAATTTGGATGGATAAAGGTAGAACTCTTGTAATTAATGGTGACAGCGACGTGAATATGAATTATTCAAGAGCCGTTAAAAAGATGTGGAAGAACTTTTGGATGTTTGCGGTCTATACCAATGCAGCAGTTGCACTTTTCTCTTCAGTTGCATCTGTCTTCGAGTTCCATAGCTTTATGATTTTTCTGTGTCTGACGATTGCTGAGACCGTGGTGTTTATCATTGTGGCAGTTTACGCCTGCATGAAAAAGAAAGCGATTGAAGAGGCTTACGAAAGCAAATTTGAAATAAAATTGCCAACCGATCAGGATAACCATTGGATATGGGGAATGTTCTATTATAATCCACATGATAAGAACACCCTGGTTGAGAAACGCTTTGGAATTGGAATGACCACAAATATGGCAAGAAAGGGCGGAATTATCTCTGGAATTATCGGACTTTTGGCGCTCATCTGGATTCCTTTCTTCTGTGTGTACATGATTATGGAGGACTATACACCTACGCATCTGATTTACAGAGATAATCAGGTTATCTGCCGACATCTAAAGGATGAATATACTATTGATGTGGAGGATATTATTTCCGTTGAAATAGTAAAGGAACTTCCAGAGCACAGAAGCAAGACCTTTGGAACCGCAACCGATTATTATGAGAAGGGCGTTTTTAGAGCAAAGGAAGGAAATTTCACAGAGTTTGTAATTCTTTCCTATGACACGTTCCTGAAGATTACGACAGAGGATAACGTGTATTATATAAACGGCAATTCAGAGGAAGAAACCTGTGAAATTTATAATATGATTCAATAAGAATGTGACAATTGGGAGGAAACATGAACGAGACCATAAATATCATCAAATCAAGAAAGTCGATTCGTGTGTATACAGATCGAGAAATTACCGCGGAGGAGAAGCGCCTGATTTTAGAGAGTGCCATCAATGCACCAACTGCAGGAAACCAGCAGCTGTATACCATTATTGATGTAACAGATGAAGCATTAAAGAATAAGCTTGTCAAAAGCTGTGATAATCAGTCCTTTATCGCAGATGCAAAGATGGTGTTAATCTTCTGTGCAGACTGCAAGAAGTGGTATGACGGCTATATCGATGCGGGATGCACTCCGAGAAAGCCTGGCGTTGGAGATTTGCTTTTGGCAGTGAGTGATACAAATATTGCTGCGCAAAATGCGGTGATTGCAGCAGAAAGCCTTGGAATTGGAAGCTGTTATATCGGAGATATTATGGAAAACTGCGAGACGCAAAGAGAACTTTTGGGGTTGCCAGAATATGTATTTCCAGCAGCCATGATCGTCTTTGGTTTTCCAACAGAACAGCAGATTGCACATGAAAAGCCAAAGAGAGCACCGATTGAGGTAGTTGTTTCGGAGAATGCATATCCAGCTATGGATGAAGCCTATCGAGAAAAGCTGTTTGGATATAAGGCTGCGGATGGGGATTATAAGCGCTGGATGAAAATGTTCCACGACAGAAAATATAATTCCGATTTTGCGGTTGAGATGACGCGCTCGGTGCATGAATTTTTAAAGCAATATCAGTAAGAATAATCTTTCAACGGCGATAAGCAGGATTGTTGCATAGTTCTATGGTACTATGATATAATAAAAAAGGATTTGTTCATAGAATCATATGGATTACAAAAAGAGGATATATGCATGAATAGAAAGATTGAAGAAATTGTAAAAAATTTACCACTTTTGCAGCTCATGTATGCAACACCTGCAGTCGTTACTGTGATAGATGCAGATGGCATTTTACAGGGGTATATTTTACCACCTGGAATGGAGCCGATTCTAAAAGTTGGAGACAAGTTTGAGGATCCAACAGGTGGAATCGACCGCGTCATGACAGAAGGCAAGAAAATTCATAATATTCTTCCAAAAGAGGTTATGGGTGGGGCCTTTGAAGGTGATTTAATTCCTGTCACAGAAGGTTCAAAAATCGTTGGTGTGTTAACCGCTACTTATCCTGTCGATGAAAAGCATGAGGCAAAATCGTTAAAGCATCAGTTCAGAAATTCAATCGAAGAGATTTCTGGAACTTTAAATCCATTGTTTGACCTGATGAAGCAGACGACAGACCGAATGGTAAGTCTGACCGAGAATGTTACCAAAGTAAAAGAGGATGCCAAGTCCGCTCTTGAAATTGTAAAGAAGATTAGCGCAAATTCATCCCGTTCTAATATTCTTGCATTAAATGCTTCCATTGAAGCCGCTCGAAGTGGCGAGGCAGGAAAGGGCTTTGCGGTTGTTGCAACGGAAATGGGTAAGCTTGCAAATGACAGTAGTGCCTCTGCAAAGGATATCAATTCGTATCTGAGCATTACAGAAGATGATTTACAGAGTATTGTGAATGAGATTCAGCAGATCAATACGATGTCAAATTCTTATGAGAACGAGATTAGAAAGATTAATGAGAACTTAGATCAGCTTACAAGAATCTTTTCTGATATGGATAAATAAAATAATTGGATTTCAAGGACAGCCAGATTAATTCGTCTGGCTGTTTTTTACGTCAGACTGGTTTTGTGCTAAAATGAGGCAGGTAACGAATTTGGTGTATGTATTAATGGGTGAAGGAATATGTTTTTAGGTTTGTCTGTCATTTCATATGAGTTATTTATTCTGTTTTTTGGAATGGCGTTTCATGTTATTAAATTTGGTGATGATAAAAGAGTGCAGGCTAGAAAATCAGGTTATCATAGATTTATGCACGTGATTTCTTTAGTGTTTACAGCAGCTGGAGTTTTGGTTTTGTTAACGGGTGTGGCAGGACTGCTCACTGGCTGTGGAAACGCGGATAAAAATGCATCGGATCAAAAGCCTTCGCTCAAGGAGGCGTATGCAGATTATTTTGAAATTGGAGTATGCATTAATCCGACAGTTGTTTCTGCAGACAATTATTCAGAAGCAGTTTTGCGTGAGTTTTCGTCGGTTACCTGCGAGAATAATCTAAAGCCGGAGTCCATCATCAGCTATTCACTGACCGTTGAAAATTTGGACGAGACACAGGATCATCTGGTATTAAACTTTGACAATGCGGCATCGGAGCTGGCTTTTGCAGAGGAAAATGGATTAAAGATGCGTGGCCATACCCTTGTATGGTATTCGCAGACTCCGGACTGGATATTTTACAAGGATTATGATGTAAATGGAGAACTGGCGGACCGCGATCTGATGCTTTCGCGTTTGGAGCATTACATCGAGGACGTGTTTGACTGGGCGAAGGCGGAGCATCCAGGCCTGTTCTATGCCTGGGATGTTGTGAATGAAGCCATGGGCGACGATGGAAAAATGAGGGATTGTCTATGGCGACAGACCATTGGCGATGACTACGTGGAGCAGGCCTTTGCTATGGCACGCAAGTATGCACCGGATGAAATCGCGCTGTTTTACAACGATTACAATGCTTTCCACAAAAGCAAACAGGCAGCGATTATTGAAATGTTGCAGCCAGTTGTAGCCGCTGGAAATCTTGACGGAGTTGGAATGCAGGGGCATTTGTCGACGAATGAGAGAGGTGAGCATTTTGCAAAGGCTGCCGCAGAATATGCTAACGCGCTTGGTGTAATTATTCATATCACAGAAATTGATGTATCAGAGCCAGCCTACGATCCAGAACATTTTCAGGGAATGTATTATGGAGAGCTGTTTAAAGCCCTGGCCAACGCAAAGAAAAACGGGGTTCCAATTGAGAGCGTATCCATTTGGGGGTTGACGGATGGATTGTCCTGGAAGGCGGAAGAACATCCATTGATTTTTCATTCAGATGTGACTCCAAAAGAAGCATATTATAAAATATTAGACGCGATTGCGGAATAAATAAAAAAGAGACGAAACACGCTTTTGTGTTTCGTCTCTTTTTCTGTATATGAAATTGCTCCAATTTCCTATACAGAAAAAAAGCTTCGCGAGAGTTTCGCAAGCGAAACTCTATTTTACTGCATAGTAAATTGCTCCAAGAGTTAGTTAACAGTTTGTGTGTAGCGATAGGTTGGATTTGGTCTGCCTGGCATTAAGCACTTGAGAACCTCAATTTCCATATCCACTTCAGAAGCTACGACGCGGTCAAGTTCCTCACGGACAGCCTGCTCTAACGCCTCAGGGGACATTTCAACGCGGGCATTTACGGTCATAACAACTTCAGAAGCGCCTCCCTTTGTGGTTCCGCGAACCTTCATAGTAGAATGATCGCCTACAACGTTTCCAACAATAATATTATTCTTTTCGCTGATTAAAATTTTTAAATGTCCAACGGCAAGCTTTTCAGCATCAAAACGCTTGCTTAAGCTGTCAAGAAGCTTCTCTAAGAGTGCAGCCCAGTCGCAGCCTTCTTTTTCCAGGTTAACGGTGGCATTTAACCAACCTAATACTGCTTCGCCCTCTGCGTAGGTGTCGTAATCGATATCAGTAAGAAGATGTGTACCACACTTTTCGGAAACCTCTGCAGCATTCATCCATTCCTCGACTCCAGTTCCATTTAAGCCACTGATTGCACATATGGTTGCAAGTGGAAATGCTTCCTGGGCGCGAGCCTTTAAGGTCTCAAGCTCAGCTTCTGACAGCAGGTCAATTTTGTTGATTACAAGGAAATCTGACTCTTCCATCTGCTTGTGAACAATATAGGCTGCACTTGGATGAAGGCCTGAGGTTTCGCCGTCCAAAATATCCTTTAAGCGGGATGCATCCACAAGAACAGAGAGTGGTCCAAGAGAAATCTTGTCAGAATATTTATCCTTGATTGGCTGAACAATGGTAGCAGATAAGTCAGTGCAGCTGCCAACTGGTTCCGATAATACAATATCGATGCCCTGTCCTTCAAAGGATTCGATGGCTTCGATGAAGCCAGGGAAATTACAACAGAAGCAGCTTCCACTTACCTCGGCGGTTGCGCCGCCAGCCTGCCCTAAGAATTTTGTGTCTACAAGCTCTGAGGCCTGATCGTTTGTGATGATACCAACCTTGTGGCCCTTGGCAGATAATGCCTTTGCTGCAGACCAGAGAGTTGTGGTTTTTCCGGCGCCTAAAAAGCCACCAATGATAAGTACGCGAGTTTTCATGATTTTATACCTCTTAACTTTCTTAAAATATATGTGTTTGCTTATTTATTTGATTTCATAAGGCGCTCAAGAACCTTGGTGTAGAATAATCCGGCAAGAATTGCGCCGACGATTGGGGCAAGGATATATACCCAAAAGGCTCCACCGCAGGCATCTGGAAAGGCCGCTGATTTCCAGCCGAACATGAGCGCTACAAGGCGAGGCGCGAAATCTCTTGCAGGATTCAATCCAGCCTGAGTTAATGGAGCGATTAATACAAGACAGGTGGTAACTGTAAAGCCGACAAACAGTGGTGTGATATTGTTGTCTGGGCGTCCGATGTTAGCAGACTCTGTCAGCGCAAAAATGACAAATACAAGAATAAAGGTTCCGATTGCTTCCGCAAGGAATGCCTGATGCATGGAAATGCCGGCAAAGGAATAGTATTCGCCAAACATTTTTGCTGTGCGAATCGAATCAGCGCTTCCACGTACAATGCCACTCGCTGCTTCTACCATTGCTATGTTTTCATGGAAGAGACCGTAAACGGTGAGACCTCCGCAAAAAGCACCACAAAATTGAGAAATAATATAGGTTGGAACATCCTTCCAACTGAGACGACCACAGACTGCCATTGAAAGAGTGACCGCAGGATTGAAGTGGGCGTTACAGAAGTTACGTGTTGCGTAAATTGCAAGCGTTAAACCGATGCCCCAGACAATTCCAACCTGGAAAATGCCGTGGTACTCATCAAAGCAGACAGATACGGCAACCGATCCGCAGCCAAACAGAACAAGGAAGAAGGTTCCGATAAATTCTCCAATTGCTTCTTTTAAATATTTCATAAATATACCTCCAAAATGTATTAGACTTTATCTAATAGACATAGTCTAATACAGCCTGGAGGTATATTCCATAAATAATATTTGATTTTTAGAAAAAAATTTTGATTATTATCGTTGGGCGTTAATTAGGAAGGAAAATGAATTTGGTGACATCATCACCAAAGAATTCCTTCATTTTTGTAGTCAGGTAGTCAGTGAGATCCTCTGTGGATTTTGAAATTAAAATAATTTCATTTGCAAGCTCATCTACCTCAAAATCTACTGGCTCAATCTTGATTGCATCGCCAACGCAGTCGGCATGATATAACTGACTGCTCTTGTAGAAAAAGCCCTTCATACGGATCATCTTTGGACTAATTGCCTGTAAGAAGCCTTCTACATCCATATCCCCGGCAAAAGCTGGCAAATACAAAGAACCACCAAAGGGACGGTTGGTTTCTGTGTTTAGCGTGTCCTCGACCAGAGCACTTTCTCCGTGAAGATACTGGTGCAGTAGCTCGTCAGAAACCTCGGCATAGGTTGTCTCGATAATATGTGCCTCTGGATTTAATTCGTGAAGTCGTTTTTTTACTAAGGCAATTCCCTTTTCAGGGACTGTATCCACCTTGTTTAGCACGAGCAGAGAACATTTACGGACCTGCGAAGTAATTGGAGTTAAGACCTCGGAGAGTCCGAGGAAGTTTCCTGCATCGACGACACATACAGAGCCCATATAATCATAGGAACGGTCGGTAATGTTTTTCTTTTGAAGAAGCGGAGTCAGTTCCTCTAAAAGACGTTCCATGCTCGAAGGGTCTGCCATTCCTGAAGCTTCCACGAACAGTCGGTCGATTGGCTGAGTCAAAAATTTGGCGAGGGCCTTGACAAAATTTGCCTTTAGGCAGGCGCAAAAGATGGATCCGTTATTTAACTCCACAAGCTTTGTTTCACCATCATTTAATATGCGTCCATCAATGCTTTCGCGTCCAAATTCATTTACAATGACGCCTGTTCGGCGTCCTGCGTCCTCATTTAGCACTTTTTTTAGAAATGTAGTTTTGCCCGAACCCAAAAATCCGGATATTAAATAAAGCTCAATGTTATGATTCATCTGCTTCTCCTACTTGTTTATCTGTTTCTCTCTATGTTATATTAAAATTAAGTTTGTTATAAAGTTTTTTCTTTTTTTTAGATTGTTTGGTAAAAATTTTAGATTGATATGGAACATAGAATATTTCAATACGTAGAAAAAGATTTATTAGAAGAGGTGCTTCTTTCCTTTTACAGCTGTGTAAATCTTCCAGTACAGCTTTTAGATGAAAATGGCGTTGTTATGAGCGCTTATGGGGGGATGAACAGCTATTGCTCTTTCTTTCAGCGTTTTTTAAAACCTGGTGAGACCTGCGCAGCCTACCACCAGAAGGCGGCTTCAAGAGCAAGGCAGACAGGGGAGGCCTATACCTTTACCTGTCACTCCGAGCTGACACACATTGTATATCCGCTGGTGCTAAATGAGGTGCTCTTGGGATCTGTCCTGGTGGGACCGTTTCTTATGGAAGCGCCAGATATGGATATGATTGTTCAGGTGTCGAACAATTATGGGATGGATACGAAGGAAGCACTTGCTATGTATGAACGTGCAAGCACCATTCGTGTGATTGATCCTGGGACGGTAACGCAGTTAAACCGCCTTTTGTTTCACCTGTTCTCGAATGTGATTATCGGTGAAAATGTGCAGATGTTTGATAACCGTAACAAGTATCAGCAGCAGGGAAACATTAATACTGCAATCCAAAATTATAAGGTAGGAAATGAGGATAAGGAGCTGTTTTATCCTTATGAAAAGGAGCAGCTTCTGATTCAAAAGGTGCGAAGCGGTAATTTGAAGGATGCAAAAGTGCTGTTAAATGATTTGCTTGGTTACGTACTTTTTATGAATGGACATTCCTTAAGCCGTATGAAGACAAAGTCGGTGGAACTTAGTACAGTGCTTTCTCGAACAGTAATTTCGGCAGGTGCAGACAATGTAAAGATTATGGAGCAGAGTGAGCAGTTTTTGTTTGAATTAGAAAATGTAAAAGATGTAGAAACTCTGTGCTACAATTTACAGGAGTTAATTGAAGCTTTTGTGGAAACGCTGTTTCCAGGAGATAAATCTGCGGACAATGATGTTATTCAGGAAGCGCTTGATTATATGAGTCAGCACTTTAAGGAGGAACTGACGTTAAAGGAGGTTGCGGAGCATGTTTATCTGAATCCAGCATATTTTTCTTCCATCTTTAAGCAGTCAACAGGAATCAGCTTCAAGGAGCAGCTGACAAATCTGCGCGTGGAGGAAGCGCGCCGTATGCTTTTAGAGACAAATACTTCAATCATTGGAATCGCGCTCAGCTGTGGATTTTCGAATCAGAGTTATTTCTCCAAGGTATTCAAAGCCAAAACGGGATTTTCACCAAAATCCTTTCGAGAGTAGATGTATTAGACAAGGTCTAATGAAAAAATTTGTATCTAAAAAAAATAATTTTTGACATAAGGCCATTGCTATTGAAGAAGTAGCTCTTGCATAGTAAGTTATTTTTAGAAACAAAAGGCGCAAACCTATAATTGCGATAAAAAACATAATTTTATGGAGGGCTTTGTAATGGCAACAAGAAAAGAAATGTTATTCCAGACATTGAGACATGAGATGCCTGAAAAGACAGCATGGGTTCCTTTTACCGGTGTACATGCAGGTCGTATTTCAGGATATACTGCAAAGGAGCAGTTAACCGAGGCTGACAAGTTATTTAATTCATTAATGAAGGTTAATGATTTATACAAGCCTTTTGGTATCCCTGTAATGTTCGATTTACAGATTGAGGCAGAGTGCCTTGGCTGTGATTTAGCATGGGCAGATGATGCTCCACCTTCAGTAGTAAAGCACCCACTTGAGGATGAGGATGAGCTTTCAGTTCCAGCTGACCGCAAGATTCCAGGACCAAACGACGGACGTATTCCTATGGTTACTGATGTTATGAAGCGCGTTAAGGCAGAAATCGGTGATGAAGTAGCTGTTTACGGACTTGTTTGTGGACCTTTCACTCTTGCTACTCACCTTCGTGGAAATGATATCTTCATGGATATGTATGACGATGAGGATGTTGTTATGGAGTTCCTTGATTACACTGCTGACATTACCTGTGCTATGGCTGATTATTATATTGAAGCTGGCTGTGATGTAATCGCAGTTGTAGATCCATTGATTTCTCAGATTTCAGCAGACTTCTTTGAGTCATTTATGGCTGAACCTTTCAAGAAGGTATTTGACCATATTCGTGCTAAGGGTGCATTCTCTTCATTCTTCGTATGTGGTGATGCTACCAGAAACATCGCTGGTATGTGTGAAACTGGTCCAGATGCAGTTTCTGTAGATGAGAACGTTGATCTTGTTGCAGCAAAGAAGATTACTGATGAGTACAATGTTGTAATTGGAGGAAATATTCCTCTTACCACAATTATGCTTCACGGAACTCAGCAGGATAACATGAAGTATGCAATCGACTTAATTGACAGTCTTGATAGCACCAAGAACTTCATCCTTTCTCCAGGATGTGACATGCCATACGATGTTCCAGAAGAGAACTCAATCGGTGTTGCTCAGGCTGTATTAGAGACCGACTCTGTTCGTGAGATG
>JAZUGV010000052.1:0-17509 GCA_045641385.1 Agathobacter sp. | reverse complement strand
TCTCTTTGCTTCTGCAAGAAGTTCTGGAGTGAGTTCTCTTGCATGAGTTCCCGTTGCAAGTGCAACTGCTGGGTTACAAAGCATAAGAGTCTTTTCCATCTCAACAAGAATGGCAATCTTATCGATAAACCAGTGATCAATCATTGTAATCTCATGAATCTTGTCATAGCTGATGCCACGACGAAGTGCTTCCGCGATTACCCAGATACGACGGTCATCCACTTCCTCAAGCTGCTTATAGATATCCTCTGTGGTAAGCTCTGAGAAATCATAGCTCTGCAGACAGTCTACATGCTGCTCCAGTGAACGAATCGCCTTCATAAGAGCACCCTCGAAGTTATCGCAGATACTCATAACCTCACCAGTAGCCTTCATCTGGGTTGTAAGAGAACGCTTCGCTGTAAGGAATTTATCAAATGGAAGACGAGGAATCTTTACTACGCAGTAATCAAGCATTGGCTCGAAACTTGCGTAGGTCTTCTGTGTAATTGCATTTTTAATTTCATCAAGAGTATAGCCAAGTGCAATTTTCGCAGTAACCTTTGCGATTGGATATCCTGTTGCCTTAGATGCCAATGCAGAAGAACGCGAAACTCGTGGATTTACCTCGATAACACAATATTCAAAAGATTCAGGATGTAGCGCATACTGAACGTTACATCCACCAGTAATATTTAACTCGTTAATAATGTTGAGTGCAGAGCTTCTAAGCATCTGATACTCTTTATCTCCAAGGGTCTGTGAAGGAGCAACTACGATTGAGTCACCAGTATGTACACCAACTGGGTCAATGTTCTCCATATTACATACCGTGATACAGTTTCCATTTGCATCACGCATTACTTCGTATTCAATTTCCTTCCATCCTGCGATGCAGCGCTCAACCAAAACCTCGCCGACGCGTGAAAGTCGAAGTCCATTGGTAAGAATCTCAACCAGTTCCTGCTCGTTGTGAGCGATACCACCACCAGAACCACCAAGGGTAAAGGCTGGACGAAGAACAACTGGATAACCAATGGTATTGGTAAACTTAATACCATCCTGAACGTTGTTTACAACCTGTGAAGCAGCAATTGGCTCACCAATCTTTTCCATGGTGTCCTTAAATGCCTGACGGTCCTCTGCCTTGAAAATAGTCTCTGCAGTAGTACCGATGAGCTTTACGCCAACTTCCTCTAAAAATCCGCTCTCTGCGAGCTCCATACCAAGGTTTAAGCCCGCCTGACCACCAAGGGTAGGTAAAATAGAATCTGGCTTTTCCTTTTTGATAATTTCCTTTAACGCTTCAAGAGTTAAAGGCTCAATATATACCTGGTCAGCAATTTCTTTGTCCGTCATGATGGTTGCTGGGTTTGAGTTTACAAGACAAACCTCAACTCCCTCTTCCTTCAAAGAACGGCAGGCCTGAGTTCCTGCGTAGTCAAATTCAGCAGCCTGTCCAATTACGATAGGACCGGAGCCGATTACTAATACTTTTTTAATGTCATGATTTCTTGGCATATTTGGCTCCTTTCTACTGATTCATCATATCCATAAAGCGGTCAAAGAGGTATCCGCTGTCCTGTGGTCCAGGGCATGCCTCTGGGTGGAACTGTACTGTAAAGATATTCTTTCCAACGTACTTAAGTCCCTCGTTTGTTCCGTCATTTACATTTACAAAAGCAGGCTCAGCAATTGCCGGGTCAAGCTTGTCGGTGTCAACTACATATCCATGGTTCTGTGAAGAGATATATACTCTTCCAGTTGCAAGGTCTTTTACCGGATGATTGCCACCACGGTGTCCATATTTCATCTTGTGAGTATCACAGCCAGTTGCAAGTGCCATCAGCTGATGTCCAAGACAAATTGCAAAAATTGGAACCTCTGAATCATATAATTTCTTCACTTCATCAATAATCGTTCCACAATCCTTTGGATCTCCAGGTCCGTTGGAAAGCATAATTCCATCTGGATTTGCCGCCAAAATCTCTGAAGCAGGTGTACGCGCAGGATAGATGGTAACCTCACATCCGCGGTCATTTAAATTCTTGGCAATGTTATTCTTTGCACCAAAATCTAAAAGTGCAACCTTCTTTCCCTTGCCAGGAAGAACATACTTTTCTTCACAGGTAACTTTATCCACCACATTTCCTGTAGCGTAAGCATGAAGCTTAGGTAAAATCTCATCTAAATTGTAATTTTCGTTGCGGGTAATCATTCCATTCATGGTACCCTTCTCACGAAGAATCTTTGTAAGAGCTCGAGTATCAATTCCACAAATACCTGGAATACCGTTTTTCTCTAAAAAGTCCTGAATCGAACCCTCTGCTCTGAAGTTGGAATAATTGCGGGATAATTCACGGACGATAAATCCGTCTGGCCATGGCTTCTTTGACTCCATATCAGGGGTAATACCATAGTTTCCGATAAGAGGATAGGTCATAACAACTGCCTGTCCTGCATAAGATGGATCGGTGAGCACTTCAAGATATCCAGTCATGGAAGTGTTAAACACGATCTCGCTAACGATTTCTTTGTCGGCACCGATTGCCTTTCCGGTAAAAACGGTTCCGTCTTCTAGGATGAGATATGCATTCATATATTTTCGCCTTTCTAAAATAAGACTATGTTATCTACATTTAGGCAAAAAAAAAGAGTATGCCTCTTTTTTCCGCATTTAAGAAATTCTATCATGGACAAATATATTTTTCAATAAACAAAAGACTTAAAAAAATAAGGTTTTTTCTTTGACTTTTGATAATTTTAACGAAAAGAGACGTCGATTACTCGACGCCCCTTTCGTGTATATGGTGGGTTATTGTTGAAACAAATAGCGAACTATTATTTCTTTTTCTTTTCTTCGTCAAACTTAGCTGCGAGAAGTCCATCTAAAGGAAGTCCTGCCTGCTCTCTAAGCTTATCATCCTGCTTAATAATATTTCTAGGATTGAATAAGAATAATAAGATTAAGCAAACAACTGCCATAATAGCTACGAATAAGAATGCCATGCTGTATCCAGCTGCTGAAGCGATAGAAGCTACTACGAATGGAGCAATTGCTGAAATAATAAATCCAAGAGGTGGCTGTCCAGCATAAACTGCTGGGAAGTCTTCTCTTCTCCAGTAACGAACGATTGCTGAAAGACCAAAGTTAGAAGAAGCTCCCATGAAGAGTCCTAATAACATCGCAGCAATAATGGTAGGAATTAACATACCAGTTGCACCTAATGCACCAGCAAGGAGCATAAGGAATGAAGTAATGATTAATGCGGTCTTTGTACCAAACTTGGTATCGATTACACCAAGAATCCAGCTACCTGCACATGCAGCAACTGATAAGAAGGTTAAAACGATTACATACTTGTCACCGATTTCCTCAAATCCCTGAAGTACAGGAATGATCTGTACCATGAAAGCGATTGCAAGAGAAAGAAGTAATGCAGCTGGGATAGCCATGAACCACCAGTCGCGGCACTTCCAAATCTGGCTTCTCTTCCATACTGACTTCTTACGAAGCTCGATTTCTTCCATGAGCATCTGATTAGCCATTTCAGCGGTGAATCCCTTGTCGTTATCGCGGAATGCTCCACACTGCTCTGGGAAATCCTTAACAAGGAAGATTGCAATAATATAAGAAATAACAGTTACAATTGCGTAAGGCATAAATGCCATGCATGATGCCTGCTGTACTGCTGCAGGTACTGCAGAGAAATCTCCAGTTGCTCCAGCTGCGCCAAGAACAGGGCCAAGCTTACCAAATACAATTGAAGTAAACACTCCAAGTAAGATACCGGTTACGATTGGGAATACCATTGTTACGATACCCATAACAGTACCTTTTCTTCTTGGGAACCAGTTACCGATTAACATTCCACCACAGAAGGTTACATATAACTGTGTAAGAATAGAAACCATGGTGAAGGAAATGTCCCAAAGAAGCTGCTTCTCAGGGCTTAATAACATAATTCCTAAAATGAAGATAAAGTTGATTGGAGCAAGAACAAGAATCATTGTCTTAAAGCTCTTAATCTTTCCAATGTTTGGTGCAATAAAGAAGTACTGAACAATGAAAACCACAAGACCAGCAATCATTGTAAGTAATGTTAAGTGTGTAATTCCCCCGTAGTAATCAGAAAGAACATTCTGTGGGAAGTTAGTAAATGCACAGTAAGTTACATATGCTAACATCTGATAAATAATCAAAATGGTACCGCGTAAGCCAAAGCCCACACTCTTCTTGTATTCCATAAAAATACCCTCCTAAAATAAATAGCGGTTAAAATACTTCAAACTGATCCTTATACTTTTCGTAAAGCTCTGGAAGAATCTCTGCAAGATGTGTAAATTCCTTTACACAATGAGCCAGGAAAGCTCTTGCAGCCATCTCTGGAAAGCCTGGAATTGTAAACCAGAATCTGGTTCGAAGCTCGCAACCTCCCTCGACTGGGCGAAGGAAGTGACACATACCCCTGGTACAAATAATTGTACCGTCAAAAGCCTCATATTTTTCCTTGTCAAAGCCATACTCCACTGGTGGAATGAAGGTAAGCTCAGCCTGCTTAGGTTCATCCTCACCCATCAATGACTCAGAAACATCATGAGTTGTGTGCCAATAGCGTTCTCTCATAGAAAGAGAACTATCTAACGAAATCTCTGGATTTCGTGTTAAACAATGATAGTGATCTTCCTTATCCCAAATGGTATATCTAAATGGATCAAGTCCGTGCCATGCGAACCACCAGTCAAACATTTCTGGTGTTACACCTGGCATTTTATTTAGATTAGCAATGGAATAACCCCCACCAGGGAGAGCAAATACTCCAAACTCTCCTGGAAGATAACCATCATCAAATAACTTATTTTTGTCTTCAAAAAGAAGGACATCTTCATCGTTGAACTTTTCGGTCATAATACGACCAAGCAGTTCAGGTGGAACAGGCTTTACGTCTCTTAAATAGTATTCATATAATGGAGACTTTTTCTGTTCCTCTGTAACAGGTACAAGTGACATATTCCTATCTCCTTTTCCCCTAAATTAAGGTATCTTTTTCGCAAATACCCAACAAATAGCTCCAATTACCATTCCACCCGCTAGCATGTAAATGGTAGTTGCGTATCCAAGATACTGAACAGAATACCCCATTACCGCAGTAAAGATTACGGAACCAATCTGCATTACCTCGTTACGCACAGAGGTAACAATTGGAATATCCGATGGATTCTCTGCAATATCTGCCGCAGAAGCAGTTGTGAGTCCTGCAATGGATCTCGGAAGAGTTCCATATAAAACGATGTAAATCATAATCAGATTTCCAGGAAGCACTGCTAGTAAAACAAGCGCAATTGCACCTGCAATATATCCGATAATGACAATCTTTCTTTTGCTTCCAAGCTTGTCAGATATCCAGCCAAATACTAACATTGCTACCATTCCAATAATGGTTGTGTAGCTGTAGATATTTGCTGCCTGAGCAAACTCAAAGCCCTTATCATCTACTAAGAACTTAACAACATACATACTGAAGTTAATTGATACGACTCCAAAGAATACGTATGCGATATTAACAAGCCAGTTTGATGAATTCTTGAAAACTCTCTTTGTCTGTTCCTTAGTAGGTTTTTCGCTTGATGCCACTCCATTGATTTTCAAATCATATGGAATGAAAATAAAGCAGCTTAAGATTGCTACCACATATAAAATAGTAATGATAATAAAGATAGTCTGGAAACTCATTCCACTGGAGTTCATTAAGGTAGCGCCACCCTTTGTGATTAAGACCTGTGGTCCAACGGCACAAAGAATGGAAATACCACTCCAAAAACCAACCTTCTCTCTTGGAACCATATTCATAAGAAGGCTGGTGGTCGCCAGTGTTGCTACAGCAAGGCCGGCGCCCTCAACAGCTCTACCTACTACGAATACAATAAAGTTGGATGTAAAAATCTGAAGGATCATTCCCACAGCACCAACTGCAAATCCGAGTGAGATACTCATTTTACATGGAAGCTTTCTTGTCAAAAATCCCATTTGAACAGAAAGCAGAATAATAACCCAATTTCCTGCGGTGGTAAGATAACTGTACGCTCCCGCCTTAATATTGAAATATTCTTCAATTGCTGCTTCCATTGGGATTAACTTAAACATACCGAAGCCATAGATAACGCTATTTAAAATAATAGCCATCAGAATCAGACGAATTCTCGCCTTGCTATAGCTTGGTGCCTGAGTAGTTTCTGTTCCCATGCTTCACCTCGTGCTATGAATATGAATTAGTAAAGTGAGTAACTCTTCTTTAACCAATCCTGCCATTCATCGGTAAAGTCAGCGATTAACTGCTTACAGGTCTTAATCTCATGAATCAGACCAACTACCTGTCCGCCCATTACAGAACCCTTCTCCTCAACCTCTCCTTCGAGAGATGCGATTCTAAGAGAGCCCATTGACATTTCGATAAATAAAGGAGCTGCTTCTGCTGCAGTGTGAGTTGCCTCAAGTTCAATTAATTTTTCAGCAAGCTTGTTCTTAATCTGCCAACTTGGTTCACCAGTAGAATGTCCGCAGGCTACGATATCACGATCAATCGCTTTTACAACTGCTTCTTTTACGTTTGGGTGAACTGGACACTCAACACTCGCCATAAATGCAGTACCCATCTCAATACCCTCAGCGCCTGCAACAACAACAGCTGCAGCCTGACGAGGAGTTGCGATACCACCAGATGCAACGATAGGAGCTTTGCAGTTTTCAACAGCTTCTGCAAGTAATACACGTCCACTAACCTTTGTAACGTGTCCGCCACCTTCAACACCCTTGGTAATGATTACATCTGCTCCAGCCTGATCCGCAACGATTGCATCCTCTAGATAATTAACCTTTGCGATAACCTTTGTTCCGGCGTCATGTAATCTCTTGTAGTATTCCTTTGCCATATCTAAATCTAAAAGATTTAAGGTATCAATATAAGCAACAGGAATCTTTGCCTCAATGATAGAAGATACTGCAACCTCTAACTGTGGGCCTGGGTCCAAGAAGATATTTGCTGCGAATGGCTTGCTTGTCATCTGACGAATCTCAGCAGCCTGTCCCATAATAACTTCCTTTGGCATAAATCCACTTCCCAATACTCCAAGTCCGCCAGCTTCAGAAACTGCTGCAACAAGTGGAGCCATTGAAGTCCATGCCATAGCACCCTGAATAATTGGATATTCAATTCCTAATGCTTCACAAACTCTATTTCCCATATTCATTCTCCATTTCTATTTATTCTAAATCGTCCCCAATTCTGCACTTCTTACTAGAATCTAGGTGGCTGGACATCGTAATCCTCAATAGGAACGCGCTCAGTGTTCAGTACCATCTCTCCGTCCTTGTTCTCAACGATGATCCACTTTAACCAGTCGTTGTTATCCATGTTTGGATAATCCTCACGCAGGAACCAGCCACGGGATTCCTTACGCATTGAAGAAGCTCTAAGCTGCATCTCTGCACAGAGAACCATTGACTCCGCCTCGTGACAGGTAAGCATTCCGTGAAGATCCTCTGCCTTCATCTGTGGAATCATAGCTTTAATCTTCTCAAGCTTGCGAAGCGCAATATTTAATCTGTTCTGTGACATATAAATACTGTTCTCAACAGGACAAAGAATATTCTGTACTCCATCGATAATATCAATTGGCGAAATACCTTCTTCTCTCTCAATTGGTGCATAAGCTGCTGCCTTTGCTGCCTCAACCTGTGCTGCATCAACCGTAGGTTCTGCTGCATTTTTAATATATTCAGCAGAAGACTCACCAGAAATGATTCCTGCAAATACTGCATTTAAGATTCCTGAACCTCTGTTACGTCCTGGAGGCGCTGGCACTGCACCAGGAGCTGCTGATCCACAGTAAGAAACGTCTCCAGCTGCAAACATACCTGGGATAGAGGTCTGCATATCTTCTTCTACTCGAACAGGAGACTGCTCACCTACAAAGCCAGGAGCAACCTCAAATTCTGGATCTCTTCCAGCTGCCTTACCATGGTCAGCCTCCCAGAATGGCATACCATATGGACGCTCCCATGCGGTCATAATTCCATGCTCTTCAACATGTAACTTGATAGGTCCCTTGCCCTGTGACATCTGCTCATACCACTCACGAATAGCGGTAGAAGAAATATCTGCTTCAGGGAAACGGCGGAAGTTCTTTGTTACATTCTCGCCAAGCTTGTTGTACATATTGTTCTCGCCGAATACAACTTCCTGGAAGCTGTGAATCTTGAAGAACTGAGCGAAGTTACCGAACTCTGTATTTCTCATCTGTGCGCCTGCACGATAAGCAGCTGCGATACCATCACCACGAGCATTACTCCACATAGGAGCAACTCGATAATCCTGGCTTCCTGTTGCAAGAACAACAGACTTTGCAGGGAAGGTGTAGAAGGTTCCATCGATAATGCTATAGCCTACAGCACCTGCAATCTTGTCTCCGTTCTTTAAGAAATCGCAGACAGCAATCTTATCCATAACCTTTACGCCAAGTTTTTCAGCAGTCTGTCTCATACGAATAGTGATGTTAAGGTCTACACCAAACATATAAGTCATTGGACCTGTTGGGATTTTAAACTTAGGAATGGTAACTCCCCAGCCTTCCAGGCGATCTAACATTTCATTGTTCATGGCAACGTACTTCTTCATTACGTTCTGATTTCCTAAATAGCAACCAACAACGTTTGCATGATACTGCACGAATGCCTCTGGAGTTGTGGTAGACAAATCAAAATACTGAATTACTCCACCACCTTTATTTGCTTTTCCACCAAAACCAGTGGTCTGCTTTTCAACGATTAATACCTCAGCCTCAGGATTTGCTTCCTTTGCTGCTACTGCTGCGGTAAGACCAGCAATTCCACCACCAACGATAAGAATATCTGAGCTTACTGTCGCTTCTTCATGATTAAATTTAGCCATGTCGATATCCTCCTTTCATTAATGATACTGGTCGAAGCTCTGACGCATCTTCTGGCTGTCGAAATCAGGAATAACCTGGATGCAGCCACGCTTGCAGGAAACTTCACAGTAGTTGCAATGTTCACAATCTTCTACGTATTTGAAGATTGGCTGTTTTTTCTCTTCATCCCAGCGAATAACGTCGATGAAACATGCTTTATAACACATTTTGCATCCAACGCAGTTCGTAGGATCAAATTTAATCTCATGATTTGTATGGATCATGGTATTACCCCCTTCTCTCCTAGTGATTTTCTGCGTACAAGCTTGGAAGAACTGTTGCTAACAGAGCCATATCTCCCTTATTTGCCATGAGAGGTCCCATGCCAAGCATTGGAGGCATAAAGAAGCCATCTGGCAATGCCTTATAGCTCTGTCCATAGCGAACGGTCCAGCCAATCCAAATCTTTGTTCTCACTTCTACTCCGCCTTCAGCTTCAACTAACTGATGTACGGTAAAGTAGTCAGGCTCTGCCATAGGTGGCTCGCCGTCGTGATAACCGCGGATGCAAATTAACTTTGGTGACTCTTCGCTTTCGAAATCAAATGGGAATCCCACATCGGATGGGCACTTGAAATTCTCATACTTTGTTGTTGGACCCATCTCCCCTAAAGTCACAACCGTCTGAGTTGTATCCCAATATTTTTCAAAATCTGTCAAATCCTCATCCAGTGACTTTGCAGTCTGCATAGTCATTGCAGCGATGTGCTTATCTGGATTTGTTGCCTTATAGTTCTCAGGATTTAACCCTCTCCATGTGAAATACCAATGAAGCATTTCAACAGTTACGCCCGGTAAAAAGTTCACATCTGAAACATAGCCAGTTCCATCAAACAATGTTGCAAAACCAACGGTTGTGTCAGTATACTCCCCAGTTACCAATTTCCCGCGTTCAACGAATGGCAATGCTTGCATTGGATTCATTGGCTGCGGCATCATAGCACTTTTGTCCATAAAAAAAGACCCCCTTCTCCTTTGATAGACAAATCTTATCAAAGAAAAAGAGAGCCATGAAATGCTAAAAACTTATGAGCTCATACATTCGCGGAACATCGAGTAATATAAAGCGATTCCCGGATTAAAATTATTTTTATGCCAAATAATCGAATAGGAATCTGCCTCTATTTCCTTTACCTTTACCACCTGAATATTCGGACTGTTTTTCATATAGTGGTCCTCGCTGTTTACTGCAATTCCCATGCCAATTTCGCACCAAAGCATCTTGGTTTCGTAATCTGGAGCGGTCACGGTCCGAGGCACAAATCCTGCCATTTTACAGTGATCAATCAGTAGCTGATTAATCATAGGAACATCCTCTGACAATATAAACGTCTGCTCCGAAAAATCTGCAAGAGAGTACTTCTCCTGCAAATCTCCCATCATCGACTTTGGTACATACATATAATTTTCAATATCGAATACCGTCTCCGAAAGTAAGTTCTCACGGTCTTTTATTGCAGAAGAAATCATAAAACAGATATCACAGTCTCCTCGTTCGACCGCATCAATCAAATGTGCCACGCTGTAACACTTTAAAGAAATCTTCATATGTGGATATTTCTTCTGAAAGGTCTTAATCGACTGCATCGTTTTTGAATCCACACAGCTTCCCGTAATAATCCCAATCTCGAGCTGCCCTGTTTCACCGCGATTAATACGCTTAGCGCGTTCAATTAACGCGGTATATTCTACCTGAAGGTTTTTTAGGCCCTTGTAAAATTCTGCTCCTGCAGGCGTTACGCGAACACCTTCCTTTTTGCTTCTAAGAAACAGCTTAAATCCAAGCTCGTCCTCCATCTGCGTAATGTTTCTGCTAAATGCAGGCTGTGTAATGTGCATTAATTCTGCTGCAGTTGTAAAGTTCAATGTATCTACTGCTGCGCAAAAACACGCCAACATTGTGTCTGTCATAATTAGTAACCCCCAATAACTCACTCTAATTATTTTTCAGCTTATCAGCCAACCCAGTATAGCGTCTCTGCTCCATATTGTTCTCCACCATCTGGCCAAACGTGTTATCATCCCCTACAATGGTAACACAACTTTTTGCTCTGGTAACCGCAGTATAAATCAGATTTTGATTCATCAGCATTCGCGGCCCACTCATCAGCGGAATCACAACCGCAGGATATTCTGAGCCCTGAGACTTATGAATGGTAATTGCATAGGCATGCTCTAACTCATCCAATTGCTTAAAAGAATAATCTACCAAATGATTTTCGTCAAATCGAATTGTCATCATTTCTGCAAAGCTGTTAATTTCCTCGATGATGCCCATATCACCGTTAAAAATCCCACTGCCCTTATCGATTGGCAATCCATAGCGACTTCGCACTTCCCACTCAAGGTTGTAGTCATTCTTAATCTGCATCACTTTATCCCCCTCTCGGAAGGTTCGGCCTGCGTGCTCATATTCACGCTTCTCCTTCTCCGGCGGATTTAAAAACTGCTGCAAAATAGAATTGAGACGTTCCACTCCAAGCAGGCCCTTTCTTGTTGGAGTCAGAACCTGAATATCATACTCGTCTGCGTTCACATACTTTGGAAGTTTTTCCTTAATCAACTGAAGCGTTACGTTGATAATCTTATCCGCATCGTATCTCTTCAAAAAGAAAAAGTCCTTGCTCTTATTATCTAGCACAACCTCTGTTCCCTGATTAATTTTATGCGCATTGACAATAATATCACTCTCCTGCGCCTGCCTGAAAATTTTGGTAAGCATCACTGTATGGAACTGTTTTGACGCAATAATATCCTTCAAAACAGAGCCTGGACCAACTGACGGAAGCTGGTTAACATCCCCCACCAGAATCAGTCTGGTGCCTGTTGGAATCGCTTTTAATAAAGCATACATCAGTGTAATATCGACCATCGACATTTCATCTATGATGATGACATCCGTCTCCAGAGGATTCTGCTCATTGCGTTCAAAGCCACCGGTTCCTTCGGGTCCACCTGAAACCTCTAACATTCGGTGGATGGTCCTTGCCTCATAGCCTGTAGTTTCGCTCATGCGCTTTGCTGCACGTCCTGTAGGTGCTGCAAGAAAAATATCAAGTCCCTCCGACTCAAAATAGCGAATAATTGCATTGATGGTGGTGGTCTTTCCAGTTCCCGGACCACCTGTCACAACCAAAAGGCCATTTCTCGCAGCCTCAAGTACCGCATCTGCCTGGTGCTGCTCCAGCTGCATCTTTGTTTCCTTTTCAATACGCGCAATGCGGTCTTTAACTTCAATTTCCGGCACATCGTACTCGATATCCAATGCCTTTAAGAGTGCTGCCGCATTTTGCTCCATGTAAAAATAGACAGATGAATAGATGCGCGTCTGTTCCTCCTCTGTTTCCATGATAATCTTTCTATCCATGGCAAGATCCATATAGTGTTTGTCAATAAACGAAGGATCGATTTCCAAAAGGTCAGCTGCACGACGCGTCAGTTCCTGCTCTGGAAGATAGCAGTGTCCTTCCCCTGAAGCCTGAAGAAGAGCATATAAAATACCGCTTCGGATACGAAAATCCGAGTCGGTGCGGATTCCAACCTGCGTTGCAATTTCATCCGCGGTCCGAAATCCCACGCCCTCGATATCATCCGACAGCTGATAAGGATTTGTCTGAATCACCTCGTAGACATTATTTCCATAGCGATTATAGATTTTCACAGCCAAATTCATGGTGATTCCATATTTCTGTAAAAAAATCATTGCCTCGCGAAGATCTTTTTTTCCATTGACCTGGTCAGCGATTTCCATAGCCTTGCGCTGAGAAATTCCCTTAACCTCAGCTAGTCTTTCTGGCTCCTCCTCGATAATACGGAAGGTGTCTGCTTTAAAACGTCTCACAATGCGGGCCGCCAAAGCGATTCCAATTCCCTTAATCGCCCCGCTTCCCAGATATCGCTCAATGGCCTCCTCATCCTCAGGCGCCTTCTCCTCAAAGGCCTTCACCTTAAACTGCTCTCCATAGGTTGGATGCTCTGTAAAATCCCCCTGAGCCTCAATGTTCATTCCTTCTGCGATATCCGCAAAAACACCAACACAGGTGATCTCATCTTCTCCGGAAATAAGGTTTAATACTGTATAGCCGTTCTCGGCATTTCTATATACAATGTGTTCTACATATCCATTAATTGTTTCCATGCTGTCTATTTTATCACTTTGGCAACAGAGATGAAACACGCTTTGCGCGTTTCCTTGTCGACATAACAGAAAACACCTGCCCATATGGACAGGTGTCTGATATATTCTTCTGATGTTATTCTTCTGTAGTTTCTGTCGTATCTACTGTAGGAATATTGTAGTTGCGTTTCATCTGCTCGAACAGCTGTTGCGTAAAATTGCCACCGATATCATCCAGCATATTATCCGCCAACTTTTCGTAAACCGTATCCATGTAAAAGTCCGTGAGCTGATTCATTGGATCGGTATCCTTATCCTCTCCCCACTTTGTCATGGTATCCTTCACTTCTTTTAAAATCTTCTCCATGAAGTACGACTCAAAATCTTTAATCGCATCTAACAGTTCTTCATCGGAAGAGTTCGCAGAAAGAGAATTCGCAGCTGCTGACACCTTCTTAGCAGAAGAGTTGTCGGCCTTTTGTGCCGCGTTATTTATCATCTGGTTTGTAATTCCTGAAATATCCATCATCTATTCTCCAAAGAAAGATCTTATCTCATCAAACGATTGCTATTTATCTGCGCAGATTGTTTGCAGTATCAAGCATGGAATCTGCTGTCTGAATTGCCTTTGAGTTTAATTCATAAGCTCTCTGAGCAATAATCATATTTACCATTTCGTCAGCTACATTTACGTTTGAACCTTCAATGTAATACTGGATTACCTTGGTCTGTGTCAATCCGTCTGCATCTGCCTCAGCGATTGGCGCACCTGAATTTTCAGTTTCTGCCAAAAGAGAATTTGCCAGCTTATCAAGTCCAGTTGGATTTGTAAACTGATAAATGCCAAAGGCCTGATCTAACATGGTGACATTTCCGTCTGCATCCTTAAAACCAATCTCTCCCAAATCAGTGAAGTACATGGTCTCTGCAGTTGCTCCTTCTGGAACAACAATCTCCTTCCCCTGTCTGTCGAGAACTGGATTTCCGCTCTTTGTGGTAAGGATGGTCTGTCCCTGTGCATTTAACGCCCAGCTGAAATTACCATTACGTGTGTAGTAGGTATTTCCATCAATTCCACGAACCGCAAAAAAGCCATTTCCAACCAGACAGAAATCGGTTGGGCTTTCACTTGCAGTCTGAATTCCCTGCGTGTACATAGAAGTGATCGCTGCCACTCTTGTTCCAAGTCCAACCTGTGCTCCAACCGGCTTTGGATCTCCGTTTGCCGTGGTAGTCTTTGACTGGATTGTCTGATAAAGAAGAGACTTAAACTCTGTACGTTCCGTTTTATAGCCGGTTGTATTTACATTTGAAAGGTTATGAGAAATTGTATCAACATTTGTCTGCTCTGCTTTCATTCCTGTAGCCGCAGTATAAAGTGCACGCATCATAGGACATTTACTTCCTTTCTATCTGTCTCGCTAAAATTACAGCTTTCCAACCTGAGTGGTTGCCACCTGTAAGGTTTCATCGATTGAGGTAATCACCTTCTGATTAGCCTCATATGCTCTTTGGATGGTAATCATATTTACCATCTCATCTACTACCTGAACATTTGATGTCTCAAGTATTCCCTGCTCAATTGCTGCTTCTGTTTCAATGACCTCTCCGCCTGGAAGCAGGTCATACATATTCTCTCCATATTTTGAAAGATAATCATAGTTTGCAAAATCAACCACACCAATGGTTCCAACAATCTGATTATCCTGATATATATATCCAAGCTGGTCAACAGAAAACTCCTGCTGAGGATTAATCCGAACTCTGTTCACCTCTGCTGCATCTGCATTGCCAGCTCCTGTTGCATTTAATACATAGTCGCCGTCCTTTGTACGGAGGTAACCATCCTTATCCACTACAAATGCGCCATCTCTGGTATATTTCACACTGGTTTCACCTGCTTTGTTGGTAAACGCAATCGCAAAGAATCCATCTCCTGAGATTGCAAGATCCGCTGGCGAATCTGTCACCTGGAAGCTTCCACTGCTGTAATCTGTGTAGGTCTGACCAAGATGAACTCCATAGGTAATTCCACCAATATTCTTTGGAAGTCCGTAATTTGAAGTATCACGAATTGCAAATGCAAGCTTATCTCCGAACGAACGCGAGGTGGTACCTTCCTTCTTATATCCATATGTATTTGAATTTGCGAGATTGTTGGTCATGACATCCATGCGCTTCATCTCGTTCGCCATTCCTGTGTAGGCGGTATATAATCCTTTAACCATATTGCACCTCTTTTAAAAATGCATAGAACATCTGCTATTTATATCGGCTACTTCCAAAAATAGTTTAGTGCTTTTTGGCAATTTCCTAAAACAGCCCATCGCATTGCGATGGGCTGTTACTTACTACTAAATACTAATTGTTGCAAAGCTTCATTCGAATATCCTTTGTGATAATATCCTTATAACTAAAGGAAAGTAACTGAGGTGGATTTCTGTCCAACTCATCATCTACCAAGATGGTAAATACACTTGGATAAGCTTCCTGAATAACACCCTCCTGAATGTCGACCTTGTTACGGCCACGATCAAGTTGTATTTTTACTCTGCTTCCGCACTGCTGATGAACAGATGCGCGTACTTTGCTAATTTCTTCCTGCTCCATAACAACCTCCCTATTTTGCACTGATATCATATTATCACACACAATATCTTGTGGTTTTAGTATAGCAAAGTACCAAAATGCACACAATAGGTTATAAGTACCACAGTTGCAGACAGTTTTGTATAAATATGCAAAAAGTGCACATATATGCATGTTTTATACATATATGCGCACTTTTTTCACTACATTATATAGTGTTTATATTCAAGAAACACCCACAAAATCTAGGCTTCCAACTTGTCATATGCTTCACATAACATCTTTTCTACCACATTATGGACATATTCTCCAATGTTCTTAAGCTCTTCTTTGTCCAGCTTCTCTGGATCAATCGGTTCACCGAAGGTAACGGTAACCTTTCCCTTATGAATCCATGGGAAATGACTCTCGAGAATATCACGGGTTCCTGTGATTGCCATTGGAACAATTTTTCTCTTTGACTTTGTTGCAATCTTAAACGAACCATCCTTATATGGGAGCATTGCTCTTGGGTTTTCATCTTTACAACGGGTTCCCTCCGGGAAAATGGTAATTGAAATACCATCCTTCATATACTGGATTGCATCCAAAATCACCTTCATGCTCTGACGCATATCGTCGCGCTTCATAAACAGACAGTACAGTCTTCTCATTACCATGCCAAGAATTGGCACATGATTAACTGTATCCTTTGCCACGTAGCCACAACGATTCTTCACCAGTGGATAAGTACATACCACGTCAAAAATACTTCTGTGATTTCCAATATACAAAACAGGCTCATCGTCAGGAATCAGTTCTCTTCCATACACCTCAAGCTTCACTCCGGAAAGAAACATTACGCAGCGAAAAGCATGCTGCACGATATGAAGCTCCGCAAGATCAGACTTTTCTTTGTTGAAACGTCCAACGATCCAAAGCACTCCCATCACTGGAAGATTGAATACTAAAAAGAAAAACACATAAATAACCGCTAAAACTGAACGCATTGATTATCCTACTTTCATCAAATTTTATAACTAACAAACGTAATTACTGCATATAAAAATTTACAGGCTCAAAATCTGTAAGGTCTGCCAAAAAGCCCTTTTCCTTCAGAGCATCAAAAATCATATCCAGCGTTTCCTGTGAATCAGCTGTCACAGTGTGATAGTGATATCCGTTGGTCGCATCACTCAGCGGCCTTGATGCGCTGTTTGAGAGTTCCTGCATAAAATGGTCAATATCCCTTCTGGAACGAATATTAAGTTCCCCTCGAACCGTGCCATATACTCTGTGCGAGATGAAGATATCATCAATCACGCCTCCGAGGTCCACGATTGTCTGCATCTCCTCACGCGCCTGATCTCCATTATGATAAACCTTAAATACGCGCTGTGGCTTTTGCTCTGCCGTCGCAATGAGATAGCCACGATTGGTGGAAATAATATCATATCCATTTGCGCGAAGAAGGGCTATATCCTGTACGATTACCTGGCGGCTCACACCATACTTCTTCGCAAGCGCTGTCGCTGAAATTGCAACTGTTGTCTTATTTAATCCATTAATTATATCGCTTCTGCGAACTTCTCCGCTGATCATGAATGCCTGCACATTTTCCTCTCTTTTTATTTACCGTACTATTCTAACATATCAATACTGTTTATTGAATATATAAATCCATATAGAAGCTTCATACGTAAAATAGAAATTCGCTCCCAAAAATAGAGTTTCGCTTGCGAAACTCTCGCGCCGCTTTTGCGTCGCCTATGCGACATTTTTCATCTGCAAAAGCGTGCGCATCCTCGCGGAGCCTTTTTACTGTATAGGAAATTGGAGCAATTTCCTATACAGTAA
>JAZUGV010000051.1:0-43551 GCA_045641385.1 Agathobacter sp. | reverse complement strand
AATCCTTGCTGTGCCTTGCGCTTTCGGGCAGTGAAGGCTCTCCCTCCCAGCCTGAGGAGTGGGATAGGGCGTTACAGACCAAATCCATCTATGTGGAATATCCCGTAGCATTCGATGCGAAAATCTTTTCGGATATTTTTGCACTCCTTCAGTCGCACCTCTCCGCCCCAGAAGTTCGGATTCGGAATAATTAAATCCAGAAAAGGAACAACGGTTTCAAGTTCTGCATCCTCCTGCTTTGGTTCAATCCAATTCGCTTCCCAGGAGGTGCCTAAAAAGCCGGTTTCAAACCAGGCGTCACCCGCTTCCGTTCTCTGGTCATTTTCATCCCAAAGAAAAACAGTCAACTGATATCTTGTTTTTGGAGACAACTCATCTCCTTCATATCTTACATAATTATTCCCCTGATATGCAGTTTTTCCAGAATCCCACACTACATTCTTCGCCGGTTTGTCCGTCTTCACCGATGTAAGCGAAACAATCACCTGATATGAGCTAATCTCAGCCCCTTTCGCTTGTGCTTCTGCCACATAGTGAAACATTGGTCTAGCCTGATCAATTCCAAGTGGATTCTTTCTTCCCTCAATATCGATTGATTTTATTTTCATTCCAGTTGCCATAAGCAAACCTTTCGATTTCTACATTCAAAAATTTATATTTTTCGTCAAAAATAGCGCTCAAAGCCCGGAAAAGAGCTTCGAGCGCCAAAAGTTCAAATACATATAAAAAGGGTTAGCGTTTCATTTTATTCAGCCTTTGCAGCTTTTGCTGCCTTTGCTTTTTCGAGTTTTTCCTTAAACATGCGGCTTTCTACAAGCTTGTAGCTGTTTGAGGTGTAAATCAGGAACAGCATTACAATCACACCATTGATTACTGTGATAATCGAATTGCTTACTCCAAGAGCCACAAGACCAGCGGTAATAATTGACTGTGTTACCGCACCAATGAATACACCAAATGGGTGTGAACTGTACTTGCCAATCGCACCACCAATAAACATTGGAAGGAATGCATTCATGAAATAAGAAGAGCTTGCTAGCTTTGTCTCTGGGTCAAGGGTTCCCCACTTGCTTAAGAACACGCAGGCAGCGCAGCCCAAAAGTGCTCCAGCAAGAATGTAGCAGATGACCGCATTCTTCTTTTCATTGACACCTACGTCCGTAGAAATCTTCTGTCCACTTGCAAGTGATGATCTGTCATAACCAAACTTAGAGAAATCCCATAAGAGAATGAGAATTGCAAGTACGACAACAATCAGGATAATGTTCCAAGGTGACTTTGCGTAAACTAACATTGATTTTCCGGAAAGAGTAATACCAATTCCGCCAAACACAAGTCCGCCGACTGCCTCATATAACATTGCAAGTCCAAGAGAAACAACCATTGGTGGAAGTCCTAACAGAATATAGACAAGTCCTGAGACAAGACCAATCACCGCTCCACAAACAATCGTGATTATAAGGAATCCAAGTGGTCCTGCTCCAATCTGTAATGAAATATTTCCACCGACAATTGCAGCAAGCACAAGAGTTGCACCAGTTGCAAAGTCGAATCTTCCACTGGTTAAGTTCATGGACATAGCAAGTGCAATCAGTCCGACGTATACAGAGTTATAAATGGTGGAAACGCCCAGCAAGAATAACCCCTTTCCGGTAATTAAGCTCAAAAGCAGGAAAAATACATATGCAATCACTGGAAGCATTAATGTATATAAAATTCTCTGCCCAATATTGATTTTCTTCATTGAATAACCCTCTTTAGCATGTATTTGAAAAATATGATCTATAGACGGCCAGGCACAGATTGTGCCCAGCCAGTCGTATAATTTTGTTTTTGATTAGAGACTTGCTACTGCTGACTCTGCGGTAAAGCTTGAATAGAATGCATTTACCTGATCACCAGTGACATCATCACCGATTAAGTTAAGCATATCCTCTGCAGTTACAAAGAATTTACCTGCCTTATGATGTTCAAGAATCTTGTTGTAAGTATCAGCATCGCTAACTACCCAACGATGGCAAGCTACCTTAAGAGCCTTTCCATCAGCACCAGTAAGTCTGTTTCCTCTGATTGCATTTACAAGAGAAACAATTGCATTTGCAAATACAACTTCTTCACAGTCATATACAACACCGACTACAGCGCCAGCGTTTACGAAATCAGTATAGGTATCACTTACTTCACCGATGGTAGAAAGCTTGAAGCTTCCGTCTAACTTTCCTGCCTGTCCAAGAGGCTGGAATAATGCTGCTACGTTGAATGCAGATGCTGCTCCGTCATAATCTCCGCCAAGCTTCTCCTCAACCTGTGGTGCAAAGGTATCAGCATCTGGCCATCCCTCGATGACATCCTTATCAAGGTCAAAAGAAATTTCCATTCCATCTGCCTGAGCTGCTGCAATACCAGCCAAGAAGCCGTTCTGACGATCGATAAACATTGGAACGCCCATTCCAGCGCCACCGTTACAGTAGAATACATGCTTACATCCAGCTTCTGCTAATGAGTATGCAAGGTTATATCCACCAAGGTAGTCTCCGTTTCCCTCGCCATCAGCAAATCTATAGCATCCTACATAGTACTCTTCGTTTGCGAACTGATCATAGATTGCTTCAGTTCCCCAATAGTACATCTCGTTGTCGATACAGGTATTTACAGTCTCATCTAATGCAAGATTGTAGTATCCAATGATACCCTTGCAGCCCTTGGTTGCACATTCCTCGATGAAATTTAACTCATCTGATGCACTTGCAAGATTCTCAGAGTAAACCATCTGAATATTTAAATCTGCTGAGATGGTATCTAAGTATCCCTTGATCGCAAGGAACTGCTCATCACCAGTGTCATAAGCTTCAAAACCAATCATGATGGTTTCGTTGCTGTCTGCCTTGTCGCTACCCTTTCCACATCCAGTGAAAGCGGTTGCTGCTAAAGCTGCACTTAATACAAGTGCTAAAACCTTCTTTTTCATTGTTTTTCCTCCTAAAAGAAATTGATAAATATCTTTAACCCCCTGCTGGGTAAGTTAACGTGGTAAAAGCTTGTTTCTATAGCTGAAACTTGAAATAAATACTACAACAATAAATACGACTCCACGGAAAATCTGAATCGTCTCTGGACCAACACCAACCTGTGATAAGCCGATGTTCAGTAAGGTAATGGTAGCCGCACCAACAATACCTGCTGATATCTTTGTCTTTGGTCCTCCAGAAAGTGGCATACCGCCAAGTACCAGTGCAACCATGACATCATTTCCAACGGATCCAGCTGCTGAGGTTTCACCCATTCTGGTTCGAAGAAGAATGAGCGATGAAATCAGTGCAAGACCGATGGCACTGATGATAAATGCAATCATCGTGGTCTTTTTCGTATTGATACCACTCTGCTTTGCAGAGGTAAGATTGCCACCCATATTCTTCACCTGAATGCTAAGTGGAGTCAGCTTAAATAAAAGCAGACAGATGACAAAGTAAACCACCAAAACAATCAGGTGATACATAATCTTCTGATCATTGGAAAGTCGGGTAATATAATCTGTCGCATTGATGCTTGAATTATTACCGAGCATCGACTGTCCAGCGGAGCTAAGCACACTGCCAAGGACAATGGTAAAGATGAAAAATGGAACATTCACCGTTGCGGCAAATACGCCCTTTGCAATACCAAAGGCAAGTGAGGTTACAAAAATCACGATGATTCCTGCTGCCAGACTTCCGGTTTTTACCGTGACAATTGCTCCAAGTACTTCTACGAATCCAATAACTCCGGAGAGTGACATATCAAAATATCCTGCTCCGAAAACAAATACTGCTCCAGTTGCGGCAATCGCTGTTGTGATAATGGAAAAGAGGATGTTCTTTAAGCTTGCTGCCTTAAAAATCAATCCGTTTGTCATAATTCCAAACACAACTGCCACAATGATTAGTCCTAAATAAGGAGCAAGATTTCCTATGATTTGACCATAATTCTTTTTTGTTTTCATGAATCTTTCTCCTTATAACATTGCGTCTGCCAACATGTTGGCATCCATATTTTCGCTTCTCATAAATTCGCCAGTCAGCTGACCATCCTTGATAATTAAGAGGCGGTCACTCATTCCAATCAGCTCAGGGAGCTCTTCCGAGATCATAATGATGGACTTTCCAGCCTTCTTCATCTCGTTAATCAGATGGTACATCGACTGCTTTACACCGATGTCAACACCTCGGGTTGGGCAGTCTAAAATCAAAATGTCACAGTCGCGACCAATCCACTTACCAAATACAACCTTCTGCTTATTACCACCAGACAAATGCTGTACATCCTGCTTGATGGAAGCACATTTGATGGACAGTGAATCTCTCTGTGCCACTACGTACTTCTTGCATTTTGAAGGGCTTAAGAAAATTCCCTTCTGAAGCTTGTCAAAACCTGCTGCAAGAATGTTATCTGCGATACTCTCGGTTAAGACGAGAGCCTCCGTATCACGGTTCTTTGATACATATCCATAGCCATGCTTTAAGGCATTTCGTGGTGAAGTAATCTCATCCCCAGTTTTCATATCAATGACCTTACCAGTTAAGATTTTCTCTTCTCCAAAGCAGGCACGGCCAAGCTCGTGCATTCCACAGTGGGAAAGACCACCGATTCCAAGGATTTCTCCCTTGTGAAGTTCCATCGAAAAATTCATCAAAAGACCTGTTCCAGTTGTCACTTGATCTACCTTAAGGACAACCTCATCACTGATGGTTCCACCGAAATCGCTTCGATAGTAATCGCCTTCCATCTCGCGGCCAATCATGGCTGCCTTGATGGCGTTTTCTTCATATTCTTCCTTCTCGAAGGTGCGAATAATGTTTCCATCTCGAAGAACGGTAAGTGTATCACAAACCTCTGTAATCTCTTCCAAATCATGCGAGATAAATACAACGGCCTTTCCCTCATCTGCCATGCGGCGCATAATACCGTAGATAATATCTCTTCCCTGCTGTGAAAGTGCGGTTGTCGTTTCATCGACAACAAGCATTTCAGGGTCTGAATATACTGTTTTTGCGATTTCAACCAGCTTGCGGTCCTGCATATTCAAACGGTCAATCATAACCGCTGGATCAACTCCGTCAAAGCCGATATTATCAAGCGCCTTTTTTGCTTCTGCGTTCATTTTGCGCTTACTTACAATCCCACATTTGCTGAAACGCTTTTCCTGTCCCAGGAAAATATTCTGTGCAACCGTAATTCCAGAAACGGTTCCCTGTTCCTGCACAATCATTCCGATTCCAAGCTTTGCGCCCTCTAACATCGTAGCAGGCTTATGTGGCTGTCCTTTAAAGAACATCTCTCCGCTTGTAGCTGGCTGCATGCCTGCTGCAATCGAGGTGATGGTAGACTTTCCAGAACCATTTTCTCCAATCAGACCTGTGATCTGACCGCGATACACTTTCATATCCACGCCGTTTAATGCCACGGTTGGTCCAAAGTGCTTTACCAGATTTTTTGCTTCAAATAACAATTCACCTTTTGCCATAGTTATTCTCCTGAATATTAGTTGGAATTCTTTCCATAGCGCTGCAGACGCAATTCGCCTGCATTCATTAGCCTTATTTTAATCATTTTCACCTTACAAATCGTTCCAAATCACAAACAAAATGTAACAATAACAAAGTTATTTCGTTGTCGACAAGTTTGCAACATTATAATTCTTCCATATTCTTCAAATATATTCTTATTTTTCTTCTTTATATCATTATTTTGTCATTTATTGTTACATGATTATGTTATAATTATCCAAAATTATGATATCAAGAGGGATAATTTATGATTTTTGATTATTTAAGCAACAAAAACAGCCTGCCCTTCACGCAATCTGTTGTTCAGAGCTTTGCCACTGAACTGCAGTGGTCAGCGAATCTCACCATTGGATTTATCTTCCGTGGCGAAGTGACTGTCCACTATGAAATGCATCAGCGAGAATTCCAGGAACATGACTTCATGTTCTTTCTTCCAATGCAAACCTATACGGTCGTCAGCGCAACTCCAGAGGCACGAATCCTTCTGTTTCATATGGACACACAGTATATCAAGCAACTATGTCCTGATTTTTCAAACGTTCAGTTGTCACAGAATCATCTCAACGCAGATTTATCAAACGAAATCTACGTCTCCATCTGCCATGATCTCGCCATGATTATCTTTAACAACCTAAAGAAAGAGACCACTACGCAGATGCAAATGTTAATTGCAGCTACGCACATGGTCTCTACTTTGATTTCCAATTTTGGAATCATCTCTGAGAAATCCACCAGAAGACTTTCTGAGGAGGCTGACCGCAACATCGAAATTCTACGCTACATTGACGAAAATTATAGCTCTCCATTTTCGGTAAGTGACATTGCTTCCCATTTAGGTCTTCACCCACAGTATTTTTCTTCGTACTTTAAGAAACAGTTTCAGACCAACTTTATTGATTATCTGAATCAGTATCGCGTAAACCGCTCGATTTACGACATCATCTACACTAGTGAGAGCATTATCAACATTGCGTTAAAGTACGGTTTCAACTCACATAAGACCTACTCGATGGCGTTTAAAAAGATTTATCAGCACTCGCCGATGGAGTACCGTAAAATCATTACAAATCCAGCAGAGATTGCATCTTCTCCAACGGAAACTTCTCAACAGGTAGACGAAAACTCTTCCGGTCTGTTTGGCTATTTTCGGCAGTTTCTGTCCAATGATGTTTCCCAGTCAAACACAGCGGACATTCTCCGTCAGGCCAAGCATCAGCAGGATCTTCGTTTAGAAGTGGACTCCTATTTCTCGGAATCCAAAAACTTTGACAATTACATCATTATTTCCGTTGGACGTGCTTTTTCCGTTCTTCGCAGCGAAGTACAATCACAGATTCGACTTGCAAAAAATGAAATCGATTTTGAGTTTCTTCGCATCCGCGATATTTTTTCGGACGATCTTTATGTGTGCTATGAAAACGAAAGCAAAGAAATCCATTACAGCTGGTACAGTCTGGATGCGGTTTTTGACTTTATTCTCTCACTGGGCGTAAAGCCATTCCCTGAGCTTGGATATATGCCGGAATCGCTAGCTTCCAAAAAGCAGTACGCCGGTGTTCATTATCGTCCAAATGTCAGTGCCCCAAAAGATTATCAAAGCTGGGGGCATTTAATTTATTCCTTTCTGATGCACTGCGTAGAGCGCTATGGTCTTTCAGAGGTGGAAACCTGGTTTTTTGACTTTTGGACATCTCCGGACCTGCAGACAAAAAACGCCTACTGGAACGAGTCCCAGGAAGAATTTTTCAATTTTTACAAATGCACCTATGATGCTTTCCAAAAGGTTTCTCCAAAGCTTAGACTTGGATCTCCAAACTTCTCAACCTTGAGTGGATTGCCATGGTATGAAAGTTTCTTCCAGTTTTGCTTTGCCAACCGTATTTATCCGGCCTTTGTTGATTTTCATGTCTACAACACGAAACCGGTGGGCAATCGAGACGAGGATGACAGCTTCCTTGAAATTCACTCTGAAAACTATTCCGTAAGTAATCCGGATTACATCAGCACTCAAATTGATATGATTCACCAGATTATGAATCGAAGTGGTTTCCGCACATTGGATGTAATCGTATCAGACTGGAATCTCTCCTTTTTGCCGAAAGATCCAATCCGAGACACCTGTTACATGGGCCCCTTTATCTGTCACACCATCACCCGCAATCTGCCAAAGGCAAAATCCCTCTGCTTTTGGACACTTTCGGATATTCATGAAGATGCCTTTCCTGAGAGTAAATTGTTCAGCGGGGGACCTGGAATGCTTGACTATCACGGACTAAAAAAAGCAAGCTACAATACACTTCAGCTACTCACTAAGCTGGGAAATCGAATTTTAAAAATTGGAGACAACTATATCTTTACCCAAAGTGGTTCCCGCTATCAGCTGCTCATCTATAATCTTGCAGAATTTGATGCCATGTTTTCTCTGATTGACCAGTCAGCCATGGACGATGAACATCGCTATCAGATTTACAATGAACACGATTTGTCTGTAAACATTGTGATTGACCTTCCAAAAGGAACTTATCTGGTAAAGCGTTCTGAAGTAAATCGTTCTTACGGCTCCGCCTACGATCTTTGGAATTCCATTGGCGCTCCACAGGTGCTTCAGAAGGAGCTTGAAGATTATATTCGCACAAACTCTGTTCCACGCGTGACCTTCTCGGTGGAACACAACGAGCAGGTTCTATTTTTACACGAAGATATCCCAGCTCACGGAGTGGTCTTACTTGAAATAGCCAAGCAGGACAATCTTGCGCTCTTTGACCGCTAAGCTTTTCAAAATTCCTTTTTTCATAACAGAGACGAAACACGCTTCGCGAGTTTCACTCTGATTAGCGGTCGTCAAATCTCCTCGCATGCAAGCATGCAGTCGATTTTCCTCGTCGCCATAACAAAAACCGTCTGAACAGTTTCCTGTTCAGACGGTTTATATTTATCTTTTTATATTATCTTTTATGCCTTGCAATTATGCAAAATACTGAGCCTCAGCGGCCTTGAGAGGCTTAGAATATCTGTTTGCAGTATCCAGATGCTGATGCAAAATTGTTCGAGAAAGTGTAGCATCTTTTTTCGCAAGCGCATCCACAATCTTTGCATGCTCCTCTACGATTTCCTTCATTCGACTCACTGAGCGAACCTCATAATTACGCCAACGACGAATATGAATGTATGGCTCTGCAATCAAATTCATAACGTTGGAATGTCCAACCGCAGACAAAAGCACCTGATGAAACATATTGTCAAGCTCATAAAACTCACGAGCGTATGACTCACCTTCTTTTAAATCGCGCTGCGCCTGGACAATCAGTCGCATACGGTCAACAATCTCTTCCGTTCGTCCGTTTTCTATGATGCGAGTGACCGCCTCCTGCTCTACTGACTCACGCATATAAAGAATATCAGAAATATAGTCCGTATCGATTAAGCTCACAAAGGTTCCCCTCTGTGGATATACCTCAACCAGCCTTCTGTTTTTGAGGCTGGCAAGCGCGCCACGAATAATATGTCTGCTGACTCCATAGAGAGCCGCAAGCTCATTTTCGCTCAGCTTTTCTCCTGGCATATACTCTAGCATTTCAATTTTATTGCAAAGGTCCTCATAGATTTCTTCACTGGACATTAAAGATTCTCTCACCATAAGTCTATCATCCAAACTCTAAAATTATTAGAATTCAACCATTTTGCCTGGATTTAAAATCAGATTTGGATCAAACGCCAGCTTTACATTCTTATAAAGCTCGTACATCTCCTCGCCCACAAAATCCTTTAAGAATTTCAAGCGGCCATTTCCGATTCCATGCTCTCCAGACAACTGTCCCCCATATTTTTTGCTGATGTCATAAAGTGCTTTTAACACTACATCAATTGTATCGTGCCACTGCTCATCCGTCAAATCATCTCGCAGGATTTCTGTATGGATATTTCCATCTCCTGCATGGCCAACAGTGATGATTCTTACCTTGTGCTGTTTTGCCACTTCCTTCGCCTCAAGCACAAAATCTGCAATGTGACTTCTTGGCACTACCACATCAGCTTCTTCCTCACTGGTGGTATCCGCTTTCATACCTTCAAGTACAGCTCCACGCACACTCCATACGCTTCCAATACGCTCCTCGGTGTTACAGAGAAGCACATCCAATGCTCCTGCCTCAAGCGCAATATCTGCCGCAACATCACAGTCAGCTTCCACAGCCTCCTTTGTGCTTCCGTCAATCATAACAATCAAATATGCTTTTCCTGAATGATCCGGAAATGGCTTTCCCAGGGTTCTCTCTACAATTTCAAGCAGTTCTTCCTCAATAAACTCTATCGCAGTTGGCACGATTGGGCTGTTTAACAGACGAGGAACTGTCTTGATGCACTTTTCGATGGAATCAAATGGCATTACAAGAGAATATGAGCACTTTGGCTGTGCAATCAGTTTCAGGGTAAGCTTCGTTACTACGCAAAGGATTCCCTCTGAACCAATGACTAAATCCTTGATATCAAGACCGGTTGTGTTCTTCACAACATTGCTGCTCAAATTCAGGATATTTCCATTTGGCATGACAACCTCAAGCGCACGCACATAATCTCTCGTCAAGCCATAGCGAACTGCTCTCATTCCACCAGCGTTCGTGATAATGGTTCCACCGATGGATGCGGTCTTCTCACCTGGATCCGGTGGATAAAACATGCCATGCTCTGCAGCCGCAGCCGCAACTTCGGAAAGAAGAGCGCCTGGTTCAACGGTAATGGAAAGATTTTCCTCATCTACTTCAAGGATTTTATTCATCTTCATGACAGAAAGAAGGATTCCTCCAAACTTGCAGGTCGCACCTCCCGCAAGACCGGTTCCTGCCCCTCTCGCAGTCACAGGAATATTCTTTTCGTTGCAATACTTCAAAATAGCAGAAACCTCTGCTGCGTTCTCCACCTCCACGTAAACATCCGGAGGAAAGATCCCATATTCTGGCATCTCATCATGATAGTATTCATTTGGAATGGCTGCTCCCACCCAAACTCTCTTCTCACTGGTTGCAGATTTTATAAATGCGATGTCTGCTTCATCAATCTTCTTATATGGAAATGCCATAATTACTGCACTCCTTTCTTTGCTTTTACTTCGGCAAGGAGCGCAGGAAGTACCTCACTTAAGTCCTCAACCACACAATAATCTGCGTTCTTAAAGATTAACGCATCTGGGTCATTATTTACTGCCACAATACAGTCAGCTCCACTCATACCAGCCACAAACTGAATCGCACCTGATACACCAAAGGTGAAAATCATCTTTGGCTTTACCGTACGACCAGAAAGACCAATCTGATGAGCAGTATCGCCCATTCCACTCTCCACTAGCGGACGAGTATAGCAAAGCTGTCCTCCAAGTAATTCTGCAAGTTCCTTTGCCGCTGCAAAATCGCTCTCCTTGGTCACACCTCGGCCTACTACAACGAGAACCTCTTCCTCCTCGATGGTCTTCTTATGCTCAATCACCTGCTGACTGATCATTTCGATACGGCTCTTAACCATATCCTCAGAAACAGGACACACAATCACCTTTCCCGATGGATTTTCTACCTTCTGTGCTGGGTCCATCACCTTATAGCGGACCGTTGCAAACTGTGGGCGCGCATCCGTAATCAGAATCTGCGCCATAATATTTCCACCAAAGGCTGGACGTGTCTGAACCATATCCGTATTATCTCTGATGTCAAGGATGGTGCAGTCTGCCGTCAGTCCTGTATGGAATCTGGTAGAAAGTCTTGGCGCAAGCGAACGGCCAAGCGGGGTTGCACCGATTAATACAACGGATGGCTGTATCTCAGCAATACAGTCTGCCACAGCATCAGAATAACAGTCTGCCTTAAAGCCATCAAACCCCTGATGCTCATAGACATACACGGAATCCACACCATATTCCAAAAGCTTCTTTGCATTTTCCGTGGTCTTCGCTGCACCGACCATAACCACTTTCACCTTGTAATTTACCTTTGCCGCAAGCTTTCTTGCCTCTCCAATCAGTTCAATTACAACAGGATGTATTTTTCCATTCTCCTGTTCTCCATAAACAAGGATATCTCTCCACTGTGACTTATCTGCGCTTCCCGCCTTCTGTTCAAAGCGGATCGCACCTTCCTTACAGGTGCGCACACAGACACCGCACATCTTACAGGTCTCACCAACCTCGATTCCCTTTTCTTCCATAGAAAGCGCACCAAATGGGCACTTTGCTATACATTCACCACAGAGAGTACATTTCTCTGAATCAAATTTCATTAAACGCATTTTGCTGCTCCTAATTTCTGTTTTACTAAAATGAACCTAGAACTCCGTCCCCCTAATTCAAAAACCTCTTGTCACTCAGAATGTCCATCAGTCTTTGTGTCTTTTCTGCGACAGTTCCCTCCACATACTGCTGTGCCTGCTTGCCAGCAGGTGGAAAGATTTTCTCAACTGAGGTCGGCGAACCGACAAGTCCATAGCGGCTCAAGTCCTGATCCGGAAGCTGATCGAAGGTCCAGATCTTAATTTCTCTCTCTTTTGTCTCTCTCATCTTTTTATAGGATGGAAGTCTAGGAACACAAATATCCTTGTCGACGGTAATCAGACATGGGAACTTCATTCTTGAAACCTGTGTTACACTTCCTAAATCCTGGCGAACCTCAATCGCTTCGTTGGTCACATCACAGATTTCACTTACCCAGGCGGTATGTGGAAGTGCAAGATGTTCTGCAATTGCTGGCCCAATCTGAGCAGTATCTCCATCGGTGGTCTGCTTGCCACAAATAATCAGGTCATACTCGCCGATGGCTCTGATTCCCTGGGACAGGGTATATGAGGTTGCCAGCACATCGCTTCCAGCAAATTTACGGTCTGATAAAATAATCGCCTCATCCGCTCCCATGGCATAGGCATCTCTCATCATACTCGTGGCCTGGTTTGGTCCCATCGTAAGCACGGTGATTGTGCCACCAAGTTTTTCTCTTATTCTTAATGCAGTCTCAAGTCCATACAAATCAAAGGGATTTGTCTTTGATTCCGCTCCATCTCTTTTTAAGGTTCCATTCTCTGGATCCACCTCCACCTTGGAAGATGCAGGAACCTGCTTCATACAAACAATGATTCTCATAAAAATACCTTTTTCTCTTTCGCATTTACAATTCTACACTTTGACGCGTTAAAGCGATTATATCATACTGGTCGACTAGTTCGCAAGTGACGTTTCAAAAAGAAGACGGAGCGAAAGGCATGGTGCAGAGAAAAAAAGGTTCTAAACTTTACTTGGGGGTAAGGTTTAGAACCTTTCTTATTTTTATGCATAGAAATAGGCACAGACGTCACTTTATCTTATAATTAAATCACCACAAAATAACCATAGAATCAAGAACACAGTATCAATTGCAAGAATACTTTCAATTGCAATAATACTTGAAAAGTTTTGAAAACTTCAGAAATCGAATTCTTCTATCTATGAGATAGGCTGCATCATTGATGCAAACTAATCCTTATATGGCTTGATCAAAACAAATCTGCATAGAAAACAGGCGTCAAGGCTTCGAAGCACCCGATGAAGTGAACCCCTTTGTTTAGACAAAAAACAAGGCGTCAGATTATCACTCCAACGCCTTTGTTATGACTTATTCTATTCAATTTCTATCACACATCAATTGGCATAAGGACAATCATTTTTTTCTTTCGAACAAATAAGCCGTGCTGTTTTTGTCTATTTTTTATAGTTTATTGTTTATCATTGAAATCGCAGATGCCGTAACTGCTAATCCTTCTCTCGAAGTTTCCCTCAAACATTCCGGAATCAGTTTTCCAATACGTCTCATCGAATCGATTACTTCGTCTGGTGCTATAGCGCTTCGCACCCCGGCCAATGACATTTCCGATGATGTAATGGCATTTACTGCACCAGCCACATTTCGTTTTATACATGGCACTTCTACCAGCCCAGCTACCGGATCACAGGTAAGACCAAGCATATTTTTTAATGCAAGAGTCGCTGCATGAACTATAGCCTCATTGTCTCCACCCTCTAAATAAGTGATGGCACCCGCTGCCATTGCACTTGCAGAGCCAATCTCCGCCTGGCAGCCTCCCTCTGCTCCTGATATTGATGCCTGACTAGCTATAACAGAGCCAATACCAGCAGCAACAAACAAAGCCTCTACAATTCTGTCCTCTTCTACGGACTTATGCTCCATATAAGCAAGTAAAACCGCTGGTATGACTCCACATGAACCAGCTGTAGGCGCTGCCACGATTCGTTTCATACAGGCATTTGACTCACCCATTTTAGTGGCCTTTTCCATAACACAAAGCAAAAAGTCGCTCAGGAGATGCTCGCCTCTACATCTGTAATCATGCAATTTTTGCCCATCGCCACCAGCCATTCCACTGGCAGATTTTAGACTGCCGTCATAACCCAAATCGGCTTCATGCATAGCATATAGCATACCACGCATAGTTTCAAAAGATTCCTGCCTTGAAACATTTCGTTCTCTAACATCATCTTCAATTACAATCTCCCAAAATGCTTTTTTCTCCTCAGCAGAAAGCTTTATTATTGTTTCTAATTTATCTAAACTCATCGTTTCCTATCCTAATAAGCTATAATATGTAACTTTATTAACACCCTCTAAGTGCTCAAGCCATTTTATTGATTCCTCAGGTACCTCTTGATCACACTCTACTACCATTACGGCCTCGCCGCCTCTACTAGAGCGATACAATTGCATAGTTGCTATATTTACAGACTTATGTGCCAACATACTTGTAACCTCTGCCACATGCCCAGGTTGATCCTGATTGTGAACTATCAAGGTAGGATAATCTCCGGAAAAGTTGGCTGAAAGTCCGTCAATTTGAGCAATGTTAATTCTGGAGCCTCCTATGGATTCTGCCACAATTTCAAGGCTTCTACCATTTACACCCTCAATAATTAACTGTGCGGAATTTGGATGCACATCCTTTAAATCAGCTTCTCCAAATACAAACTCTATTCCCAATTCCTTTGCCAGTTCAAAACTATTGGGTATTCTACTATCATCCGGAAGCATACCCAGCAAACCCGCTAGCAAAGCATTTCTTGTTCCGTGCCCAGTTCCTGTTGCTAAAAACGAACCATAAAGATTTATCTGTGCTTTTTTCACTGGCTCTGCTAATAGCTTTCTGGCTGCATATCCAATTTTAACCGCTCCTGCTGTATGTGAGCTGGATGGACCTACCATAATAGGTCCAACAATGTCAAACAAATTCATTTCCTTACAACATACAAAGAGGTGCACAAACGCACCTCTTTATCTCTTTCTTTTTTTTTAGAATTAATTATCTCATTTCATTATACATCGCGTATAAAATTTCGTCAGTAATTTCTACAGGATTGTTTAATAAATTTGGATGGTGGCTTATTTTTACCAACTCATCTACCTGCTCGTCTGTAAGCTCAAAATCATTCAAATCAGTTCTAAGGCCTAAACGCTTCTTTAGATCAGCAATAGCGTCAGCCATTTCCTCTGCATTTTTAAATCCCACAGCCTTTGCTAGTGCATGAACTCTTCCATCCTCATCATGCTTTGCGTTTACTCTCATAAAATAATCTAGGGTCAATCCGCACGCTTCGCCGTGAGGAATATGATAAATATTTGTAAGTGGAAATGAGCATGCATGTGACGATGTTGTCTTAGGTAATGTAAATGCAAGTCCTGCTATTACAGATGCCTCTGCCATTTTCTCTCTTGCTTCAGCATCTGAACCATTCACAAATGCTCTGTATAAATACTTAAACACAAGTGTGCTTGCATGAATTGCCAGTGCATCACAGATTGGCTGATGGCCCTTGCTCCAATAGCCCTCGACTGCATGACAGAGAACGTCAATTCCTGTACTTGCAGTCACCTTAGGTGGCATTGAATAAGTAAGTTCAGGATCGATGATTGCAACTGCAGGATAGAAAGAATTTGAATTAATTGGTGCCTTCTTCCCATTTTCATGGTCCGTTAATACCGAAACACATGTTACTTCGCTACCAGTTCCTGCTGTTGTAGGAACTGCAATAAGTGGCAAATGCTCTGCTGGCATCGGAACTCCAGTACCATGATATTTGCGTATGCTATCATCTGTAAGCGCAACACAAGAAGCAGCCTTCGCGCAATCAAGGGCACTGCCCCCACCTAGAGCAACTACAAATCCAAAGTTATTCTCTCTAATCACCTTGGCGCAAGCATCAACCTCTGTTACATCAGGGTTTGGCGATAATTCTGAGAAAATATCCACTATAGCGCCATCACTATCTACCATAATTTTTTCTGCAAGACCTGATTTTGCAAAAAACGGATCACTTACCAATAAACCTTTTTCACATTTAAGCTCACTAGCTATATCCTTTAACTTTCCAATTTCTCCAGCTCCAAACTTAATTGTAACTGGCTGTAAGTATTCCCACATAACACTACCTCCAGTTTAATTAATCACAATACTTCTCATCAACCATAGAAAGTACTTCATCAAGGATTGGTAGATATTCCTTGAGCTCTTCCTCAGAAATGATAAGTGGAGGACATATTTCAATAAAATTCTCACGTCCAAATGTAGCAAAGCCTCTCTTTTTAAGCTCTGCAAAAATCCATGGCATAACAGGTCCTGGCACGCCATATTCCTGCATAGGTTCCCTTGTCTCCTTGTTCTTTACAACTTCAAGAGCACCAAATAATCCAATACATCTAGATTCACCTATGCACTTATGCTTAACAACCATTTCATCCATAAATGCCTTTAGAATTTCATGCATTGCAGCAACATGCTCTCCTATCTTATGTGACTCATAATAATCCATTGCAGCAAGACCTGCAGCGCAAGCAAGCGTATGGCCTGAATATGTAAGGCCACACTGAAGTACATTTTCCTCAAAGTACTTTGCAACTCGATCATTTACAATAACGCCACCGAGCTGAACGTATCCGCAAGTAACACCCTTTGCAAAAGTAATGATATCTGGCTTGATGTCAAAATTCTGCCACGCAAACCACTTACCAGTTCTAAAGAAGCCTGCCATTACCTCGTCACAAATCATTAGTATGCCATACTTATCACATAGTGCTCTAACACCTTCCATATATCCCTTAGGAGGAAGAATTACACCATTTGCGCCTACGATTGACTCCATAATAATTGCAGCCACATTTGAAGTACCCTCATATCTAAGCTGTAAATCAAGATCGGCGAGAGCCTTCTTTGTTACGACCTCATCATCTACACCATATGTGTATCCATCTCTATACATCTGTGGATTCATAAACTTAACAAATCCATTTGCACCACCGATTTCAGCAGCAAATCTTCTCCAGTCGCCTGAAGCATTTGAAGCAGCAAGTGTAGCTCCATGATAGCTTCTATAACAAGAGAAAATCTTTGTTCTACCTGTTACCATTCTCGCCATCTTGATGGCATTTTCATTTGATTCAGCACCACCATTTGTAAAGAATACTCTTCTATATGTGTCTGCTCCTGCTGCCTCAACAAGTCTCTTAGCAAGTCTGCTCTTTGGCTCTGATGCATAAGCAGGTGCCATAAAGCACATCTTGTCAGCCTGCGCCTTGATTGCTTCAACAATTTCAGGTAATTCATGACCTAAGTTAGAGCAAACTAACAATGAAGACATATCTGCATATTTTTTTCCATCATAATCGTAGAAGTAAATTCCTTCTGCCTTTTCAATAGGTAATGCGTCCACGCCTGACTTTGACCAAGACTGCATTACGTAATCCTTGTGTAATTGTGCAACTTCCTGTCCTAATTTGTTTTCCATATTATAAATCTCCTTTCAGAATTGAATACTTATTGTTCATGTGAATATACTAGCAATGACAATACTCCCCTTCAACGTGTGAAAATACAAAGGCTTTTGTTCAAATGAACAAAAGCCTTTCAAAAATTCTATAATATATTTTCAATACAAAACGCTAGCATCAATTTGCTTTTTTCTTCCTGACATTCTAGGCTGATTCCAAGTATCTCTTCTATTTTATTGATTTTGTACCTTATAGAATTTCTGTGCATATACAAAATCTCAGCAGTTACCTGCACGCTACAATCACATTCAAAAAATACCTTTAGCTCATTTGTTAAATTTGTACTGTTAATCCGATCATACTCTAAAAGTGGCCCTAGTACTTCCTCATAGTAGTTCTTTAAGGTATTGTCGTCTTCAACCGACATAAGAATCTTATAAAATCCCATCTCAGAATAGAATGTAATCTCATTTTGCTTTCCCTGCTTCTGCTGGAGACTAATTGAATTTACTGCCTTATTGTAGCTCTTATAAATGCATCTGACACTCTTAGTGTTTTCACCTACACCCCAGTATGACACACAATTCGCAGGAATGCTTTTCACCACTTTCTTATGAACGATATCAAATATTTTTTCCGCCTTTTCTTGAGAATAGTCTGCAAGCATAATAACTATTCTATTGTCAATTAACATTACAGCGCTATTAGAATAATCATGAACAACATTTCTTTCTACAAGCATGTTAAGTCTATTCAAAATGCTTGAATGAACAGAATTTCCAAGCCCATCCATAACTTCGATCACACATAGACAATATGACCAGCCTCGCAAAAAGTGAAATAGTTCAAATGTCGGTATATAAGTATCTTCACGTGATGGATTAGAAATAGAGTTCTTTACAGCAGAAGTAAGCATTATCTGCTCTTTCTCGGAATCGATTAAAATTGCAGAAAATGCTCGCATTATCTTTGACATATGTACATGCCATGGCACTTCAAATATTGGAAAATCATGACTGTTTCCATACTTAATTACTGATGGCGGAATTTCCTTTATAAACGGTCCCACATTAATTATCATGGCGCTGGCATTCATCCTATGATTGTATCTGACAATTTCAAGCAAATCCTCATCAGATTCTAAACCAACGCCCGTTGTAAATGCGATTTCCTGTCCTTCCAGAAATTCTGAAATCTGGGTATTTTCCACTACATGAACCCAGCTGACCACATTGGACATTCCACCCTCACCAGCAACCAGCCTGATTTCTTCGCCTTCTACTGCTTTCAGCAAATGCTCTAATGTTACTGACATTTTTCACTCCATACTAATTCATCATCTTTGTATGTTCTCAAAACCTTTATATCCTTAATTGTGCAAGGATCTACAGTCAATGGGTTTTTTTCAAGCACCACAAAGTCAGCCTTTTTATTAACTTCAATTGTGCCCTTTTCATCCTCCTCAAAGTATGCATATGCAGCATTGATAGTAACCGCTTTTAATGCATCGTAAACTGATACTCTTTCCTCTGGACCAATCTCAACCCCCAATCTAGTCTGTCTATTTACTGCGCACCACACAGAATGAAGCATATCTGGCTTTGTAACTGGCGAATCCTGATGAAAATTGAAAATCAAGCCAAATTCCTTTGCTGTATTTACTGGACTTACTTTACTACCTCTGTCCTTTCCAAGATTCTTTAAGTGTACGTCTCCCCAATAATATGTATGCCCCACGAAAAATGAAGGAATCATTTCGATATGACTCATTCGCTCTAGCTGATCTCTTCTAACGGTTTGAGCATGGATCATAACGGGCCTTAACTTAGCTATCTCTGACTGTCTCTCACAGGCTGAAAGGAACTGCTCAGAGGCAGCATCACCATTGCAGTGGGCAAGGACCTGATATCCACCATTACCGGCTCTTTCTATTACATCCCTGACATAAGCATCATCATGTGTTGGGTATCCTGCGTACTCAGCCTCACCCTCATATGGTTTTGAAAGCCATGCCGATTTTCCCTGTGGAGAACCGTCCAATATAATCTTAGTACCTCCAATTTTCACATGTCCCATGTATTTTCCATCAGCCATAGGATACTGACTTACCGCATCTTGATAGCTTTCATCAAGTGGATATATAACCACATCCATCTTTAGCATTTTTCCCATATCAATGCCGCATAGTAACTTCATAGCATCAGCACCACCTGCAGCACCTTCCTGGCAAGTAGTAATTCCATAGCTTAAATATCTATCCTGAGTAAGTAAAAACTGATTAACCATGTCCATCTTCATTCTAGGCATGGCAGCCATGAGCACTTTCATCAAAGCTGGCGTTTCCTCAATGTAACCATTGAGTTGTCCCTTATTATCTCTTCCATACTTGCCGCCTAAAGGATCCTCTGTTTCTGGTGTAACATTCGCAAGCTTAAAAAGTGCGCTATTTCCCACTCCCATATGTCCAGAAACGTGAGAAATATAAATAGGAATATCTTTTGAAACGCTATCCAAAACCGAAATATCTGGATGTACACCCTCTAGAAGAAAGTTATGGTCATAACCATTTCCAAAAACTATGTCATCCGAGCCTATATCATTCTTTCTTATGTAGTCCTTTAGCAACTGCGCTATAGACTCAAAATCCTTAGCCGCAGATAAATCACACAGAGAAATCCCCTGGGCGGTCTGAATCACATGTCCATGAGCATCAATAAAACCTGGAAGAAGAACCTTCCCATCTAAATCGACCTTTAAAACATCATCACCAGCAAGACTCAGTGCTTGTTCTTTGCTTCCAACAAAGCTTATTTTTCCATTTTCAGTAATAACCGCTTCGGCGAGGTTTCCCTCGCCTGCCATGGTCACTATAGTTCCGTTAAAGTATAGGTGCTTCATAAATTACATATCCTTACTCTGCGATGAAATTGTATATGACTCCTCAACTGGTAAAACAAATATTTTGCCATCACCCGAATTTCCACTTTCACCAGTCATGGCTGCATTGATAATGATGTCTATAACTTCATTTTTGTCTTCATCATCGCAAACTGTCATGATTACTTCCTTTGACATTTCATCATAAACAATGTCACCAACCTGAATTCCATGCTGTTTTCCACGCCCAGCAACATTCCATTTTGTAGAACCATAAAATCCACCATCTGCAAGAGCTCTGTTAACATCGTATGCCTTGTCTGGTCTTACTACCGAAAAAATCATCTTCATAATAATTACTCCTTCCTACTAGCTCCAACTAGAATTCATCTTTTGTTCAACATTTAATGGGTCCATTGCATTGTGCAGATAACCCTTAAGGAATGGGACATCCTCCACATCTTCTACTACCACATCACTATTTTTCTTCTTACCAAATCCAATTGAGAATGTAGGTTTGCGCCATACCTTAAATACTTTAAGTAAAACAAGGTAAATAATTACTGTCAAAAGCATACCTCCCACACAAATTGGAAGACTAATTGTTTCAAGACCTACTAGCGTAATAAATATCATAGTAGGTGTTGATAAAATCATAGCCGCATTCATGACACCAAGTTCTACGCCCACTGGGGTCTGAAGTCTCGGATCTACCATTCTAACAAGCGAAACACCACTTGGAGTTGTTCCTGTACATGTACCATATACACCAAGCACTCTCTCGAAATCGTGATCACTGCCTAATCGTGCACCAAAGTATAGACAAACAATGAAGGTAATCAGCGCACCAACTATTGACACAACAATTATAGGAATTATCCATTTGCCAACCACACTTACCTGAATAGCCATAAATGAGCATACAACCAGGTAATCTGATAAAAGTCCTGTGATTCTGCTTTGTAAAGAATTATTAATTAAGTAATCAATCTTGAGCTTTCTCATAATTGCTTTAACTATGTACGAGGCGAACATACCCCACAGGAAAAGCATTGCTGAAAATGATTCACCAATTCCTGGGACAAATGCTACAAGCTTTGCTAAAACTAGAGCAAGTAAATACGCCACACCCATCACAGCAAAATGCGCTGCCAGTGTATCTATGTTTGCACTATGGAAGGTAACTTTTCCAATTGGCTCTCTTTGCTCCTCTGGAAGCAAATATCCTCGCTCTACAGCCTGATTAATTTTTTCTTTATTTCTAGCCAATCCTTTTCTCAATCCATATTTAGCGAGAGGTACACCCAGACCAAATGCTGCCACAAATCCACATGCTGCATAGGTAAGAGCTACCATCTCTGCATTTTCGTATCCGTATACGTTTTCAAAAAGTCGGCCGTATGTGGAAGCTTGACCTGGTCCCTGACAAAATGCAAATGGAATTAAAATACCATACATTGGAGCCATTCCAAAAAGTTTTCCAATCACGGATACAATCAAAACTCCGGCCGATGGGGTTAATGCATATAGGATGCACCAAATCAATGCCATTCCCATTGCTCCCCTAGCAGTACCTGAGTCCTTTTTTCCCTCAGGACTTGGCTGAGCCTTTTTCTTCTTCTTTTCTCCTGTTAATCCAATTGATATAAAAGATAAACAGAAAAAAACATCAACTATATTGCTAAAGTCCTTTACTGTCGCACCGCCTATATCTACGTTTGACATAATTACATTTACAAAAGCAAATCCTAATAAACCACCAATTACGCTTACAGGCATCAACATATTTTGAAGAGGCTTCACCTTGCCTCGCAATATCATACCCAAGCATAACATCACACTGGCAATACCAAATGCCACAACTACGCTATACATATCACTACCTCCTTTTGTTTAACCCTATAAAGCGCAAAAGCGCCGAAACTGTAATAGTTCCGACGCCTTTGTCATCTTTTATGTGATTATATTAATGCATAATCAATCTCATTTATAGAGATATTATTACAAGACTTTTTGTGCATATGCACAAGGTTCTTTAAAAAATAGCCATCAGTCCGGATATTAGCAACAGTATATAAGTAATTTTCATAAAAACAGCTTGGTTTATATGCTGTACCAGTTTATTTCCCACATAAGTCCCTAAAAAAACCGGAATAAGCCCTATTAAAAGTAGCTTAATTACATGGGCGTTTAAATAACCCCTTTGTATCTGTACTCCTGAAATATAAAATCCCAAAGAAAACCATATTAAAGCCATTGTAACCCTAAATTCTTCTTTTTTTGCAAGCTTATGGGATGCATATATTACTAAAAGAGCCCCACCAGAGGCGAACATTCCATGTATTATTCCCGCAACAACAATTACCACAGGATAAAAAGCCTCAGGCAGCTTAAAGGAATCTGTACCTTTTAGCTTAAAAATAGCAATAACTATAATCATTATCCCATAAAAAATTAGTAGCAAATTCATAGGAAAATGCTCATATATTTTCATTCCTGCAAACATGCCTACAACCATTAGTATAAACATCTTGAGGAATTCCTTTATGTTAATATCCTTCAAACCTGTCAATACAATCAAAAAGCATGAGATTTGAGCTACAAGTGTGAGCAATATTTTAGCCTCATCAACGCCAATTAGTTTTATGGTAGGCGGCATGGCAAGTAAAGTTCCGGCAAATCCAGTAATTGCCTGAATTGTATTTGTTATAAATAAAATAATGAAAACTAAGATGTCATTTAACGCCATTGCTTTTCTCCAGTTATCTGTTGTGCAAATAAAAAAAAGGTGCACCCATAAATAATGAAGTGCACCTCTTTGTGTTTCGTCATTCTACTACCGTAAAAAATATTTGTCAATATATTTAATTCTGATTCCAAGGCATTTTAATGTCAGGTGATTTGGGTTTTCTTCTTCTGCCCATAGGCTTTCTCCTTTCAAAATTTGCAGGGCAGGAAAAAAACACCTCAGCGAACTGAGGTGTTTTGATGATTATAATGAATTTACATAGTCAATGACAGCCTGTGCTGCGCGCTCGCAGCCGCCCTCATTGTGCATCTCATCTGCCATAGCCTGAGCTGCCTTCTTGTAGGAAGGATCATTGATCAGCTTAAGGAGACCTTCACGAAGTTTTTCTGTGGTGGTCTCTGGCTTTGTAAGAATTCCAGAGGTAACACCGCACTTCATTGCACAGCCAGCGGTGAACTCCTGCTCATCCATCTGTGGAAGACAGAACATAGGAACCCCAAAGTAGAGAGCCTCCATAACACTTCCGATTCCTGCATGAGTGATGAAATAATCACAGTGTGCAAGAACCTCAAGCTGAGGTGTGAATGCCATTGTGGTAACATTTGCTGGGATTTCTCCTAAATCCTCTGGCTTTAAGTGATTTCCAAGTGAGCAGAGAACATTGATATCTAAATCCTTTACTGCTTCAAAGAGCATGGTATAAAACTCTGGCCAGTTGTTAAAGAGTGATCCAAGAGAAGTATAAAGCAATGGCTTTCCATTGTCAGGCGCCTTCCAGGTTCCATCTCCAGCTCTCTCTGCAATCTGAGCTCCAGCAAAAAAGTACTTGCCCGCGTCAAATTTATCTGACTCTGGGTGATAGCTCCTTGAAACTGTAACGATGTTGTAATCAGCCCAGCTGTCAAAAATCTGATCCACCGTCTGAAGAGGTCCACCATATTTTGCCTGCATTTCCTTTGCCATTGCAATTCCCTGCGCACGCGCTGGGTTGTCATCTGGATATTTTGGCCAGAATCTTGAGATTGAGAATGGTTCTCCGGATGCAAAGCTGGTAAACATATTGATAAGTGGAAGTCCGAGCTTATAGGAAGCGTACTTTCCTGCAAGAGCAAGCGAGTCAGTGATGATTGCATCTACTGGATTTGCCTCAAGCTCCTTTACTACAAATTCAGTAACTCCCATTGCCTCTCCAACAAATACTATTGGAATCGCTGCAAGGAAGTCTCCTTCTGGAATTGGGCCGCTTCCTGCCACGGAAGGTACCTCAACATATTTGGCTCCAGTCTTTTCTACATTTTCTTTGTAGTTGATAGGTGCAAAATAGGTAATTTCCACGCCCTTCTTTACAAGTTCTCCAATCATAGGAAGAGATGAAAGAATATGGCCGGTTGCGCCGACTGGTACATATGCTAATTTCATGTTTTCTTTCCCCTTTCGCAAAACATAATAAGTTAGTTTATTATATATTGGCAAAAAATCCTTTTGCAACCATGCTACTCAAAGACAATAGAAAAGTGTTAGAAAAGGTAATAATTTTACTTTTTCTAACACTTTCGATTGCTAGTTCATTCGATTAAAACTTTTCAGATGCTGCTGCCTCCGCCAAAAGCGCATTCTTATATTGCTCTAACCAGCGGTCAAAGCCTGCTACCATCTCAGGGTCTGGGTTTAATGTGGTGGATTCCTGTCCTGCAAATACCTTCTCATCAAGGTAAGTCTGAAGACTCAAGTCTGCCTCTGTTCTGCATCTGCGGTAGTTTGCGAGCACTGCCATTCCCCAGGCTCCGCCTTCTCCAGCGGTTGACATCACTGTGATTGGCGCATTGAGTGCCGCCGCAAGCACAGACTGTCCTACGCCCTTTGTCTTAAAGAAGCCACCATGTCCGGTGATTGACTTAATCTCAACCTTCTCCTCCTTGAGAAGAATATCATTTCCAGCCTTTAATACGCCAAGTGCTCCATAAAGATTTGAACGCATAAAGTTTGCCAAAGTAAACTTTGCATCTGGCTTTCTGACAATCATTGGTCTTCCTTCGTTGATTCCAACAACAGGCTCTCCACCGAAATAGTTGAAGGAAACTACGCCTCCACAGTCTGCATCCTCGGTAAGTGCATTCTGATAGAGCTTTCCATATAAATCGTTCATTGAAATTTCCATTCCAAAGAGCTCGCTGAACTGCTTAAAGATATTAATCCATGCATTTAAATCAGAAGTACAGTTATTGCAGTGTACCATGGCTACTGCATCTCCTGTTGGAGTGGTCACCATATCAATCTCTTCATGAGCAGCTAATGGCTTGTCTACAACAATCATTGAGAACACAGAGGTTCCCGCAGACACATTTCCTGTTCCTACAGAAATCGCGTTGGTTGCAACCATTCCGGTGCCAGCATCACCCTCAGGTGGTGCCATAACAATTCCTGCCAGTAAATCTCCAGCTGGATCAAGCAACTTTGCTCCAGCTTCTGTCAACACACCTGCATCTTCACCAGCTGATACAACTGCTGGCATTAAATCCTCCACCTTCGAAGAAATGCCTTTTGCTGCAGTCAGCTCATTGAATTTTGCAAGCATCTTTGCATCATACTGACCTGTGGTCGAATCAATCGGAAACATTCCTGATGCTTCTCCTACACCGATCACCTTTTTTCCGGTCATCATGTAATGCACATAGCCAGCAAGAGTCATAAAATAGCTCACCTTGGAAACATGTGGCTCGTTGTTTAAGATTGCCTGATAATAGTGTGCGATTGACCATCTCTGAGGAATATTGAAATCAAGCTGCTCAGAAAGTTCCTTTGCTGCCTCCCCTGTAATGGTATTTCTCCAGGTACGGAATGGAACTAAAAGATTCTCTCCCTCGTCAAATGCAAGATATCCATGCATCATCGCAGAAAAGCCAATTGCTCCAACCTTGGTTAAGGTGACCCCGTATTTCTTTGACACCTCGGCTTTTAACTTTGCATAGCAGTCCTGAAGCCCTTCCCATACCTCTTCTAAAGGATAGGTCCAGATGCCGTTGTCGTAATGGTTTTCCCACTCATGGTCACCCATTGCGATCACCTGATTTTCCTCGTCGACTAACACTGCCTTGATTCGTGTTGATCCAAACTCAATGCCAAGTGCAGTCATATCCTCTCTAAATTGACTCATACTCTTTTCCCCCAATTTTTATGTTTTTCTTATATTGATAAATCAATGTAATCAGCTTTTACCAAGGCAGATTTACTTCTGCAAACCACTCAATTTTTACCTGATCCACAGCAAGTCCATCTGCACCAAAATGCAGCATTACATAGTGCGTTGGCGCAAACATGCCACCAAGCTCCATCTCCTGAGAAACGCTGGCTCCATTGCTTCCCTGGAAGGTCATGGTTCCACATAATCCGCCATCAAAGGAGATGGAGATTGGAAGCTGAGCCAAATCATCCAAGTCAGAATGTGCTGTAATCTTTATTTTGAATAATCCCATACGGGTTTCATTGGTCGCAAATACAATCTTCTCATTACGATTAAACTGCCAGCCTGGCTGGTCAATGAGAATTGTTCCATCCTCTGTAGAATCGTAGGTCACGATATTCTCGAAATCTACGTCGTCCTCATCTACTTCAGCGCGTTCTTCCAGCTCTTCCTCTGAAATTGCGTTCATTTCGTAGAGCATCGCTGGGCTCTTTAAAAGGAAGCCTAAGATATTTTTTGCATTTCTCTGAAGCTGAGCTATGGTGAGACGTCCCTCCTCGAGTGCCTCTAACAAATCATCCTGCTTTGGGTCACACTGATCTGGAACTACCTTATAAAGGTCATTGCCCGCAGCTGCAATCGCAGCACGGCAGTTGCGAAGGCCTTCGCCTCCCCAAAGGCTCCCCTTTGCCCACCAGTCAGTCATTACAATTCCATCAAAGCCCCACTCATTTCTAAGGATTCTTGTACAAAGCTCATAGTTTGAAGAAGTCCAGGTATTATTGACAGGGCCATAGGTGGTCATTACTGAGCGAGCCTTGCCTTCCTTTACAGCAATTTCAAAGCCCTTTAAGTAAATTTCACGGAAAGCTCTCTGTGAAATCCAGCCCTCTGCATCATTTCTTCTAAATTCCTGGTTGTTTGCAGAAAAATGTTTAATCGTTCCAGTAGAGCCAACGATTGAAAGACCGCGAATCATAGCGGCTCCAGCTCTACCGGTCAATAATGGATCCTCAGAAACATACTCAAAGTTACGTCCGTTGAGTGGATTTCTGTGAATATTCATTCCTGGTCCAAGAAGGGAATCAACGCGATTTCTGCGCAGTTCTTTTCCTGTAAATCCATATAATTCTTCTACCAGAGGCATATTAAAGGTACAACCCAGTGCAGTTCCATTAGGAAGTGAAAATGCCTTGGTTCCGCAGTCCATACGAAGACCTGAAGGTCCATCTGTGGTGCAGCCTGCTGGAATTCCATAAGCCTTTAATTCTGGTGATAAACCACCAAACGCTGAACCTGTTCCAGGAGTTACCTTTGGAGAAGCCATACCTTCTCCTCGGAAAAGCCATACCAGCTCATCCTTAGATAGCTGTGCTACAAATTCCTCCATTGTAGCCTTTCCGTTATATACATCCGCAAGCTTAATTCCCTTGTCTCCTGTCATAGGAATTTCTGCTGGCATTTCATCGCAAATACGCTGATTCATATCAGCTTCGCGCACTGGCACTGGCTCATAGATAAGCTCATATCCATCAGCGGTAGCCTGTGGCTTCATGCGATAGAATTCATCTGCTGGAGCACAGTTTTCCTCGAGCTGCTCAATGACAACAAAGTCCTGATGATAGCTTCCAACCAGTTTTGCTGAACGCACATCGCTTCCAAGATAGAATTCATATTCTCCTTCTTCGAGTACATACGCATTCTTATGTCCAGTCACGCCAGAGTCATCAAAGGATGCATAGGTGCGCTTTGGAACCATAATAATGCTGGAGGTTCTCTCCTCTGGAAGCAGGTCACGCGTTTTATCAAATCCAACTAAAACACGCTCTGGTTTTCCAAGCTTGCCCTGTGGCGCTTTCACATAGAGCTGTACTACTTCCTTGCCCTCGTAGTTACCTGTATTTAACACATTTGCAGACAATGTTACAAACTTGCTGTCGGAATCTGCTGCAATATCTCCGGTAATTTCAAAGGTAGAATAAGAAAGACCAAATCCGAATGGATACATTACCTTATCCTTTGCAAAGGACTCAAAGTAACGGTATCCCACGTAGATATCTTCTTCATAAATATTTAAATCCTCATCGCCAAAATTTGCGGTTGATGGATAATCCTCGATATCATAAGCGATGGTGTCAGCAAGCTTTCCTGATGGTGAAACGTTTCCCATGAGAACATCGTAAACACCATTTCCACCTTCCTGGCCGCCCTGCCAGATGTACATTACCGATGGAACGTTTAACTCGTCCACCCATTTCATGTCAATGATATTTCCTACGTTTAATAATACAGCGGCGCGTTTAAAGTGCTTGCAAACCTTCTCAATCAAATCTCTCTCGATATCTGTCAGAAGATAGCTTCCCTTTTCACACTTGTTGTCCTGATCTTCTCCAGCGGTTCTTCCGATGACAATCAATGCAATATCATCGTAATCTGCTGCATCCTCAACGACAGCCTCATCAATTGGCATTTCCTCCTGATTCCATGGCACAGTGCCCCAGCCATGACCCCTGTCGAGAGGATGAGCCTCGTTCCACTCCTCATAAATTTTTAGAAGCTTTTTGTCGAGCTTAATCTCTTCTGAAGCCTTTAATGCATCAAGCACACCAGTCACGTAACGGGTATTTACAAGGCCACCAGAACCAAGACCGCTCTTATAATAATTCGCTGCCATACGACCGAATACAGCAACTCTGTCACCCTTAGTCATAGGCAAGGTCTTATTCTCATTTTTCAAAAGAACACAGCCCTCGGCAACTGCCTGACGCGCAGTGCTCTTGTAACTTTCCAAATCAATTTTAAATTCTGACATAATTACACCTCATATATTTCTTTTCGTCCACGGTCTATTTTATGGCATAGCCCACCACTTTGCAAGGTGGAGAAATTTCAGATTTCGTGTCGTTTTTTTAAGGTTTGAAGGTGGACCAGGGGGACGGGGTTTGTGGTCCACTATGTACAAAATTCAAAAAGCCTGGGGGAAACACCCCAGGCTTTTCATTTACACATTTGTATATCCTTTTGTTTTTGGACCACAAACCCCGTCCCCCTGGTCCACTAGCCTTTCACAGAACCAGCCATCAAACCAGCGGCGAAATACTTCTGGAAGAATGGGTAAGCCACAATGATTGGTAAAATACCAACCACGGCGATTGCCATTCGAATGGTCGTAGAAGGAAGATCTGCAGAGGAAACTCCTGTAACATTCATCGTAGAAAGCACGGTAATCGACTCATTGATTGAGTTTAAGATTGCCTGAATGGTGTACATACTACGGTCATCGATATAGTACAAAGAGTTCTGCCAGTCATTCCAATACGAAATTGCTGTCATAAGTCCAACGGTTGCAAGAATTGGTACAGAAAGTGGAATTACCAACTTAAAGAAGATGCGAAGCTCACTTGCCCCGTCAATTCTTGCTGACTCATAGATTTCCTCTGGAATACTGTGCTCAAAATAGTTGCGCACCAGCATTACCGTAAAGGCATTCATGAGCAGGGATGGAACTATCAAAGCCCAAATGGTGTCCTTGATATGGAAAACCGTTACATAGGTAATATAGGTAGCAACCAGTCCACCGTTAAACAGCATCGTAAAAATAACGATGAGATTCATAAGCTTCACGCCAGGAAGTCTTCTCTTTGAGAGTACATATCCCGTAAGTGAAGTAATAATCAGCGAAATAACTAAACCAATCACAGTTACAATGATGGTCATAATATAGCCTCTTACAAAGACATTCGCATTCTGCCATACATAGACATAGGCATCTAAGGAAAGCTTCTTAGGGAAGAAGGAATATCCATCGCGCAGTGCTGTTTTTTCCTCTGTAAATGAAGCAATTACCATGAGGAGGAATGGGAGTAATGCGAGAAGTGTCATGATAACCATAACAATATGAGCAACGACTCTCCAGCGTTTTTGATCTTTTGATACCATACTGTAATTCCTCCTTTCCTAGAATAATGAGCTGTTCTCATCCGCCTTACGAACAATTGCGTTCGCTGTCACGATGAAGATAAAGCCTACAATCGACTGCACAAAGCTTGCTGCGGCAGACATACCAAAGTTGCCATCACGAAGTCCACGATATACATAGGTATCGATGGTCTGTGTGGTTGAGAATAATGCGCCCTGGTTCATTGGAACCTGATAGAACAAACCAAAATCTGATCTGAAGATCTGTCCAAGATTTAAGATAAACAGCATGATAATGGTTGGCTTTAACAGTGGCAAAGTGATATGTGTAATCTGCTGCCACTTGGTTGCTCCATCTAACTCCGCTGCCTCATAATAGGATTTATCGATTCCAACTAATGTAGAGAGATAAAGTAGCATACTAAAGCCGATAATTTTCCACTGATTGATAAACGTCAAAATAAACGGCCAGTACTTCGCTTTGCTATACCAGGATATTCCAGGCTTATGGAACCAGCCCTCAATAATGGTATTGTTGATCATACCGTTGTCTGCCGACAAAAAGGCATAGGCAAGATATGCTACTACTACCATGGACATCAGGTATGGAAGCAAAATTGCGGTCTGATAAAGACGCTTAGCATGCTTGTTTATAATCTCGTTGAAAAGGATTGCCACGGTTACACCTAAAACCGCCCCAAGGATAATCCAAACAATATTATATAAAAGGGTATTGCGAACAATTAGGGCCGCATCACCTGTTTTAATCAAAAATTTGAAGTTTTTTATGCCGTTCCAAGGGCTTCCTGCAATTCCTCTTTTGAACTTAAAATTCTTAAAAGCAAGCTGCAAGCCATATAAAGGCATATAGTTGTTAATAATCAAATAGGCAAGGCCTGGCAAAAACATCAGATAAAATGGGAGCCAATGCTTCCAATTTGTCTTCTTTTTCATTTTCTTTCCTGCAGTTTTACTCATAAAGGTTATCCCCTTTTCGTCGCCTTAATAAAGAAGGGAGGCGAAAACTGCCTCCCTTATGAAAATGTAAGGTTTTTAAGAATTACTTTCCTAAGAATGCGTTAAGCTGTTCCTGATTACCAGCAATAACATCCTGGATTCCAGCATCATTAAGAGCCTTGTTAAATGCATCAAGATAAGCAAGTACTTCTTCCTCGCTGTTGAAAAGTCCAGCCTGAAGCTTTGGCATGTACTCAGCAATTGCGTTTGCGATTACAACGCTCTCTGTCTGATAATCCTCATCTACGAATAAGTATCCAAGAATTGGAGAAATAGATGCAGATGCTTCAAAAGCCTTGGTGTCAGCGATAAACTCATCACCAGCAGTATTCTTCATGATGTTTACATCACCACCACGGTAGAATAATGGGAAGTATGAGTAGTTCATTGCAATGGTAGTATCAGAACCCTCTACAGGGAAGTAGTTCTCTCCTTCGATACCATACTTAAGGATGTTTGCAACATCAGCATTGGTGTAAAGAAGGTTTAAGAAGTCCATAGCCTTGTCAGGTCTCTCACATGAAGCTGCGATTCCCCACATGTACTCAGAAATAGATGAAGTGGTAATCTTAGGGCTTGTAAGTGTCATAAATCCGATTTCATAGCCGCTGTTTGCAAGAGTACCAGCGTAGTTTGCTCTCTGCTCTGGGTTTAAGCTTGCGCAGGTCATGAATGCATCCCCAGATGCGATATAGGTCTGGGTTGGGGTCTCATCAGAGGTATCATTTTCCTTGATCAGACCATCTCTATGCCATCTGAACATGGTAAGAGCAAAATCCTTAAACATCTCAGTTTCAAATACGTTTACAACAGTTGCGTCCTTTTCTGCATCAAGGATTGCACCGTATTTTGCATTGTCACCGAAGGTGTCGATACCATAGAAGAATGGAAGGTAAAGTAAGTTTCCGCTTCCTGCATGGTGGCAGCGAATGTCTGGGTTTACCTCGTGAAGTGCATATAAAGCTGCTTCTACATCAGCAAAGGTTCCAGTCTCTGGAAGAGTAATGCCAGCTGCATCAGCAACGGTCTTGTTATAGTAGATACCAGTTTCAAGTGCATTGTAAACGTTTGCTGGAATTGCAAGCTGCTGACCATCTACCTCTCCTGACTTTAAGACGTCAGCAAAAATAGTCTTTAATTCAGCACCTCTCTTATCAAGAAGTCCACCCTCGTTCATATCGAGAAGGATTTCCTTACCAACTAAAGACGAAAGAGGCATTACAGTACAAGCTGCAACGATATCAATCTTGTCATCTTTACCAGCTGCAACAGCCATCTGAGTTGTATTTACAAGCTCAGCGATGTTGGTGAACTGGATATCACATTTACAGTTTACTTCCTTTAAGGAAATCTCATTGATTGCTGCCTCAAGGTTCTCCTCAAATGCAGAATAATCAGTTCCAGGAAGTACAACTACCTGAATTGCTACAGTATATGGATCTTCTTCCATATCAATTGTTGAAGAATAGTCAGTAGCTGAACTACCCTTCTTGCCACATCCTGCAAACAAAGAAGCAGTAAGTGCGCCTACCATCAGTAAGCTAAGAATTTTCTTTTTCATTTTTCTTCTCCTTTTCTTTTTACTTGTCTATGGCCTCCCCAAAAAGACAAAAGCGTCATACTGACAATACTAGATTATCAAATATGACGCCTTGTAATAATGTAATTATGAACTATTTATGACAAAATTATGATATGTTCATAAATTGCTATTTTTGAAACTGAGCCCGATATTCTCTCGGGGTAAATCCAGTATATTTTTTGAACAGCTTTGTAAAATAAGAATAATTGTCGCAGCCCACACAGTCTGCGATAAAATTAATGGATTTGTCTGTGTCGCGAAGCAGGGTTGATGCCAGTGCGATTCTTCGGTCAGTGATATATTCTGTCACTGATTTTCCGGTTTCCTTTTTGAAAATTCGCATAAAATACTGATCGTTAATGTGGATGAGATTTGCAAGATCCTCGATGTATATTTTTTCCTGCAAATGCTCCTCGATATACTTTTTGACAATGGTCACACGGTCTGCCTGCCCCATCTCTTCTCCGCGAATACTCTCGGTTTTCTCAATCATGACGTCAAGCTGTGCTTTCTGTGCATTTGATTTTTTATCCGACAAATATTTCATGATCAACTGATCTAATTCCTCATAGTCAATTGGCTTTAAAATGTAGTCATAAACGCGGGAACGCATTGCATCCTTTAAATAGTGAAAGTCGGCATGACAGGTAACCATAATACAGGTGGTTTCCGGATAATTTTCGTGAATGTATTTTGCAAGCGATAATCCATCCTCTCCTGGCATTTCGATATCACTTAGCGCAAGATCAATTTTCTTCACCGCAAGAATGTCACGAGCCTGGCTCGCGCTCTGCGCTGTCAGAACCTCTGAAAAGCCATACTTCACCCAGTCGATTCGCTTTTTTAGCGCATTTAACGCTACAATTTCATCATCGATCAAAAGAAGTTTCATCTATACTCTCTCCCTCTCCCCTAAAATGTAGAGGTAGTATTATCTCAACATTTGTGCCCGGATAAATCTCATCTCGCCCAATCTGAATTTTTGCTCTTCCTTCGTATACAACCTTGAGTCTCTCGATAGAATTTTGGATGCCAACGCCAAGATGCTCCTGATTTCTTCCGGTTTCTTCAAAGTCCCGTATCTCTGCTAAAACCTGATCCGATACACCAACACCAGTATCTGCCAATCGAATTCGAACAAATGACTCACCAGCCTCTTCATATCGTTCTGCAATCAAAAAGATTGTAATTCGATTACCGACTGAAAGAGAATGCTTGATGGCATTTTCCGCAAAGGTCTGTATCAAGAGGGGCGGAACCAATGCTTCCGCAAGCTCCTCATCGTATTCTACAATAGAATAAAACAGCTCTGGAAATCTGGCTTTCTGAATCTCAAAATAATTCTGCAGATGCTCCATCTCACTTTTTAGAGAAACAAATTTATCATTTGCATACACAATATGGCGGAAATATTTTGAAATACACAGAATCATCCTTTGAGAATGCTCGTACTCCTCCGGCTCATAGCTGTATAAGATATTTAGCGCATTTAATATAAAATGAGGCTGCACCTGCTGACTTAAATAGTCCAGACGAATATTTCTCTTTTCAATCTCATTTTCGTAGGCATCGATTCTAAGCTCCGTCAGCTGATTCATCATCTCATTAAAACTGCTGTTTAAGTGAGAAAACTCATCACTGTTTGCGACATCCTTAATTCGATATTCTGTATCGCCATTTTCAACATGGTCCATGGCACTGTTTAACGCATTTAACGGCTTAATAACCCACTTTCTCATCTGCAAAATCAGAATCGGAATTGCAAGAAGCGTAAATAAAGCGAAGATAAATATAATTCTCCAGACAACAGAAATTGTCGCACCTGTAATCTCAGCGGCATCAACAAGCGCATACAGATACAGCCCGGTAGAACCAATCTGTTCTCTCGTCACAAAGAAACGACTGCTATTCTTTGCCTCCTCAAAGGAAATCTCATTGTTGTCCAAAAATACTTCTGCATTCCGCGACAACACAGTTCCATCTTCGTTGCCCAAAAAATAGACACGATTCTCCTGCTCGTTGTCAATCGGCAGCTTGTAAGCACTGCTATTGATTGGGAACAAGATTCCATAAAAAATATTTTTTCGACTTGCTGTATACATCAAAACTGAGACACCTGCACAATCACAGATTTCCCATCTTTGCTTCAGATTATTCTCTGAATGATATTGATAAGCTTCCTTGATTTCCGGAATCAGATAACTTGAATTCGCAATCACAGAATCTTCGATTAAGGCTATCTCATTTTGAGGGAAATAGTAAAATAAAACATCCGAGCTGGTCTGCACCTCCGCAATCCTTGAAAGTTCCTTTTTTCCTCGGATGGTATAATCATAACGCTTTGAAATATCTTCATCTGATAAATTAGCCAACTCGATGAGTCCCGGATCTGAAAGAGCACCATACAAAAGTGCCTTCCTCTCGTTTGTCAGATCCATATTCAAACTCGTCGCAACCACCTCTAAGGAGTTATCGATTTCTCGCTTTGCCGCAGTCTTTGTGTTCTCATAATTGCGCCAGCTAAAAATAAGCGACAGAATATTGATTGGCAGGACAAATACAATAATCAAAAAGATAATTCGATTTGTCACCTTATGCTTGGTATTCATTTTTATGTTAGGCTCTGTCGTTTGTTTTTTCATCACTCTACTGTCACAATTACATCATCGGAGAAAACAGCTTTAAAATCATCAATACTGTTCTCTTAATCACACTCTTATTCTCACACTCATCCAGCGAAACTTCTCTACTGAGCTGGATGGTTTCTCTTAAATCCATTTCCACACCGCGGACCGCCTCAGTCTTATAGTGGAAGCTGCCACACTCAAAGTGCAGCGTCAGACTGCGATAGTCCAGATTCACACTTCCAATGGCCGCATATTCGCCATCTACCACAAAGCATTTCGTATGAATAAATCCAGGGGTATAAGTATAGATTTTCACTCCTCCATTGATTAGCGCTCTGAAATTAGATTTTGTCAGCTGATAGGTAAGCTTCTTATCTGGAATTCCAGGCACAACAATGCGCACATCTACACCCGACTTGGCGGCATTCATCAATGCCCCTGAAAGCTCTGAGCCAATAATCAGATATGGCGTTGCAATATATACATAGCGATGTGCGCGGCTAATCATGTTGATATATACATTTTCGCCCACATATTCGCGATCCAATGGAGAATCGCCATACGGCTGAACATAACCCTTGCCACTGCCAGCAATTGGCGACTGCAGTTCTGGGCCGTTTGTATTTTCAATGTAGCCCAGGTAGTCTAACTGCTCACCTCTGGCATAGTTCCACATTTCAAGAAACATCAGCGTAAAATTCGTACACGGATTTCCAGTGATGCGCACTGCTGCATCCTTCCAATATCCAAAGCGTTCCACCTTGTTGATGTACTCATCCGACAAATTAACGCCACCGGTATACGCAACCTTATTATCTACGACCACAATCTTTCGGTGATCGCGGTTATTCATTACCACCATGAGAAATGGTCGAAATGGATTAAAGCGAATTGCATGGATGCCCTTTGCTTCAAGGTCTTTATCATACTTACCTTTTAACACCTGGCGGCTTCCGAAATCGTCGAAAATAACTCTCACTTCGACGCCCTCTTTCACCTTCTGCTCAAGAATTTCAAGTACCTGGCCCCACATCTGGCCAATTCCAATGATGAAGAATTCTATAAAAATAAATTTTTTTGCACCTCGAAGGTCCTCTAAAAAGTCATCCATCATGGCTTCGCCACTGTTGTAATACTTCGTAGTTTCCTCTCGATGAAGCGGATATCCACCGTAGTTTGCAATATACTGCGACTGCAGGTAAGCATCCACATTCTCCCTCTTTATTGCTGTCACAAGCGCCTCATCAGACTGTCGATATGGCGCTGAGTTTGCAAGCACTGCTGCCATCTGCTTGCGGCGCTTGCGAGTCAGCTCTGGCCGCCCAAACATATAATATGCTGGAACACCGACAATCGGAAGCGCAAGCATCAGAAACACCCATGACAGCTTATGCGAGGTTCGAATATTTCGACTGGCAACATACAAAGATACAATAATTGCAATAAAGCTGATTACCGCGTTGACATATTGAAACTCCGTCGATGCCCAGTAAATCAGATATACAATCCACGCAAACTGCAACAGTATCAAAAGAATGGTAATTATGAAGTTTAAAATCGACTGCTTAAATCTCGTATACTGCATATTCCCTCCGCGCAGCTTGCATGTAATACAGCAAAGACTACATTGCTAAAAAGGCAAACTGCTTCATATCTAAGCTTCCCTTTCCGTGGAAGCTGAAATACAGTGCGTGGGTTCCGCTGATGTCTCCAAGAGGAATCAGTTCGCAGCCCCACTCGTTGCACTGAATGTGTAAATCTGCCTCACCAATGACAGACTTTCCATCTCTGTCGGTAGAAATTACAACAGTTCCATCAAAAAGGCCTTTCAGCTCCAAGGTAATCATATCTGCTCCAAGGAACGCGAAGTACTTGTAGCCCACAACGGATCCATCTGTAATATTGGTCACATAGGATACATTGCTCTTCTCTGCCACCTTGGTAACCTCTGCCATGATAGGATTATTGTAATCAATTCCATCTGGAAGCTTTGGACAGGTTAAGTGGCAGGCAATCGAAGCAGGATAACTGCCTGAGGCTGAAAGTGCGCCACCATTTAGACCACAGCTGGTAATCTCTACCTGATCAAAGCCACCGTCTGGGCGCATTGTAAGCTTCTCTGCGCAGCCCTGACGTGAATATTCTGTTCCGTTGGTCTGTCTGTGATAGAAAATATAATATTCACCATTTGCATAAACGATTCCACCGTGATTGTTTCCAGTAGGAGTGGTCTTTTTGGTATTTCCCTGATATCCGATATCACCGTTGGAAACTAAGGTTCCACCATAGACAAAGTCTCTGTCTGGATAATCACTGATTGCATAGCAAAGCTCGTGACTCTTATGTGAAGAATATACAAAGTAATACTTGCCATCAAATTTGCGAATCGAAGAGGCCTCAAAGAATCCATGTCCTTCAAAGCTGGTTCCAGCAGATACATTTTCTGATGGAATCAGATTGCGAGGTGCCTCCTTTAAGGTAACCATGTCTGGCTCAAGCTCTGCTACTACAGAGTAGGTATCCCAAACCTTGTTCTTTAATGCACGAAGTCCAGCGGCCTGTTCTGGTGGCATCATTGCCAGCTCTTCCTCTGAAAAGTTTGGCAGTGTAATCACCTTTTCTCCACCTGGAGTAAAGCCAGAGTAAACGAATACTCTTCCGTCGTCATCCACCAAAACAGCTGGGTCAAATGGGTCTGGACTCATCCATGGAGATCCATCTGCAAAGTGCACATGTCCATAAAATTCAAAAGGTCCCGCTGGAGAATCAGAAACTGCCACACCAATCTCTGGATAAAAATTGAAGCAGTAGTACAGATAGTATCTTCCGTCTGGTCCCTGTGCCACATCAGGTGCCCACAGCTGCTTATCATCTGCTGCGTTGCTAGGATCCTGATTGCGGCGATAAATCACACCCTCATATCTCCAGTCAGAAAGATCATCCTCTGGTGCAGACCAGGTTACATAATGATCCTGACAATAAATATTTCCTTCTGCGATATCATGTGAGCCGTAAATGTAAACGCGTCCATTAAACAAATGTGGTTCACCATCTGGCACATGCTCATTCAATGGTAAGTATGGATTAAAAACTGGTTTCATAGAAATACCTCCTAATGATTAGCTCATTGAAACAATATAAATCAATTATACAATTTTTATCCCGCTTCGGCAAAGCAAAAACATATCTTCTTATTGCATTTTTACAGCCTCTTGCATACTATAAAATCTATGAGAATTCTAATTATTAGACACGGGGATCCGGATTACTCTATTGATTCCCTTACAAGCGAGGGGTGGAAGGAAGTCGAATTTCTTTCCGACCGAATGGTACAACTGAATAACGAATGCGGTGGCATCAAAGCCTTCTATGTTTCTCCTCTTGGAAGAGCAAAGGATACTGCTGCCCCAACCCTAAAAAAACTCAATCGAACCGCTACGGAATGTGAGTGGTTAAAGGAATTTCCTACTCCAGTCAATCGTCCTGATACCATCAACCCTTCCAAAACCGCCTGGGACTGGTTGCCCGCGGATTGGACCAAAATCCCGGAATTTTATGATGTAAATAAATGGCATCAGGTTCCATGCATGAAGGAAGCAAACATCAGTGAGGAGTACGAAAGAGTTTGCGGAGAATTTGACAAACTGCTGGAAGCACATGGATACAGACGACATGACGGAGACGATGGACATTATTACGAAGCCATCTCTGCAAACAATGACACGATTGCATTTTTCTGTCACTATGGCCTGGAATGTGTATTAATCAGCCATCTGATGCATCAGTCTCCGATGCTGCTATGGCATCACTTCAGCGCAGCGCCAAGCTCTGTCACCTCCATCTATACGGAGGAGCGGCGTGAAGGAATTGCAAGCTTCCGTGTAAACGCCTTCGGCGATACCTCTCATTTGTATGTCAATCATCAGCCGGCTGCATTTTCTGCAAGATTTTGCGAATGCTATGCCAACGAAAATGAGAGACATGATATTTAATAACGATTAACGCACAGAGACGAAACACGCTTCGCGAGTTTCACTCTGATTAGCGGTCGTCATAATAAAAGCAAAAGGAATGCTGGATTTCTCCAACATTCCTTTTGTTGCCTTTCGGCGATGTGTGTATAAAGAGTTGAAACCATAGGAACTATGGCATCTGGCGAATTAACGATTGCGAATCGCGTCGATTGGACGCTTTCTCGCATTGTGGTTGACTGGGAAAAAGCTTGCCAGCGCAGCCACTAACAGACTGATTACCAAAAGAAGTGCAATCTGTCTGATTCCAAAATTCAAAATGGTTACCATGATTCCCACGCGATAGCGCAACACATGGTTGATCCACATAGTCACACCAAAGGTGGCAAGCGTAGAGAGCACAAAATTAATCATCGCAATCACAAAGCTCTCGGAAGCAAAAATACGAAATACGTCACTTCCCCTTGCCCCAATGGCACGTAAAATTCCGATTTCCTGCTTCTTGTAGGAAATACTGCTGCTGATGAAGGTAGCCATCATCACACTCGCAAACACTGCAAAGAATAATCCCACCCAAAGGAATACTCTGCTTAAAATCTTAAATACCTCATCCAATCCATCCAACTCTACGGTGACAGAATTCACCAGATAGTATCTTGTTTCTCCATCTCCCTCAAAGGCATAGGTCACAAGTTCCTTCAACTTTGCGTAGGTTTCAGGCATCGTTCCAATCGCGTAGGTATAATTTGCGTTTGCAGCGGTTGTCTTTGCAAAAATCGCATCACATGGAATGATAAAGTCTCTATCATCAAAGCTTGCTGGGATATAACCTACGACCTTAATATCTAGCCAATTATCAAGCGTATCCTCATCAAAGCTGTAATAAGCTACCGCAACATTATGCATTTCTTTTACGCGCTCAATTGCCTCCTCTACATCCGGATAAGGGTATCCCTCTGTTTCTGCTGTAAAGATACTTGCCAGTCCAAGCAGAGTACTCTCAGATACAATCAGCTCGTTTTTCGCAAGCGTTGTCTTTTCCTCATCAAACCAGACTATCTGCTCCCTGTCTACCTGAGAAAGCTCATATTCGTATGCCGGTGCATATGCATAGGCATTATCATTTTCTGGCACCGGATTGTAAAATTCCAGATACCCATTTACAGCTTCGATTCCAGAAGCATTTTCAATCATTCGAGCAATGCAGCCCTCACCAACCATGGCCATTTGAATCCAGCTGGTGCGTTTTACATAGGACAGCTCATTCATAAGCGCGTAATCGACGATTGCATCCATATTGGTGTCTGTCACATCCTGCTTCGTCAATGGCACATAGCGATCCAGGTCAAAGTGTGTGTCGACAACGCCGACAATCTCATAATTGCTTCCATTCAAATTTAGGGATTTGCCAACCATTTCCTCTGGCTTTGTAATTGTCTGATACTGGTCGTTCGACAAATCCTCCACTGCTCTGTAGCCACCAATAATGAAGGTCTGCGCAAAATATTCGCTGATGACAATCTCGTTTTTGCTTCCGTCTGCAAGACGTCCTGCCAAAAGTGTAAATCCAGTGTCCTTTAAGGTCTTTTCTGTAAACTCAGCAAAACCTGAAAAATCAGGGGCATAAATGTGATATTCCGTCTCTGTAAACTTCGCTTCGGCATTGTACTGACCATAGATGCTCAAATCGCCAGCCTTAGGATAATAAACACCGGTCACATCAATTCCTGTATCCTTTTTGATTTTGTTCAAGTCCTCCTGGGACATAAAACCAACCGCACTCCAATAGCTGGCCAGCCCGGTTCCGCGCTTTACCTGCTTGTTAAAGGTGGCATTTGGAATTTTGCTGTCACTTATGGAATTGCTACAGGTTCTTATATGATTGTAGCTTCCCATCGTGTCTGCCAAACCAAATAATGCAAAGGCGACAAAGGATAATAAGATGGTGATTACAAGACGAAACTTCTTGTGCTTTAATCCACTTGCACCAATCTTAAATGCATTTTTCATAGGAAGCTTCGACTTGATCAGGTGAAAATCATCGCCAGAATACTGTGCAATTCGATTCTCGTCCGTTGCTCTTTTCCTTCGGGAATTTGAATTCTTTGCCATGCGAAGCTTGGCTACATCCTTCTGTCCATCCAGCCAGGCGTTGATTGCAAGTCGATCCTCCTCGGTCAAATGATAAGCTGCTGGCAGAATCACCTCGTTTTCTTCAAAGATAAGTTCTGCTTTTGTCTCTTCATTGCCCTCTTCTAGTGTATCCTCGGCTCCAAAAGCCTCTGTATTTGCGGTTTCCTCACCGAAGTACTCCATATCTGAAATCACATGGCCATCTGCGAGTTCAATAATTCGATCCGCATATTTTTCAGCAAACTCACGGTCGTGACTGACCACTATGACAAGCTTATCTTCAGATAACTTCTTTAATGTATCAAGCACCTGACGACCGGTCGTCGAGTCCAAAGCTCCCGTCGGCTCATCTGCCATAATAATCTTTGGATCCTTTACGAGCGCTCTTGCAATCGCAACACGCTGCTTTTGTCCACCAGATAATTCGTTCGGCTTGCGAAGGCCAAAGCCCTCCAAATCGACCTTCTTTAAAATGGCATTGATTGTCTCATCCTCAGGCTTAATTCCCTGCAGCTGAAGTGCAAGCGCAATATTTGCTCCCACGTTGAACTCTTCCAAAATGTTATATTCCTGAAAGATAAATCCCAGATAGGTATTTCTGTAGGAATCAAAATCCTTTTGCTTAAAATTTTTAGAGGACTTTCCGCAGATGATGATTTCTCCCTCATCATACACGTCAAGACCGCCTAACAGATTTAGCATGGTAGATTTGCCACTTCCACTCTTGCCCAGCAAAAAGACCATTCCTGTCTCTGGAAACTTTAAATTGATATGATCTACTGCAACAACAGGCACACCCTTTTTCGGTTTATATCGTTTTGTAAGTTCTTTAACCTCTAACATCGTCCCTCCGCTATTTGTCATGCTCCTGTAATTTTTCTTTACATGCTATAGCGTAATTTTTTCGCAGAGGAAATACAATGTGGAAAACCCTTAAGAATTATTAAGGATTTCTGAAGACAATAAAGTTTTATATAAAATATCTCTCCTGATGCAGGCAATCCGCTGTCGTCAGTTGAAATATTTCAAAATAGGGTTATCATAGGGATATGAAAACAAATAATACATCCAACAACAAAACCTTACCAAAAAGAATCTTTGATATTATTCAGATCGGACAAAAAGAGGACCTGATCAGTCGACTGTTCGATATTTTCATCGTAATCGTCATATTACTAAATATCGCAACGCTCTTCCTAAAAACCTTTGACCAGCTAGCCCGCTATGGCACACTGTTCTATGTTATTGAAATGGTTACCATGATTATTTTCGTCATGGAATATCTGCTTAGAATCTGGACCGCGCCTTGTCTGTATCCGAATTCAAAAAAGGCAAAGGCCGTCTGGAAATTTATGATTTCCTACGATGGCATCATTGAGCTTTTTACCATTTTGCCTTACTTTGTTTTTTCTGGCTTTGTGGTATTTCGTATGCTGCGAGTTGTGCGTATTTTTCATCTATTTCGCATCAACTCCTACTCTGATTCCTTCAGCGTCATAAAAAATGTTTTATACGAAAAAAGGAATCAGCTTCTTTCTTCGATTTTTATTATTATCGTTTTAATGCTTGCCTCTTCTTTGTTTATGTATTCTGCAGAGCATGAGGCTCAGCCAGATGCCTTTCAAAATGCTTTTTCAGGTCTCTGGTGGAGCATGTCAACGCTGCTGACCGTAGGCTATGGAGACATCTATCCGATTACGGTCGTTGGACGAATCATGGCAATTGTCATTGCATTTCTCGGGGTTGGCGTCGTCGCAATTCCAACTGGTATTATTTCAGCCGGCTTCGTGGAGCAGTATCGCATGGAAGCGCATGAAGACGATGAACAGCTTTGCAACATCCACACCATCGTTGTCAGTATGGACAGCAATTGGATTGGGAAAACTGTTCAGGAAATAGAAGACCTAAATTCCATCACCATTCTTTTGATTGATCGTGATGGACAAAAGAAGCGAGCAGAAAATGATACTGTGATTGCGCTTAAGGATGCACTTACCATTTATAAATAAGCGTATAACCATCAAAAAAGCACTTCAATGTTAAAATAAACATGATATGTACCCAGAATCCTGGACACATATTTATGAACTAGGCTGAACACATGGATGACTTCCTGTATTGTACAGGAGTCATCCATTTTGTTTTTGCCTGAATTCTTTTGTTATTATAATAG
>JAZUGV010000050.1:0-47962 GCA_045641385.1 Agathobacter sp. | reverse complement strand
GAGTATTTAAAAAAGTATCATAAGGCAAGAAGAAAAGACATCAATGATTTGTTGTGGGATAAGTTGCCGGATTCATTATCTGAAAAGCAGAAAGAAAACAAGATACACAATTTACTAACAGCATTAAAGAAAAGCAATATTATTGATAAAGATTCAGATAATCAGCAGACATCATCTTGGATATTAAAATAGACCTTGGTTAAATCGCTTGGTTTAAACCAAGAAATATATTGGTTAGAATTAGTCGATTTAACCAAGATTTAACCAAGAATTCAACCGAGATAATGTTATGAATTAAGTAAACATGCGGTCTTTCGGGCTTGGTTAAACAACCGAGAAGGCTTGGATAAATCTCCGTTAATTAGCTTGAATGAGATGAGGAATAGAAAAGATGAATGACAATGATTTTAAAATTACGCTCGTAAAAGCATTAGAACATAAATGTGAAATTGATACTAATTTCAAAACAAATGAGATGTGGAGTGTTGTAATGACATTATCGAGTAGTAATTTGTATATCGAGGAAACGGCTATTTTTACGCACAGAGAATGGAATACTTATTGTTCGATATTGCATATTCAGGTTCCGATTGACAAGCAAGAGGCTTTCATTAAGGAACAGTCAAAAATCTTATCGGTTGCGGACAGCATATATGGAAGACAGGGAGATAATTTCTTAACCGATATAGATATAGGAATATTGATTGAACACTATGAGGTTGTTGATTTTTCGAATATTGCTATTTCAGATGTAATAGCAAAAGCAATTAATGATGCAGAGCAATTTATGATGGTGGGAAAGTATGACTCTGCATTTGACAGAGTGCATACAGCTTTTCATGGCTATTTGAGAAAAATACTAGATAATAAAGCGATGAAATATGAGGAATCGGATACATTACTCAATTGTATACAAAACTGCATGATAAAGTGGCTACAGAAATAGGTTCGCCAGAAATTGCAGAATTAGTTAAAAAGACAATGAGAAGCAGTTCTGGAGCGATAGCGGCAATAAATGAAATGAGAAACAGACATTCCTTGTCGCATCCTAATGATTATATTATCGATAAGAGAGAGGCAGAATTTGCAATAAGAATTATAAAGAACATCTCAGATTATATTAATGAAGTTATCTGAGAATGATAGACGCAGTTACCCATTGTAGCCAATCTCTATATCGCCTTGGCTTTACCAACGAGCCATGTGGAGACTGTCTGTTTGTTGATTAACCAAAATGCACAGGCAAAACATCATGTTAATTTTGGCATTGATGATAAAGAATACCGTAAGATTAAAGAAGCTAAATAATAGGTAGATTGTCTTAACGAGTAGATTGTGGTATCTCAGGTTACTCATTAAGGTTAGTAAATAGAAAGGCGTGATACTCATATGATTAAATTTGATGATTTCTTTAATGTGGAGAACCCAGAGAAAACAAAAGTTAAGTTTAATATGAATGCGGGTGATGTGAATCTTCGTGCATGGGATTATCTTATCAACGGAGAAGAAGATCCTGATTGGATTCAGATGAATTCATGGAAGACTAAGCATGCCAATAATAATTTGAATCGTGCTGACTATCTCATGGCCTTTGCACAGTATTATCCATACGGTCCTGATTACTATATTTTTGGTGGTATGTACAAGGTTGAGAAGATTATGCCAGAGGTCTTTGACCAACCAGGATATAAGCTTACGCTACTTCCTGACTTTCAGGATTATAGAAAGAGATTGATTATTAAGCTTTCAAGACCGGTAGGTAGAGATATTTACAACAAGCCATTTGAGACGGTACAGAGAGATTTTGACCCAGAAGTTTATGAACTGGCACCATCTACAAAGCTTGGATCTTTCCCAGGATATAATAATGTCTTACTGTCACATAAAGATTTGCAGACCATTGTTAAGATGGAAGCACCTGAATGGAAGACGGCTCTTTCAAGTGTGAAGGGGGTCTACTGCATAACAGATAGAGCAACAGGTCAGCTTTATATAGGATCTGCTTCAGGCGATGCAGGAGGTATCTGGCAGAGATGGTCTTCATATGGTGACGTTGCTAATCTTACTGGTGGTAATAAAACATTTGAAGAAATCAAGAACGTTGATGCAGAGTATATCATCGAGAATTTCTCATATTCAATTCTGGAAATCTTTGATGTAAGAACAAAGCGTGAAGATATCATTCACAGAGAAGAATTTTGGAAAAAGGTATTCCAAACAGTGAAACATGGAATGAACAATTAAATAAACTGTAAAGGAATGCCTGACCTTGAGTAGAAGGAATTCCATCATATTCTTATTGAAAGAGTAAGACAAATCCTAGTTTATCGAGTTGATATGTTCCCGTGTACTGCGAGGGTAGATTGGTTTCCGTGTTGTGTGGACATTCACGGCATCGTCTCAACCTATGTGGAGACTGTCTGTCTTTTATCAAAGAAATAGCGTATTTACTGGCCTTACAGGCATTTTTGAGAGATTGCTAGATTTAGTAAATGAAACAGGAATGGATTTAGAAAAAAGGCTTCAGATAATCGTATATTATGAGAATTTCGGCGAATGCAGAATAGATTTGAAGCTTTGGTGTGCAGGGAGATAAAAATGGCACTTATAGATATCGCCAGTAGTAAATCCGTATGGAGAGGCATGGATTATTATAAACAGAATAAAGTTAGTTCATGTACTGCTAATGACGATGGTACTTATGAAGGTGTTGTTGCCGGAAGTGGAACTGAGAGCTACTCGGTTCATGTGGATATGGAGCATCCACGCAAGTCCACCTGCAATTGCCCTCTTGCTAATGGCAAGAAGGTGATTTGCAAACATATAGTTGCAGTATCATTATGTGTTGATGCTTCAGAAGCAGAGCGCTTTAAAAATGAGAAGACCATATATGCATCCGAGGAAGAAGAGCGCAGAACCAAGAAGTACGACAAATATATGTCATATGCAAAGTGTATGTCACAGAGAGAACTTCGAGAGGCATATGTGGAGCTTATGATTGAACTTGAAGAAATAAGATTAAAAGAGAAATATGGAAAGTAAGGAAGTGATAATGTGAGCTTAAATGATACAAGTAAATTCATGAGTCTTATTCTAAGGCATAAGCCGGAGACAATCGGTATAAGATTGGATGAACATGGCTGGGCTAATGTTGATGAGCTGATTGTCGGAATCGCGAAGACACATGAGTTTAGTATGGATATCTTAGAGGAAATTGTTAAAACAGATAATAAACAAAGATATTCATTTAATGATGATAAGACTTTGATAAGAGCTAACCAGGGACATTCAATTCCGGTGGATGTTGAACTTGATGAGGTTCAGCCACCAGAGGAATTGTGGCATGGAACAGGTGAGAAATATGTAAATTCAATAGATGCACAGGGGCTTATTCCTAAAAGTAGGTTGTATGTGCATTTATCAAAGGATGAGGATACAGCTGTTAAGGTAGGACAGCGTCATGGAAAACCGGTATTGTATATTGTTAAGGCTGGAGAGATGCATAGAGAAGGATATAAGTTCTTCCTATCTAAAAATGGTGTATGGCGTACGAAGGAAGTTCCGGTAAAGTATATAATAAAGCAATAATTAAGAATGGGCAAAGGAAAAATCCAATGCCCATTTTGTATTTAATATAGGTTGTCGATTATATCATTGACTAAATTTAAGAGACTGTAAAAAATTTTGTGTAAACTAAAGATATAAATGATATATCCTCTTGGATTGATGTTAGAATAAATATTAATCCAGGAGGATATTTTTATGGCAATCTACTTTTATAAATTTGTTTATTATGAGCTGGAATGCTATCGCTGGAAACGTAGATGCTTATACTGAGAAATGGAGAGAGAACATTGAAACTGGCGATGAATTATTACGCCATAAGACAAGGTTGATAATGCAGGAAGCTAGCAAGGGTAAAATAACCAAGATATCGTCGGCTCTCATTATGAGGGTACTTGATCACATAACAGTGTTTGAAAATGGCACTCTTAGAATAAAATTTTTTGATGGAACGGAGTTTGAATGTACAACAGAGTAAAAATAAGCGCCAGTGCGATATAGTATCGTTCTGGCGCTTATGCTTGCATTAGCGTGTTTTCTATCGTTCAACAGCTGCTATTATTTCAGGGTCACATTCTGGTGCGTAGTTTGGGTTATCAATAAGGCTGACTTTGCCAATTTTCATTCAGCATGGCTCGTTGTTTTATGCAAATAGTTGTCACTCCTATTTTTTAATCATTATTATTTAACTTTTGACAATATGCTAATAATCTATTGAGTTGTGTTGTGTCACTGTTTTTGCATAGCTCAATAAGCGCAAATAATTCAGGCTCTTTATTTTTATCAATTACGATTTGTGTTGGGGTTGAATCATCTGATATACCGACAAGATAATCAACAGAAGTGTTAAAACACTGCGCAATAACCTCTACCGTCTGCGGAGATGGAACACGCTCTCCATATTCATATCTACAGTATCCAATCTTAGATAGATTTAGTCTTCTAGAAGCTTCTGCCATAGTGATTCCTAAATCTTCTCTTACCATTTTTAATCGTTCAGGTATTAATTGTGTACTCATAAGCTATCTCCATAAATAGTATTATTGACAGTAACCAATGGATAATATACAATGCACATATCCAATGGTTACCATATCATGAGCGAAAGATTATTTCAAGATATAAGTGTTCAGATATGAACACTTATAGGATATATATAACGGAGACAGAATAGATAATAGGAAATAGTTGTGGGGAACTCAGACAAATTATATCAAGTAGCCCGATTTAATACCGAATTAAATAAAATACTGAATACATCATACGAAGCTTTTGTAATCTATCAGTCAAAGGGACTATTAGCACATTTATTAAAACGAAAGCATTACGTCGCTGCAAAATATATTGATAATATTCCGGAAATCATAAGAGGACCGGATTATATTGGGATTTATAATGGTAGTATTGAATTTGTGAAATGTTATAAGGATAATATTTTTATTTCAGTAAAGCTAGATGTTAAAAGAAGTAAGTATTATGTAGCAACTGCATATGAAGTGAAGCAAGGTAAACTTGATTCTTATGTAAGAACTGGTCGTCTAAATAAGGTAGAAATAAATGCATTTGACTAAAATGGTAACCAATGGTAATATGATTCATATACATTTGACGAGCAGGAAAGGCACCCTGCGCTCCTTCGGGAACCTGATATGATGGATACGCCGCCCATCCAAATGTTTATAAAGAGACTGAGCGATTATATCGTTCTTTTTCTTGCGGATTATGGCATAATCTCTTATGAGGTTGTGCCTTTTTTTTACTAAACATGAGGGTTTGATTATAAACGGAGTGTTCAGAAATTAATTAGCTTAGAGGGGTATCAGAATGGTAACTCTTAAAAAAGTAGATGGAAACAATATTTGGGATATTTTAAAATTAAGAGGAAATGACTACCAAAAAGAATTTGTGGCATCGAATGACGTGAGTATTATAGAAGCGTATATTGCAGAATGGTGTGGCATGAGGACTATAATCCAGATTTTAAACCTATCGAATTCGAGGGGTTTAAAAAAGGCTAGAGCTAATGCATTTACTATGTCTCTGAAAAAATGGATTGAATCTACCAATAAGAGAAACTTTTATGAGAAAGAATGCGTTAATGCTGTTTTACTAGGATTTTGTTGATGTATATAATGCAAAACGGAGGTTGATAAAATGTTCAAATTAGCTGCGGGATATAAGTTAAAAAACGCGACAGGACTTGAAGAAGGATACACACGTTTTGAAGCTAATTCTTCTTTAGAAGCAAATGTTAGTGCTGAGAAAATAAAAGAAGTGCTACAGCATTTTATCGCTATTCATGATGAGAAGCTGTTTTTAATATTGTGCATACCAGCAGCTAGCTATAGAGAAAGTCCAGATGAAAATGGGGGTGTTGATTCATTACATCATGATGTTTATTATCTAGATGGCCGAACAAGAGAGGAATGCATTTACTTGTTAGAAGAATATGGAGAATTGCTTATAAATGATGGAGTGAGTCATTTCGGATTTGGCTGCCATGAGTCGCATGATGAAATCATTGTCGACAAATACAATATTATTGGTATTTCATGTGCTGGGGATTTGAGAGAATATGATGACTTCTTTGAAGCACATGATATTCCATATAAGAAAGAACTAATCACGGCATGGGAGTTAATCTCTAAAAATAATCCTGGAATGTCGGAAAAGGTAGAAATAGGTGGAAAGAGTGTTTATGACATCCCTAAACTTTTAGAAGAGTATGGTATGTACTATGCAGAAACCAGATCTGATAATTTGGAGATAGAGAATAAAGTAGATCTTGCGTTGATGCTCCTTAGTCAGGTGATTCCAGCTGGAGAAAATGATACATATTACTACGGACAGGAATATGGTGGTATCGAATGTAAGGAAATACCGCAATTTCCTGGCGTGACTTCATTGCACAAGCTTTATGCAGTATTGAGACAAGCTTGGAGTGCTGAAACAGCATATCCTTCATGCCAAGAGGAGTGGGTAGAAAATGATCCATCATTTGGTCAGTGTGCTATTACAGCAACACTGGTTTATGACATGTTTGGAGGAACCATTCATAGAATAAAAGTGGATGGTGGTACGCATTATTTTAATAAGATCAATGGGCATTATATAGACCTTACAAGAGAACAATTCGATTTATATGATTTGCATGTATCATATGAACCTAATGAGGAAATGTCTAGACAGTATTGTGGTAAAAATCCAAATACGTTGAGACGCTATAAACAATTGCAACGCAATATAATCAAATTTTTGAAGGAGGACTGAAGATGATTGAGGAAATAAAAGCAGGCTGGGCGACTGTTAAGGTTGGAAGTTTTGTTACAAAAGCCAGCGATATTGATGACCTTCCGATAGATTGGCTTAAAACTTTTATTTTTGGACTTCAAAACAATGTTCCTATTACATTATTTATTGAGGAAGAAGGCAGCGAGAGCTATATAACTACTAGTTCTGATATGACTTATATTATTTCTGATGGTAGAGAGCATTGTGAGTTCCATGAATTCGAGGACATTACTGTAAAGATACTTGCAAAAGAGTTTATGGCAGATTTAATCAAATATTTTGAAGAGTGGGTAAAATGGAATCCGTTTGAGGAAGGAAAGTCAGAGGGAGAAAGAAGAAGCATACTTGAAAGTATGATGAGAGAGTTAGATACTTTGATTTGAGCCATAGGGACGGAGTTCATAGTCCATTTTATTTTATGAATCCACGCTCTACTATGAAAATGTATAGATATAGAGGATTGTTTTACGATGAAGTACTTGGAAACAGTGAAACTTAAAAATGATAAGATTTGCACTATCAGAAATGCAACATATGAAGATGGCCCAGAGGTTTCAGCATTATTTATTCAGACGCATGGGGAATCAGATTATTTGCTTTCCTACCCGGAAGAACATAGCTTTGATGAAAAGGGGGAAAGTGAATTCCTTCAAAATAGAGCAGACAGTGACAATGAGGTGATGTTACTTGCTGTAGTGGACCATAAGGTCATAGCTACAGCAGGAGTAGGTGCAATTGGACACAAATATAAGATTCGTCATCGTGCAGAATTTGGAATCGATGTTGCAAAGGAGTATTGGGGACTTGGAATTGGAAAGGCTCTAATGAATTCCTGCATTGAATGCGCAAAAGAGATGGGCTATAAGCAGTTGGAACTAGATGCTGTGGCAGAGAATGACAGGGCAATCAATATGTATAAGAGCGCTGGCTTTATAGAGTTTGGAAGAAACCCGATGGGATTTATTTCCAAGTATTCAGGAGTTCAGGAACTGGTATCCATGCGATTAGAATTGTAATCTTAATCTTAATTTGTTCGCACAACAGGTATATAATTTATGTATCACTTATTCGAGTGCGAAAATGAATCTTGGAAAAGGGAAAACAATCAGCGGGTAATAGAAGGAGAACAGTAATATGTGGGCGGTTTTTGCAATTTTATCTGCTGTATTTGCAGCACTTACATCGATATTGGCAAAGGTTGGAATTCATAATGTTAATTCGAATCTTGCTACAGCAATCCGAACTGTAGTGGTAGTGGTTATGGCGTGGGGAATGGTGTTTTTGACTCATGCGCAGAGCGGATTGTCGTCAATCAGCAGGAAAAGCTGGATATTTCTTATTCTATCAGGACTTGCCACAGGCGCATCCTGGCTTTGCTATTATAAAGCACTTCAGATGGGGGAAGCATCAAAAGTTGTGCCAATCGATAAGCTTTCGGTTGTGCTCACTTTGATTCTTGCGTTTGTATTTTTACATGAACAGTTTACGGTCAAGTCATTGATTGGATGTATATTGATTGCAGCTGGAACGCTCGTTATGGTTCTATAAAACTTAAGGGATGACGAGTTCATAAAGGGTGTAACGAAACAATTATACTAAGAGGAGAATAATACGATGTTTGACATTGGCGAACTGGAGTGGACGAGACAGCCAAAGGCTTCTACGATATCTGAAAATAAAATAGAAATCATCACAAATCCTCACACAGATTTATGGCAGAGGACATATTATCATTTCAGGAATGACAATGCGCCTGTGCTTCAGATGAAAACTTCGGAACAGTTTTTCTCCTTCGTTGTAAAAACGGAATTTGAGAGTAAACAGCGCTTTGATCAGTGTGGAATTGTTATGTACCTTGATAGTGATAACTGGTTAAAGGCATCGATTGAATATGAGAATGAAGACTTCCAGCATCTTGGAAGTGTAGTGACAAATCATGGCTACTCTGACTGGGCAACGACAGCAATTGCTGCGGATATTAAATCCATGTGGTATCGACTCAGCAGGCGAGAGGATGATTTTTGTATTGAGTGCTCCTTTGATGGAGAAAATTTTTCGCAAATGAGAGTGTGCCATATGTGGGAGGCGTCGGAAGAAATACAATTTGGCATTTATGCCTGTAGTCCAGAGGATTCCTCGTTTCAGGCTACGTTTACGGAAATGGATATTACGGAATGCAAGTGGCTTGCACACGATGGACAGAAACCCGATGAAGACAGAGCGCATGAGCTGGGAAAGAAATTTTAAGTCTGCAAAATATGGAAAATCGCCCTTCTTATGACTGCGAAAAAGCATCGCAGTGCGTTTGGTTGACAGTGCTTAAACATATATGCTATTTTATTTTTCGAAGTAAATTGATTGGAAGAATTGTGGATAAAAATGTTATTTAGTTCAAGTATATTTTTGTTTTTATTTTTGCCAATAGTTTTGGCATTATATTATTTCCCACCGTTTAAAAATCGAACCTATAGAAATGTTCTTTTATTCCTTGCAAGCTTAGGCTTTTATGCCTGGGGAGAGCCAGTATTTGTGCTGATTATGCTGGTATCCATTGTGATTACCTGGCTGCTTGGAAAGCTGATTGAAAAGGCAAACGCAAAGAAGACGAGAAAGACATGGGTAGTGATTGGTTCCTGCTATCACATTTTTATGCTTTTTGTTTTCAAATATTTGACCTTTTTGACAGGGGAAATTCAAAGCCTGTTTCATCAGTCATCCTTTGTTTTACGAATTGCATTGCCACTTGGAATCAGCTTTTTTACCTTCCAGCTGATGTCATATCTGTTTGATGTATATTATGAAAAGGTTCCAGCACAAAAGAATGTGCTTTATGTAGGACTTTATGTTTCCTTTTTCCCACAGCTTATTGCTGGACCGATTGTTCGCTATGTTGATATTGAACAGGAGATTATCAATCGTCAGGAAAACTGGGGAGATTTTAAGAGTGGTGTAAGCCGCTTTATTTATGGTTTGGCAAAAAAGGTGTTGCTTGCTGACTATCTGGGATATCTTTCAGATCTGGTATTTCAGGGACATGCAAAGAGCGCAGTTCTTACGATGTGGATTGGTGCCATTGCCTACACACTGCAGATTTATTTTGATTTCTCGGGCTATTCAGACATGGCAATTGGTTTAGGTCGCATGTTTGGTTTTCATTTTTCCGAGAACTTTAATTATCCTTATATTTCAAAAACAATTACGGAATTTTGGCGTCGCTGGCATATCTCGTTAAGTAGCTGGTTCCGTGACTATGTGTACATTCCATTGGGTGGCAATCGCAAGGGGAATAAGCGTCAGTACCTGAATTTATTTGTTGTATGGGCATTGACCGGCATTTGGCATGGGGCAAACTGGACCTTTTTAATGTGGGGCCTGATCTATTATGTTGCACTTGTAATTGAAAAGGCCTTGCCAGTCGTTAAGAAGAACTCTGTTGTTTCCCGCATCTATACATTGCTGATCGTAGTTTTGGCGTGGGTAATCTTTAACTCTGTTTCCGTTGGCGCAGGTGTTACCTTCATTGGCAAGATGTTTGGAATCGGTGCGACCGGTTTATTTGATGCTAATTCCATTTCTCTGTTACGAAATGGTGGTATCGTTCTGTTGCTTGGAATCATTCTTTCCATGCCAGTATTTAAATGGCTTGAGAGTAAGATAAAGCACAATTGGCAGCGAACAATTATGGATTTATATGGCATTATTCTTTTTGCCTTATCCATTTTTAGAATTGTAGGATCTACCTACAGCCCATTTATCTATTTTAATTTTTAAGGAAAAAATATGGCTACTGAATGTAAAAAAGAAGGAAGTCTCAAGGCGATTCTTTTCATTATTATCATTGCATTGTTTGGACTAACCATTATTCTTCGCGGCTTCTGCGGAAAGGTTTTGGTTTCTCACTTTGGAATGGACAATGCTTTTATCCGCCTGGTTTATTGGGGCGATGAGAGATTTGTTGACACATTAATAGACAGCAGAGGCGAGCAAACCATCAACGAAGATGCTGCAACCGTTTATGTTGACTGGACATCAATGTATCCTTTTGAAGGCGACGATAAAATTGTTGAGGTTCAGGAAATTAATCTCGATGAGAAGTTAAACAACAGTTTGCCAACGCGCTTTGTGTCAAAAGCTAAAAATGCCCTGGTGTATTACACAGATGATTATTTGATGGGGCACTATGAGATGACAAGTATGCTTTCGCGTTGGAACCAGCTCATAGGCTGGAATATCGTTGAAAATGGCTCCGCTTCTGTCCTGAAAATGAAAAATGGCTACCTGACAAGTGAGGTGGAAGAACTTGAGCCAGCTGAAATCGAAGAGATGGCTGACAGTGTTGAATCTTTTGTCGACTTTTTGGATAATCAGGGAATTGATTTTTTGTATGTCAATTGTCCAACCAAGGTGGATGAAGCAAAAACCGAACTTCCAGACTATGCCGTAGAGTTTTCAAACGAGAATGCAGATGCACTTCTTTCGGCGTTAAGCGAGCGAAATGTGGACACTTTAGACCTTAGGGATAATATTAAGGAAGAAGGCATAAATCAGTGTGATTTATATTATATTACAGATACCCATTGGACCACTGAAGCTGGCTTGTGGGCCTCTGAAATTATCGCAAAGCGATTGAATGAAGAGTATGGATTTGAATATGACATGACTTATTTTGATCGTGCATCTTATAGCTTTGAAACTTATCCAGAATATTTCCTTGGTGGCGAAGGAAGAAAGATTACTTTGGCGAACTGTTCGCTGGAGGATTTTACGACAATTTTCCCTCGCTACGATACAAACTATCACGTTGTGATCCCTACAAGAACCTTTGATAAAACTGGTGATTATAAGGATGTGTTCTTTGCTGAACAAAACTTTAAGGATATCGCTAACTTCACGGAGGCGGACTGGCTGGAAAGGCTTGATACCTACCATTGTATTGGCGTTAGAAACTGGGCAAATACACAAATCGAAAACTTAAATAGCACAAATAACGACGGAAAGAAAATTCTTTTAATCAGGGATTCCTTTGGAGTTCATTTGACAACCTATCTTTCCGCTGATATTCAGTATTTGGATGTAATTAATCCAATTGATTTTACAGGAAGTTTAGAAAGCTATATCAAGCAGACAAAGCCTGATATGGTTATTATGATAGAGAGTGAATATCATATTATACCAATTGACTGGAGTAATCATAATAGTATCTTTGATTTTCGATAGAGATTGGTAAAAATTATAAAGAGTAGAGGTGTGAAATGGATAAAAATTATAAGGTCGCTCTGATTGGCGCGGGATACATGGGAAAGGAATATTATAAAGTCCTTCGTGGGATGAATATTTCAACCGTTGTTTTAGGAAGAGGCGAGGAAAAAGCAAAAAAGTTTGAGGAAGAGTTTGGCGAAAAGGTGCTTACAGGGGATTATATTGAAAACCTTAAGCAGTTAGAGGTGCTTCCACAGTATGCGATTGTTGCAGTAAATATAGCTGCTCTTGCTACAGTGACAGAGGAATTGATAAAGCTTGGTATTTCTAATATTTTAGTAGAAAAACCTGTTGCCTTTGATAGTGCAACTGTAAATCAGCTGCTTGAGGTACAGCAGAAATATCAGGCAAAGGTTTATGTTGCCTATAACAGACATTTCTTTGCGTCAGTGAAGCGGGCAAGAGAAATTATTGAAGAAGACGGAGGCGTAAGCTCATTTAGCTTTGAGTTTACAGAATGGGTTCAGAATTTTGCAGATGTGAAGCGTGCAGAGGGAGAAAAAGAAGGCTGGAGTATTGCAAACTCTACACATGTCATTGATCTGGCATTCTTCCTGGGTGGATTTCCAAAGGAGATGTCTTCTTATGTGGCAGGTGGTTTAGACTGGCATCCTTCTGGAACTGTATTTACGGGTTCTGGTATTTCTGAAACAGGTGCACTTTTCTCTTATCAGGCGAACTGGGATGCACCAGGCCGCTGGGTAGTAGAGATTATGACAAAGAAGCATCGTCTCTATTTTAAGCCAATGGAGGAATTGCAGATTCAGGTTCACGGAAGTGTAAAGGTTGAAATGACAGAGGTTGACCATAGCCTGGAAGTTGATTACAAGCATGGTTTGTATGAGATGGTTGATGCGTTCTTTAATAATCCAGAGGATTCACGTATGTTGACACTGGAACAGCATGCAAAGCATTTTCCAATTTATGAAAAGATTACGGGGCGAAATTAATTATGAAAACAGTTGGAATTATTGGAGCAGGAAATTTAGGAGCAAGACATTTGCAGGCGCTTGCATTATCTGAGGAAGCTTATCAGATTTTTGTTATGGATATCAGCGAGGAATCCTTACAAAAGGCACAGACCATTTTTGAGGGAACCGCGGGTTCTGAAAAGCATGAGATTTCTTATGTGACAGAAATGAACGCGCTTCCAACTGAGTTGGATGTTGTGGTAATGGCTACAGGATCCTCTGTAAGAAGAGTATTGACAGAGCAGTTGCTTGCTCACGCAAAGGTATCTTACCTTGTACTGGAAAAGGTTCTTTTCCAGAGATTAGAGGATTATGCTGCAATCGGTGCATTAATCGAGGAGAAGCAGGTAAAAACTTTTGTAAACTGTGTGCGCAGAATGTATCCACACACTGAAAGAATCAAGGAACTATTAGCGGATGCAACACAGATGGAAATCACTGTGTCTGGTTCAGATTGGGGAATGGGCTGCAATGCCATTCATATGATTGATTTGATGGCACATCTCGCTGGTTCAGAGAATATCAAGTTAGATGTAACTGGTCTTGATCCAAATTATCAGGAAAGCAAGAGACGTGGATATTTAGAAATCACTGGCACCATTCGTGGTTCTATGGGAAAATGCAGAGCGCTTTCAATTTCTTCGTATGCCCAGCCAGGAGTTCAAACCTCGATTGTGATTCAAAGTGATTGCGCAAAAATTAATCTTGTTGAGAGCGCAAAGAAGTTAGAATATGCAAATTCAGCTACCAACTGGGAGTGGAAGGAAGAGATGGTTTCTCCACCTTTCCAGAGTCAGCTGACACAGATTCTTGTAAAAGAATTATTAGAGACAGGAACCTGCAGACTGACTTCTTTTGAGGAGTCTGCAAAGCTTCATATTGCTCTTGAGGAACAGCTGATTCCATACTTCGAAAATCTCGGCGTTGAAAAGGGATTATGCCCAATTACCTAATGAGCGGGATAGAGCTAATAACAGTAATTCTAATGGAAGCGGATAGGCGATGAATTCAACACAGACTGTAATAAATCAAACAAAATCATCTGGTGGAGAACGCTGGAATTATATCGATTTGATAGAGTTTTTAGGAATTCTTTTTGTATTAATCTATCATACTATAACCTATGATGCTCCTCCTTTTGCAGAGTATCAGGTGCTAGATTATCTTCGATATTTCCTGAGAACCATTTTGTCGACCTGTGTGCCGCTTTTCTTTTTTGCAAATGGATATTTGCTATTAAATCGTTGCTTTGATTTGAAGAGACATATTTTTAAGTCGATTCGAATGATTGTGCTTACCGTCATCTGGGGTATGGCGATGGTGGTGTATCGCACTTTGTTGAATCATGAGCCAATGGCGATTGGAAGCCTGGTTAAGAACTTTTGGCGGGGCGTATATAACAATCATCTTTGGTACATGGGTGCACTCATTTGTATCTATGTTTTTTTGCCATTGATTAAGCTCGCCTTTGACGAGAAAAGAAAATTCTTTGTATTCTTTTTGACGATTGTAGCGGTATTTTCATTTGGAAATACGTTTATCAATCTGGCTGGCTCTGCTGTGCTCTGCCTGATTAGACCAGGACAGGCTATTATGAATTTTAACTGGTTTCACATGTTTAACCAGTTTCATATGACAAAATCATTTGCTCTGGTTTATTTTTGCCTGGGTGGACTATGTCATCTGTATAAGGACAGAATCCTTGCGATATCAAAGATGAAGCGAAATGTGATAGCGCTGTTTATGATTCTGGTAAACTGTGGCGTATTGATGGGCTTAGGTGTGATTTTTTCTATCAGAACAGGCCAGGTGTGGGATGTCACCTTTAACGGTTATGACACCCTTCCAACGCTTGTAAATGTGTTGGCAATCTTTGTACTGTCGCTATCTTATCAGGGAAAAGAGAGAGGCGTGGTTTCGCTGGTCTCAAAAAACACCCTGGGCATCTATTTGGTTCATATGTTTTTGGTTACGGCACTATTTCCCGTTGTGACAAAGCTTCCGGGGGCAAACACTTTTATTTTCGGAGTCGTGTTTGCTGTAGTAATTCTTGCAATTTCGCTTCTCATCACTGTGGTGGTTAAAAAAATACCACTTTTGCGAAATCTTATGAGAATCTAAGAAAATCTTGAATCAGCAGGCAGATAATTGTCCAAAGACTATGATTTTGAGGAAAAACAATGGCAGAGCAGGCGAATAGTAAAACTTATTTTTGGGACAAGAAAACAATAGTTTCATATTATTTGTCCATTATGGTTTTTTGGATTCATATATCTACCTTAGGGAATTATGGATTTGAAGCTGGTATTAACAAATTTTTTGACATCACCTTAAAGCGCTCCTACAGCTTTGTTGCAGTAGCGCTATTCTTTATGCTCTCTGGAGCAGCATTTTATCGTGATTACTCAGATAAAAGTTATTTTAAAAAGCTAAAAACAAGACTGTTATCATTAGTCGTTCCATATCTGCTATGGAATATTTTTAATATGCTGTTTGATTTTTTTGCCTCGACCTTTCTGTCACAGTATTTTGTTGGAAGAGAGCTTTTTGAACCATCCCTTTCGAATATTTTGCTGGGAATTTTTCATTACAAATATAATGATCCTTTCTGGTTTATTTTTGCGTTGATTATCTTTGCCGTTTGTGCGCCTGTCATCGACAAGCTTTTGTACTCAAAGCTGACAGCCATCCTTTCGGTGGTAGTGCTCCTTGTACTTCATCAGTTTGGGTATGGTCTTCCAATTCCATTCTTTTATACCCAGACCTGCATCATCTTTTATCTTGTAGGTGGTTTTGTTGGACGATTCTATTTTGACAGCCTGACCAGACCGGTAGGAAAAGTGTGGCAGTGGATTTCCGTGCCTGCAACCCTTTGCATTATCGCGTATTTAGTATCAGAAAAATATGGATTGATTCCATATATTCCAGTATTGAATACCCTGGTTCTTATCTTAGGCAGTATTGCACTCTGGTGGCTGTTTGATTTGTTTGTTGCACCAACACCTAAGGTTCGTACTATACACAAGCACTCGTTCTGGGTGTTTGCGCTTCATCTGAATGTAAGTGCGGTTGTGACAAAGCTTTTGTTCTTTGCTTTGCCAAAGCAGACAGCTTTTGGAATTGTAAATTTTATTTTGACAACTGTGATTACGCTTGCAATCATTGAGTTGATTTGCTTTGCGTTAAGCAAAATTCTGCCAAGAGTTTATGCAGTATTATCTGGTGCAAGACAGTAATCAGCATTGACTTTTACATCAAAAGACGGTACCTTTGAACTATATGAGGAGTTATATTTATAGAATAGGGGAATGCCTTAATTATGATGATTTTATTTTCGAGATATGACGTTGTTGTGCAGTTTCTGATGCTGGGATTATCCCTGTTAATGCTAGGATTAATTCATGCAGCCAGACCAGAAAGAACAAAGCTTTTGCGTCTTTGTACCGCAGGATTTGGGATGTCTGTTGTGGAAATTTGTGTTCATATGCAAATGCTGTACATCACCTGCAATACAGAAGTCTTTAGCTATACGAAATTTTATAGTGTCTATATTACCTTCGGGGCCTTTTATATTGTCATTTTATGTCTAATCTATAGCTATATCAGTCAGCTTTCCTATGAGAGAAGATTAAATATCAAAAACATATATAGAGACATTGTGTTCTTTGTGATTGTTTACTCGGCAATCATTTTATTCCCGCTACTGACAAATCGATTGTTAATTTTTGAGGATGGCAAGATTATCCTGTCTCAGTGGGCAAATAGTTATCTTGCATGCGGAATTATCATGGCAATCTGTGCGCTGTGCAACATCATCAGATATAGCAAAACACTTTCGCGTGTTGTCTGGATTGGGACAATGATTTTTGCGCCACTGGATATTTTGGCGTTGTGTGTGCAGTTCTTTTTTCCAACCCTTGTCATTTCCAGCTCCACCTATGTGCTTCCATTGCTTTTGTTTTATCTGCTGTTTCATAGTCCTTTGTATGATGAAACCGTCGGAAGTCAGAATGACAAATCCTTTTACGCGTTCCTTCACTCGGAAATCAGGCGTAAAAGGAAATATATTCTTTTGTATTGTAAGTTTCCTCAGCTTCAGAAGCATGAATTCTCGAGCATTCAGGAAGAAATTGTATATATGCGCGCTATGACCTGTCGTGAAATTGAGCGAATTAAGCACAATGTGCACATCTACACGCGAAATCATTACACCTATTTGGGATATTCACGAATCAAAAATGAAAAGCAGGCGAAGATGGCTGCGCAGAAGGCCTATGAAATTTTATCGAGGGAGCATGAGGTGCGAGGCGTACAGATGCATCCAGTATTTCATGCGATAGCGATCAGAAATGATGAAATATTGGATTCGTCAGCGAAGGTGCAATCCCTGATTTCGTTTTTGACTACGCGCTTTGAGGATGAGAATGTCAGCAAACTGATTGAAGTGAACGATCAGATTCTCAAGGAGTTTGAGACCTACTACAACATCGAAAACGTATTAGAGGATATCAAGCAGAATGCGGACTACGATGATGAGCGAATTCTCTGTTTCACGCAGCCAATTCGAACCGTCGATACAGGAGAGTACCGTACTGCGGAAGCTTTGATGCGCATGAAGGTGGATGGAAGAATGTACTTCCCAGACCAGTTTATTCCGGTTGCCGAAAAGAATGACAGTATCCATACGCTTACCCTTGTGATATTAACAAAGATTTGTAAGCTTGTGAAAAAACTTGAAGAAGAAGGTTATGATTTTGATGCATTTACCATCAACTGTTCCACACAGGAACTGGGAGATGATGCTTTTGCAGAAGACATTATGGGAATCATTGTCAAAAACAATGTAAGTCCAGAGCGCATTCGACTGGAGATTACTGAGAGTACAACGATTTCAAATTATGCAACCATTATAAGTAACATAGAAAAGTTAAACACGGCTGGTGTTCGTTTTTATCTGGATGATTTTGGTACTGGTTACTCAAATATGGAGCGAATTGTCAGCTATCCATTTATGACCATTAAGTTTGATAAGAGTATGCTCTATAAGGCCCTGGAAGATAAGACTGCAAACGAATTGATGAGTGTATTGGTAGGATTCTTTAAGAACAATGGTTTCCACATGCTTGTGGAGGGCGTTGAGGATGAGGCACAGAGTATGTTTGCAAAGGAAAAGGGCTTTGAATATATTCAGGGCTACTATTACTCTAAGCCAGTAGAGGCGGAGCAAATTACAGAGTTTTTTGTGCAGAGATAAGTTTTTTATGTGCGAAAAGAGAACACAGGAAAAGAGAACACAGGAAATTTGAATATGCAGGAAATAAAAATGCAGTCTCATGTTGAGACTGCATTTTCTTGTCTAGAATAATATATTCTGACATATGTTAGAAGGATTAGAAAAAGAAAAAGATTAAAAACAAATTTGTTATCCCATAACAGCTTCTACGGTGATAGTATCACCAGAAGCAAGGTCAAGTGGAATCCTGTTGCCCTCAATGGTCTGGCCGTTTACAACCAGCTGAGAGATGCCCTTTTCCACGTGGTTAGGATTTTTTACAATAATCAGATAATCTTTGCCGCGGAAGCTTCGCTTTGCTTTGAAGCCGTCTAACTTGGCAGGAATACATGGGTCTACCACGAGACCGTTATAGTCTGGGCGAATACCTAAGATGTACTGTGATACATCTAAGAAGGTCCAGGCAGCGGTTCCTGTCAGCCAGCTGTTTTTTGCCTCTCCAAAGTTTGGCGCATCCTTGCCGGCAATCATCTGTGAATAAACATATGGTTCTGTGCGATGGATTTCGCTGATTTCTTCCAGGTAAGCAGGACAGGTTCTTGTATATACCTCCCAAGCACGGTTTCCGCGTCCTACAACAGTCTCCGCAATGGAAATCCATGGGTTGTTATGACAGAAGATTCCAGCATTTTCCTTGTATCCTGGTGGATATGAAGAAATTTCACCGAGCTCCACATGATAACGGGTGTAGGCAGGCTGTAGGAGTACAATGCCATACTTGGTATCTAAGTGCTTTTCAACAGATTGCATTGCCTTTAAGCAGTTGCCTTCCTCAAGGCCAATCTCAGCCATAACACAAAAGCCCTGTGGCTCAATAAAGATTTTTCCTTCCTCACACTCGTTGGAACCAATTTTGTTCTGATAGTGGTCATAGGCACGAAGGAACCATTCTCCATCCCAGCCCGTATCAAGTACGGTTGCCTCCATTTTCTTAATTGCTGCTTCTGCAGTTTTTGCCTCATCCATAAGACCGCGGTGCTTACAGATTTCCACATAATCTTTTCCATACTTTACGAACATTCCAGCGATGAAAACAGACTCCGCGTTTGGTCCCTCAGAAGGACCAAAGGTCTGGAAGGATTCGCCTGGTTCCGTAGAGAAGCAGTTTAAATTTAAGCAGTCATTCCAGTCTGCACGACCAATCTGTGGAAGTCCGTGAGGACCAATATGATTGATGGTGTAGTTGAAGGATCTGCGAAGATGTTCCATAAAATCAGTGGCCTTACTCTCGTCATTGTCATATGGAGTCATTTCATCAAGAATAGAGTAGTCACCGGTTTCCTTGATATAAGCTGCAGTTCCAGCAATCAGCCAGAGTGGATCATCGTTGAAGCCGCTTCCGATGTCAGCATTTCCCTTTTTGGTGAGTGGCTGATACTGATGGTAAGCGCTTCCGTCCTCAAACTGTGTAGAAGCGATATCCAAAATACGCTGTCTTGCGCGGTCTGGAATCAGATGTACAAAGCCAAGTAAATCCTGGCAGGAATCACGGAAGCCCATTCCACGACCGATTCCTGATTCAAAGTAGGAAGCACTGCGGCTCATATTAAAGGTAACCATGCACTGATACTGATGCCAGGTGTTTACCATGCGGTCTAATTTTTCTTCGGAAGAAGAAACAGTAAAGTGAGAGAGGAGCTGATGCCAATAGTTTGCCAGCTTTTCAAGCGCGAGTGCAACTTTATCCTCTGAATCATATTTTGAGAGAAGAGTATCGGCTGGTGCGCGATTAATGATGCCATCTTCCGCACGTCCTACCCATTTTTCTTCTACAGGGTTTTCTACATAGCCTAAAACAAAGATATAGGTTTTGCTTTCTCCTGGAGCAAGGGAAACCTTTAAGTGATGTGATCCAACAGGAGCCCATCCACTAGCTACAGAGTTTTTTGATTCTCCAGAAACGACAACCTCTGGGGCACGGTTTTCACCATATGCGCCAAGGAAACTGTCGCGGTCGGTATCAAATCCATCAACCTTCGCATTCACAGCATAAACAGCATAATGGTTACGGCGCTCACGATATTCGGTCTTGTGGAAAATCTGAGAACCGTCTGCGTGAATTTCCATTTCACCGGTTGAGAAGTTGCGCTGGAAGTTGGTCATATCGTCCATCGCATTCCACAAACAAAATTCTACATATGAAAATACAGAGAATTCCTTTGGTGAAGAAGAGCGGTTGGTGAGGGTTAAGCGATTAATTTCGCAGCTGTCGCCAATAGGAACAAATGCGGTAAGCTTTGCCTCGAGCTCATTTTTTGTGCCAGTAAAGGTGGAATAGCCTAAACCATGGCGACACTCATAACTGTCCAATTCGGTTTTGGAAGGCATCCAGCCTGGATTCCAGACAGTTCCGCCCTCGTTGATATAATAGTAATGTCCGTTGCTATCGTATGGAATATTATTGTAGCGATAGCGGGTCAGGCGGAGAAGCTTTGCATCCTTGTAGAAGCTGTAGCCACCGCAGGTGTTTGAAATTAAAGAAAAGAAATCTTCGCTGCCGAGGTAGTTGATCCAAGGAAGCGGTGTCTTTGGAGATGTGATTACATACTCCTTGTTCGCGTCATCAAAATAGCCAAATTTCATAATTTTCCCCTCAAATAAACAAGTTTACGAAAACGTTTAAGTTAGTTTACCTGTTTAGTATATTCTAGCGATAAAAATTTTTCAATATTTTTTCGAAAACGTTTAAGTATTTTTTGAAATAGTGTATAATGGGAGCGTTGAGTGAATAAAAAACTGTGTCTTTTATTCACAAATATAACTATTGGAGGCCACAATGGTTTCATTAAAGGATATTTCTAATGCGGCAGGGGTATCTGTTGCAACCGTGAGCAAAGCTTTGCATGATGCAAAAGACATAGGAGAAGAGACGCGAGAACGCATCAAAAAGATTGCTTCTGAAATGGGCTATTTGCCAAATGCAGCGGCTCGTTCTTTAAAAACAAAACAGTCAAACAATATTGGGGTTCTCTACAAAGAGGATACTGGTTACGGTTTTATGCACGAATATTTTGCCGGAGTGCTTGAAGGCTTTAAGCATGAGGCGGAGGCGTTGGGCTATGATATCACCTTTATCAATACCAATGAAAATTCGATGTCATTTTTGGAACACTGTCGGTATCGCAACTTTGATGGAGTTGTCATTGTGTGCGCAATCTTTGACGATGCGCAGGCGCAGGAACTGATGGGCAGCGAGATCCCGATTGTAACCATCGATTACGTGCACGACAATTGCTCCTCTGTCTGCTCAGACAACTCAAAGGGAATGGCAGATCTGGTCGACTACGCAATTTCTAAGGGCTACAAAAAGATTGCCTTTATTCATGGACAGGAATATTCATCGGTTACCAAAGATCGTGTGGAGGCCTTCTGCGATCGCATGAAGCATAATGGGCTTGCTGTTCCAAAAGAATATTTGTGCCAGGCCGAATATCGTAAGGTGGAACTGGTGGCAGAGCATACAAAGAACCTGATTTCCATGGAGAATCGTCCGGACTGCATTATTTATCCTGACGATGCCGCTTTACTTGGAGGAATCAGTATGATTCATCAAAATGGACTCAAAATTCCTGGGGATATTGGGATTGCGGGATATGATGGAAGTATTATCGCCGGTTTGGTGAGCCCTGCGCCGGCAACCATTGCGCAGGATACCATCCGCATTGGGAAAGAGGCGGCGGATGTTCTCGTTGCGGATATCAAAAGCCGTATTGAATCTGGGGCATCACAAAAGTCGCATATCCTTATCCCAAGCAAGCTCGTTCCTGGAGAATCACTCTAACAAAAAGAACCCAATCCAAAATACCAGTTGGAATACAGATCTTTGAAAGGACTTCATCTATGAGGTCCTTTTGTTATGTAATAAATATTTTCTTTCATAACCATTCTTTCGTGCAACCTCCTCGTTACTCAAAACCTACGCAACGGATTGATCTTCTCCTATTCACGAATTTCGTTTCGTCGAATTTTTCCGTGGTGATTTTTCTAAAGCTTCCAGCGGTCTCTATCTCAGGGGTTCTTTTGTTAGAGTAAAGTGTGCAGTTCTTAGTGCCTGAAAAGCCTGATGCACCGCATACGCGCTGGACGCGCGTATAGACCTGCATAAGCCAGGGATGGCGGTTCAGGTCGTGCGGTGCAAACATCAGGCTTTTCGGACACATAGAACTGCTAGCTTTACGTCCACAAAGGCCCTGAGATAGAGACCGCTGGAAGCTAAGAAAAAGCACACTCACCAAATTCGAAGCGAAATTCGTTAGAGAGAAGATCAATCCTACCTTGCGAGGTTTTGTAGTAGTCGTCGCTGCCGTTGCTTCGAAAGAAGATTATGTAAGAAAATAATAGATAAACAAAAAAGAGGACCTCATAGATGAAGTCCCCTAAATGATTATAGTTCCAACTGGTATTTGGAATTTGAGTTCTTTTTATAATTCGTTATAGTCGAAATCCATTCCTGCGCTGATCTGGTAGTCAGGAAACTCCTTTTGGATGCGGTCGACTGCAGCGGCGTAGGTTTCACTGCGCTTTGGAGAATCAAGACTGATTACAAGATCGAAGCGAAGCTGTTTCTTTTGAAGATTGACATAAAAGCCATGAAGCTGATGAATGAAGTCATCCTCTAGTGCAAGCTTGCGAACCTTATTGCGCATGGCAACGATTTCTTCGTTGGAGTGATTTACAGAGTAGATGCCAACGGCAGAGAGAAGAATTTTGTGCTGTACGAAAACCTCTTCCTGAAGCTCACGAGTAAGGGTATCTAGCTGTTCCATGGATAAATCTTCATTTACTTCGATGTGGACTGAGGCAACATAAGCGTCTGGTCCATAGTTGTGAAGTACAAGGTCAAACGCACCGAGAACCTCCTCATGGGCTGCAATGGTGTTTTTGATGTTGCGTGCAAGCTCCGGATCTGCGTTGGTGCCAAGCAATTTGGATACTGTCTCAAGCAGAGTCTCGATTCCGGACTTGATGATGACGATGGCAATGATGACACCGAGGTAGGCCTCAATACTGAAATGAGTGAAGAGGAACAGAAAAGCAGCGATGACGGTGGCAACCGAAATTGCTACATCAAGGAGTGCTTCCTTTCCTGAGGCTACTAATGCATCAGAGTTGGTTTTCTTGCCAATACGCTGGGTATAGATTGCAAGTGCTAATTTTACAATGACAGCGACAATGATGATAATGAGCGAAAGCGTAGAGTACTCTGCAACTTCAGGATGGATAATGCTGGTCACTGATTCCACAAAGGCTGTAATTCCTGCATATAAGATTAATACAGCGATGACGAGTGCACCAAGGTATTCGCTTCGTCCATAGCCAAAAGGATGTTTTTTGTTTGGTTCCTTTGAGGCAAAGCGCGCACTGACCATAGTGATTAGGCTGCTGCCGGCATCCGTGAAGTTATTTAGCGCATCCATGGTAATGGCGACAGAATTGCTCAGGATTCCTACGACAGCCTTAAAGGCTGCGAGAAATATGTTGGTGGCAATCGCGACAATACTTGCTCGCATAATTTTTTTGATACGGTTTTCCATTATAACGGGTTCCTCCCAATTATTTCTTCTGCAATTTATTATAAAAAAAATGACATAAGATTTGAAGAATAAAATATAACTTTTGTATTTTTATAAAAACATGAGAAAAGGGTATTGTTAAAAAGATAACAAACTTGTATAGTACATATTGTGAAAAGATTAACAAGATAAACGGAGGATAGGATTGTGTTAGCCGATACCAGTATTATACAGTTAAAGCATGATGTTCTTTACCATGTTGCAAAGCATGCATTCAATGGAACGTTGGAGGAGGAGAGAGACAATATTCCATTTCGAATGATCAAAGGACCAAAGGCAAACTATCGTTGCTGCATTTACAAAGAAAGAGAAATTATTCGTCAGCGTGTACGACTTGCGGAAGGAAAGGCACCAGGACCTGTAGACGATGGAAATATTGTTCAGGTTATTTCTTCTGCCTGTGAGGACTGTCCAATTTCCTCTTATGTTGTTACAGAAAACTGCCAGAACTGTCTGGGAAAGGCTTGTGTCAACGCCTGCAAGTTTGGAGCTATCACAGCAGGTGAAAAACATTCTAAGATTGATGCTACCAAATGTAAGGAGTGTGGTCAGTGTGCAAAGGCTTGCCCATACAATGCAATCGCTCATCTGATTCGCCCATGTAAAAATGCGTGTCCGGTTGATGCGATTACCTACGATGAAAATGGAATTTCTGTCATCGATGAAAAAAAGTGTATTCGCTGTGGGCAGTGTGTTCACAAGTGTCCATTTGGCGCGATTGGAACCAAGAGCTACATTGTCGATGTCATCAATGCGATTAAGTCGGATCGTCCTGTCTATGCAATGGTTGCACCGGCTGCAGAGGGACAGTTTGGACCAGATATCACTATGGAAAGCTGGAGAGTTGCATTAAAGAAGCTTGGCTTTACCGATGTGGTAGAGGTTGCAATGGGAGCTGATTTTACCACGAAGAGCGAGGCAGAAGAATGGTATGAGGCATATACAAAGGGAGAGGGAAAAACTACCTCCTGCTGTCCAGCCTTTGTCAATATGATTTACAGACATTATCCTGAGTTAATCGATATGGTATCTACTACCGTATCTCCGATGTGTATCGTATCCCGCTATTTAAAGAGCAAAGAGCCAGATGCGTACACGGTTTTCATTGGACCATGTGTTTCTAAAAAATCAGAGATTATTGTTCAGGAAATTGATGGAAATGCAGATGCTGTTATGACCTTCTCAGAGGTCCGCGCAATGATGCGTGCTAAGGAAATCGGATTGGAAAAGGCCGAAAACACCTATCAGGCAGGATCGAAGGCAGCAAAGCGTTACGCGAATTCCGGAGGCGTGACTGCTTCTGTTCTTCAGTATTTAGAGGAGACTGGCCGTTCCATGGATGCGGGGGTTTGCATTGCAAATGGTGCGGCGGAATGTAAGAAGGCACTTCTTTTGATGAAGGCAGGAAAACTTCCAGAAAAGTTTATTGAAGGTATGGTTTGTGAAGGTGGATGCGTCGGTGGTCCATCTGCCTACAGAGATTGGGTGATTTCAAAGAAGAGTCGTGAGGCTTTGATCGATTCCGCAGATGACAGAACAATCACAGAGAATCTTAAAAACTATGGGGATACGGCTTTTAAGTGTCATAGATAAAAAAAGACGATGCGAAGGCATCGTCTTTTTTGATAAAACTTGGATTTCGTGGTAAATTATTTTATATGAGTACAAATATGAAAAATCAAATCAAAACAGAATTATTGGAAATGCAGGATTTGGATTATCGTGCCTTTCATTCAAAAATCGTACCAAACATTCCAAACGAGTCAATCATTGGCATTCGCGTTCCAAATATGAAGGCCTATGCGAAGCGACTACTGAAGGAAGCTTCAAAAAGTAAGGAACGGGAAACAGAGGTAAATGAGTTTTTGCAAACGCTTCCACATCAGTATTACGAAGAAAATTTTCTTCATATGCTGTTGATTTGTGAAATCAGGGATTTTGAGGAATGCGTATCAAAAATGGAGGCCTTTTTGCCTTATATCGACAACTGGGCGGTGTGTGACAATCCCTTGCCAAAGGTGTTTGAGAAGCATGAGAGGGAAGTACTGCTACTAGCAAAGAAATGGATTGCTTCGGATCAGACCTACACTATTCGCTATGGCATTGGCGTGCTGATGCGCATGTTTTTGGACGAGCGCTTTGAGAAATCACTGGCGAAGTCAGTGGCGAAACTTCGCAGCGAGGAATACTATGTAAATATGATGATTGCCTGGTATTTTGCGACGGCATTGGCGAAACAGTGGGATGAGATTATTCCTGTTTTGACAGAAAAGAAGCTTTCTGTGTGGGTGCACAATAAAACGATTCAAAAGGCTGTGGAAAGCTATCGAATCACAGCAGAACAAAAGGCATATTTAAAGACGCTTCGTATCAAAGCAAAAAAGAAAGAAAAGTAGCACTGGGAGAGAAACTTATGTGGCTTAGCAGATATTTGTTCTATTTTACAATTTTTAGTGTTGGCGGATGGATTTATGAATCCATCTTTGTGTCCTTAAAGGCGAAAAAGTGGGAGAATCGAGGCTTCCTATATGGCCCAGTGGTTCCAATCTATGGAGTTGGCGGGGCTGCGCTTATGATTCTTGTGGATGTGCTAAATATGGTCGGCTTTGAATATCGCTGGTGGCACATTTTTCTGTTTGGCTTCTTCGGAAGCTTCGTGCTTGAGTATGTCACTCACTGGGCCCTGGAAAAGCTGTTTCACGCTTATTGGTGGGATTATCATTACATGCCCCTTAATATCAAGGGAAGAGTCTGTCTGCCATACACCATCTGCTTTGCGCTTGCAGGGCTTCTTGGGGTGTATGTTCTGATTCCATTTTTCCTTAAAATCACAACCTGGATCAGTCCGATTCTGTTTGAGTTGTTTGCGCTTATTTTTGTGGCGCTTATGGCAATGGATACTGCGCTTACGGTATCCGCCCTGTCTGACTTTAGCCGCAAGGTGGCAGCTGCGGAGGAGGCCTTTAACGAGCGTATGTCTGCGCGTGTGGATTCTCTGATGGAAGGTCTTCAGGAGGCAAAGGAGAGTGCAGAGGAATTCAAATTTGCCAATGTCGTTTCGGATATTCAAAAGATGGGTGGCCTTTCAAAGTCTGCACTTAAGCGTGTTAAGGGATTTAGTCATCCAAAGATTGAAAAGAATCGACTGGATGAGATTTTAGAGGCAATCAAGAGAAAGGTTCCTAAGCGATGATTTACATAATGAGGCATGGAAAAACAGACTGGAATGCCGTGTATAAACTTCAGGGAAGAGTTGACATTCCTCTCAATGAGGAGGGGAGACAGATGGCAGTCAGGGCTGGGGAGGAATATCGAAAGATTCCTTTTGATATCTGTTATTCTTCGCCGCTTAAGAGAGCAAGGGAGACAGCGGAGCTCTTCCTAAAGGGCACTGAGGTTCCCATTGAAACAGATGAGCGTCTTTTGGAGATGAGCTTTGGCGTTTGTGAGGGCAATCAGAATATTTTTTCGGATCCATCACACCCTGTCTATAAGCTCTTTAAGGACCCTGTGAATTATGAGACCTGCGAAGCAGGAGAAGGCTTTGCAGATTTATATGCTCGTGCGAAAAGCTTTTTAGATACCGTTGCAATTCCGCTTTCCAAAGAGGGAAAGAATGTGTTAATCGTGGGACATGGGGCTTTAAACAATGCCATCATTGGTGTCTACAAGGGGACTCCGCTTGCACACTTTTGGGATAATATGACGGGAAATTGTGAGGTGAAGCTACTTGAGTAGTAAGAATCATATTGTGCATCCAATTCCAGCTTTGTATGATGAATATTCTAAGGTTTTGATTTTAGGGTCGTTTCCTTCGGTGAAGTCCAGAGAACAGGCCTTTTTTTATGGACACCCGCAAAATCGCTTTTGGAGAGTGCTTTCCCGCGTGTTGGGGGAACCAATGCCTGCTTCTGTCGAGGAAAAGAGTGCGCTTGCGCATAAGCATGGGATTGCGCTGTGGGATGTCATCGCCTCCTGCGATATCGAGGGGAGCAGTGATGCAAGCATCAGCAATGTTGTTGTCAACGATTTGAGCAAAATCATAAGGACAGCAAAGCTTCGAGCAATCTATTGTAATGGGGATAAATCCTTTTCTTTGTACGAAAAATATACCAAACCGATGCTGCTTGCAGAATTTGAGGCTGAAATTAAGGCAGGAACTTTTTCTCCTGCTCTTTTGAATGCGGTACGACTTCCTTCCACCAGCCCGGCGAATGCGGCCTGGTCGGAGGATGCCTTGGTGGGAGCTTTTTTCCGTATCAACACAGCACTTCGGAAAAGTGGCGAAGGTCAGCCCTATTATTCGCTGACGGATTATGCGGAAGATACCTATCATAAAAAGATGTATCGACTCTCTTTGGACGGTGGTTTTACCTGCCCAAACAGAGACGGTACAATCGATACGAGAGGCTGCATCTTTTGTGATGCAGGTGGTGCCGGTGATTTCGGTGGCGGTGGCTACCGTGGAAATCATGGAAACTATGGAAACCATGGAAACAATGGAGGGATGCGCCGCCAGATTTTGCCGATTCACGAGCAGATGGAAAATCAGAAGGCACTGCTTTTTCCAAAAATGCCAAAGCATAAGAGCATTGGATATATTGCATATTTTCAGTCCTTTACAGGCACCTACGCCGAAGTGGAGGTGCTTCGCAAAAAGTATGAGGAGGCAATTGCAAATCCCGAGATTGAAATTCTGTCAATCGCTACCCGCCCGGATTGTCTGGGAAAAGAGGTTTTAGAACTGATTGCCGAGCTGACAAAGAAAATCCCTGTCTGGGTAGAACTGGGACTTCAGACGAAGCACAAGAAGTCGATTGCCTACATTCGAAGGGGCTATGATAACAAGGACTATGAGACTGCCGTCAAAAATCTTTTGGAGGCAGGGGTTGAGCAGATTATTTCCCACGTGATTTTGGGACTTCCAGGGGAGAACAAAAAGCAAATGCTTGATACCGTAAATTATGTGGTAAGATGTGGTTCTACTGGGATAAAGCTTCAGCTGTTGCATGTGCTGGAGGATACTGATTTGGCGGAGGACTATCAAAACGGCCTCTTTCAGGTGCTTTCCTTTGAGGAATATGTTCAGCTGACGAAGGAGTGCGTGGACCAGTTGCCGCCGGATCTTGTGGTGCATCGACTGACGGGAGATGGCAACAAGAATCATTTGATAGCACCTCTTTGGAGTGCGGATAAAAAGCGTGTGATTAACGCCGTAAATGCTGCAATAAAAAAATGACACCATTATATAAAAAGGACCCTTATCACATGAGGGTCTTTTTTTTATTCTTAAATACAGGAATTGAAATGGAGAAGTATGTCATGAAAAAGAAGCTTATGCATCCATTCACGTGGATGATGCAGTAACCGATTTTGAAGGAACTGGCATCGGCATTTATCTTTATAACCGCGATCAAATGGTGGTGATGGGAAGTGCAATGGAGGTTCCTGATGCGCCAGGGGTTCGTGTGACAAACATCATTGATGTTGTCTTAAATGGAAATCCGGGAATTGTATATGTCATCAATGAGGCGGGATATTCTGTCGTGAATATTGGAGATAAACAGATGGTTACTCACTATTGCAACGGTGAGTGGAGTAACCGATAAAGAGGATATGAAAAAACAAAAGTAAAAGAGGAGAATGAAGAAATGTTAAAGTGTGATTTTGTTGAGGACAATGGCACCTTTTGTGTGAGCGGAGCACAAAGATACAGAGATTTGTATTTTCCGTTATCCAGCGAGTATGGATTAAAAAGTGCGGTGACACCAAATTTGGGCGGTGACGCAAAATTAGATCAGAATCACTTCCTGTACGAGCCAGTGAGTTCCTGCGATTTAAAAAACAATCGCTTTGCAAGAAACTTCTGGGTTGCACCAGTAGATGAAGAAGGACAGGCGGCTGGGGAAATCTGGTCAGCAGTCGGGGCATCTGCAGCGCAGAGAGCAGCCCTTTATACTCCGATGGAAGAGGAACTGACTGTTACCGCTGGTTACATGTGGCATGAGACAAAATTGGAAGGAAAGCTGCTTCCGGTGGAGTCTAAGGTGACATCGTTTGTGCCTATGGATAAAAATCTTGAGATACATGTGGTTACCTTAACCAACAACTCAGATAAGACCCTTCGATTTAAGGCTTATGCAGCGTTGCCACTCTATGGACGCAGTGCGGACAATATTCGTGACCACCGTCATGTGACAAGCCTGCTTCACAGAATTAGCGCAGGAAAAGGTGTGGTTGAGGTGAATCCAACGCTCTCCTTTGATGAGCGCGGACATCAGGTGAATGATACAAGATACTTTGCGACGGTGAAGTCAGAAAACACAGAGATTACTGGTTATTTTGTGGATCAGGAAAGCTTTGCGGGATGTGGAGACTTAGAGCGTCCAGAGGCGGTCCTTTTAAGAGAAGATGGCGAAAAAGAATGGTACGCCCTAGATGGCCAGGAGGCAATGGGGGGCTTCTCCTTTGAGGCAGAATCCCTTGCTCCATATAGCAGCACAAGCTACATCATGATGGTAGGAGCCTGCTACACCAGGGAAGAGTTGAATCGAATGGTGGAAGATTATCCTGATTTGGACGCCGTAGAAAGAGAACTTGAGCGCACAAAGCATTACTGGTTAAACAAGGTGAACGTGAAATTTCATACCAGTGACAAGGCGTTTGACAACTATATGAACTGGGTATGCTTCCAGCCAGAACTGCGAAGATTATTCGGCTGTTCCTTCCTGCCACATCATGACTATGGCAAGGGGGGAAGAGGCTGGAGAGATTTGTGGCAGGATTGCCTTGCGCTTCTTTTGATGAATCCTGGAAACGTAAGACAGATGCTGTTATCGAATTATGCCGGTGTGCGAATGGATGGAACCAACGCGACCATCATCGGTGAGCATTTAGGCGAGTTTAAGGCAGACCGCAATTCCATCACCAGAGTGTGGATGGATCATGGAGTATGGCCAGCAAAAACAACAAAGCTTTATATTGACCAGACTGGAGATCTTGATATCTTAAAGCAGGAAGTAAAGTACTTTAAGGATCGTCAGGTACTTCGCGGACTTGGTGTGGATGAACTCTGGAATCCAGAGGAGAACTGGCAGAATGATGAGCACGGAAGAGAGTATACAGGAACTGTGCTTGAGCATATGCTTTTACAGAATCTCACCGCGTTTTGGGAGGTCGGAGAGCACAACCATATTCGTCTGCGTGATGCCGATTGGAACGATGCCCTTGATATGGCTGGAAAACGCGGAGAAAGTGTCGCTTTCTCGAATGCCTATGCACAAAATTTAAGCGAACTGGCTGAACTGGTTGAGCTTTTCGGAGCGCGTGGAGAAGAGATTACCCTTCTGCAGGAGGCAATGATTCTTTTAAAGGATGAAAGTGCTTTATATGAGGATGTCTCTGCAAAGAATCAGCTCTTAAAGGAATATGGTGAGGCCGTAAAGCACTCTGTCAGTGGAATGAAAGTCCCAGTAAAGGCAAGTGAGCTTGCTAAGAGCCTTCGAAATAAGAGCGAGTGGATAAAGGAACATATTCGAAAGACCGAGTGGATTGCGGATCAGTCTTCAGAAGGGGGCTGGTTCAACGGTTATTACGATAACGATGGCAATGCGCTTGAATCTGTAGAAAACGGTAAGGCAAACATGCTTCTGACGGGTCAGGTGTTTGCGATTATGGCAAAGACTGCAAGTGACGAGCAGGTGGCAAAAATCTGCAAGGCGGCAGATGCATATCTGTACGACGCAAACTGCGGCGGATATCGCCTGAATACCAACTTCGGAGAGGTTAAGACCAATATGGGCCGTATGTTTGGCTTCGCGTTTGGAGAAAAGGAAAACGGAGCTGTCTTTTCTCATATGGCAGTGATGTATGCAAATGCACTTTATACCCGAGGCTTCTGTAAGGAGGGCTATAAGTCCCTGGCAACCCTCTATCGCCAGTCCATGAACTTTTCTCAGAGTCATATTTATCCTGGTGTTCCAGAATATTTTGGAAGAGGTGGAAAGGGTCTGTATCATTACCTGACAGGAGCGGCAAGCTGGTATATGTTAACCGTAATGAATGAGATGTTTGGTGTTCGAGGAACGCTTGGAAACCTTGAGATTTCGCCAAACCTTTTGGCAGAGCAGTTTGACAGCGAAGGAAATGCAGGCATCAGTCTGAAGTTTGCAGGACACAGCTGGCAGATTCGATATGAGAATCCTTCGCTCAAGGAGGTTGGCGAATATCAGGTGAAGCAGGCATCTGTAGATGGATGTGAAATTGCTGTCGCAGAAGATCATAAGCTATGCATTCCGCTTGAGACCATTGCAAAGATGGATAACAACCGAATTCACAAGGTCATTGTTTCATTGGCCTAGGCTGACATAGAAAATAATCGTACGTTTAAGGAGAGATTATGAAAGAATTAATGAAAGATTATGCAAGAAGTTCAGAGTTCTCAAGCTTCCTTCCAGGAATCGCTGGAATCAAGGGAATCCCAATCTGGTGTTATTATGTGAATCGTGGCCAGGGTGTCTGCAGCTTCGGTGTTGACAATAAGGATCATGCCATCATGGAATTTTATCCTGCGCATACCGCCTACGAGGCTGTAAAGACAAAGGGCTTCCGAAGTTTTCTTCGAAGAAATGGCGAGTTCTTTGAACTCTTTTCGGAGGAAGAGCTTGGACAGACCATGGAAATCGAGAAGAATCGCATGAGCATTACAGAGGAGGACCCTGTGCATCAGCTTACAACAAGGGTAAGCTACTTTATTCTTCCGGAGGAGCCAGTAGGAGCTTTGGTCAGAAAGGTGACACTTACCAATACTGGGGACGATGCTGATTTTGAGATCATCGATGGTATGCCAGCAATCATCTGCTATGGTGTTGGAGAGTATTCCATGAAGCATATGCTTCAGACCACAAAGGCGTGGATGCAGGTGGAGGACCGCGAGGAGAGAAGACCATACTTCAGAGTGCGTGTCAGCATGGATGACTCTGCTGAGGTTACCGAAATGCTAGGCGGAAACTTCGCTCTTGCAGTAGACGAGAACGGAAATCTGATGGAATGTGTCAACGACCCTGCAGCAGTGTTTGACTATGACTTATCTTTACAGAAGCCAGTAAATTTCAAGGCAAACGGAATGAAGGCAGTGCTTGACTACCCACAGATTTCTTCCAATTTAATGCCATCTGCGTTCTTTGCAACCACCAGACATTTGAAAAAGGGGGAAAGCTTTACCTTCTATGAAATGATTGGACAGGTGGAGAAAAAGGAAATTTTAGATGCCTTTTTGGAAACCGCAAAGGATGGGGCATATTTTGAGGCAAAGGAAAATCGAGCAATCGAATTAGCGGAAGAACTGTGTAGCGGAATTGAAACAAAGACTGCAAACCCACGCTTTGATGCATACTGCTCATATACCTATATGGACAATGTGCTCCGCGGTGGATATCCAATCAAGCTAGGAAACAATAAGATTTTCTATGTTTATTCAAGAAAGCATGGAGATCTCGAGAGAGATTATAACTATTTTTCAATGCTCCCAGAATTCTATTCACAGGGAAATGGAAACTTTAGAGATGTCAATCAGAATCGCCGCTGTGATACCTTCTTCGCTCCTTACGTTGGAAGGGAAAATATCAAGATGTTCTATAGCCTGATTCAGTTGGATGGCTACAATCCTCTTGGCATCGAAAAGCTTACCTATGAAATTCCTGAGGGGAAGGCTGACAGTATCATACAAAATGAAATCGAGTGTGAGAGTGTAAAGCAGCTTTTAACAAAAGGCTTTACCCCAGGTCAGCTGTATAGCTGTTTGATGGCAGCAGTGCCACAGAAGGCAGAAGAGTTATTCCTGCTTTTGATGGACTTTGCAATCGTAAAGGACAATGCGAACTTTGGAGAGGGATACTGGTGTGATCACTGGACCTACAATTTGGATTTGATTGAAGAATATATTTCTCTCTTTCCTGAAAAAGAAGAGGAAATGCTTTACGAGAAGGCCTATACCTATTTCCTTTCTCAGGCAAATATCAATCATCGCAGCCGCCGTTACGCAAAGACTGCGCAGGGAATCCGCCAGTACTATGCAATCAATGAGGAGTCAAAGCGTGCTACCGCAGATAAACGTCTGCGAAAGGAGTTCGGCAAGGGAGAAATCGTTTATACGACACTGATGGAGAAGCTACTTCTCCTTTGTACAACAAAGTTTGCGACCTTAGATGCCTATGGAATGGGTGTTGAGATGGAGGGCGGAAAGCCAGGCTGGTATGACGCTTTAAATGGTGCACCGGGAATGTTAGGGGCATCTATGTCAGAAACCTATGAGCTTGCGAGAATGCTTGAATACACCATTTCGGCATTAAAGAAATATCCTGCAAAAATTTCTCTTTTGGAGGAATTTGCGGCATATGTGAGAGAGATTGGCCTGATCAATGAGATGGAGAAGGCATCAATAGCAAAGGATGCAGAACTGCTTGCATTCTGGAACAAAATCAATGATGCCAAGGAGGCATATCGTGATAAGAGCTACGAAGGAATTTCCGGTGCTTCCGTTATGGTTGACTCAGAGGAGCTTCTGGGAATTTTAGAAGGCTTTTTGGAGACTGTAAACAGTGGTATCAAAAAGGCCTTAGGCTATGGAAACGGAATCTGTCCTACCTACTTTACCTACGAAGTGCCTGAATACGAGGAGAACGAGGACGGTATATTCCCTCTTCGCTTTGAGGTGCAGACTGTTCCATATTTCCTTGAAGGACCAGTTCGATACTTAAAGCTTTCTGAGAAAGATGGACTTCTTGGAAAGAAAGCTCTTTACGAGAATGTAAAGGCTTCAGATGTATATGATCACAAGTTAAACATGTATAAGGTCAATGCTTCTTTAGAGGAGGCATCCTTTGAGCTCGGAAGAGCAAGAGCGTTTACCCCAGGATGGCTGGAGAATGAATCTATCTGGCTTCACATGGAGTATAAGTATCTTTTAGAGTTAATCAAGAGCGGACTGTACGAGGAGTTCTTTGCTGATTTTCAGGCTGCTGCAATTCCATTCCTTGATCCAAAGATGTATGGAAGAAGCACCTTGGAGAATTCTTCGTTCCTTGCAAGCAGCAAAAATCCAAATCAGAAGATTCATGGAAAGGGTTTTGTGGCTCGTCTGTCTGGTTCTACCATTGAGTTTGTCAGCATGTGGAAATCCATGATGTTTGGCGATCGTCCATTCTATATGGAAAAGAATGAAGCAGGCGTAAATGAGCTTTGTGCAAAGCTTATGCCAGCGCTTCCTGAGTATCTCATTCCAGAGGAGAAAAAGGTGGAGGCAACCTTCCTCGGAAGAACGAAAGTGACCTATATTTTTGAGGAAAAGAAAAATATGATACCTGGAAAGTATCAGATTTTGGAGACTGAAGTTGTCTATCTTGATGGCAAAAAAGAGGTGATTTCAGGAGGAATCCTTAAAGGTAATGTGGCAAAAGAACTACGTAACGGAAACATTCGTGAAATTAACCAAAAAATAAAATAAAACACCACTAAAAAAATGACACCAAAATAAAAATTGGGTCATTTTTTTGGTTTTAGGGTCTTTCTATAATGACATTATCAACAACACAGAAACGTTGAAAAACAAAGGAGGACACGTTTTATGAAATTTAAAAAGTTAGTTTCTGTTTTACTCGTAGGCGCAATGGTTGCTTCATTAGCATCTCTTGGCGCATGCGGAAAGAAGTCTGACGCTGATGCTGACCAGAAAATCACTATCTGGACCTTCACCGAAGACTTAAAGTATATGGGAGAGAAGTACACCGAAGAGACTGGTATAGAGGTGGAACTCAACATCATCGCAACTGATGATTACCCAACCAAGTTATCTACCGCAATGATGGGAGGATCTTGCGACGCAGATATCATCGTTGGTGAGCCACAGATGTTGGACGATTTCTTTGACAATGGATTCTTCTATGATCTTGACGAGCTTGGTGCTGGAGATTATGAAGGACAGATCGTAGACTACGTTTGGGAGCGTGGTAAGGATTCTGAAGGCGTTCAGAGAGCTATTTCTTATCAGATCACTCCTGCTGGATTCTACTACAGAAGAGACATTGCAAACGAGGTATTTGGAACAGAAGATCCAGCTGAAATAGGAAAGATTTTTGCAGACTATGCTAGCATCGTAGAAGCTGGTGAGACCTTAAAGGCTGCTGGTTACAGAATCTTTGCTTCTGACTCAGAAGTTTCTTACTTCTCTGGAGACCAGGCTTGGGTTGTTGACGGAACCTTAAATGTTGCTCAGTGCCGTCTTGACTATATGGATTTAGTAGTTGAGTTATATCAGAAGGATCTTACAGCATATGCTGCACAGTGGTCTACACCATGGTATCAGGCTATGGCTGGTGAGATTCCAGTTCTTTCTGCAGCAACTCAGTGGGGTGTATGGGCTGAGACCGAAGGTGAAGAGAATCCTCTTAACATTTGGGACGCTGATAACTTCAATGCAAACAAGGATGAGTTCGCAAACGGATATACCGAAGTATTTGCATTCGGACTTCCTTCATGGGGAGTACTTACCTTGGCAGATCACGTTGGTGAGCCTGGTGCTGAGGATGGTACCTACGGTAAGTGGGGAATCTGTGCTGGACCTGCATACGGATATGGCGGTGGAACCTTCGTTGGTATCGCTTCTACCTCTGATAACGTAGAAGGTGCTTGGGAGTTCATTAAGTGGGCTACCTTAAATGAGGAGACCTCTGAGTGGTGGATCATGGAGAACAAGGTTTCAAAGGGTGATGCTCCTGCATTAGTTTCTCAGTTAGAGAAGCATAAGAACGATGCAAACGAGGTTTACGGCGGACAGAACGTTTACGCTTTATGGCTCGACCTTGCAAAGGGAATTGATTACTCTAAGGTAACTCGTTACGACAAGCAGATTGGTGATCTTTGGGGCAACGCAATCAGCAAGATTAAGACTGGAGATCTTACAAAGGAAGAGGCTATTGCTGAATTCTATGATAAGGTTGAGTCTGACTTCGCTGGTGAAATCAAAGTTAACCGTTAATCTTTTATAGAAAAAGATAACAAGGGCCCACTTTCGGGTGGGCCCTATTTTAATGAAGAGGATTTGTGTTATGGCAAAGACAGCAGTAAAGAGAAAGAAATCAAAGATTACAGCCTATAACAACTGGGGCTATGCCTTTGTATTACCTTTCGTAATTGTATTTTGTATTTTTAGCGTATATCCGGTACTTCGTACCTTTTACTTGAGTTTTACAAACTTAAAACTGATGGGCAGCTTTAAGTTTATTGGATTTGAAAATTATCTCAGAGTTGTCACGGACAAGTTCTTCTGGAACTCAGTTGGAAACACTGTTCGTATCTGGGTTGTAAATATTATCCTTCAGCTTGGACTAGCATTTCTTCTTATGATGGTATTTTCGGATGTGAAGTACAAGTTCAAGGGACTTAGAATTTTCCGTCTGGTATATTATTTACCAAACTTAATTGCAGCTACTTCCATTGCATTTTTGTTCCAGACCTTACTTGACTGGAAGTTTGGTTCCTTCAATATCTTAATCGATTCCATCTATAAGCTCTTCGGAGGACATTATGTATGGATTGACTGGTTGGGATCAAAGAACACCGCAGGCTATACCATTGCAGTGATTCAGTCCTGGATGTGGTTTGGTAACTCGTTCCTGATGCTGATGGCAGGTGTGCAGGGAATCAACCGCGACTACTATGAGGCTGCAGCAATTGATGGAGCAGGACGTTGGACAATCTTTGGAAAGATTACCCTTCCATTGATTAAGCCTATCATGATGTATGTTGCAATCACATCACTCATTGGTGGTCTTCAGATGTTCGACTTACCATACCTTATGATTGCAAGAACCACTGCATCTTACGACAGTGTTCAGACTGCTATGATGTATCTGTACAAGTTCGCATTTACACAGGGAAATATCAAGACAGGTTACGCATCTGCAGTTGCTTACGTATTATTTGCAATCATCTTGGTTGTTTCGTTAATTCAGCTGAAGCTGTTTAACAGAAAGGAGGATTAAAATGGACGCTACACAGAACGTGGAATACAAAAGACCACATAAGCCAGTCAGCTTTTATATCTGGTCAACCATTATCTACATCCTTCTGATTGCTTTGGCACTCACCTGTTTGCTCCCATTCCTTATGATGCTTGCAAACGCAACCAGAACAGGTGATGAGATTGTAAAGGGCTTTACCCTGCTTCCAGGAAGCAGCTTAAAGACAAACTGGGATACCATTTTTGGTTACTTCAACCTCTTTAGAGGTATGTTAAACTCTGCAGTCATTGCAATCCCAGCAACTCTGTTATCGATTTACTTCTCAACTTTGACAGCCTATGGCTTGGCATTTTATAAGTTCAGAGGTAACAAGACAATCTTCATGGTAATCCTCATTTTCATGATGATTCCTGGACAGTTGTCACTCATTGGTTTCTATCAGTTATGCGCTAAGTTGAAACTGATTGATTCATACATTCCATTGATTATTCCAGCAATTGCTTCGCCTGGAACAGTATTCTTCTTAAGACAGTACATTCTGTCTTCACTGTCTCCATCGCTGATTGAAGCAGCACGAATCGACGGTGCACATGAGCTTTTCAGCTTCCACCGCATCGTACTTCCAATCACCTTACCAGCAGTTGCTACCATGGGCATCATGGGCTTCATCGGAAACTGGAACTCATACCTGCTTCCATTGATCCTCATCAACACGAATGAGAAGATGCCTCTTACTGTTATGATGACAACCCTTCGTGCATCGGTCGACATCACAAAGAATCAGGGTGCTACCTACCTTTGTGTAGCGATTTCCGTTATCCCGATTCTTATCGTATTCTTTGTGTTCTCTAAGTACATTATCAGTAGTGTATCTGCTGGTGCTGTAAAAGAGTAAATATTCTTTTTCCCTTAGAAAAATCCCTCACTTTGGTGGGGGATTTTTTATGGTTCTTATAATAATTAAGAATATTAAGAATCTGTAAACTCCTTGTCTTGAATACCCTATTTTTATATAATAGACTAGTATGATTTTATATTAAATTGGAGTAACTATAATGACTGATAACAATAACATCAATATGAATACAACAAACGATGAAAATACATCAGAATATGAGGAGTTTTGCTATATCTGCAGACGCCCTGAGTCGATTGCGGGAAAGCTGATTAAGATTCAGCCAAATCTGCCAATTTGTCCAGACTGTATGCAAAAAACCTTTGATTCCATGAATAATATGCCATTTGGTTTTGGCGACATGATGGGCTTCCCTGGCGGGATGAATATTCCATTTGGAACAACCCCTGTTCCAAACGAGTTTAAGGAAGTAGACACAGATGAGCCAAAAGCCTCTGAAATCGCTGGCGATTCGGATACGGATGCGAAAAATGGCGATGAAAATAAGGATTCCTCAAAGAGTTCTGATAAGAAGGACAATGGCCTTCACAATATCGCTGGTGGATTTCCAAATATTCAGTTTGTGAATCTTGCAGATATGGGCATGGGAATGCCTGGACAGCAGCGCGTGAAAAAGAAAAAGAAAGAAAAGAAGGCTGCGCCAGTGATTGATATCAATTCGATCCCAGCACCACACCGCATCAAGGCTTCTTTAGATGAGTATGTGGTAGGACAGGAGCAGGCAAAGAAAATTATGTCTGTGGCGGTATACAATCACTACAAGCGTATTATGAGCAAGGTGGAAGAGGACGGAGTAGAAATCGAAAAGTCAAACATGCTGATGGTTGGTCCAACCGGTAGCGGTAAAACCTATCTGGTTAAGACTCTCGCAAGACTTTTGGATGTTCCACTTGCCATCACAGATGCAACCTCCCTCACAGAGGCGGGCTACATCGGTGATGATATTGAAAGTGTTGTCAGCAAGCTGCTTGCAGCGGCAGACAATGATGTTGAGCGTGCAGAACACGGAATTATCTTTATCGACGAGATTGATAAGATTGCAAAGAAGCGCAACGCAAACCAGAGAGATGTCAGCGGAGAATCAGTACAGCAGGGAATGCTGAAGCTCTTAGAGGGAGCAGAGATTGAAGTTCCAATCGGAGCCAGCAGCAAAAACGCGATGGTTCCAATGACCACGGTAGATACCAAGAACATTTTATTCATCTGCGGCGGTGCGTTCCCAGAACTTGAGGAAATCATTCGCGAACGACTAAATAAATCGGCTTCGATTGGTTTTGTTTCCTCCCTCAAGGATCAGTACGATGAGGATGAAAATATTCTTTCACAGGTAAAGACGGAGGATATTCGCAAATTTGGTATGATTCCTGAGTTTATCGGCCGTCTTCCGGTCATCTGTGCATTAGAGTCTTTAACAGAGGATATGCTTGTGAAAATTCTTACTGAGCCAAAGAACGCGATCATCAAGCAGTACAAGAAGCTGTTTTTGATGGACGAGGTGAATCTGCTCTTCGAAAAGGATGCGCTCTATGCAATTGCGAAAAAGGCAAAGGAAGAGAAGGTCGGCGCAAGAGCGCTTCGCTCTGTGCTGGAGGAGTACATGTTAGACATCATGTATGAGATTCCAAAGGACGACAACATTGGTACGGTAACCATTACCGCAGACTATATCGAAAATCATGGAACACCTCGCGTGGAAATGCGCGGAGTGGAGGTTCCTAAGTTAGAGGGAGAAACCATATGAAATTAATCCATTGTGCAGATTTGCATCTGGATTCAAAAATGACAGCAAATCTGTCCAAAGAGCAGGCAAAGGAGCGTAGGGTAGAAATTCTTCGCACCTTTCACCGCATGGTCGAATATGCCTCTGTCAACCATGTGACAGGCATTTTGATTGCAGGAGATTTATTTGATACACGTACAATCTCTGCAACTGCCAGAAATATGGTATACAACACAATTGTTGAACATGGAGATTTAGAGTTCTTTTATTTAAAGGGCAATCATGATGATGATAATTTCCTTTCAAAGTTAGATGCAATTCCTGAGAATCTGCATATGTTTCAGGAGAATTGGACGAGCTATTCGCTCGGCCCGGTTCAGATTGCAGGGGTAGAGTTGAATGCAGATAACGCAAACCAGATTTATCACTCACTGGTGCTCCCACATGGCTCCTACAATATCGTGATGCTGCACGGACAGTTAAGTGGATATGGATCAAAGACGGATGCACAGGCCATCAATTTAGATCAGCTGAAGAATAAAAATATCGATTATCTTGCTTTGGGACATGTTCATACCAGAGTTGCAGACAAGCTTGACAGTCGCGGCATGTATGCTTATTCAGGCTGTTTAGAGGGACGTGGCTATGACGAGTGTGGAGAGAAGGGCTTTATCGAGCTAAATATTGATGAGGACGCTTTGACCGCCACCTATCGCTTTGTGCCAATTGCAGCGAGAACTCTACATGAGCTTCCCGTGGATATGGAAGATGTTATGAGCACCAATGAGGCGGCGAAGAAAATTGAGGCAGCCATCAATGAGGCGGCTTTCCCAGCAAACAGTCTTGTGAAGATTTTGCTGGTCGGAGAAATCGATGTAGAGAGTGAAATCAATATTGATTATTTACAGGAAATGTTCTCAGAATATTTCTATTCTGTAAAAGTAAAGGACGAGACGAGACTCTTGATTCGCTACAGCGATTATGAGAAGGATGAGTCCTTAAAGGGAGAATTTGTACGACTTGTCATGAATTCGGATTTGTCTGATGAGGAAAAGACGGAGGTTATCCGTTGTGGAATTCTGGCATTGTCTGGGGAGGAAGTTTAGTTTGAAGTTACTTCGATTACATGTAGATAATTTTGGAAAATTGAGTGATCTCACCCTGGAGTTTAATGATGGAATCAATGTCATCAATGAGCCAAATGCCTGGGGAAAGAGTACTCTCGCAGCCTTTATCAAGGCGATGTTTTATGGCTTTGACTCAAAGAAGGCACCTGGAGCAATCGAGCGTGAGCGTACCTTTTATATGCCTTGGCAGGGGGGCGTTTATGGTGGAGAACTCGACTTTGCTTTTGGAAACAGAAAATATCGTATCAGCCGAACCTTTGGCGCCTCTGAAAAGAAGGATGAATGCCATGTCTATGATCTTGCTACAAACCTTGAGAGCGTAGATTTTAACGGAAATGTCGGTGAAATTCTCTTTGATTTGGATAGCAATTCCTTTAAGAGAAGTGTGTTTATTGCGCAGAATGACTGTGCAAGCCAGACAAGCGATGCCATCAATGCAAAGCTGGGAAATCTTGCGGAAAACACCAATGATATCAATAATTATGAGACTGCTCAGGAATCGCTTAAGGCGATTGCAAACTCTTTAAATCCAAACCGTGCAACGGGAAGTATCAAGCGTCGCAAAAATCTTTTGACAGAGCTTGAGGAAGAACTTCGCGGCTATGCAAGTGCGCTGGTTGGCTTAGAGCAGTTAAATGAGCAGAAGAAAGTTGCAGAGCAGACGAAAGACCTTTTGATAAAAGAGCGCGAGGATATGGCAGCGCAGCTTCGAATTGCCAGCGAGGACAGCCGAAGAACAGAGCTTCAGAAACAGTATCTTGAGATTTGTTCGGACTGTGTGCAAAAGCTTGAGGCATTAGATTCCTTTAAGGATATCTTTAGCGATACAGCCCCAGAGGATGAGGCGATTGCAGAGGCTTTAAAGAACGCGCGTGAGTTAGAAGAAAAGCAGTTGCATCTGGAACATTTAAATTTCTCTGACAGTGAAAAGACACAGTATGATAAGCTTTCAGCGATGTTTGCAAATACGATTCCTACCGAGGTGGAGATCGACACTGTCATTACACGCTTTGGAAATCTTGCGGAGGTAAAAGAGGAAAAGACCAGATTAGAGGCTTCTCTTGAGGAACGAGAGAAGACCACAATGGTCATTGACCCTCTTCCGGAAAAACCAAAGCCTACCAATGTGTTCACCGTGCTTGGCATCGTATTTGGGATTTTAGGAGTGGCAGCCTTTGCTCTGGCTCTGGTTGGCTTCTTTATGATTCGCACCGCACCATTTTATATGTTTGGCGGAGTAGGACTGCTTGTTGTTGCAACTATATTTTTCTTTGTTGCGCTTGGAAAGGCAAAGGGCGATATGAATCGCTATCAGACCAAGCTTCGTCATTTTCAGGAGCGTCAGCAGGATGAAATCGACGAGATTACAAAGATTCGTGAACAGGCTCTTTTGCGTGAAAAAGAAATCACAGGAGTGGAGGAGGAAACAAGACAGTTCCTTGAGCGCGTCAATGTGTTCTGTGGGGTTTCAACCTATTCCGGCGCACTGTATGAACTGAAGGCGCAGGCAAAGGACTACAACCGTTTAAGCTCCCGCATGAAGGAAATCGAGGCTACCGAATTTGAAATTCGGTCGATTAAAAATCAGTTGGAGGCATTTGAACTTCAGTACAAGCTTTCGCTTGGCGAGCAGAAGACAGCGCGTCTGATTATGATTCAGACTGAAGCAGTGAAGTATCGTGCTGCGCTTGAATCTGCAAATGCAGCAAATGACAGAAAATGCCTGTTTGAACAGAATAACAATATGCAGGATTTGACTATCGCTGTGACAGCTGAGGGAAGCCTTGATGATATCAATCGCAGAATTTCTGAAATTGATGATGAATTAGAGACTGTGCGCACCGGAATTGACCAGTGTAATCGCCAGATTGATAATCTCAAGGAAGAACTTGACCATATGGATGAGAAACAGGTGGAATTGTTGGAGTGCCGCAAGCTTCAGGAAAGCGAGCAGCATCGATATAACATCATCAGCCTGACACAGCAGTTTTTGGGAACCGCGAGAGAGCAGTTTACTGCCAGATATATGGCACCAATCTCCAACGCGTTCCGCAAATATTATAATCAGATTATCAAGTCTGATGGAGATGATTGGGTGATTGATGCAAACATTGCCATGAAGCGCCGTGAGTTGGGAGAACTGCGCAGCGTGGAGCATCTGTCAGTGGGATTTCAGGATTTAATTGGTGTCTGTATGAGACTTGCACTTGTTGATGCAATGTATCAGGAGGAAAAGCCGTTTTTGGTATTAGATGATCCGTTTGTCAATCTCGACGAGGAAAAGACCATTAAGGGCATGAACCTGCTTCACTTTGTTTCTGCAGAGTACCAGACGATCTACTTTACCTGTCATGGAAGTAGAACTCCTGTGTAACAGTAGGAAAGGATAGGGTTACATGAGTAAATTTGACATAAATGAATATGCCAGCAATAAAGAAACGCTTTGCGTTTCCAATGATACAATTTCAGACAGTTTATTTTCGGAATATGGAGTAAACCGTGGACTTCGTGATTTGAATGGAAAGGGTGTATTGACCGGACTGACCAATATCTCTAAGATTATTTCCTTCAAAAACGACGATGACAAAATCGATCCTTGTGACGGTGAGTTATGGTATCGCGGATATAATGTCCACAGCCTGATTCACAACGTCCCTGAAAATGAATTTGGATTTGAGAGAACAGCATATCTCCTGTTGTTTGGACAGCAGCCTTCGCAGGAAGAACTCGCTGAATTTAACGAGGCGCTTGCGGCCAGCCGCTGGCTTCCTACCAATTTTACCAGAGACGTAATTATGAAGGCACCATCGAAGGATATTATGAATTCGATGACCAGAAGTATTCTTACGCTCGCTTCTTATGATGAAAACGCAAACGCTGCAGATTTGGCGAGCAATATTCGTCAGTGTATGCAGCTGATTGCGAACTTTCCAATGTTAGCCGTGTATGGATACCATGCATACAACCATTACGAGAATGATTCGAGTATGTATATCCACAGACCGGATCCATCTCTTTCGACCGCTGAGAATTTCCTTCGTATGCTTCGCCCGGATATGCAGTATACTCAGGTCGAGGCAAAGGTTTTAGACGTTGCCTTAATGCTTCATATGGAGCACGGCGGCGGTAACAATTCTACCTTTACAACGCGCGTGGTTACCTCGGCCGGCACAGATACCTTTTCTGCCATTGCCGCTGCGATGAGTTCCCTCAAAGGACCAAAGCACGGTGGTGCAAATATCAAGGTTATGGAGATGATGGCGGATATTCGCTCGCATGTTGGCGATTGGGGAGATGAGTCCGAGGTAAGAGCTTATCTTTCTGAGATTTTGGATGGCAATGCCTTTGATGGCAAGGGCTTAATCTATGGTATGGGCCACGCCGTATATTCGATTTCGGATCCTCGAGAGAGAGTCTTTAAAAGCTATGTCGATCGACTTGCTGTTCACAAGAACAAGGAGAAGGAACTTGGCCTTTATAAGATGATTGAGAAGCTTGCACCAGAGCTGATTGCGGAGAAGAGACATATCTTTAAGGGTGTTTCTCCAAACGTCGATTTCTACAGCGGCTTTGTTTATGAAATGCTTGAGATTCCAATGGAGCTTTATACTCCGCTCTTTGCAATCGCAAGAATTGTAGGCTGGAGTGCTCATCGCTTAGAGGAGATGGTGGGTATGAACAAGATTATTCGTCCTGCTTACAAGAGTGTAATGGAAGAAAAAGAATAGAATTTATCCGACGAAAGAAGGCATGAAAATGGGTATTACAGAAATAAAAGGCGGAATTTGCTCCGCAAAAGGATTTATGGCTACCAGCTGTGAGGCAAACATCAAATACAAGGACAGAACCGATATGGCCATGGTTTATTCAACCACCCCATGTATCTGCGCTGGTGTTTTTACCAGCAATGTGGTCAAGGCAGCCTGCGTTCAGTGGGATCAGAAGATTGTTGCTTCAGGTAAGCCAATGCAGGCAGTTGTAATCAATTCAGGCATTGCCAATGCATGCACAGGTCAGGAGGGCTTTGATGCCTGTGAGGCGACTGGAAAAGCAGTTGAGGAGGCGATGGGGGTTCCGTTTGACACAGTTGCTGTTGCATCGACGGGTGTTATTGGAATGCAGCTTCCTGTCGATAAGCTTGTCGCTGGTGTACAGAAAATGAGTAAGACCTTAGAGGAGAGTGATGCGGCTGGTACTGCAGCTTCTAAGGCGATTATGACAACAGATACCATCAATAAGGAATATGCTGTTACCTTTGAAATCGGTGGAAAGAAGGTTACTCTTGGCGGAATGAGCAAGGGAAGTGGTATGATTCACCCAAATATGTGTACCATGCTTGCTTTTCTTGGAACCGACCTTGCAATCGAAAAGGCCTTACTTCAGGAGGCTTTGAGCGATGTCGTAAAGGATACCTTTAATATGATTACGGTTGATGGAGATACCTCCACCAACGATACCCTTCTTGTGATGGCAAATGGACTTGCAGAAAACCCTGTGATTGCGGATAAGGGAGCAGATTACGAGACCTTTAAGGCAGCCTTAAGCATGGTTTGCACCTATCTGGCAAGAAGAATGGCTGGAGATGGAGAAGGCGCAACAAAGCTCTTTGAGGCAAAGGTTGTCAATGCAAAATCAAAGGAGGACGCTAGAACCTTATCGCGTGCGATTGTCGGCTCAAATCTTTCCAAGGCAGCTATCTATGGCTGTGATGCAAATTTTGGACGTTTCCTTTGTGCAATGGGATATTCAGGTGCACAGTTTGATCAGAATGATGTGGAACTTTTCTTTGAAAGTGCAGCTGGAAGACTTCAGGTGTTTGACCATGGAACACCTCTTGACTTTGATGAGGAATTTGCTGTGAAAATCATGAAGGAAGCAGAGGTAACTGTTTTTGTAGATATGCACGAAGGCAGTGAATGTGCAACCGCCTGGGGTTGTGATTTGACCTATGATTATGTTAAAATCAACGCAGATTATCGCTCATAAGGAGGTTTCATTATGAGAAACACAATCGATGCGATCGATGAGAAAATCTTAGAAATTTTACAGACGAATGCCCGTACTTCCATCAAGGATATTGCTGCGCAGGTATTCCTTTCCTCGCCAGCGGTAACTGCCCGTATTGAGAAACTAGAAGAAATTGGCGTGATTAACGGCTACCATGCACAGGTAAACTTAGAGGCGATTGGTTATCGTATCAAGGCATTTATCAATATTGATGTAGATCCGATTCAGAAAAAGGAATTTTATCCTTATGTAGATGCCTGCAAAAATGTTGTGGAGTGTAACTGTGTTACTGGTGATTATGCGATGCTTCTTGAGGTGGCTTTCCGCGATACGCAGGAGTTAGATGAGTTTATCAATGACCTTCAGCAGTTTGGCCGAACCAAAACACAAATTGTATTTTCGACTGCAGTAGAGCACCGCAATCTGCCAGTTTAAGACTGCGCACATACTAGAGAAATATTATCATTGAAATGCGCTTGATGGGTGTGGTAAAATACACCTTGCGTGAGCGCGAAAGGAGACTTTTTATGAGTCAGCAGAAAGTAGATCAGTATAAAAAAGAAAAGGCGAATCGTAAATCGACCATCGCTAGAAATAAAGCAGTCCGTAAAATCAGACATGCCGTGGAGATTATCGTGGCTATCGTTCTTGTGGTAGTAATTGCAACTGTTATTACAACCAAGTACAACAAAGAGCACTATGGCTCTACCAAGTTAGAGAAGAATAAGACCACCTATTTTGTGGATCTTGAGCCAATGCAGGGCTATCTCTCAGAACTTAGTGAATAGTCTTCAAAATTTTTTATAAAATTGAAAAAAAGTTGTTGCGATGCATCACCATATTTGGTAATATACTACTTGTGCTTGTGAGAGCAGACAACAACATATGCGATAGTGGCGTAGTTGGTAACGCGCGACCTTGCCAAGGTCGAGACCGCGGGTTCGAGCCCCGTCTATCGCTTTGAAAAATAAAAGGGACATCCGTGAAGGATGTCCCTTTTATTTTTCGAAGCGATAGCGAAACCAAACCCGGCACATAAATGTGACGGGTTCGGTCTTCGCTCCGCTCCGGTCGTGCCAAAACCGAGGTCCACTGGATAATGTCATTAAGTTAAGATATATATCTATTTTATTTACAATTTCATAAGAAAAAGCTTGACAAATAGTCAATAAAATGCGGCGAAGCCCCTTGAATATATTACATTTCAGGAGGGCTTTTCTTAT